>JAFUIP010000008.1 GCA_017468435.1 Bacteroidales bacterium
GTTAAGTATATACGCTACTACAATAATGATAGAATCAAACTGAGGCTAAAAGGAAAGAGCCCGGTGCAATACCGAGCTCTGTTCCAATCTAAGTCAGCCTCTTAATAATGTTAAACCGTCCAACTTTTGGGGGTCACATCATTGGACTACAGGAGTTTTGTTATTGAGTAATGATTGAAATTACTTGCTGAGAGCAGTAGCAACGTCAACGGCTACAGCAACGGTACAACCAACCATAGGGTTGTTACCGATACCCAGGAAGCCCATCATTTCAACGTGAGCGGGCACTGATGAAGAACCTGCAAACTGAGCATCAGAGTGCATACGACCCATCGTGTCGGTCATGCCGTAAGAGGCGGGACCAGCGGCCATGTTGTCGGGATGCAAGGTACGACCCGTACCACCACCTGAAGCTACTGAGAAATAAGGCTTACCGGCCAACACACGTTCCTTCTTGTAAGTACCTGCAACAGGATGTTGGAAGCGAGTGGGGTTGGTAGAGTTACCCGTGATAGAAACGTCAACGCCTTCTTTCCACATGATGGCAACGCCTTCGCGAACATCGTCGGCACCATAGCAGTTAACCTTGGCGCGAGGACCATCGCTGTAAGCAATGCGCTGAACTTCTTTCAATTCACCGGTGAAATAATCGAATTCGGTCTGAACATAGGTGAAACCATTGATACGGCTGATGATTTGTGCAGCATCTTTACCCAAACCGTTCAAGATAACGCGCAGAGGTTCTTTACGAACTTTGTCGGCCTTGGCAGCAATCTTGATGGCACCTTCGGCAGCAGCGAAAGATTCGTGACCGGCCAAGAAGGCGAAACACTTGGTTTCTTCGCGCAACAGACGGGCAGCCAAATTACCATGGCCCAAACCAACCTTACGGTCGTCGGCTACAGAACCGGGGATACAGAAAGCCTGCAAACCTTCACCGATGGCTTCGGCAGCGTCAGCAGCATTCTTGCAACCCTTCTTCAAAGCGATGGCAGCACCAACAACGTAAGCCCACTTGGCGTTTTCGAAACAGATAGGCTGGGTTTCTTCACAAGTTTTATAAGGATCGATACCGGCAGCTTCGCAAATAGCGTTGGCTTCTTCGATGTCTTTGATACCGTTGGCGTTCAATACAGCAATGATTTGATTGATACGACGGTCTTGGCTTTCGAATTTTACTTCTCTGATCATAGTTGTATCCTCCTTAATTATTCGTGACGTGGGTCGATTTTCTTAACAGCACCGGCTTCTTCGGTAACGCGGCCATAAGTGCCGGTCACTTTCTTCAAAGCTTCGTTGGCATCGGTACCTTTCTTTATTTCATCCATGAATTTGCCCATGTGAACGAATTCATAACCGCAAATCTGGTCGTTCTTGTCGAGGAAGATGTTCTTGATGTAACCTTCTGCCATTTCCAAGTAACGGGGACCCTTGGCCAAAGTACCATACAAAGTACCCACCTGGCTACGCAAGCCCTTACCCAAATCTTCCAAACCGGCACCGATGGTCAGACCGCCTTCAGAGAAAGCCGACTGAGTACGTCCGTAAACGATTTGCAAGAACAATTCGCGCATGGCGGTGTTGATGGCGTCGCAAACGAGGTCGGTGTTCAAGGCTTCGAGAATGGTTTTGCCGGGGAGAATTTCAGATGCCATGGCAGCTGAGTGAGTCATACCGGAACAACCGATGGTTTCAACCAAAGCTTCTTGAATGATACCTTCCTTAACGTTCAAAGTGAGCTTACAAGCACCCTGTTGAGGAGCGCACCAACCGATACCGTGGGTCAAACCCGAGATATCCTTGATTTCTTTAGATTTTACCCATTTGCCTTCTTCGGGAATGGGAGCGGGACCGTGGTTAGGACCCTTCTGTACGCAACACATCTGTTGCACTTCGTGAGTGTAAACCATGTTAATCAAATTTATAATGCGAAATTTGACGCAAAAGTAAAAAACTGTTTTGTATTTATCAACAGAATTATCCGCCAAAAAAAGAAGCCAAGCTATTGTAAAAAAAAGAAAATATTGTGACTTTTGCACTTCCCTGTATTTTCGGGGTAATATTGGATATTCAATAATTGTTAATTAAGATAAAGTTATGAACAAGAGTGCTTTGCAAATTGCGCGCGCCGCGTATCAACCCAAAATGCCTACCGCTTTGTTGGGTGCAGTGAAAGTTAATGAAGGTAAACCTACCCAATCGGTAGCCGACCAGGAAGCTATCCAGGCATTGTTCCCCAACACCTACGGACAGCCCTATATCACCTTCGAACCCAGCGACAAGCAGGAAAAATTTGAACCTATCAATGTGGGTGTTATCTTGTCCGGTGGACAGGCTCCCGGTGGACACAACGTTATTGCCGGTTTGTTTGACGGTATCAAGAACATTCATCCTGAATCACGTCTGTATGGTTTCATTCTTGGCCCCGGCGGTTTGGTAGATCACAACTACATCGAGCTGACGGCTGACATCGTGAACGAATACCGCAACACTGGTGGTTTTGATATCATCGGTTCAGGTCGTACCAAATTGGAAAAGAAAGAGCAGTTCGACAAGGGTTTGATTATTTTGAAAGCGCTCGATATCAAGGCTTTGGTTATTATCGGTGGTGACGACTCCAATACCAATGCCTGCGTTTTGGCCGAATATTACAAATCTATCGATGCCGGCGTTCAGGTAATCGGTTGCCCCAAGACCATCGACGGCGACTTGAAGAACGAAATGATTGAAACTTCTTTCGGTTTCGATACCGCTTGTAAGGTGTATTCAGAAGTTATCGGCAACATCCAGCGCGACTGTAACTCTGCCCGCAAATACTGGCACTTCATCAAGTTGATGGGCCGTTCGGCTTCGCATATCGCTTTGGAATGCGCTTTGCAGGTACAACCCAACGTTTGCTTGATTTCGGAAGAAGTTCAGGCCAAGAATCAGTCTTTGGATACCATCGTTACCGACATTGCCAATACCGTGGCCAACCGTGCCGCTCAGGGTCATAACTTCGGTACCGTGCTCATTCCCGAAGGCTTGATCGAATTCATCCCCGAAATGAACAACCTCATTGCCGAATTGAACGAAATCTTGGCGGCTCATCCCGAATACAAGATGATTCGCAAATCGGAACAACGCAACTATATCATCGAAAAATTGTCTGAAGACAATGCGGCTGTGTTCAAATCTCTGCCCGAAGGCGTGGCCATGCAGCTTACCCTCGACCGTGACCCTCACGGCAACGTACAGGTGTCTGCCATCGAAACCGAAAAGCTTTTGGCTGAAATGGTTAGCGTTAAGTTGGCTCAATGGAAACAAGAAGGTCTTTTCGTAGGTAAATTTGCTACTCAGACTCACTTCTTCGGTTACGAAGGTCGTTGCGCGGCTCCTTCCAACTACGATGCCGACTATTGCTATTCTTTGGGTTATACCGCTGCTGCTCTGATTGCTTTCGGTAAAACCGGTTATATGTCTTCTGTACGCAATACCACGGCTCCTGCCAAGGATTGGATTGCCGGTGGTGTGCCCATCACCATGATGATGAACATGGAACGTCGTAACGGTGAAATGAAGCCTGTTATCCAAAAGGCGCTCGTTCAGCTCGATGGTGCTCCTTTCCGTCGTTTCGCTGCCAAGCGTGCTGCTTGGGCTATCAGCACCGACTACATCTATCCCGGTCCTATTCAGTACTTTGGCCCCAGCGAAGTGTGCGACCAGCCTACGAAGACTCTCCAGCTCGAAGCCAAGGCCAAGTGTAAATAAGCATCGATCTGCCGCGCCGGCTTCGGCTCGTCCTCGGTCACGTACTTCAGTACGCTCCCGTCGTCCTCGCCTCGCCGACGCGCCATCTCAAAGCTTCTTTCCACTTGGGGTTGAGCTGATGAGCGAGTTGCGCCGGGTGAACGGGTTGAGCTGGGTGAGCGGGTTGCTCGGGTGAGCCATCGCTTGCGAATAAATCAATAGAATCCTTTCTGAGTGTAAACTTGGAAAGGATTTTTTTTGTTGAGATGACTTTCTGGTGTTTGCTTTTTTACAAATCTTCACTATTTTTGCGGGCGTGTCGGTGGGCAATAATCCACCGCTGAGTTTAAATATTTTTGGACGTTTACGGACGTTTTCTTCCGACATCAAACTTCGCAACTTTGAATACAGAGAAGAAACGGCAGCGTAGCGTTCATGTTGTTGTGTATATATTATTGAAAAATATTTACACACGGCGTGGGCTTGTGCGTTGCTTATCTTCTGTGGGGCAATGCGAAGGCCTGATGTTGGGATAAGCGAAAAGTGCAGATCCCACGTCTTTTTTTATGGTTAGCGAGCGCCGAATCCGGGATCTATAGGCATTGTATTTTGTTATGAATGTGCGAAGAAGAGGGTTCTTGTCGCTGCTTTGTATGCTTGTGAGCCTTTGCTCAATTTCCTTGCGGGCGCAAGATATAAGCGTCGCTTCATTTCATCTGTTGGAAAACGACCTGACAGCCAATCTGAAAGGAACGATGATGACCGACCACAACGGAGAAACTGCCGCGCTCATCAAGGTGGTGACTTCCGAACAAGGTTTTACCTTTGATGGTGGCATGGTGGGCATCGTTAAAACCAAACAAGAAGCCGGCGAAGTGTGGGTCTGGGTGCCTCACGGCATCAAGAAAATGTCTGTTCGTCATCCGCAACTGGGCGTTTTGCGCGATTATTATTTCCCCATCTCCATCGAAAAGGCCCGCACCTACGAAATGGTGCTGACCACCGGAAAGGTGCAGACCATTGTCAGCCAAAGTTTGAAGAAACAATTCGTTATCTTCAATGTGGAACCGGCGGATGCCACGATTGAATTCAATGGCATAATATTGCCTGTGGACGAAACCGGCTATGCCGAAACTAGTGTGCCCTTCGGAAAATATACCTATCGAATTTCCTCGCCCAACTATCGGACTTATGCAGGTATGATAGAAATTGCCGATGGAGGAGAGAAGCCTGTGGTGAATGCAAAATTGCAAGCAGACTTTGCTTTGCTGGAAATGGTGTCGATTGACGAATACAATGGTGCTTCTGTTTTTGTAGATGGTTCAAAACGAGGTGTTTTGCCTATTGAGAAAATTCAATTGAGTGGTGGGTCTCATGTTGTTTCTGTAGAGAAAGAATCGCTTAAAATAAAAGAGTATTTGATTGATGCACAAGTGGGTAAAACATACACCTGGAAGCTCGTTGACGAGGCGCACGACTATGCTTTGATATCTTTTGAAACAGATGAAAAGAACGAAATTTGGTTGAATGGCGAATTGAAATCGATTGGCCCTTGGAAAGGCTTGTTGAAAACAGGTAATTATCAGGTTGAAACCAAGCAGGTCTCTCACATTCCTGCTTCAGAAACAATTCGTATTGCCGATACCACCACGCGTTCTGTGCAGTTGAAATCGCCTACGCCAATGTATAGTTCCATGGAGATTACGTCTTTTCCATCCAAGGCCAAAGTGTATATAGATGATGTTGAGATGGGCGAAACGCCTTTGATTCTCAATGAGGTTCTGGTGGGTATGCGAAAGATGACAATTGTGAAAGATGGTGTGGGTCGCGAAGAAAGGCTTGTGCAAGTGGATTATGGTGCAAGTGCTTCTGTGAGAGTCGATTTGACGAAAGTGAAGAAGGAGAGCGTGTTGGCAACAGCAGACAAGGCTATTCGTGAGCCGGAAAAAGAAGCTAATGTGAGAGTTATTACCAATTATTCGGATAAATACAAGCTTTATCTCAACGGAGAATACCAAACAACTTTTACGGGCAATACTTATGATATTGGTCGTTTGGGAAGTGGTAATTATCGTGTCAGGTTAAAAGGAATAAGACATTCCGGAAGCAAACTGCATAGGCAAATGATAGAAGATGCCGAAGTTAAATTGAACCTGCGTACTTGGCCAAGTTTTAGCTATTATCATACGCAAATGTCTTATTATATTGCTTTGGGCGCAGGCTTGCAATGGGATTATGACAAGTCGCAAAGATACAAATGGGCAAGTTGGCAGTCTTTGGCCTCTCTTGGTGTCTATGTCAAAGGATTAAATGCCGAAGTTAATTATTCGAGTATGGATTTCAGTATGGATTTTGAACAGAGATATGACATGCGCTTTGGCTATGGTTTTCGTGCGGGTCGTCTTGTTATGATCACACCGCAAGTTGGATATGAGGCATTTGCCGGTTACGATTATGCAAAAAACAAATATGCCGTATTGGAAGATGGCTTAATGATGGCCTGTCGTTTTCAATTGTGTATGTCTAAGTCATTTTCTTGGGCAGTGATTCCATCGTATTCTATATACGCAAATTGTGTTGAGCTTAAAACATCGATTATATATAATAGACCATTGCATAAATAAAGGATAAAACAATGAAAAATAATAGATTTATTGCAAAAAGCTGCTTACTATTGCCTATGATTGTGTTGGTGTTGGCTTGTGATCCTGTGTTGGTCCCCGCTCACGAGAAAGATAAAATAGGCACCGAGGTGGGTCATACGTGGGTGGATTTGGGATTACCCAGTGGCTTGAAATGGGCTACCTGTAACGTGGGCGCTACTTCTCCCGAAGAATTTGGTGATTACTTTGCTTGGGGCGAAACTGTACCGAAAGACAACTACGATTGGAGTACGTATAAGTATTTAAATGGCTCATCTTCAACCTTTACTAAGTATAATACCGATAGTAGCCGAGGTTCGGTAGATAATAAAACTACCCTCGAGCTTTCCGACGATGCTGCTCATGTGAATTGGGGTGGCAAATGGCGTATGCCCACTAAAGCCGAGCAAGATGAGTTACGTAATAATTGTGATTGGACGCGGATTTCGTTTAATGGAGTGATAGGTTATGATGTGAAAGGCCCTAATGGGAATCGTATATTTTTGCCGGTGGCAGGCTACCGCGATGGTACTTCTGTTTGCGATTTATTTTCCCTCGGCGGCTGTTGGTCGAGTTCGCTCAAAGAGAGCGAACCGGGCTACGCGTTCAACTTGGGCTTCTATGAGGGCAGTATAGACTGGTACTACAACTTTCGCAGCAACGGTCGCACGGTTCGTGCAGTCTGCCCGTAGCCCGCGCGAGGCCGAAAGGCGGAGCTCAGGGCGTTTTGCCGGAATTTATCCAAAATTAGTGCACGCAACACTCGCTTCACACGCACGCGAGCGGGCTGCCGAGCCTTGCACCGGCGGCCCTGCGAGTAGCATTGCCAATCTCGAGCACTGATCGAAGGTACTCCGGCGATGAAAAAATCCTCTTTTGAAAAAGTATTTTCTAATCTTTCTTGCAGAAAACTGCGGTTTCAATATCCATCGACAATATTTTTTGTTCGGATGCTTGCAACGTAAAAATCTTGCAGTACCTTCCCGTAGGATCTTTTCGTCCTTGATGTAAAAGAAAATCAGACCTTTACATTTTCTTCTTGCTTCGGCTAAATATTCATAAAAATCAATATCGGGACTATTAGGCACCTCAAACACCACCGCATCGCAACCCTGTTTTGTCAGGGCTTTCTTGGTGTACTTCACAATATTTCCGGCACCTTCTAATATAATGTATTGTGTGAAAAGATTTACGAAACAATAAATTAATGCAAATATGGAGGTTGTGTGTTTGAGAATGAAACTAATTAGTTACTTTTGCCGATGCTTAACAATGGGATGTGAATCTTAAAAAGAGTATTATGAAAACAACTGAGAATCAATTGAGTAGAGCGGAGTTGCAGCGCTTGAAGCAGATCGATTTTAAGCGTGTGCCGGGTTTTGCTGATGCTGAGGCTTTTTTGACGGCGGAACATGGAGCGCCGGGGACTGCAACACGTGCTGATTTCGAGGCTAAGGCGCATGCTTGGTGTTTCGGCGAAATATTGAGAAATCGACGTAAGGAACTGGGAATGACGCAAAAAGAACTGGCAGAGAAGATTGGCCGCGAACGCACGTATATCAATCGCATAGAAAAGGGAGAAACCGATATGCAATTGTCGTCGTTTATCCGCATCGCTGAGGCATTGGGCTTTAGTCTGCGCTTGGATTCAAAGTAAGAATTTTGCCCGAAGTGTTGCAATGGCGATTTATTGTCGTATCTTTGCCGAGTCGTTGAGGATTTCGTAGAAGGGATGACAACCCTTGTCAAGTATTTGATTCCGAGCCTCATGTTATAGCCATCGTTATCGGTGGCTTTTTTGTTGCTACTCAATCGCGCTGAGGCAGTACTCGCTCAGCTCTTTGCCGAGGCGATGGAGGTATTCTTCGATTTGCTTCAGTCGCTCGGCTGATGGTTTTTTGTGTCCGTCAACGTACTGTTGTAAAAGCGTGGTGTTCAGGCCGGCGCTTTTGGCTACTTGCCTGAGGTTGAGTTCGGGATATTCGAAAAAGAGTTTGCATAAAGCGGAATTGTTTTTGGGATGATTCTCGGTTAGAAAAAATCCTTCGAACGACAGATCTTCGTCCAATTTTGGCCAATGAATGCCCATGGGAGAGAAGAAGTAATCTTGCAATTGCTTGTGGCTTGCATTGTAAAGTCTTGGATACAAACGAATAGGGAGTTTTTCCTCACGCTTGTCTCTCGTTGTCAGATGTATGTATCCGTTTTCAAAACTAATCTTTGGATCTTGCATGGTGAGTGTTATTATTGATTAAAGAATTCTTTCCATTGTCTTGTGATAATGTCGCGATTGTCTTCTATGGCTTTAATTGCGATTCTGATGTCTCTGGCTTTAAGCCCGTGGTTTTCAATCATCTTTGTTGTTGGAGTGATGTTGAATTTTGCTTCAGCTTGCCCTGTTGAAACATGTACGTGAATTGGTTCGTGCTCATTTGAATAAAAATAGAATTTCAGATGTAAATAATAAAATAATACAGGCATAGAAATATAGGTTAATGGTTTGCAAATATAGGTATTAAAATTAATACTGATTGTGTTTTGTGAAAAATAATTTTTCGAAATTTTCAGCCCTGCAAATATAGTGAGCATTTTGCAAGAATCAATGTTTTGTTGATGGAAAATTAATATAAATATCTGGTTTGATTAAAATTGATCATTGCTCTTGGATAATGAAAATATTGTCGTTTTCTGAAGCGCAATCATCGAAAACTCAAGGCGAAAATCATCGAAATATCGAGACGAAAATTATCGAAACTTTGAGGTGAATAATCATCTGATTTTCTGATGGAAATCTCTCGATTTTTGGCGGAATTGTTAAAAATGCGGATGTTGTTAATAATCTGCAAGATTCTTTTTGATTTTGTAACATTTTGGTGGTATATTTGCGCATTATTATATCCACTCTTATTTAGGGGTTTGTTTTCTACTTATATCGCTCAAAACCAATGCGTAAGAATATATTACTCTTTGTATTTCTTGTCTGCGCCCAATGGATGCTGGCGCAAAACAATATCAGTGTCACTTCGTTCCGTGCTTTGGAAAACGATTTGACGGCAAATACTTTCGGCACTTCCGAGAAAGATCAGAACGGAGAAATTGCCGCGCTCATCAAGATTGTGACCAACGAGACCGGTTTCCTTTTCGACGGTGGTATGACCGGTATTGTGAAAGTGAAACAAGATGTAGGCGAAGTGTGGGTGTATGTGCCTCACGGCATTAAGCGTATCACCATCAAGCACCCGCAGTTGGGCGTTTTGCGCGATTATTATTTCCCCATTCCCATAGAAAAAGCCAGGACGTACGAAATGCTGCTATCCACTGGCAAGGTTCAGACCATTGTGCAACATACTGTGAATAAGCAATATGTCATTTTCAATGTGGAGCCTGCCAATGCGGTGGTGGAGCTTGGTGACGAAATTCTGACTTTGGACGAATACGGAACGGCGCAAAAAAGTATGTCGTACGGCAAGTATAATTATCGCGTTTCTTGTGCCAATTATCATACGCAAGCCGGTGTGGTTCAAGTGAATTCAAAGGGAAAAGCTGTCCTCAACGTTACTTTGAAGCCGAATTTCGGTTGGTTGAAACTGGATGCTGCCAGCGAAGAATTGCAAGGTTCGTATGTTTTCCTCGACAACGAAAGAGTGGGACAGTTGCCCTTTATCTCTAAAGATGGTTTGCGCAGCGGTACGCATCACTTGCGTGTGCTCAAGCCTATGTATAAGCCTTTCGAACAGCAAGTTACCATTAGCGATGGCGATACGACGGCTATCAACGTGAATCTGCAACCCAATTTTGCCTTGGTTACTTTGAACACGGCGCCTCATGCCGAAATCTGGATTGACGGACAGAAGAAAACCATTGGCACTTGGACCGGCCCGCTGGAAATGGGCGAATACACCATCGAGGTGAAGGCAGAAGCGCATCGCTCTATGTCGCATCTTTTGGAAATCAACGACTTGGAAGCGCGCGAAGTGCAATTGCCCAATCCGGAACCTATTTGCGGTAGTTTGGATATCAGTTCTTCGCCTTCGTTTGCCACGGTGTTTATCGATGGTGAAAAATTGGGCGAAACGCCGCTCATTCAGAACAATGTCTTGGTGGGTCAACGTGAATTGATTTTCCGCAAACGTGGTTTCAACGACGTGCTCAAAGTGGTGGAAGTGAAGGAAAACGAAACGGCTTCGCTCTCGGTGAGAATGACCAAGGGCTCGACGCATCTGGAATCGGAAGTGGTGAGAAAGCGCGAAGAAGCTGCCCGCCTGGCCGAGGAAGCGCGTTTGGCTGAAGAGGCTCGCCTGGCTGCAGAAGCAGATTCATTGGCGGCTGCCCAAGAGGCTGAGAGTCAAATCCAAGAAACGGAACCTCAAAGCGAAGTGGCGCCTTTGGAACCTGCACCGACACCGGCCATTGAAACGGAAATTCCTCAGCAAATGCCCGAACAACCCGCGCTCGAACCAGCACAGAAAAGCTCTCCTGCAAGTTATTACAAGACTTTCGCTTTGTATCTCGAAGGAAATGGTGAATACGATTTGAAAGCCCAAGGTATGGGATTTGGCGGTGGTCTTGGTTTTTATATTGCCGGCGTCAACCTGCAGGCTACTTATCAGATGGCGCAGGTGGGCCGCGTGGATCTGCGTACCGGTTTTGGCTTGAAATTGGGTCGTTTCTTTATGATGACGCCTCAGGTGGGTTACAGCATGTTTATGGAAGTTCCCTGTGAAAAATGGACTTCACACACCGATAGCGAAGGCTATTTCTACTTGTATCACGAAGAATATACCGAACAAATCAATGCTATTTCACTGGCTTGTCGTTTCCAGGCTTGCTTGACAAAGAATATCGCTCTCAGCATTACGCCTGAGTACAGAATCTTCGAAGAAGGCGTGCTGGATCCTGTCAAGGGTGTTACTTTGGATGGATTCAATATACGTGCCGGTTTGGTAATCAATTTCGGACAAAAATAATTTATAATACTCACTTTTAAATTTTTACAACTATGAAGAAGATTGTTAATTTTCTGTTGGTGATGGCCATGTTGTTTACATGTCCTATGGTAAGTGCTCAAAGTAAAGCTTTGGAAAAAGCCCGTGCCAAAGAGTACAAGGCTAAGATGAAAGAATACAAGAAAGAAGGTTGGACCTTGTTCGGCAGTTCTCGCAGCTTGGATATGGCTTTGCTCAACCACTACGACAAGTTGAACCAAGGTGGTGACAATGTAAGAGAAGTGGTGGGTATCGCTACTCGCTTCAAATCTAAAAACGTGGGTCATCAGATGGCTATCAACAGCGCATGTATGACTTATTCTCAGCAAGCCGGTAGCTCTGTAAAGGGCCGTGTGGTAAGCGATATGGCAGGCGATGCTCTCGATGCTGATAAGGAATTCGAACATTTTTATGCTGCTTACGAACGCTTGGTTGAAAAAGAAATCAAGGGTGAAATGAGAGAATCTTACAGCGTTATTCGCGACAATGGCGATGGTACTTATGAAATGCAGACTTTCTTTATCATCGACGAAGATGCTGCCACGGCTGCTCGTATCCGTGCTTATGAAAACGCTATGCGCGAAACGGAAGCTGCTCAGAAGCATGCCGAAAAGATTGCTGAGTTTGTTAAAGCAGGTTTTGTAGCACAATAATTTTAACACAGAATAATGCCAATGAGGAGGGTATATTGCACTCTCCTCATCCTCTTTTCTCTGACATTGCCTGTTCTCGCGCAAAGCGTGGAAGACATCAAAGGGAATCCCGATTATCTGACGGGTGAAGGATGGGGAGAATCGTTGAAGGCCGCCGACAATGCTGCCTTGCAAGATTTGATTTCGAAGATTTCCGTTTCGGTGGAATCGCAGTTTGAGAATATCGAAGAAGAAGTGACCGATGGTTCTTCTGTCGATTCACATTCGGCTTGTAAGTCGGTGGTGAACACGTATTCGCAAGCAACGATTCAGAATACCGAACGTATCGTTATTGCCAACGAACCTGACGCGCAAGTGTTTCGTTATGTGAAGCGTAGCGATGTTGACAAGATTTTCGAATCGCGTCGTTTGAAGGTGTTTGATATGGCTGCCAGCGCCACACGTGCCGTTGCAAAGGGCAAGGTGGACGATGCTTTGCGTTATTATTATTGGGCTTATTGCCTTCTGCAAAGTATTCCCAATGCCAATGCCGTTGCCGATGCCGACGGACATATCCTCACTCACTGGATTCCCGAACAGATCAACGATATCTTCAGCAAGATCGAAGCCTTCAAAGTAAGCGAGGCCGACAATGTTGCCGAGATTTCTGTCCTTTTCGATGGTCAGCCTGTCACTTCTATGGATTACACTTATTTCGATGGTATGGACTGGAGCAATCTGTATGGTGCCAAGGATGGTCGTGGTTTCGTGGAACTGCGTCCCGGCATGACGACAGACAACCTGAGAATCAAGTGTGAATACGAATACAGTGGCGAAGCTCATATCGACAAGGAAATTTCTACCGTGGTGAACGTGATGAAGGGAAAGGTGTTCCGCGATGCTTACATTATGTTGGCCGCTGCGCCTGCCAAGCCCGAACCTGAACCTGCTTCCGAAGAGGCTTCTCAGGAATTGTTAGCTGCCGGTGAAAATCAAGCCCAATCTACTGAATCTGTGGCTGTTGTAGATTCTCTTCCCAACAATAATATCGCGGAGTTGCCTGCCGAAAAGGCTGCCGTTTATCGTGCTAGCATCGAAGCGGTGATTGCCGCCATCAAATCGCAAAAATACGACAGCGTGGATACTTTGTTCACGGCCGATGGAAAGGATATGTATCGTCGTCTTATCAGCTACGGAAACGCACGTATCATGGGCGAGCCCAATTACACTTTCTACACGGTGGGTGCCAGCGAAACGGATGTCACTTGTCGTAGCATTCCCATGTCTTTCTCTTTCAAGAACAACAACCGTAAGTTTGTAGAAGACGTCACCTTCACTTTCAATGCCGATAAAAAGATTGACTGTCTGGCATTTGGCTTGGATAATAAATCTACCGACGATATTCTCAAACACGATATGTGGAGCGAATATGCCCGCAAGGTTTTGTCTGAATTCTTGGAAAACTACAAGACAGCCTATGCTTTGAAACGTTTGGATTATATCCGCAGCATTTTCGACGATAACGCTGTGATTATCACCGGTAAAGTGACTACGCGCATGACCGGTGCCGACAATGCCAATGTTTCTTTGATGAACAACCGATACGTTCAGTTTACGCGTCAGAACAAGGAACAGTATCTGCGCAATCTGGAGCGTTGTTTCGAAAGTAATGAATACATCAATATCCGTTTTGCCAACAACGACATCGTGAAAGCAGGTGTGGGTGGCGAAGTGTATGGTATTCAGATTAAACAAGATTATTACTCAACCAATTACGGTGATACCGGCTACCTCTTCCTGATGGTCGATTTGAACGATCCCAAGCATCCTGTCATCAAGGTTCGTTCTTGGCAGCCCGAGCGTGACCCGAACTTCGGATTGGTTGACTTGTCGCATTTTTAATTATTAATAAGGTATAATAGGAGAGAGCCGATATGAGACTTCGTACTTACATGTTGGGGATGATGTTGCTGTCTATGCCCATTCTTTGCGCGCAATCGGAAGATTTTGATACCTTCCGCCAAAGAATCATGAATGACTATCAAGATTTCCGTCAGGGGATTTTGGATCAGTACGAGTCTTTTTTGGATGAAGCATGGGCTGGTTTTGAGACTTTCGCCGGAGAATCGCGCAGCGAGGAACCTAAGCCCACGGCTCCGCCTGTTTTCAAGCCTTCCGATGTGCCGGCCGTTCCCGCACCGCCCAAGGTGCCGACCGTAAGACCAGTGCAGAAACCTACTTTGCCCGCTGCGCCCACGATGCCATCGGCTCCTTCTGTGCCTGGCTTGCCAAGTGTGCCTGCTGCGCCGAGTGTGCCCGGCTTGCCTTCTGTTCCTGCTGCACCGAGTGTGCCTGCTGTACCTTCTGTGCCATCAGTGCCTTCGATTCCAGCAACACCTTCGGTTCCGGCAGCACCAAGTGATCCTTTGGCTTCACTTCCGACAGCACCCGCTGCTCCGGCACCTGTTGCGCCCGCAACGCCCGCTGCTCCGGCACCTGTCGCGCCCGCAACACCCGCAACACCCGCAGTTCCTGCACCTGCCAAGCCTGCTGCGCCCGCAGCGCCCGCAGTTCCTGCTCCGGCCAAGCCCGCAGTTGGAGGCATCAACTTTGAATTGTATGGTTTGCAAATGAACCTGCCCGAACTCAAGGTAAAACCGAGCCTGCAGAGCGGACTGCAAAAAGAAGTCGTGGCTTTCTGGAAGCAAATCAAGGAAAGTTCTACCGATGCTATAGTAAAGAATCTCAAGACTTTGAGTGAAACCTATCGCTTGGGCGCCTGGTGTACCCTCAAGGCCGCAGAGCAATATGCCGATATTTGGGCCAAGGGAAATGCGAACGCTTCCCGCGTGCTGACGCAATACCTCATGATGAGCCTGGGCTACGATGTGCGCATGGCCTCTGCCGGCGACATGGTGTATCTGCTTTTGCCCTTCCAACAGCAAGTGTATGGAAGCACCTTTATCCGTATCGACAACAACAAGTATTACGTTTATCCAGATAAGATGCCGGCCAATACCTCCATTTATACTTGCCGCGTGCCTGCAGATGTAGATTGTGGCCAGGATATGAACCTGATTATCAACCCATCTTATCTATTACCTAAGAAAGAAAAAACCTTCAAAGTGACGCATGCATCGCTGAGCGTAGAAGGTAGCATTAACCAGAATATCATCGATTTACAGCAATCGTATCCTTCAATGGATATCAGTTGTTATGCCGCTTCGGTGGCCGACGACGATTTGCGCAAGAACATTGTTTCTCAATTGCGTCAACAATTGGCCGGAAAGCCCGAAATGGAAGCCGCCAACGCTTTGCTTCATTTTGTGCAGGAAGGCTTTGAATACAAGACAGATGCCCAGCAATTTGGTCAAGGAGTGGAAAAGTGCTTCTTCTTCGATGAAGTGTTGTATTTCCCATATTGCGACTGCGAAGACCGTTCTGTTTTCTTTGCTTACTTGGTGAAGGAAATTCTCGGTCTGGACGTATTGTTGGTGGGTTATCCCGGACACGAATGTACAGCGGTGGCTCTCAGTGAGGCGCCCTCTAAGCATACAAGTTTGACATACAAAGGTAAGAATTACTATATCTGCGATCCGACCTATATGGGGGCCGATGTGGGAATGTGTATGCCTAAGTATGTGAATGTCAATCCCGAAATAGAAGAATGGTATTAATTATGAATAGAATCAAGTTCCTTCCGATACTTTGTTTATTGGCCTGTCTTTTTGTGGCTTGTTTTCCTCAAGAATTACCTCAGGCTATTGACTCTTCGAATTTTACAGCCACTATAGCATCGAAGACAGAAACAGGCGTCGTCTTGTCGTGCCAGGCCAAAGTCGATGAAAGTCTTTATTCATCGATAAAAGGTGGTATTTTCTACTCAGAAGATGCCGATCATGTCAGAAACAACCAGCGTGTGAAACGCGTGATGGGCAGCAATTACAAAGATGGTAAGTTTACGGTGTCGCTCAAAAACTTGTCTGCCGGCAAGGTGTATTATTATAAGGTATGGCTGCAAGTGGACGAGAAACATTATCTCTTTGGAAACGTGAAGTCTTTCTCAACCCAATCGGCCAAGGAAAATGGTTACGATTACGTCGATTTGGGCTTGCCGAGCGGAACGGTTTGGGCCAGTGTGAACCTTGGTGCCGAATCGGAAACAGAGGCGGGCAATTATTATGCATGGGGCGAATTGACTCCCAAAGACTATTATGGAGAGGATAATTACAGTGCGATGAGTTATCAGCACGAATATCTTCCTTATTCCATGGATGCCGCGCGCTATCAATGGGGTGGAAGATGGCGTATGCCGAATACAAACGATTGGGATGAATTGCTATCGCATTGTGTAGTGACTGTCCTTAATGACTATTTGACCGGCTATGATTATTATTTGATAACGGGTCAGAATGGTAAAAGTATCAAGATTCCCTTGGGTGGATATCGTATTGAGGGTGAGGCTTATGAAGATGGTTATCTTGCTTATCAGTGGACGGGACAACTGAATGATCCGCAGTCTGCATACAGTTTCGTTTTGGTAAATAATGGATCTTGGGGACTTGGCGCTCATATGCGATATGTAGGCTTCAATATCCGTCCTGTTTTCAAGAATGAAACAGCTTATGTGGTGCGTTACGATGCCAATGGCGGTTACGGCGAAATGCCCGAGCAACTGAAAGCCGGCAACGATACCTATGTGATGGAAGAAAATATGTTTGCTCGTGAAAATCATTCGTTTACCGGATGGAACACGGCCGCAGACGGAAGTGGAATGTCTTTACAGCCTGGTGAATGGGGTTTTGACTTTGCCGAAGATATTACCTTCTACGCGCAGTGGAAACGCGATAATTCCGGTACGGACAATGGTTATGCCTACATCGACTTGGGCTTGCCGAGCGGAACCATCTGGGCTACTTGCAATGTCGGTGCTTCTGCACCCGATGAAAGCGGTCTTTATTTTGCTTGGGGAGAAACCTTTACAAAAGACAATTATGCTTGGAGTACCTATTCATTCGGTAACAATTATGATGCGATCACCAAGTATTGCAATAACGATTATTATGGCTATAACGGCTTCGTTGACAATATCTTGCAATTGGAGCCTACTGACGATGCCGCTACCCAGATAATGGGACATAACTGGCGTACGCCTACCTACGAAGAAATGCGTGAGCTTATCGATGAGTGTTATTGGACATGGACTTCTAACGGATATGGTGTGTATGGTTACGAAGTGGCTAGCCCCTACAATGGTAATCGTATTTTCTTGCCTGCAGGCGGTTATTACAATGAGTCTTCGCTCAATCAAGAAATGAGTGTGGGAAATTATTGGACATCAAGCTTGTACGAAGAGAATCCGGCCAATGCCAACCTCTTGAAGTTCAATAGTTCCGAAGTGATGACCGATCGTTTCTATCGTTATTATGGCGAAAACATTCGTGCGGTTTATACCGGCGAGATTCCCGAGGAACCGGGAACTGATTTCTGCGGCACCTATACGGCCACGGGTACGATGCGTACAACTGCCGGTGATGACACGACTCCTTGGACGGTGACCATTACCCAAGATGCTTCAGATCCTTCTGTTTATTACATAGGCAATCTGCATAATGCTTTGGCTGTCTTTGGCGTGGATAATGCTTTGCAAGCAAGATACGATGCCGGAACAGGTAACTTGGTTGTCTCGGATAAACAATATTTAGGTAGTACCGATCAATACGCCATCTATACGAATTCCATTATTTTGAGTGGTGGATCTTGGGACCTCTTGAATCAGGATTACACATTGTCGCGAAATGATCAGGGACAGCTCGTTTTGTCTTGTCTTATTGCATTGGTAGCCTACGATCTGGCGACTCATACATCGGATGTTGGTTATTTCTCCTATGTTCGAGATGTGGTGCTTACCAAAGATGATGGCTCTGGAAATCAGCCCGATACTCCTGATACTCCCGATGGCACCTTCGATGTGTCCGGTACCTCGAATGGTTTTGATTTTGTAGACCTTGGATTGTCGGTCAATTGGGCTGTTAGCAATTTGGGTGCCTCCACGCCTGTTGGTAGTGGTTGGTATTATGCATGGGGCGAGGTAGGTTCTAAAAACGATTATTCATGGGATACCTATATTTTTGGCAACCCTACAAGCGGATTTGTAAAATATAATGACGGAGATGGACTACTGGTGTTGGAACCCTCCGAGGATGCTGCCAGTTATAACATGGGTGGCAATTGGCGTATGCCCACCTACGAGGAAATGGAAGAATTGAGATCCCAATGTTCTTGGACTTGGGCCTCGATAGATGGCGTGAATGGTTATCTGGTGACAGGTCCCAGCAACAAAACGCTGTTCTTGCCCACGCCTGGCTACTATGATGGTACAGAACTTCTCATCTATGGCACTCATGGTTTGTATTGGACATCTTCTCTTTCACCAAATTATAAGGACGGAGCCTTCCATCTCAATTACGGAGAGGGCGAAGGCGTGAGCATTCCTCATGGCGATCGTTTCTATGGTCGAAGCGTGCGTGCCGTCTTGCCCCGCGAAAGTGGCGAGACACCCGATGCTTCTTCTTATGCGACTATTTATTTTAATGGTGGTGGTGCTGAGGGAAGTATGTCGTCGATGCAAGTGGAAATAGGCGTTCCTACCAAACTACCTAAACTTGGCTTTACCATGCAAGATCACGATTTTGTATGTTGGGCCTTGTCTCCCGAAGGAGGTGACATCTGCTATGAGGATGAAGCCTATATCACGGCCGATGGCGATATGATGCTTTATGCCATATGGAATTGGTATTACATTAACACGGGTCAGGAAAACGGGCATCTTTATGTAGATTTGGGTTTGCCTAGCGGTATAAAATGGGCTACTTACAATTTGGGTTCACCAGAACCTTATCCAAGTTGTGCTGACTATGGTAAATATTATGCTTGGGGCGAAACCTCTACTAAGGACGATTTTTCTTGGGATACCTATCAATTTGGAACGCAAAACGCCTTGCACAAATATACGACTTCGCCCGACTATGATGCGGACCCCTATTACGATGGCAGAACCCAATTGGATGCCTCCGACGACGTGGCTCAAGTAGAATGGGGTGGAAGATGGCATATACCGACGCAAACCGAAATGTCGGAATTGCTTAATAACTGTACCTGGATTGAAACTGTTTTGGATGGTGTAAAAGGCTTTCGCGTAAAAGGTCCTAATGGTAGAAGTATCTTCTTGCCGGCTGCAGGTAGCATAATCGGACGTGATTCCGTCCATACGGGTGTAGGCGGTAGCTATTGGACCAGCACGCTTAATGAATCGCTCAACTATGGTGCTATTTGTTGTGATTTTGGTTCTACAAAGGGTATCTACTATAGTTCTCGCAGTAATGGACGTCCCGTGCGCCCTGTTCTTTCTGACGAAACTCCTACCAATTATCAGTCCGTGCAGTTCAATCCTAACGGAGGAAGTGGCCAAATGCAACCTTTGCTCATCCAAGAGGGTACTTCGGGAATCTTGCCGGAAAATACTTTCACGCATGCGGATGCCAATGCTGTTTTCATAGGATGGAGTACCTCGGCCGATGGTAATGGTACTCTTTATACTGCAGGTGCCGAGTTTCCATGGCATGGCCAGGATATGATGCTCTACGCACAATGGCAACAACAGCAACAACAAGAATCGCAACTTAGTGTTTCAGGTCAATACAATAATTTCGATTATGTGGATCTGGGCTTGCCCAGCGGTTTGAAATGGGCTACTTGCAATGTGGGTGCGGCCATGCCAAGCGCCTACGGTAACTATTACATGTGGGGCGATGTCCAGCCCATCGAGCTTAATTGGGGTACACATGTGCCCGGTTTGGAGAATTATCCTTATTACAAGGATGGTAGGTACACCAAGTATCTTATGTATCAACAAGTTAACCTGGAAACCGGTGAATCTTTTGGCAATATCGACAAGAAGAATCAACTGATGACAAACGACGATGCCGCTCACGTGAGCATGGGTGGCAATTGGCGCATGCCAACGCTCGATAACGTGCAGGAACTCATAGACAATTGTACGCGCGAATATATAAGTGTTGATGGTGTTCCCGGTGTGAAGTATGTCGGTCCGAATAACAATAGCATTTTCTTTCCCTGTACGGGTTGCTATATAGATGGCGCTTTGCAATATGAAGGCACTACCGGAGATTATTGGACCTCTCGCGCAGAAGATGAAAATGTGGCAAATGCTTTCTACATGACCGTGCGGGCGAAAGAAACCAACGAACGACTCATTTATTCCAATAGCCGTGCCCAGGCTCGTCCCATTCGTGCCGTTTATCACGAAGAAGAAACCGTGGTTGACGAATTTACCGTTACCTATTTTGCCAATGGCGGCGTAGATGATTATAATGGCGATATTTTCTGGCAAGACTTTACGGCCGGAGAAATGAAAGCCTTGGTAGATATCGATGCCAATGATGCTTCGCCTTTGTTCAGACGCGATGGCCATGCTTTTGCCGGATGGAACACTCAGCCCGATGGTTCCGGTACTTATTATGCGGGCGGTAGCGAAGTGGCGCTCACTCGCAATGTGGCGCTCTATGCGCAGTGGATTCCCGTTAGCGGAAAGTTGAGTTCATATTATTACGTGGATCTTGGTCTGCCCAGCGGCATCAAGTGGGCCGCATACAATGTGGGTACCGATTCTCCCTACGAATACGGCGATTACTTCGCCTGGGGCGAAACGACTCCGAAAACGGAATACTCGTGGAGTACGTATAAGTATGGTGCCACGGAAGATAGTATTCCTACCAAATACAATAGTACCGACGGTTTGGTAAGCCTCGAAGCTTCCGACGATGCTGCTAGTGTCAATTGGTCTGGTCGTTCTGCATGGCGTATGCCAACCTCAGCGGAAGTTCAAGAATTGATGGAAAACTGTGCCTGGACTTGGACTACTCAAAACGGAGTAAACGGATACAAAGTAACCAGCAAAACCAATGGAAACAGCATATTTCTGCCGGCAGCCGGCTACCGCGATGGCACTTCTGTCAGCTATGTCGGCTTGTACGGCAACTATTGGTCGAGTTCACTCAACGAGAGCATTCCGGACATCGCGTACTACTTGTACTTCTATTCGGGCAATGTGTACTGCTACAACTACCATCGCAACTACGGTCGCACGGTTCGCGCAGTCTGCCCCTAATTCCAAAATTGTATAGCGCGCAATCTAGCACACCGCCTTCGTTTTCGCCCTCGGTCACGTACTTGAGTACGCTCCCTTCGGGCTCAAACTTGTCGCTGCGCTATCTCACGCACTCTCCAATTTTGCTTTTAAGCTCGTATAGCGCGCGATCTGCAAAGCGCTGTTCGTTCGCGTCCTCGGTCATTTGCGAAAGCAAACTCCCTTCGGCCGCTCACTCCATCACTTCACATCTCACGCACTCTCCAATTTTGGTTTCAAAATTGTATAGCACGCGATCTGCCGCGCCCGCTGCGGCTCATCCTCGGTCACGTACTTGAGTACGCTCCCGTCGGTCTCAAACTCGTCGCTGCACCATCTCTATTCGAACCCCTCCAAACGCGGTTCTCCGTTTTCGTCGAAAAAAAATTCAGGCAAATCGCTTGCACAAACAATATCTTGCAGTACCTTTGCCGTGCCTTGCAAGTGGGACGGTTGTTTTTGAGCAGCACTTGAAC
>JAFUIP010000009.1 GCA_017468435.1 Bacteroidales bacterium
CACATTGTGGACATCTTTCTCGTCGACTTTTTGCCATAAAAAAAATAACTTTGATGAAAACGTTTTCATCAAAGTTATCTTATTTGTTTGTATTTTAATTACTTACAAAGGTTTTACCAACCGTTTTTGGCAATTATACCTTGTTTTTTATAGATGAAAGAACGGACTTAGATTATTTGGACGACCTCTTGCTAAGAAAAATTTCGCCCAAACGGCTCGAACTTATCATCTCTTATTCACATAATCTTACAATTATCGCTTACCATTCACCTTCTGGATCTTCTTCAGGTTCACCATAACGCATAGACATTGCAAAACCATTTTCAACTTCACATTCTACCACGAGTACTTCGGGAGTTTCGTATTCAATATAATTTTTCATATTTGATAATGATGCATTAACCGATGCATCTGCGGATATTATTCGTTATTACTAAAGATTTACTTATGTTGTTTATGAAGGATACTTATCAATAAAGCACTTTTTCACCATTGACAATGTAGAAATTACCTTCAATCATCTGCTGTACAGGACGGCCCATCAAGTCGTAGATAACAGCACCTTCGATTTGGTCGGGAGTAATGACTTCTTCAATACCGGTGACACCACCATCGATCACCACGCGCAGCGTAGGAGCAGAAGCTGCCACCACTTGGTTACACTTGAAGTAAGCACGATAGGGCCACATGGTCAAGCTGTTCAATGCTTCAACAATGAGATCTTCACCGCTGGTGGGCTTATAAATATACAGATTGGCGTTCAATTCGGCCGGTTTGAAAACAGTTTTCGCAAATACGCCTGCGAATGACCAATTGCCCACAACTTGTGCTCCGGCTTCGGTGTTTACTGTGGTTTCACCACCGGTGAAGGTATGTGTAGTTGCTTCTCTATCTTTTGCGCTGTAGAGATAAGGCATATTGGCTTGAGGCTCGGCCACTTCTACAAAAGTAATGGTATTATTCGTTGCAGCGCTCAAGGTATAGAAAGTATATTGTTCACAAGTTTCTGCATCGGGAGTGAAAGGCAGGCAGATGGTTCCATAGTTATAGGCAGGATCCACCGTACGGCTATAAGTAGCTTGGGCATAAGTACCTTCAGCCACCAAGTCTTCACGATCGACAACCTCAAGCGTACGAGCCGGAAGCGTAAGTGTCACCGTACGCCAGTATGAACCGTCACCAATGACAATGTCAATTTGTTCTTCCGTACCTTCATAGGTATATGAGGGAGTTTTAGTGCCTTGATCGATAACATCACCGGCGATAGTGGTCGTTGTTGTGGCGCTATAAGATTCCAATTGGATGGTAGCGCCCTTATAGGCCGGAATGCTCAGAACGGTTCCTCCATTGAGCTGTGCCCAATCTTCCCAGTTGGCATTAGCCACTTTACCGGAAGCGGCATTCACACCCATTTTCACGTCGATGGTTTCGCCATTAACTTTCACTTGAGAAACCCATGCCATATTTTCACAAGAGCCTCCTTGCCAAGCTACCGTGGGTGCACCATTTTTGCGTTGGAAGTCCCAGGTGATGGTCACAGCATCGTTTCTTGTTGCCAAAGACACGTTGTTTTGTGTAAAGACAGGCGTAAGGCTTACATTAGAAGTGACAGTCATCTTGTCGCCCAAGTCGTATGTATTAACACCATCGGTCCATCCGGTCAGGGTGTAGCCTTCTTTGTACAGGGTAAAGTTGGCAGGAATGGTGATAGTCTTTCCAGACTTCAAACTTTCTGCAGCAGGAGCAGCACCCACGGCGCCCGTTTCACCCAAACCATAGGTAACGGTATAAGTTGGAGTGACATCACCTACGCGGACAACAGCCATTTCAAACACATTCACACAATAGCTACCATTTGCGTGACAAAGCATTTTAAAGGTATACAATTTACCAGGTTCTTCTAAGTCGAATTCCCAAGTATAATTCTCACCACTATTCCAGTTGCCGCTATTCGTGATGTCTTTCTTTTCAGATTCCACATAGTTACCACCAGCATCCACATAGCCAAGGGTAACACCCATACCATCGTTCTTGGTACCAATCATAGAAGTGAAGGAATACTTGCCGGCTACCGCAGGGATAACATCAAACTTAATGTAGTCCCCATCGTGAGAAGAATCGATCAACTGATTGTCGCCCTTTGTCACACAGCCGGTAACATCGTAAACATGCTTCACCAACACCGTGGCGGGTGTTGCACTTACAGGCAAAGCCGTACTTTCAAACACAGCCACGTACGCTGCATCAGCTTTAATACTATCCGTGTAGGGAGTGGTTGTTGACAAGGTGTTTCCTTCGGCATCTTGCCATTCTTTGAATGCATAACCTTTATTCGGATTGGCATAAAGAGTCACCACTTCCGTCACACCGTCTTGCTGAGGTTCTTGTACTGCACTTACCAAACCACCTTCAACAGGGCTTGCGCTTACAGTCACCTCATAAAGTGATTCAACCGGAGGTAATTCTACAATGATATAGCTAAAAAAGGCATCTCCGTTATACGATCCAATGTACAAAACCTTTTCTCCATCAAAATCTTCCGGCACTTCGAATTTGTAAACATAAGTACCACTTGCAGGATGATCTGCACCGGGAGTCGCATTCAAAGCAGACGACAAAGCCGCATCGGTAGCAAATTTTGGAATACGGGCTTCAGCACCTGTTTTATTATTACCTTGACCAAACAAATAAATAACAGAGCCTGCTACCGGTTTCAAGGCAATGACATCTTGTGCATTTTTCAGGCGTAAAGAATTAAGTTGCGAGCCATAAGTGCTGTATTTGGCAGACAAATAATCTACGTCAGCACCATTGATAGCGGAATATGTATCACTAACAGAAATATCTATAGAACCCTTTCCAGTTGATACAGATCCGCCCGTTACATCTAAGAAAAAATCATTTCCAAATAAAGTTCCTTTAGCTCTTGTACCCCCCCCCATTTTGGGTGTATGCATCAAACGCGTACACATAGGTACCTCTGATCGTTTGAAGGTCATTCACCGTAGAAGCCTTCATGCTTGCCATACCGGCACAAAGCAGCGCTGCAAATAATAACAGCCTCCTTCTCGATTTCGTAAAAAAGTTCATAATTGTAAAGTTTATTAATAATAGGTAAAGTTGGCACAATTTTAGTAAAAAAAACTTAATTCCACAACTCAATATTAAAACTTACAATTTGACACTAAACTGATAATTTTAAGATTCTTGAATGAAACCATCCTTGAAAGTTCGATAAGCAATTTACCATGATTTTAAAACATTGCCCAAAACGCCTCGAATATATCAAATCTGAAATCCGAAAAGTCAGTTTTGAATTGAATCCTTGCTCGCAAGGTTCGGCTGACCGCTCGAAAGCTTAGAGAATGTTTTCCAAGTTTGGAGAGTGCGTGAGCCGCAGCGGGCGCGGCAGATCACGCGCTATACAGACTTGGAATCAAAATTGGAGAGTGCGTGAGATGTCGCGGCCGCAAGGCGAAGACGACGGGAGCGTACTGAAGTACGTGACCGAGGATGAGCCGCAGCGGGCGCGGCAGATCGCGCGCTATACAATTTTGAAAGGCCGTATCAGAATTCTGATACGGCCTTCCAGTTTTTAGTTTTATATCAGCCTTACGCTCGGGCTAGAGCTTAAGCTTCGACAACTTCCAAAACTTCGTCTGCGTCGGTAATGTCGTTTCTGCGGGCAGCTTCCATCATGTCGTGTTCTTCTTGAGAACCTACAATGAGCTTCGAGAACGAACGCTGACCGGTACCGGCAGGAATCAAGTTACCAGTGATTACATTTTCCTTCATACCTTCCAAGTAGTCAACCTTACCTTGGATAGCGGCTTCGTTGAGTACCTTGGTGGTTTCCTGGAATGATGCGGCAGACATAAAGCTTGAGGTCTGCAATGCAGCACGGGTAATACCTTGCAAAATCTGATTTGAAGTAGCGGGCACTGCATCACGAACTTCTACCAAACGGAGGTCACGACGCTTCAAGCTTGAGTTTTCGTCGCGCAACTTGCGGGCGGTAACAATCATACCGGGCTTCATAGTTTGTGAATCACCGGCATCGACTACTACCTTCTTGCCCCAGATGCGATCGTTTTCTTCCATGAACTCGTTTCTATCCACTTCCTGTTGTTCGAGGAAACGGGTATCACCGGCGTCCACAATTTCAACCTTACGCATCATCTGGCGTACAATCACTTCAAAGTGCTTGTCGTTGATCTTTACATCCTGCAAACGATATACGTTCTTCACTTCGTTTACGATATATTCCTGCACAGCCGTGGGGCCCTTGATAGCCAAGATATCCGAAGGAGTGATGACACCGTCAGAAAGAGGCGTACCGGCACGAACCACGTCGTTCACCTGTACCAATACCTGCTTTGACAGGGGGACCAAATACTTCTTGATATCACCGGTCTTAGATTGGATAACGATTTCACGGTTACCACGCTTGATGCGACCGAATTCGATAACATCGCCATCGATTTCAGATACAACAGCAGGGTTAGAAGGATTACGAGCCTCGAACAATTCGGTTACACGAGGCAAACCACCCGTGATATCGCCGGCCTTTGCAACGGCACGAGGAATCTTCACCAAAATCTGACCGGCTTCGATAGATTCACCATGTTCCTTGAGCAAGTGAGCACCGGCAGGCAGGTTGTATGAGTGGATACGTTCACCGGCAGCATCCAAAATGTGGATGGCAGGCACTTTGTTACGATCTTTGGGTTCGATGATAATCTTATCCTTCACCTTGGTGGTATCGTCCACATAAGTCTGGAAGGTCACACCATCGATGATAGATTCGAATTCAAGCTTACCGGATTCTTCACAAATGATAACAGCGTTATAGTTATCCCATTCGCAGATAAGCGTTCCCATAGGAACAATCTGACCGGGTTTCACATACAACTTAGAACCGTATGACAATTGGTGAGTGGTCACAGAGTTGCTCTTGGTATCGATCAATTTGATTTCACCATAACGGCCAACAACGATTTGTGCATTGGGATCTTCGTGAGAAGGCACTACATGCAGTTCTTCAATTTCTACACGACATTCGTAAGGAGCCTTCAAGTCGGAAGCAATGGTATCGCTCTTGGCCACACCACCGGCGTGGAAAGTACGAAGCGTCAACTGAGTACCAGGTTCACCGATAGACTGGGCTGCGATAACACCCACAGCTTCACCCTTCTGTACCATGCGTCCGGTAGCCAGGTTGCGGCCATAACACTTGGCACAAACACCCTTCTTCGATTCACAAGTCAATACTGAACGGATTTCCACGCGTTCGATACCGGCCTTCTGAATTCTTTCGGCAATAGGTTCGGTGATTTCTTCACCGGCAGAAACAATGCGTTCGTCGGTTTCAGGATCGTTGATATCGTGTACCGATACACGGCCCAAAATGCGTTCGTACAAAGTACATACGCCCTTGATACCTACAGCGGTAAGACCACGCAAAGTACCACAGTCTTCTTCGTTGATGATCACATCGTGCGATACGTCCACCAAACGACGAGTCAAGTAACCGGCGTCAGCCGTCTTCAAAGCGGTATCTGACAAAGACTTACGAGCACCGTGGGTAGAGATGAAGTATTCCAATACCGACAGACCTTCCTTAAAGTTGGCCAAAATCGGGTTTTCAATAATCTGAGCACCTTCAGAACCGGCTTTTTGAGGTTTGTTCATCAAACCACGCATACCGGACAACTGACGAATCTGTTCCTTAGAACCACGAGCACCAGAGTCCATCATCATGTGAACTGAGTTGAAACCTTGGTTGTCTTCTTCCAATTGCTTGATAAGTATTTCAGATAATTTCTTGTTGACATCGGTCCAAACGTCGATTACCTTGTTGTAACGTTCGTTGTTGGTGATAAGACCCATGGTATATTCCTCAGAAATAGCTTCTACGGCATCGTAACCTTCTTGTACCAAACCAGCTTTTTCTTCCGGAACCAATACGTCGGCAAGGTTGAACGACAAACCACCCTTGAAGGCCATTTTGTAACCGAGGTTCTTGATATCGTCGAGGAACTGGGCGGTACGAGCCACACCACATTTGGCGATAACGTCAGAAATAATGTTACGCAACTCCTTCTTTGAGAGCAATTTATTTACGTAGCCCACTTCTTCGGGAACGAATTCGTTGGCAATGACACGGCCAATGGTGGTATCGATCAATTCTCCGTTGATGCGCACTTTCACCTTGGCATGCATATCTGCACGACCTTCGTTAAGCGCGATCTTTGCTTCTTCGGGAGAATAGAATACCAATCCTTCGCCCTTCACACCGGGACGTTCTTTGGTGATATAATAGAGACCCAAAACCATATCCTGAGAAGGAACGGTGATAGGCGAACCATTACTCGGGTTCAAGATGTTATGAGAAGCCAGCATCAACAATTGAGCTTCAGCGATAGCTTCGTTGCCAAGGGGAAGGTGAACAGCCATCTGGTCACCGTCGAAGTCGGCGTTGAAAGCGGTACATGCCAGCGGGTGCAATTGAATAGCCTTACCTTCGATCATCTTGGGCTGGAAGGCCTGGATACCCAAACGGTGCAAGGTAGGTGCACGGTTCAAGAGTACGGGGTGACCCTTCATGACGTGTTCCAGGATATCCCAAACCACGGGATCCTTACGATCGACAATCTTCTTGGCAGATTTTACGGTCTTGACGATACCACGTTCAATGAGTTTACGGATGATAAACGGCTTGTACAATTCGGCTGCCATATCCTTGGGCAAACCACATTCGTGCATCTTCAATTCAGGACCGACAACGATAACCGAACGAGCAGAATAGTCAACACGCTTACCCAACAAGTTCTGACGGAAACGACCCTGCTTACCCTTCAAAGAGTCTGACAAAGACTTCAAAGGACGGTTAGAATCGGTCTTAACGGCGCTGGCCTTGCGTGAGTTATCGAACAATGAATCGACAGCTTCCTGCAACATACGCTTTTCGTTACGCAAAATCACTTCAGGAGCCTTGATTTCGATAAGCTTCTTCAGACGATTGTTACGGATAATCACACGGCGGTACAAATCGTTCACGTCGGTGGTAGCAAAACGGCCACCATCCAGGGGAACCAAGGGACGCAATTCGGGAGGAATAACGGGAATCACCGTCAAAATCATCCATTCGGGCTTGCTCAAATCCTTGGCAGAACGGAAAGATTCTACCACTTGCAAACGCTTCAATGCTTCGTTCTTACGCTGTACAGAAGTTTCTCTGTTGGCGCGGTCACGCAATTCGTATGAGAGTTCATCGAGATTAACTCGCTGCAACATATCCAAAATAGCTTCGGCACCCATCTTGGCAATGAACTTGTTAGGATCGCTATCGTCCAACATTTGGTTTTCGCGAGGCAACTTGTCCAAGATATCCAAGTATTCTTCTTCCGAGAGAAGATCGTTAGCCTTCAAAGGATTTTCTTCCTGATCGGCCAAAATACCGGGCTGGATGACGATGTATCTTTCGTAATAGATGACAGCATTCAATTTTTTGGTAGGCAATCCGAGCAGATAACCCATCTTGTTGGGCAATGAACGGAAGTACCAGATATGAGCCACAGGAACCACCAATTGAATGTGTCCCATGCGTTCACGACGGACTTTCTTTTCGGTAATCTCAACACCGCAACGGTCGCAGACAATACCTTTATAACGGATGCGTTTGTACTTTCCGCAATGACATTCGTAATCCTTTACCGGACCGAAAATACGTTCGCAGAACAAACCATCGCGTTCGGGTTTG
This sequence comes from Bacteroidales bacterium, assembly GCA_017468435.1. Lineage (GTDB taxonomy): Bacteria > Bacteroidota > Bacteroidia > Bacteroidales > UBA1402 > UBA1757. Next base: position 7,763 of record JAFUIP010000009.1, read on the forward strand.
TAGGTACGGTAGTTAATCGTTTCGGGTTTCAGAACCTCACCCTTCGACATTGACTTGATTTCTTCGGGAGAAGCCAAGCCGATGGTGATTTTCTGAAAATTACCGTTTTGTTTGATATCTTTCTTAAAAGCCATATTGTATCTAAAATAGTATCGTTAATTAATCCCAATGAATACTCAAACCTAAACCTCTCAATTCGTGTACCAACACGTTCAAAGATTCGGGAACACCTGCCGGTGGCATAGGATCGCCCTTCACAATGGCTTCGAAAGCCTTGCTACGGCCGGTTACGTCATCCGACTTGATAGTCAAGATTTCTTGCAGGATATGTGCGGCACCGAAAGCTTCGAGTGCCCAAACTTCCATTTCACCGAAACGCTGACCACCAAACTGAGCTTTACCACCCAAAGGCTGTTGCGTAATCAATGAGTAAGGACCAATAGAACGAGCGTGCATCTTGTCGTCAACCATGTGACCGAGCTTCAACATATAAATCACACCCACGGTAGCAGGCTGGTCGAAGCGTTCACCGGTACCACCATCGTAGAGATAAGTCTTACCATAACGAGGAATACCGGCCTTGTCAGCCCATTCATTCAAATCGTCGAGCGTAGCACCATCGAAAATAGGCGTTGCAAACTTCACACCCAGTTCCTTACCGGCCCAACCCAAAACGGTTTCGAAAATCTGACCAAGGTTCATACGAGAAGGCACACCCAGAGGGTTCAATACGATATCAACGGGCGTTCCGTCGGCCAAGAAAGGCATATCTTCCTGACGTACAATACGAGATACGATACCCTTGTTACCGTGACGACCTGCCATCTTATCACCTACTCTAATCTTACGCTTCTTAGCCACGTAAATCTTAGCCATTTGGATAATGCCAGAAGGCAATTCATCACCGATGGTCAAGTTGAATTTCTCACGTTTCAATTTAGCGTCGAGTTCTTTAACCTTCTTCAAGTAGTTGATAACCAATGAACGAACCATTTCGCTACGACGAGCGTCAGAAGTCCACTTGCTCAACTGAACGGTTTCGTAATTGATTTCGGCCAAAGATTTCTGGTTGAATTTCACACCCTTAGGAATGATTTCCAAGTCCATGTTATCCTTCACACCTTGAGAAGTCTTACCATTCAACAAGGTCCAAAGTTTGCTCAAAAGGATTTCTTTCAATTCGGCCACCTGTGCTTCGAATTCGGCATCCAACTGAGGCAACAAAGCCTTGTCGGCAGCCTGGCTCTTGCGAGTCTTGATAGCCTTTGAATACAATTTCGAATCGATGATGACACCGCGCAAAGAAGGACTTGCCTTCAAAGAAGCATCTTTCACGTCACCGGCCTTGTCACCGAAAATGGCACGAAGCAATTTTTCTTCGGGAGAAGGATCCGATTCACCCTTAGGTGTAATCTTACCGATCAGGATATCTCCGGGCACCACATGAGCACCAACACGGATGATACCATTTTCGTCCAAATCCTTGGTAGCTTCTTCGCTCACGTTAGGAATATCAGAAGTCAATTCTTCCAAACCGCGCTTGGTTTCACGTACTTCCAAGGTGTATTCATCAACGTGCACAGAGGTGAAGATATCTTCGCGAACCATGCGTTCGTTCAGCACGATAGCATCTTCGTAGTTGTAACCCTGCCAAGGCATGAAAGCCACTTTCAAATTGCGACCCAAGGCCAATTCGCCCTTTTCGGTAGCGAAACCTTCCGTCATCAACTGACCTTCAACCACACGATCGCCGGTGCGTACGATAGGACGCAAGTCGATGGTGGTGCTTTGGTTGGTCTTCTGGAATTTGGTAATATGATAGGTCTTTTCGGGACTTTCGAAACTTACGAAATCTTCGTCTTCGGTGCGATCGTAACGAACCTTGATGGTATCGGCATCGACATAAATAACTTCACCGCTACCTTCGGCCGTAATCTGGGTACGCGAATCACGAATAATCTGACCTTCCACACCGGTACCTACGATAGGAGCTTCGGGACGGAGAAGAGGTACTGCCTGGCGCATCATGTTTGAACCCATCAATGCACGGTTGGCGTCATCGTGTTCCAAGAAAGGAATCAAAGAAGCAGCAATAGAGGCAATCTGTGAAGGAGAAACGTCCATCAAATCGACTTCTGAAGGTTCTACAACAGGGAAGTCGGCTTCCAAACGAGCTTTCACACGGTTGCGGATAAAGGTACCGTCTTCTCTCAAAGGAGCGTTACCCTGGGCCACTACTTTATTTTCTTCTTCTTCTGCGGTCAGATATTCAACCTGATCGAGCACAACCTTGCCATTTTCAACCTTACGATAAGGTGTTTCGATGAAACCGAGTTCGTTGATCTTGGCATATACACAAAGAGAAGAAATCAAACCGATGTTCGGACCTTCAGGCGTTTCGATAGGACAAAGACGACCATAATGCGTATAGTGAACGTCACGAACTTCGAAACCGGCACGGTCACGAGACAAACCGCCAGGACCCAATGCCGACAAACGACGCTTATGAGTCATTTCTGCCAAGGGGTTGGTCTGGTCCATGAACTGTGACAAAGCATTGGTTCCGAAGAATGAGTTGATAACGGACGAAATGGTCTTGGCGTTGATCAGGTCAACGGGATAGAACGTTTCATTGTCGCGCACATTCATGCGGTCGCGGATAGTACGAGCCATACGAGCCAAACCGATACCGAACTGAGTATTCAGCTGTTCGCCTACGGTTCTTACACGACGGTTGCTCAAGTGGTCGATATCGTCAACATCAGCCTTAGAGTTAACCAACTCGATAAGGTAAGTGATAATGTTGATGATGTCTTCCTTGGTGAGTACCTTCACATCCATATCGACCGTCTGTCCCAACTTTCTGTTGATACGATAACGACCTACTTCTCCCAAATCGTAACGTTTTTCAGAGAAGAACAAGTTCTGGATCACTTCGCGAGCCGTGGCATCATCGGCAGGATCAGCATTACGCAACTGACGATAAATATAGTTGATAGCCTCTTTTTCAGAGTTGCTCGGGTCTTTTTGCAAAGTATTGAAGATGACGCTGTAGTCAGAACGGCCTTCTTCTTCCTTGTGGAGGAGGATGGTCTGAGCGCCAGATTCGATAATATCTTCGATGTGACTGTTTTCCAATACGGTTTCACGTTCGATAATCACATCGTTACGTTCGATGGAAACCACTTCACCGGTATCTTCATCAACAAAGTCTTCTACCCAGCTCTTCAGCACACGTGCAGCCAACTTACGGCCAACCATACGCTTCAAGCCGGTCTTGGTTACCTTCACTTCTTCAGCAAGGTCGAAAATCTTAAGGATATGCTTATCCGTTTCGAAACCGATGGCACGCAACAAAGTGGTCACGGGCAATTTCTTCTTTCGGTCGATGTAAGCATACATCACATTGTTGATATCAGTAGCAAATTCTATCCATGAACCCTTGAAAGGAATAATACGGGCTGAATACAATTTTGTACCGTTGGCGTGCAAGCTTTGTCCGAAGAATACACCGGGTGAACGATGCAACTGCGACACAATAACACGTTCTGCACCATTAATCACAAAAGTTCCCTTAAGCGTCATGTAAGGAATGGCACCCAAGTAAACGTCTTGAATCTTCGTTTCGAAGTCTTCGTGATCGGGATCAGTGCAGTATAATTTCAATTTGGCCTTGAGAGGCACACAATAAGTCAATCCACGTTCGATGCACTCTTCGAGCGAGTAGCGCGGCGGATCGATATAGTAATCTAAGAATTCGAGTACAAAATTATTGCGGGTATCGGTAATGGGAAAACTTTCAGCGAATACCTTGTACAATCCTTCGTTTTTTCTTTTTTCAGGAGGGGTATCTAATTGTAAGAAGTCTTGGAACGACTTCAATTGCACTTCAAGGAAGTCCGGATAGGAAATCGGACTCTGGATAGATGCAAAATTGACTCTTTGTTTTTGGGTAGTTGAAGACATTTATCGAGGGATTTGAATCATACTATAGAATATAGACACAAAAAGGCATAGAATCCCCACTATGGGGATTCTAAGCCAAAGCACCTGATTTACAGGTGAGTAACTTTTATTTAAGTTCGATTTCTGCGCCTGCTTCTTCCAAAGCTTTCTTCAAAGCTTCAGCTTCGTCCTTACCTACACCTTCCTTAACGGTAGAAGGAGCAGCGTCAACCAAGTCCTTAGCTTCCTTCAAGCCAAGACCACATGATTCCTTAACAGCCTTAACAACTGCCAACTTAGCAGCACCAGCTGACTTCAAGATAACATCGAAAGAAGTTTTTTCAGCAACAGCTTCAGCAGCGCCAGCAACAGGACCAGCAGCAACAGCTACAGCAGCAGCAGCGGGTTCGATACCATATTCTTCTTTCAAAATCGTAGCAAGTTCGTTAACTTCCTTAACGGTCAAATTTACTAATTGTTCAGCAAAAGCTTTCAAATCTGCCATTGTCGTAATGTATTAAATAGTTTTTAAAAATTTGTTGTTTGATAATGTTGTAGGCGAATCCTACGCTTATTCTCTTTCGCCGAGAGTCTTCAACACTCCGTGAAGTGTCTGACCTCCGCTCTGGAGTGCAGAAACCACGTTTTTGGCCGGTGATTGCAACAAGGCAACAACGTCTGCAATAAGATCGTTTTTGCTCTTGACATGTACCAACGTTTCCAACTGGTCAGGACCAAGGTAGAAGCATTCTTCTACACAAGCAGCCTTCAAAGCAGGGATACCGGTTTCCTTACCTTCTTCCTTAATCAGCTTAGCAGGAACATTACCCGTGTTACAGAACATCAAGGCAGTGTTACCCTTCAAAGCGGGATACAAAGCAGAATAATCGGTTTCGAGGCTATCCAAAGCTTTGATAAGAAGCGTGTTCTTGACAACCATCAACTTGATGCCGTCCTTGTAGCAACGTCTTCTCAGCGCGCTTGTCTTTTCAGAATTCAATGCAGTAATATCAGTCACATAAAAGTGGCTATATTCCTGTACCAAAGATGCGATATTCGCAATAACAAGGCTTTTATCTTCCTTCTTCATAGTTCTTAATTTTATTCATCAATGCTCTTTGGGTCAACTTTGATACCGCGGCTCATTGTAGTTGAAAGATAAATGCTCTTGATATAAGTACCTTTAGAAACGGTAGGTTTCAGCTTAATCAAAGTCTGAATGAATTCCTTAGCATTACCGAAGATTTGTTCAGGAGTGAAAGAAATCTTACCGATAGAAGTATGAACGATACCGGTCTTATCTACCTTGAAGTCAATCTTACCTTGTTTTACTTCTTGTACTGCTTTACCAATTTCCATGGTTACGGTACCACTCTTGGGATTAGGCATCAAACCTCTGGGACCCAAGACACGTCCTAAAGCACCAATTTTACCCATGATGGAAGGCATTGTGATGATTACATCCACATCCGTCCAACCGCCTTTGATCTTTTCGATATATTCGTCAAGACCTACATAATCAGCTCCGGCTTCTTTAGCTTCAGCTTCTTTATCCGGAGTACATAATGCCAACACGCGAACTTGCTTACCAGTACCATTAGGTAATGAAACAACGCCACGTACCATTTGATTAGCTTTTCTTGGGTCAACACCAAGGCGAACATCTACGTCAACAGAAGCATCGAACTTGGTGAAAGTAATTTCTTTCAAGAGTTCTGAAGCTTCTTTCAAGGTATATGTCTTACCCACCTCAAGCTTCTCCAAAGCCAATTTCTGATTTTTCGTCAATTTACTCATGTTCGTAGAAGTTTTTAATTGTTAGTGGGAAATTCACCTTGTACCGTAATACCCATACTTCTAGCCGTACCAGCCACCAATTTCATGGCAGCTTCTACAGTGAAGCAGTTGAGGTCAGCCATCTTGTCTTCGGCAATCGCTTTAACTTGTTCCCAAGTAACAGAGGCAACTTTTTTACGGTTGGGCTCTGCAGAACCAGTCTTCACCTTTGCAGCTTCAAGCAATTGAACGGCTGCTGGAGGAGTCTTGATAACGAAGTCGAAAGACTTGTCTGTGTAGTACGTAATAACAACAGGCAAAACCTTACCGGCCTTTTCCTGTGTTCTGGCATTGAATTGCTTGCAAAAGTCCATGATGTTTACACCCTTAGAACCCAAAGCGGGACCTACTGGCGGAGCAGGGTTTGCAGCCCCACCCTTAATCTGCAATTTAATTTGTCCGGCAATTTCTTTAGCCATTTTCTTCTAATTTTAAAAATTTGTGGATTGTGTGTTGGAAAAAACAATTACTCGTAACCGTAACTATTCCTTCTCTACTTGCATGAAACCCAATTCGAGCGGAGTCTTTCGCCCGAAAATTTTCACCATAACTTTCAGTTTCTTCTTCTCTGCGTTCACTTCCTCGATAACACCGCTGAAGCCGCTGAAAGGACCATGATTTACCTTAACGCTTTCGCCTACATAGTAAACAATGCTCATTTCTTCGCCAACTTCTTGCAGTTCATCAACTTTACCCAAGATTCTATTCATCTCGGATGCGTGAACAACCTGAGGTGCATCCATACCGCCCAAGAATCCGAGGACATTGGGAACATTACGGAGCACATGAGGCACTTCACCCACGAGTTCAGCTTCAACCAAAACATAACCAGGCAAATAAGGCTTCTCTTTGAGAACCTTCTTGCCATTACGCTGTTGGTAAACTTTCTCGGTAGGAATCAAAACTTGATATACATGTTGTCCAAGAGGTGTATTAGCTACCGCTTGATCGATATACTCCTTCACCTTGGACTCCTTACCACTAATGGCACGCAAAACGTACCAATTCTTAGATGTATCAGGCATTGCGTATCAAATTTAGAGAACCTTGTAAATGAAGGTCATCAGATTTTCGAAACCCAAATCTATCACAAAAACAATCAGCGCAATCACCAAGGAAGCAGTTAAAACGACAACTGCGCTATTGGTCAACTCTGATGCAGTAGGCCATGAAACCTTATGCACGAGTTCATTGTAAGACTCGGAGATAAAAGTTCCGATTTTATTAAAAAACTTCTTCATTATAGTGTGGTTTTTATTAAGCACGGGAAGAGAGGCTCGAACTCCCGACACCTGGTTTTGGAGACCAGTGCTCTACCAACTGAGCTATTCCCGTATATTAGAAGAGCCTCCGTTGAGAGACTCTTCTATCAGCATTTATGCTAGACTATTAATTAGTCAAACAATTTGGTAATCTGACCAGAACCAACGGTACGTCCACCTTCACGGATAGCGAAACGCAAACCTTCGCTACAAGCTACGGGATAGATCAATTCTACCTTGATTTCCAAGTTATCACCAGGCATTACCATTTCAGTACCTTCGGGCAAAGAAATTTCACCGGTAACATCCAAAGTACGGATGTAGAACTGAGGACGATATTTGTTGTGGAAAGGAGTGTGACGACCACCTTCCTTCTGAGTCAAGATATAAACAGAAGCTTGGAATGAGGTATGAGGAGTAACCTGACCGGGGTGGGTAATAACCATACCACGCTTGATCTGATCCTTGTCGATACCACGGAGCAACAAACCTACGTTATCGCCAGCTTCACCTTGATCCAAAATCTTACGGAACATTTCAACACCGGTAACAACTGATTTCAGTTTTTCAGCACCCAAACCAATGATTTGAACTTCGTCACCAGTCTTGATGATACCGGTTTCAATACGACCAGTAGCAACAGTACCACGACCAGTAATTGAGAATACGTCTTCAACAGGCATCAAGAAGGGCTTATCGGTAGCACGAACGGGCAGGTCGATCCATTCGTCAACAGCAGCCATCAATTCCATTACCTTTTCTTCCCACTTAGCTTCACCGTTCAAAGCACCGAGAGCAGAACCGCGGATGAAAGGAGTATTGTCAGCGTCAAAGTTGTAAGAATCCAACAAATCACGCATTTCCATTTCTACCAAGTCCAACATTTCAGCGTCGTCAACCATATCGCACTTGTTCAAGAAAACAACCAACTTAGGAACGTTTACCTGACGAGCCAAAAGGATGTGTTCGCGAGTCTGAGGCATAGGACCATCAGTAGCAGCACAAACGATGATAGCACCGTCCATCTGAGCAGCACCAGTAACCATGTTCTTAACGTAGTCAGCGTGACCAGGACAGTCAACGTGAGCATAGTGACGGTTAGCGGTTTCGTATTCTACGTGAGCAGTGTTGATGGTGATACCACGTTCCTTTTCTTCGGGAGCGTTATCGATAGAGTCGAATGAACGCAATTCAGAAAGACCAGCCTTAGCCAATACAGTAGTGATGGCAGCGGTCAAAGTGGTTTTACCGTGGTCAACGTGACCAATAGTACCAATGTTAACGTGAGGTTTAGTTCTCACAAATTGTTCTTTTGCCATAATCGAAATCTTTATAAAAGTTATTCACTAAAAAAAAGAGCCGGTGCCGAGAGTTGAACTCGGGACCTCTTCCTTACCAAGGAAGCGCTCTACCACTGAGCTACACAGGCAAAAAAAAGAGCGGGAAACGGGACTCAAACCCGCGACCCTCAGCTTGGAAGGCTAATGCTCTATCAACTGAGCTATTCCCGCAAATTTAGGTTCTCGAATCTAATTAGGTAATTAGCATTTGGAGATTCAGAAATTCCGAGATTTCCTCAATTAGACTCTGCAATACTCTTTAGTGGGCAGTGATGGATTCGAACCACCGAAGGTAAAAACCAGCAGATTTACAGTCTGCCCCATTTGGCCACTCTGGTAACTGCCCTAATACTAATAATTTACCGCGAACACTATCGCAGCCGTCGCTTTGGTTTTGTAACCTCGGCTAAACGGCTGCAAAGATAGATACTTTTTTTAAATCACAAAAACTTTTCTATAAAAATTTTATTTGGCACGTATTTTTTCTTTGAACTTGATCAATTGTTTCTGCAAAGCGTCCACATTACCATCAATAGCTTCTTCGAAGGTATCGCTTGTCTTTGAAGCAAATAGGTCTTGTCCGGCCACCACTAAACGTATCTGAGCTTCCTTGTTGGCGGCGGTTTCGGGTTTGACCACTTTTAAAGTGACTTCTGCTGCAATAATGCCGTCGTAGTACTGTTCCAACTTAGAAACTTTCTTCTGAATAAAGCTTTTCAAAGCTTCCGTTGCATCGAAATGCACGTCCTGAATTCTGATTTCCATAGTAATTTTCAATAATCTGCTCGGGGATGAGCTTGTTTATACACTTTTTTTAACTCCTCGAAAGTGGTATGGGTATACACTTCCGTCGCCGACAGGTTGGCGTGCCCTAACAATTCCTTCACCGCATTCAGCTCAGCACCATTATTTAATAAGGTAGTGGCGAAAGTATGACGAAGCACATGCGGACTCTTTTTTGCCAACGTGCTGCTTTTCGACAATGTATCATGCACCAAGCGATAAACCAACTGTGGATACAAGGGTCTTCCATTTTCACGCACAAACAGACAATCGGAAAATTCGTACAAACCTTCACATTCTGCCTGCCATTGATTGCGAGACTGCAAGTAATCTTGTATCATCGACTGCAACATCGGGCCGAAAGGAATCAGACGCTGCTTGTCGCGTTTCCCCTTAACACGCAACAAACAAGACGACATATCTACATCGGACAGAGCCAAACCCATCAACTCTGAGCGTCTCATTCCAGTCTGCAACAACATTTCAATCATCAGTCGATTTCTTTTCTCTACAAAGGGCGAGCCCGAAGCCTCTTCCGCCGAAGACTCTTCTAACAGCGCATCCATTTCTTCGGCTTTCAAAAACGATGGCAAAGATTTATGCACCTTGGGCGACAAGACACCACGCGTGGGATTCTCTTTGACATAGCCTTTAGACTGAAGAAAACGCCAAAACGATTTCAAAGACGAGAGCTTTCGATTAACCGAACGGGCACTTACACCCGACTCCATCAGCGAAAGCAACCAAAATCGAATCATATCGGCGTCTGCCTGAGAAAGATCTTGTTCATGATATTCATTGGAAAGAAACAAGGAAAATTGTTCGAGATCTTTTTTATAAGCAAGAACGGTATGAGAAGAATAATTCCTCTCATACCGTAAGTACTGTATAAATTGCTCCACCATAGTTTCCTCCCGATTCATTATCGGCAACGAATATAGCAAAGCCTTTTTTCTAAAACAAGTTTTTAAGGAATAAAAATCCTTAATTTTTTATAAACTACACCTCCTGAATTCAGGGTTAAACAATCAATTGACATAAAAATCTGCTCTTCTCAGGCAGAAAGAATCTGAAAATCTTATTCTTCAGACTGTTGGAGTTGCTGCACGTAAATAGCCTTCATCTTCTGTTGACGCTTGATAACAGAGGGTTTAATGAAAGCTTGTCTGCTTCTCAGTTCTTTTACCGTGCCGGTCTTTTCAAATTTGCGTTTGAATTTCTTCAAAGCTCTTTCGATGTTTTCTCCTTCTTTAATGGGTACGACAATCATAGTTGTTTGTTAATAGGTTTATTAAAAATTTTAGTTTATAAATTCGGGCTGCAAAAATAGTCATTGTAATTGATTTGACAAAATATTCGTAAAAATTTATACCCAATTTTCAACAATCTCTCCGCAAGCCCACGTCTGCATCTTTGTTTTTCTCTCGGCTTGCACTAACTTTGCCCCCAAACGAATTCAAATTAAAAACATTAAGCATATGAGCCTTATTCCAGAACGCCTGTCGCGACTGCGATTGTATATGAAAACCTTCGACATCGAACTGTGCATCGTTCCCACTTCTGATTATCATCAGAGCGAATACGTAGCCGATTATTTCAAATACCGCGCTTATCTGTCGGGCTTTACCGGAAGCGCCGGCACCCTGGCCGTAACGCAAGACGAAGCAAAACTTTGGACGGACTCACGCTATTTCCTCCAGGCAGAGCAGCAATTGCAAGGCAGCGGCATAGATCTGATGAAGATGCGCACGCCCGGCTTTCCCACTTTGCACGAATGGATAGCCGAACAACAACCCAAGAGCATCGGCATAGACGCGGAAGTGTTTTCCGTGAGCGAGGTAAACGAAATTAAAAACTGTATCACCTGGAGCCATGGACGCATCGACTGTGCATTTAAAAGCTACGATGCCGTTTGGAAGCATCGTCCGGCTCTGCCCCAATCGCCCGTGTTCTTGTTGGATGAAAGCATCAGCGGAGAATCCACACAAAGCAAGTTGACAAGAATTCGCAAGGAAATGGCCCAAACAGGCAGCCAAAGCTATCTACTCTGCGCGCTCGACGAAATTGCATGGGCTTTCAACCTTCGCGGCAGCGACATCGCCTACAATCCGGTGGCACTTTGCTACGCCATGATCGGCCTGGATGAATGCCGATTGTATATAGATGCCGATAAGGTGAACCAAGAAACGGCAGACAAACTTGCGCAAGACGGCATCAGCATTTCCGGTTATCAGGATTTTGCCAAAGATGTGCAAAAATTACCCCTATATAATAAGGTATGTTTCGACGCTTCAAAAATCAACGGACTTGTGTTTGAAATGATTCCTCAAGCATGCGAAAAATCGGACAATGCCAAGATCATTTCCCGCTTGAAAGCCATCAAGAATTCCACTGAATTGGAGGGAACGCGTCGGGCAATGATAAAAGACGGCATTTGCTTTGTTCGTTTTTGGAAACATTTGGAGGAAAGCTTAGAGCGTGGCGAACAGCCCGGTGAATACGAATTGGCCGAAACGCTGGCTGCCGAAAGATTGAAGCAAAGTTCTTGCGTGAGCGAAAGTTTCGATGCCATCGTGGCGTACGGAGCCAATGGTGCCATCGTACATTACTCGCCACAAGCGGACACACAGGCCAGAGTAGCTCCGGACAATATCCTGCTCATCGACCATGGCGGACAATATCGCTTTGACGGCACCACCGACATGACCAGAACTTTGGCCTTGTACAAGAACAAGGAAGACATTCCTCAAGCTTATCTGAAAGATTATGCCGCCGTTTTGAAAGGAAACATTGCATTGGCTTTGGCCGAATTTCCCGAAGGGACGAGGGGTTGTCAGTTGGATGTGCTGGCGCGTCAATTTCTGTGGAAGCAGGCTTGCAATTACGGACACGGCACAGGTCACGGCATAGGTCATTTTTTGAATGTGCACGAAGGGCCGCAAAGCATCCGCATGGAGGAAAACCCTGTCAATCTGGAGCCCGGCATGATTTTATCTAACGAACCGGGACTTTACAAAAGTGGAGCCTACGGCATTCGATTAGAAACCATGATAGCTGTGGAAGAACGTCAGCAGAGCGATTTTGGCCGCTTCTTCGCTTTTGAAACCTTGACCATTTGCCCTTGGGATATCCGTTCCATTGCGCCGGAATATTACACAGAAGAGGAAATCAATTACATCAATCAATATCATCAAACTGTTTATCAGAAACTTGCGCCTTATCTTAACGAAGAAGAAAAGCTTTGGTTGCAAGAAAAAACAAAACAATTATAATTATGGCACTTATTAAATCGGTACGCGGCTTCGACCCGCAAATAGGAAAGAATTGTTTTTTGGCAGAAAATGCCAGCATCATCGGAGACGTGGTTTTGGGCGATGGCTGCACCATTTGGTTCAATGCGGTGCTTCGCGGCGATGTCAATTCCATCCGCATCGGAAATAATGTGAACATTCAGGACGGATCTGTGTTGCATACGCTTTACCAAAAATCGACCATTGAGATTGGCAACAATGTGTCGGTGGGACATAACGTCACCATTCACGGCGCCAAAATCGAGGACTTGGCTCTGATCGGCATGGGCTCGGTGGTAATGGACAATGCCGTGATAGGACAAGGCGCCATCGTGGCTGCAGGCTCTGTGGTACTGAGCAATACCGTGGTGGAACCCTACAGTATTTATGCCGGCGTTCCCGCAAAGTTTGTCAAGAAAGTAGATCCCGAACAAACCGAAACCATCAACAAACGCATTTCTGAGAATTATCAATTTTACGCAAGTTGGTATCAGGAATGATTGCTAATTGGCAATTTATTAGTACTTTTGCGCCGTTTTTGCAAAAAATTTACCTTAAGTAGTTGCTTTATGCAGAAAAATCTAGTTATCGTTGAGTCTCCCGCCAAAGCTAAAACCATTGAAGGTTTTCTCGGTTCCGAATATAAGGTGATGTCGAGTTTCGGTCATATCCGAGACTTGCAGAAGAAAGGATTAGGAATCGATATTGATGATAGTTTCCAACCTTTATATGAGATTGCATCCGACAAGGAAAAATTAGTAAACGATCTGAAAAAAGCTGCCAAGTCGGCCGAAACCATTTGGTTGGCTTCCGATGAAGACCGCGAAGGAGAAGCCATCGCATGGCATTTGTATAAAGTACTCGATTTGAAGGAAAGCAACACAAAACGCATTGTGTTTCACGAAATTACCAAGAACGCCATTACCGAGGCCATCCAATCGCCCCGTTCCATCGACGAAAACTTGGTCAATGCACAGCAAGCCCGCCGTGTCCTGGACCGACTGGTTGGTTTCGAGGTATCGCCCATTTTGTGGAAACGCATCAAGCCCGCGCTCTCTGCCGGCCGCGTGCAATCGGTAGCTGTTCGTCTCATTGTGGAAAGAGAACGTGAAATCCTCAATTTCGAATCGGAAAGTTTCTATCGCCTGCAGCTGACTTTCTCGCTCAGCGGTGCCGACGGCCAAAACATCGAATTGAAAGCCGATTATCCCGAACGCCTGAATACCAAGGAAGAAGCCTTGGCCTTGATGGAGAAACTGAAAAACGCAAGTTTTAAAATCGCCTCTGTGAGCACCAAACCAGGCAAGAAATCGCCGGCAGCTCCTTTCACCACTTCTACCTTGCAACAAGAAGCGGCCAGAAAGTTGGGATTCTCTATCAGCCAAACCATGCGCGTGGCACAAAGCCTGTACGAATCGGGAAAAATCACCTACATGCGTACCGACTCTGTACATTTGTCTAAGCTCGCATTGGCCACAGCTAAGGCAGCCATCGAGGAAATTCATGGTGCAGAATATTGCAAAACGCGTCAGTATCAGACAAAAAGCAAGGGTGCCCAAGAAGCTCACGAAGCCATTCGCCCTGCCTATATGAACCAAAGCCAGATTGAGGGAAGCAGCGCCGAAAAGCGTTTGTACGAACTTATCTGGAAACGTACACTTGCCTCGCAGATGGCAGACGCCAAGGTTGAAAAAACCACTATCAGTATCAGCTATTCCGGTGGCGAAGAACTTTTCATTGCCAACGGAGAAGTGGTTACCTTCGATGGTTTCTTGCGCGTGTACGACAATCCCGACAATCATCAGGAAGAAGCCGACAGCAGCGTCATCTTGCCCAAGGTAAAGAAAGGCCAGGAATTGCAATTCAACAAAGCCGCAGCCACTCAGCGTTTTACACAGAAGCCGGCGCGTTACAACGAAGCTTCTTTGGTACACAAATTAGAAGAATTGGGTATTGGCCGTCCTTCTACCTACGCGCCTACCATCTCTACCATCCAACAACGCGAATACATTGTCCGCGGCAACCGAGATGGCGAAAAACGCGAATACAACTTGTTGGAAATGAACAAGAAATTCGCCATCAACGAAAAGGTGAAGACGGAAACCACCGGCGCCGAAAAATCGAAACTTTTCCCCACCGACATAGGCATTGTGGTAAACGATTTCCTGATGGAACACTTTGCCAATATCATGGATTATCATTTTACTGCCTCCATCGAAAAGCAATTCGACGAAGTGGCCGAAGGAAAAGTGGAATGGCGCAAGATGATGAACAAATTCTACAAAGCTTTCCATCCTTGCGTGGATTTGGCCAATACTTACTCAAAGGAAAAAGTAGGTGCCCGACTGCTTGGTACCGATCCTAAATCGGGTCGTCCGGTATCGGTGCGCATCGGTCGTTTTGGCCCAATCGCCCAGATCGGCACCGCCGAAGACGAAGAAAAGCCCTTGTTCGCATCGCTGAAAAAGAATCAGTTGATGGAGACTTTGAGTTTGGAAGAAGCTCTCGATTTGTTTAAGTTGCCGCGTCAGCTGGGCGATTTCGAAGACAAGACCGTAGTGGTGGGCACCGGACGTTTCGGTCATTACATCCGTCACAACAACAAATTCGTTTCTATGCCCAAAGACAAAGATCCGCTGGAAATCTCCCTGGAGGAAGCGGTTGCCCTGATTCAGGAAAAGCGCGCAGCCGATGCCAAAAAACTCATCAAGACATTCAGCGAAGATGCTGACATGCAGGTGCTTAACGGACGTTTCGGCCCGTACATCTGTAAAGCCGGAAACAATTACAAGATTGCCAAATCGGTAGATGCCGCTTCGCTCAGCTACGAAGATTGCCTCGGTATTATCGAAAGCCAAACTTCAAGCAACGACAAGAAGAAAGTCTCTGCAAAATCTACCGGCAAAACGGCAAGCAAAACCACCGGCAAAACAGCAAGCAAGTCGGCCGGCAAAACAGCTGTCGGCAAGACCGCAGCAAAGACCTCGACGAAAAAGGCCGCTGCCAAAACAACGACCAAGAAAACAACGGCTAAGAAAGCGACGGCCAAAAAGACAACAAGCAAGAAAGCTTAGCCATAATTACGGCATAATCACCAAAAACAGAGGCTGTATCCTTCGCGGACACAGCCTCTTGCTTTATATGGAAAGAAACTCTGAGGCGAAACTCAGAGGCTATAATTCCATGTTTTATCTCTTGGATGTCACTTCCTTTTCGTAAGCATCGATGCAAGCGATAAAATCGTCGGCTACGGGAACATTGTTCTTCAAGCAGAACATATCGTAAACGGCAGCCCAAGGCAGAGCCTTGCATTCTTCCAAAACAGCCATAGCCTGATAGCCCTTGCCTTCCAATTCGTATTGACCGATGATAGCGGGTTCGAGCAAAGCACGCAACATACACTTCTGGGCAGCGCGGCTACCGATAACGTAAGCACCCAAACGATTGATGGCGCCGTCGAAGAAGTCAAGACCATAATGAACGCGGTCGAGAGCTCCGGCGCGAACGATTTCGTAGAACAATTCCAAAGTAGGATCGTCCATCAAAGTAACGTGGTCTGAATCCCAACGTACAGGACGGCTCACGTGCAACATCAGTTCGGGAACGAATTGCAGCACGGCAGAAACCTTATCGGCAGGGCTTTCGGTGGGATGATAGTGACCCGTGTCGATGGTGAGCATCTTGTTGTTCTTGGCAGCATAAGCCGTGTAGAAATCGTGCGAACCAACAGTGAAACTTTCCAAACCGATACCGAATACCTTACCTTCGATACAATCCTTCATGTTGTCGTACTTGGTGGCGAAAATTTCATCCAAAGAATTCTTCAGATTTTCACGATAGAGATAGTGCTTTACAGAATTGTCCTTGCAACCATCGTGAACCCAAAGGTTCATGATACAAGGATCGCCCTGAGCCTTACCGATTTCTTCGGAAATGGCACGACAACGCTTGGTGTGTTCAATCCAGAATTCGCGGATAGCCTTATCGGGGCTTGACAAAGACAAATTGCCGCTCTTGGGATGTGCAAATGAAGTAGAGTTGAAGTCCAACTTGGTATCGTTTTCCTTAGCCCAATCGATCCAGCTTTGGAAATGTTTGAGTTCCACTTCGTTACGATCTACCACTTCGCCCTTGAAATCGCCATAGATTTCGTGGAGGTTCAAACGATGATTACCGGGAATCAAAGATTTTGCCTTGAGGATATCAGCACGCAATTCATCGATATTGCGAGCTTTACCGGGATAATTACCGGTAGATTGGATACCGCCCGACAAATCGCCGGCCTGTACTTCGAAACCGGTCACGTCGTCGGCTTGCCAGCAGTGCATAGACAAATGGAAATTCTGCAATTGTTCCAATACCTTGTCGGTATCAACGCCATAAGCAGCGTAACGTTCCTTAGCAACTTCGTATGCTTTCAGAACCAAAGATTCGTTTACCATAAATGTAAGTGTTAAGTTGTTTATATTTTCAATGATTAATTTTGTCCAATAATCTGACAATAACGACGATAAGCCAGTTCCCAAGCCGTATGGTCTTCGGGAAGATAAATATTCGTCTGGATAGATTTGGCGATGAGCTGACGCATTTCAGGCAAAGTATCAACCACGCCCACTGCCTTAGCCTGCATCATCACGTTACCGATGGCAGTAGCTTCGCCCGGTCCGCAAACCACAGGAATACCCACCGCATTGGCCGTCAGCTGACTCATCAATTTATTCACGGCGCCACCACCGATGATATGCAGTTTCTCAATCTTGAAAGGAGCCACGTTCTGCAAATTGTTCAGTACGCACTTGTATTTCAAGGCCAAACTATCGTAGATACAACGGATGAACTGAGCATGATTCTGAGGCACAGGTTGAGCGGTTTTCTTGCAATAATCTTCGATAGCCTGCGTCATGCTAGGTGGATTGGCAAAACAAGGATCGTCGGGATCTACCAAAGAGCGGAAAGCATCGGCCGAGGTACCCAATTGTTCGATAACGGGATACGAATACGAAACGTTCTGTTTTTTCTTCCATTCCTTGCGGCATTGTTCAAGCAGCCACATACCGGTGATATTCTTCAGGAAACGAGTGGTGCCTTCTACCCCGCCCTCGTTGGTAAAGTTCATGGCGAAAGAGTCTTCGGTGATGATAGGATCCTTCACTTCTATACCCATGAGCGACCAAGTACCCGAACTGAGATAAGCAAAACCTTCACCTTCGGCAGGAACTGCAGCCACAGCCGATGCGGTATCGTGTCCGGCCACAGCCACCACAGGCACCTTACCCAATCCGGTTTCTTCGGCCAAAGCATCGGTGAGCGTACCGATAACCGTACCGGGCAGAATGATTTCCGGCAAAAGCGATTCTTTCACGCCGGCAGCATCCAACAATTTCTTTTCGAATTGTTTGGTCTTCGGATTCAACATCTGTGAGGTAGAAGCGATGGTATATTCGCAAACCTGTTTTCCGGTGAGCATATACGACAAAGCATCAGGCATGAAGAGAATCTTGTCGGCAGATTCCAAAGCCGAACTACCCTCGTTCTTGGCCGTAAACAACTGATACAGGCTATTGAAATTCATAATCTGGATACCGGTAGCATCATACACTTCCTTGCGAGAAACTTTCTGGAAGAACTTTTCGGGAGCGCCCTCGGTATAAGGATCTCTGTATGCACGCGGACAACCAAGGAAAGAACCGTCTTTACCAACATAAACAAAGTCAACACCCCAGGTATCAATACCGATCGAATCGATTTTTACACCTTCCTTGGCTGCAGCGAACAAGCCGGCACGCAAGGCTTCGTAAAGACCGTAAATATTCCAGTAAAACTTTCCGTCGAGAGGCAGAAGGACATTGGGAAAACGCGTCAATTCCTTCATTTCCAATTTATCACCACCGACAGTAGCCAAAATAGAACGACCGCTGGTTGCTCCAAGGTCAAAGGCCAAAAAATGATGTAATTTTTCCATTATGCTTGTATTTATTTCAATGTTACAGTAATCACGGATTTAGCAGGAATGGTCAGCACAAGGCTTCCGTCCTTTTTGAGTTTCACTTGCTTGAATTCCTTCAAAACGATGTTTTCGGGCTGTTCGAAGGTATTGCAGACATTCAGTTCGTTGGCCGTCAGAATATTGGCCGAAACCTGCGTGGCTGCCACATCTTCCAGACGACAAGAAATTTCCACCGCATTGTGAGGATCTATATTCACCAAAGAAATATGAGTCAAACCATCTTTCGTAGATGCACTGGCATTAACAGCCGGCAGCGAACGCGTACCGCAGGTATATTGAGGCACCAACAATTCCACCGGAATCATCTTGGCATCCTGATGCACCTTGTACATGTTGTAGATATGATAGGTAGGCGTCAGCACCATTTTGTCGTCTTTGGTCAGGATGATAGCCTGCAGAACATTCACCATCTGAGCGATATTGGCCATGCGTACACGGTCGCAATGATGATGGAAAATATTCAAGATGGAAGCACAAAGCAAGGCATCGCGCAAGGTATTCTGCTGATACAGAAATCCGGGATTCGTACCAGGCTCCACATCGTACCAAGCGCCCCATTCGTCCACGCAAAGCGCCACTCTTTTCTGCGGATCGTACATATCCATGATTTCGGTATGGCGTTTGATAAGCTCGTCCATGTGAAGACTTTTTTGCATGGTAATCATGTATTCTTCTTCGCTGAAATCGGTAGCAGAGCCTTTTCCGCCGGGGCCCCAGCCTTTAGGCACCGTGTAATAGTGCATGGACATTCCCCACATGCGGCCACTTCCCACGTTTTTCATCAAAGTTTCAGACCAATGCACATCGCCACCGTTCGGACCACCGGCAATTTTCAGCAGACGATTGTCGCCGTAATTGCGGCAATACGTAGCATAACGACGATATTGATCGCTATAGAATTGAGCCGTCATATTGCCACCGCAGCCCCAGTTTTCGTTGCCAACGCCCCAGAATTTCACTTTCCAAGGTTTGTCACGACCGTTTTCTCTACGCAGATTGGCCATGGGCGACTCGCCGTCGAAAGTGATGTATTCCACCCATTTCGACATTTCTTCCACCGTTCCGCTACCTACATTTCCACAGATATAAGGCTCGGTGCCAAGCAATTCGCAGAAATTCAAGAATTCGTGTGTACCGAAGGAATTATCTTCTACCACGCCGCCCCAATGCGTATTGATCATTTTCGGACGACTTTCGCGCGGACCGATACCATCCTGCCAATGATACTCGTCGGCAAAGCAACCGCCGGGCCAACGAAGATTAGGAATCTGTATTTCTTTCAATGCAGCCACGATATCATTACGATAACCATCCGTGTTTGGAATGGATGACTCAGGGCCCACCCAGATACCGCCGTAAATGCAATGTCCGAGATGTTCTGCAAAATGTCCGTAAATATGTCGTGAAATCTTATGCTCTGCCTGATTTCCTTTTACCACCATACTTGCTTTTTCTGCCGCAAATAGTTGTAAACCAAAGCAGAAAGTCAAAACTAACAAGATTGAAAACTTTTTCATACGACTACAATTGATTGTTAAGAAACAAAAATCCCGCATCCTGACGGACACGAGAGACAAAGATAAAGAAAGCTGCCAAAAAAGCGAACTTTTCTATCAAAATTTCTAAGAAAAATCAATCGAAACGAATAGCCTTGACGGGCGCGATTTTACCCACCAATCCGGAGGGAAGCAACATCATCAGGAAAGAGACGAAGGCAACGCCCACATTCAGCAAGAGCAAGAGCCAGACATTGAACTCTACCGGAACACTCGAAACGTAGTACACAGCGGGATCGAGCGGAATCAGATGAAAATAGTATTGCAAGGCGCAAAGCCCGATGCCGAGCACATTTCCCCACAGCATTCCCCTACCGATGAGCATGGCTGACAGCCAAAGGAAAATTTTCCGTACCGAAACGTTGGCGGCGCCCATTGCCTTGAGCATGCCTATCAGGTTGGTTCGTTCCAGAATGAGAATCAGCAGACCGGAAATCATGTTGAAACCCGACACGAAAATCATCAGTGCCAAAATGAGCCAGACATTCATGTCGAGCAAGTCGAGCCAGCCGAAAATTTGCGGATTAAGTTCGTACACCGACTGAGTGTAATAGGCAATGTTTCTTTCCGAGCCGAAGGCAAACAAGCGATTATAGACTTCCACATCGGTGTCGGAGAGCTTGCGGATATCCTGCACGAAAATCTCCATACCACCGGTTTCGCCCGCATCCCATCCGTTCAGACGCGCCAACTGACGATTGTCCACCAAAACAAAGTGGCGGTCGAATTCACTGAAATGCGTGTCGAAGATGGCCGCCACGCGCCACTTTCTAGCCAAAATTTGTTCGTCGCGGGTAAAATAGGCAAAGAAACTGTCGCCCACGCCAAGGCGCATTTGTCGTGCCGTGTAGCTGGAAATGAGCACCTGATCGGACATTTTTTCGGCTCGATAATCGGGCACATCGCCTTCTTCTATCCGAGCTTCCAGAAAGGTCCAATCAAAATCGTCGGCTATACCTTTGAAGACCATCGCCTGCACTTCTTCGTCGGTTTTGAGCATGCCGGTTTTGGTGGTAAATTGTTGGACATGAGCCACATTCGGAATATCACTCAACAAAGCCGGCAAGGTATCCGGACGTTCGATGGGCAACATTTCGTAAGAATAGTTGGAATGATAGTTGCTCACCTGAATATGCGAACTCAGGCCCATCACATTGGCTTCCACTTCGTGCTTGAATCCGATAACGATACAGACTGCCGCAATCATCACCGCCAGGCCCACCGCAATACCAATTAGAGCAATGCGCACCGCCGGACGCGAGACTTGCTTGCCTTGTTGTCTGTCGAAAAAAAGACGACTCGCGATATGATATTCGAAAGAAGCCATCTGCTTGAGAATGAAACACTACATAGTGCGGCCGGGATACACTTCCAATGCGCGGCGCAACAATTCCATGGAAATCTTCAAATCGTCTATGTTCATCACGTAAGCCATACGCACTTCGTTACGACCCATGCTGTTGGAAGAATAGAAGCCGGAAGCCGGCGCTATCATCAGGGTTTTTCCTTCGTATTCGAAAGATTCCAGCAACCAGGCACAGAACTTGTCGGCATCGTCAATGGGCAAACGGGCCACCGTGTAGAAAGCCCCCTTGGGCATGGGCGAATAGCAACCTGGAATTTCGTTGATGGCGGCAATCATGTAATTGCGTCTTTCCAAATATTCGTCGTACACCGATTTCATATAAGCATCGGAAGCGTCCATGGAAGCCTCAGCCACAATCTGTCCGATAAGCGGCGGACACAGACGAGCCTGACAGAATTTCATCACATCCTTGCGCACTTGCTTGTTCTTGGTGATGAGCGCGCCTATGCGGATACCACATTCGCTGTATCGTTTTGAAACAGAGTCAATCAGAATAACATTATCCTCAATACCCTTCAGTTGCATGGCAGAAATATGCGGCGTATCGGTGTAGCAAAATTCGCGATACACTTCGTCCGAGAACAGGTACAGGTCGTACTTCTTCACCAACTGACGGATGTGCTCCATTTCTTCGGGCGTATAGATATGTCCCGTCGGATTATTGGGATTGCAGAGCAGAATGGCGCGCGTCCGCTTGGTAATCATGCGTTCGAATTCCTCGAAAGGTGGCAAGGCAAAATCGTTTTCGATAGAGCAAAGCAAGGGACGGATAATAGCTCCTCCGGAGATGGCAAATGCCGTGTAGTTGGCGTAGGCCGGTTCAGGTACAATAATTTCGTCGCCCTGATCCAAGCAAGCCATGAAAGCAAACAACACCGCCTCGGAACCGCCGGTGGTGATGATGATTTCTTCGGGAGCCACATCTATATTGAAACCGCGATAATAATCGGCCAACTTGGTGCGCAAACTCAGAAGACCTTCACTCTGGGTATATTCCAAAATGCTTCGGTCGATGTTTTTCAGGGCATCCAAGCCTTCCTGCGGCGTTTTAATATCTGGCTGACCAATGTTCAAATGATAGATTTTCAAACCCTTGGCTTCTGCTTGACGAGCTAAGGGAACCAACTTTCTGATAGGCGACTCGGGCATGATCCAGCCACGATGTGAAGGCATTGGCATATTTGTATCGTTTAAAAAAGTTCCTAAAAATTCAGAAGGCACAAAAGTAAATTATTTCACACGTTTCACCAAATCGTGGGCCACGCGCATGGCATTTTCCTTGATTTCGTCTTCGTGAGGCACTACATGGTTTTCCATCAGGAAACGTCCGTTGCACAAAACACTTTCTATGGCGGAGCTGTCGGCGGCATACACCCAGTTGGACACTAAATGATGGTTGGGAATGAGCCTGTCGTTAGACAAATCCACGATAATGGCATCGGCCAATTTTCCTTCGGCAATCTCACCGGCATTCAAACCGAAAGCACGCGCCGCATCGACGGTGGCCCACTGTAAAACCTTGTCGGCAGGCAAGGCCTCGGCACCATAACGAACCTTGGCCATCAGGGCGGCAAACTTCATTTCTTCGCGCATATCCAGATTGTTGTTGGAAGACACACCATCGGTGCCCAAAATCACCTTCAATTCATTATCTATCAAATTTTTAGAAGGAAAGATTCCGGAAGCCAGCTTCATATTGGAACAAGGATTATGCACCAACACCGAAGCGCTTTCCTTGAGCAAATCCATATCATGTTGCGACAACCAGACAGAATGCGCCAAAATGGTTTTCGGCCCCAAAAGACCCAAGGAATGCAGATACTCGGTGGGCGTCATACCATGCTGCGAAAGACAATCTTTCACTTCCTGTTCGGTTTCTGCCAAGTGTATATGCAAGAAAGTATCCGATTCGCGCGCCACTTCCGCACAACGTTTCAACATATCTTCGCCCACCGTATAAATAGCATGAGGCGCCACTGCAAAACGCAGCATATCAGTGTTTTTAGATTGTTGAGCCTTGCATTTGGCAATATACTTATCCTTATACGATTCGCTTCCATGGTCAATGAAACTATCAGCCACGACGGCACGGAGACCCATTTCTTCGACAGCCGACATACACTCATCCCAAGAAAAATACATATCGTTAAAGAAAACCGTACCGGTTTTTATCATTTCCAATATCGCCAGCTTGACTCCGTGATACATGTCTTCGCTCGTCATTTTGGCTTCGATGGGCCAGATATGTTCGTTCAACCACAGCGACAGAGGCATATCGTCGGCATAACCGCGCAAGAGGTTCATGGCCGCGTGCGTGTGTCCGTTGTAGAAAGCCGGAAGAATGGCTTTTCCTTTACATTCCACCACTTTGAGTGGCGAATAGCCGGCGTAGTTTTCGAGCGCTTCGCTTTCCTTGATGGAGGCAAATTGATTCCCTTGAATGAGAATATCTTGCTCTTTTCCTTGATGCCAGATCTGATGTAGAAGAATGCTTGTCATACGTATCGAATTTGAGAATGAATATGTATAAAATAAAAAAGCGTAAAGATAAGGCAAAAATTGCCACTATCTTCACGTTTGGAAATATATTGAGATAAATGTATTTAATATAGATTTCATAAAGATCAGCAAGGGAGACTCACTTTTACAATCTTTACCTAACAACTTAACTACTAACTTTTTACAACTTTCCCTCGCTTGGGAAATCATCCTTATGAAATCGGGTGCAAAAGTACTACATTTTTTATAATTGACAAGTATTTTTTGAAAAATTTTCAAAATAAAAACATTCGCCTGATAACCAACAGATTACCAGGCGAAATGAGCTATATCAGGCTTCGTTTTAAGCAACAAAGAAAGTATTATTGAAGCATCAAACGAGTAGCCAATGGCTTGGATAATCCCTTCAACTGAAGCAAATAGGCGCCTTTTTTCAAGTTTGAAATATCGAAAGGCAGGCTATAATCGGCACCGGCCACGGTCTGAATGTCGTACAGATTGGCCAACAAACGACCTTGCATATCGTACAGTTGCAAAGAAACCTTGGCTGCCACAGGGGTAGAGAATTGAACCATCGCCTGAGAAGCGTGCTCGGCCGCACTCACTTTCAACGAAGCCTCGGCACGGTGATTGAGAATGAGCTGCGGCACCTGAAGTACCTCGCCTTCTTCCAATTCGTAAGGGCCGATATCGGGAGCCGAGCCATACAAGGTTTGCGCAATGAACGGAAACTCGTCGGTAAAGGGCATCTCCTGATAAATACCCGCATCAATCAATTTGCTGCCGGATTTCAATCGAGCAAAACGTTTGGGCAGACTTCCGTCCTCGCCGCGGGGAGCCTTGGCATCTTCTTCGCTCAAGCTGACATAGTCGGCAGCCGAAATACCTGTTTGCAAATTGTTCTTCCATCCCTTGTCGGTAGCTGTTCCAATCGCATTGTGGCTTTCCTTTCCGCCGGCAATTTCCTGACGACCCAAACAAACATTGTTGTAATATTCACTGTTGCTGCTGGCGCGTTCGAACATAAAATCGTAACCGTTGCCGAAGGCCAAGCAATTCACCAACTTTTCACCATCGGAGTGGCTGTTTTGGTCGAAGCCCTTCACCGAACCACTCTTGTCGCAGTTGAAAGCCACACAACGCCAAGCTTCATGTTTACCTTTAGAGCTTCCGCCGGTACCATTTCCGCCCATCTTGATGGCATTGCCATTGCCTGAAAATCCGTGGGACACTGCCACCACATCGCGCACCCATTCATGGTCTTCAGCCTTTCCGGAACGCCAAGCCCAACACTCGATCAAGATAACGGGATAATCGGTTTCGTACAAGTCCCAGGCATCGTCGGAGTTTTCCCAAGCGCGGCAACGGATAAAGCGATTGCCTTTTCCATTGTGCATTTTGCAGGCAAAACCATCGGCATCGGAGCCGTAATTGGTGTCGTAATCGCAGTTACGGTAAGAATCACAATCGACAATATCGTTGTAGGCGCACCAAGAACCATCGTTCGAAGAGCCGTGGCCGCTGTCGGAGAAATCATGGCCGAAACCCAATTGCAAGCCGGTATCGAAATTGTAACTGAACGTGCATGAACGAATCAGGTTGTGGCTTCCTTCCAATTTGATGGCATTGTCGCCGGCTCTCGTAAAGTGAATACCGATGATGTGCCAATAATTACCCGTCAGCAAGACACCGCGTTGTCCGTTCAGTTGGGGTTGCTGCGACTTGAAGTTCATCACGGGCATTTCATCTTCGTAAGCCATGATGGTGATGGGGTCTTCTGCTGTTCCCGAAGTACTGATGCGAACCGTCGTTTTGCTGCCGTCTTTCATCATATCGGGAAAATATTCTCCACCGCGACAATAAATAATGTCGCCAGGAAGTGCCACATCCACCGCCTTCTGCAGATTGTACCAGGGAGATTCCATGGATCCGTCGCCCATATCGTCGCTGCCATTGGGAGCCAAGAAATAAATATGATTGTCTTTCTCTGCACCCTGCCCTTTCAAAAGCATCTTACAAGAAAGTTCTCCAAGGCTTACGGTAAGAGTATCTTGGTAAAGCTTATATTCTTCGGGGCTGAAACTTAGGGTCAACACCTTAGAAAACGCTGTTGTATCTACTTCTATGACAGATGGTTCCACCGTGAAAAATTCACTATTCGTATAACATTCCAAGGCTTTGACATCCTTCGGAAGATACTTGGCCTTCAAGGTGACGTTCATAGATTTGCTCGAAGCCAACTTCGTATTCTTGAAATCGAGCTGAGACTTTGAAAGCGTCAGGCTAGGTACTTCCAGGGTTCCTTGGGTAAGAGAAAATCCCGGTGTCAGATAATTGCGATCGGCGCCATCGCCATTGTATTCAAAAATGCTAAAACGATAATTTTCACCGGCTTCCAAAGAAGAAACGCGTATGGTGTCGGCATCGTCGCTGGCAATGATCCAGGTGTCGGCATCTATGGTTTTCGGAAAGGAGCCCGTGTAGGCATATCCATCTTCGGGCAACCAGGGCTCGGCACTTTCTTTCTGGCAAAGCAACAATCGTCCTTGGCCATCGCCTTTTTGAATACTCAGCACCAAATCGTTTCCACTCAGCATAGGCGTGGAATCGGACTGCAAAGCCAAACGCATGGCTGCTTGTTGCTTGGGCTGGGCCGCCATGGTGGAATACGAAATGCTCACATTGTCTATATAGACGGTGGCATTGGCACAACGGAATCGAAAGAGCACATTGTCCTCGTCATCGGCTTTCAAGGCCGCAGAAGCCTGTACGAAAGAGCCGGAACCCGACTTGAACGACTGCAGAATCTGCCAGGTCTGGCCGCCGTCTGTGGATTTTTCCACATAGAGATCTTTGTAATTGCCGCTGGCCTTGTGCGAGAAACTCATCACCGAAGCCTTGCTGATGGCCGGTGTGGTAAGTGTGGCACCGGAAGTGTTCATACGCGCCACCGCGTTGCCGTTTTGCGTACTGGCACAAACGCCTTGAATGCTCCATTCACCCGAGGATAGATTCACTTTGGTCTCTGTAGCCGGCGCAGAAGAAGGCAAACCTTTAGAAAAATCTTCCACAAAATCGGCTGCGCACAACGACACCGACGACAGCCAAAGCATCGCCAAAAGCAGGTTAGTTTTCATCGTAAATAAAAATTATTGTCTTTTTCTTTGTCCGGCGCGAGCCTTGATTTCCTCGCTCACCATCGGACCATTGTTTTCCCAAGTATTACCCGGACCATTGGCATTCTGCAAGAATTTTTCCGCAGGACACCAGTTGTCTTTCACCATCATGAAGGAAGAGCCCTCGTCGGTGTAGAGATAAAACCAATGATGCGGATCGTGCACATACCATGGCGTATAGATGCTGTCCACCACGTTTTCCACAATGGTCGTTTTAGGCTGGGCAGACAGAGTGTAGATACCTGCCACATCGTACATATGCTTGGCGTAATGATGGATGTAATTGCCTTTCACCACATTTTCACGCATGCAATTGAGCGCTTTCTGCCAACCCCATCCCAAGCTGATGCCGGAATAAGATACCTCGCTGATTTCGTTGTATTCGATGGTGGCGTTACGCACATAGCCGGCACAAATAGCCACACAGCCCCAATCTTCGTTGGTAATATCGTGGAGAATGTTGTCACCTATATAAAGATGTGTACAAAGCTCGCGCGTATCTTTCGGATCGTAAGGCAAATGACTTTCGGTACCTATATCGGAGAAACGTCCGGCCTGAATGGCATTACCGCCCACATCTTCGAAATGACAATAGATGATGCTGTCGTAGGCCGTATTTTCTACATAATCGATGGCACAAGATGCCATGTGCTCGAAACGACAATTGTCGAAAGCCGTATGACTGACCGATTGCAAACGCACTGCCGCTGCGGGACGTCCCAGCCAGGCCTGATTCTCCAAGCCTTTGTTAGGATTGCCGGGCACACCGTGAGGACGCAATTTATAGGCATCCAGCAGATACATACCGGCTTGCAAAGGCACATGACCTTGTTCGGAGGGACGCATCCAAGTGGTATGGCGGAAGGAGATATTCTCGAAACGGATATGAGAAACGGAACTTTCCTTACTACCTTGAACATCGACAAGGTTTTCCAGATAAGGAACGATGGCCTCAGCCTTGCTCATCACTTCTCCCTTGCGCGGCCAATAATACAACAAATGTTTGTCTTCGTCGAGATACCATTCGCCGGGCATATCCAAAAATTCGATGGCATTGCACATATAATAAGGAGACTCCACGCCTTTTACCGTCATGGGACAAGGCCAGGGATGTTCTGCTTGAATACGGCTTTCCGGTTGATGAAAACGCACTTCGGTGGAATCAGCATTTCGGGTGAGCGAAGCCACTCTCAAATTGGCAATGGCCCACATCTGATGCAATACAAGTTCCACACCGTCAAGGGTTTGGAATTCTTTCACCTTGGGCGTGGGAATGGTCAGCACTTGTTGATGTTTATCCCAAGCCAACATTCGTTTCATATCGTCGAAGTCGTTCACGTCGCGAGCGCGTACAGCCTTTTGACCATTCACCCACAACTGACGGAAACTCAGATAGCGACCGGCCACCTTGGGCTGCGGACAAACATACACTTTCGACTGAGCTACTGCGGGCAATCCGGGCACTCTTGAAGCCTTTTTCCAAGATTTGGCAGGCAAGACTCGTCCACCGCTCAAGACGGTTTGTCCATTGGCAGCACCGCGGATAATGGTAGGACTCTGGGCCGTTCCGGAATCTTCGGGTCTAAGAAAAACTGCCTCATCCAAAAAGAACTGACCGGCCGGCAATTCTATGATAACGCCTTTGCTCAGATCCACTCCGGTAGATTTGCCTACATTTTCCAATCGACGCCATTCCCTGACAGTACGTATGGCCTGATGAACATCCGAACAATCTTCTCCAAGTTGAAGAATGGTCTGCGCACCAAGACTCCAAGACATGGCAATCAATAAAACGATAATGAAACTTTTTTTCATGATGATATCCGTAAGAGATGAAGCGGCCCGCCTCTGCAACTTCGTTGCGCCGGCGGGCCGACCCATAATAATTATTCAGGTTGGAAAATTGATTTCAGATAAGTACAGTTGGCGGTATAATTGCCTCTGACATTGCGAACCTGCGAGGCATCGCGCGAGCGTTCCATTACCAAGTAGCCATGATAACCGATTTCTTCCAAAGTCTTCTTGATGGCCGGCATATCTACTTGCGGATCGTTCTGCAACCATTGTCCGTCGGTATTGGTACAGTGAATCTGGCAAATATTCTCGGCACCCAATGTGCGCAATTCCTGGTGAATGTCTCGATTGTTCTTCCAGGCATTGGCGAAATTGTAGTAAATCTTGATGGCCGGTGAATTCACTTCTTTCAGCAAGGCCAAATCGCCCTGAGCATCCATCGTGGTTTCTATACCGATAATCACATTGGCAGCCTCAGCCATCTTTCCAACTTCTCTTAAACGGGTAACCACCGCGGGATACAGTTCAGGATTCTTCACCACATCGCTATTCACGCCCAAAGGCAAGAATGCCACTTTGGCGCCCAAACCCTTCATCACTTCGATACAGTCGGCCACAGGCTGAATATAGCTTTCGCGGGTGGCAAAAGACTGAGCATAAAAACCGGACATGGCCACCGAAGCAATCTTCACACCACTCTGAGCAGCCAAACGCTTGTACGACTGCAAAGCTTCGGGATTATCCTTGAAACGACTCTGGAAAGTAGGATGCGAGCTCAATGAATTCATATCCACTTCGATACCGTTACAACCGATGATTCTTGCCAAAGGAATGGCCGATTCTTTCTGACGTTTGAGAATCATCCAATCGCAAACGGCAATGGGGAAACGAGTTTCTCCGGCGCCTTCCACGGCCAAAGGCGTATCATGACCCGGCCAGCAAAGGTCTTTTATCTTCACCATCTGCATTTTCTTAGGATCTACCTTCACATATTTCATGCGTTCACGACGCCAGGTGTAAAGAATATGGATATAACCATCAGAACCCTGAATAACAGCCGGATATGAATACTGACTGATGGGAGAATCTTCCAACACCAAAGAAGCATACCAATGGATACCATCTTTAGACAAAGCTACATTCAAGGGCGTACGGGCTCCCTTAAACTTGTCGCCATCGGGCAATACGTGATTATATACCAACAAATGACGGCCGTCTTGCAAGGTAACGGCATCCGTTCCGGAGTTGTTCTGAGGCAATTCCAAACTATCGAGTTTGCTCCAGGTTGCACCGCCATCACTCGACCAGGTGGTACCTACGCGACGATTGCGGGTGCGGAATACCATCTGCAAATCGCCATTCTTATGCTTGAGAATACTGGGCTGGATTGCCAACCAAGGGGCTCTTTCGTTGATAGGACCCACCTGACGCCAAGTTTTACCATAATCGGGAGTGATATCCAAGAACAAGCGCCATCCATTACCTTCCTGGCTCGATGGACAAACCAATTCACCATTGATCATTTCGGGTTTGTTCTTTACCGGACCTATAATGCCATCGGGCAAGGTATCGGGTTTAGACCAAGTATGACCATTGTCGGATGAGCGAATCAAACGACCTTTCCAAGAACTTGGATGGGCACCCACTTTATAGAAAAGCAGCAAATCGCCACCGGGAATCTGGTACAACACAGGATTCCAGCACGGATAACGTTCCACGCTGCCGGCTTCGGGCCAATATCCGGGATCTTCGGCCAAAATACATTCAGCCACCTTTTCGGGAGCTTGCCAAACATCACTTCCCTTAGGTTTGCGCGATACATAAATACTCACATCGGGGAAACGTTCCTTGGTACCACCGAAATAAGTGGCAATCAAACCTTCGGGCGTTTCGGCCAATGAGGCAGAGTGACATTCGGCAAAGTCGGCCTTTTCATACAAGAACTGACTTTCTACGATACCCTTTTTCCAATCGTACTCATTGTTGTTGATGAAAAACATCACAACGGCCATTGCCAAAAAGAACAAGCCGATAATCAGGCAACAACATGAGCATTTTTTCATACATTGTTTCTTTTCCATATCTCAATTATTTTTTGTTGGCAGCTTCTTTAGCAGCTTTTTCTGCTTTGCGACGTTCAGCCCAAGCCTTGTAGTAAGTTTTCCAATCACGACCACTCTTGGTGAAATATTGCTCGTTCTTGGTTTTATAAATTTCGAAGACTTGGTTAATCAGATTCATATTCTTGTAATTCATCGCCATCAGACGAGCCTCTTTAAGGTTCGCCAAAACAACGGCTTCGTCTTCGGGCGTAAATTCGTCGAGGAACATATCCTTATAACCCTGCAGGGTGAAGGCAACTTTGCCAATGGTGTGTTTGTCAAGTATTTGTTCCACCTGTTCGGGCGTCAGTTCAGCGCTCAAACCATCGATGAGGTTTTGGGTGACAGAAGCAGGAATGTTAGAAATGGCAATCATCTGACGATACACATCGTTGAGGGGTTTTCCGGTGGCCGGATCGATGCTTCCCTTAGGGATATCGTTTACATGAGCATTGTGCCAGTCGCGGATAGCCTTTTGATGCGTAGCGATGATGGCAGCCACGCGAGCTTCTTTTTCAGCATCGTTCAAATTGAGCGAAGCAGCCCATTCAGCAGCCTTCTTTTCCAATTGTCCGTCAGAGCGGGCATTGTTTTCAGCTTGGATACGAGCTTGGTCTTCGGCAGAAATTTCCACATATTTCTTATCGGCATCGAAAACCACCAGCACCTTATCCTTGCCGGCGCCATAACCGCCTTCTGGCGTAAAGGTCTGCTGACCGCGCTTTCTGCCAACGTACTTGAATTCACCATTTTCAGGATTAAACCAGAACACGTGCTTGTTTCTTCCAGCAACCTTGTCCAAATCGATGCGGATGGCACGGTTGGTATAGGTATAAACCAAAGCATAATCTTCACCACGGGTAGCCACCAAGCGATCGTACTTCTCGCCTACTTCGTTCAGAATCAAACTCTGATCGGGACGACCTTGGGTAAAGGGGAAACGAGTCATCAAAGCTTTCAAGTGCTGCATCTGAGCAGAACCGGGTTCCTGCATAGCTTCGTACCAAGGCAACTTGGGTGCAAACGAACCGATAATGCTCGGCACATAGAACTGCATCACCGCATTGTCGCCGTAGGTATGTCCGAAAGAGCCGGCAAACACCGACCAATAAGCATAACGACGAATTTCGGGAGCCGTCCAATAAGGCTCGTCACCACTATGCAGGCCATGAGGAATACCTTCGTAGCTGGGTTCACCATCAATAACGGGCTTGGCGGGCGTCAAAGCATAAGCTTTTTCCACATAGCGCCAGTTGTCTTCTTCCGTATCCTGCTCGATGGGGTAACCTTCTATCTGACCGTTGTTCTGACCATAACGACGATGTCCCGACTGGAACATATGGAAATCCAGCCATTCGGCATCGTGGAACCAATTGGCCGAAGAAGTTCTGCCCACGGGATGATAAGTCATCAGGTGGTTCTTGTCGTATTTCTTGATGGTTTCGGCCATGGCATGCCAAACATCCATATTGCTTTCGGGATTGACATCGCCACCAATCATCCAGATAATGTTGGGTCTGTCGGCATAACGTTTAGCCAAAAACTCAGCATATTTCTTGGCTTCATCCACATTCATGTGGCCGTTCTTCACGGTTTCAGAACCCCAGGTACAAACGATGGCCACGTACATACCGCGTTTTGCGGCAGCATCAATCACATAATCCACATGATTCCAATAGCCATAATAACCCGGTCGATCTATTTTCTTGAAATCGTAACCGAAAGGCGTGGCACATTCTCCATACACATTATACTGCGGATAGCTATGAAAAACAGACACTTGAATCACATTATAGCCTTTTTTATCGCGATCGCGCAGATAGAAATCCACTTCCTCACGCAAAAGACGCGAAGTCAACAACCAAGCCGTTTCTCCCAACCAGAAGAAAGGTTCTCCGTCTTCGTGAATGAGGTAACGACCATTCTCACTTACCTGCAATTTTCCATGATCCCAGGGTTTGGCTCTTTCTGCCGAGAAAGCCGTCAAGGCCACGAGCGACAAAAGCGCTCCGAATAAAATCTTTTTCATTTTCAAGTTAGTATTTATTGTCCGTAAGTATGAAACATTTTATATAGGTTTTCAATTCCTTTAAGCGCGTTTTCCGGCAAATTTTCTCCGTTCTCTCCCCAGACTTTCAACAACTTGGCATCTTCTTCCACGCAGGAAGATTCGTCAAAGAGTCCGTTTTCGTCTTGGAGTTTCTTCACGTTCAAGCCCCAATGTTTTGCCAAAAAGGCATAAGTAGCCTGACGCTTAGAAGGTCCGTAATCGTGTCCTTCCTTGGGGAAATGGGCATTTTCCACCATGTCGCCGGCGCCATAAAAACCATAGGTTCTTTGAATGAAAGGAAATTCCAGCCAAGGCACATCTTTGGTCCAATCCTTACCGTCGGAAACAATCAGCATGGGACGAGGCGCGCACATGGCGGCAATTTCGGCATTGTTGGTACCATTGGCACTCAGATGAATGGGATTTCCGCTCTCGCAAGGACAACCTCCCACAAAGTAAGAAGAAGTCATCACCACCGGCATGCTGAGCGTGATACGGTCGTCTATGGCCGTGATGAACATGGTCTGGCTGCCACCGCCACTTCCGCCGGTAATAGCGATACGGGTAGTGTCGGCTTCACGAAGCGAGCAAAGATAATCCAACATACGAATGGCGTTCAGGCTCTGAATGGTATGCGCCATGGCCGTACGATGCGCGCGAGGTTCGAACTGCAAGAGCTGTTCATCCCAAGAGAAAAGATCGTAACTCACAGCTATACAACCCATTTTGGCCTGCATGGCACAGCGCACCTGATGGTCGTAACGATAACGTCCTTTACCGAAATGTCCGTTGGGATTCAAGACAATAGGACAAGAACCTTTCTTATATTTTACCGGATGATAAATACTTCCCGTGCAATACACGCCCGGCAAGATTTCCAGACCGATGTTCTGCACATAATAGTCGCCATACACACGCTTGGGGCCCAGATAAGGCTTGCCGGCAGGCGCAGGAGGAAGATTGTTCAAACCGGCATTCTCGCGCAGTTCTTTCTGCAATTGCGAGCGACGTGCTTCCCAAGATTCCTTGTCGGTATATACCGTCTGTAAATAGTTCAAGATATCCTGGCCATCTTCCGGCAAACGACGCGCATACTCAAAAGGCTTAATTTCATAGACGCCCTCTTTTTGTTTCACATACTTCAAGTCGAGAGGCTTGAGCACATTGTCGAGGGTTTCTTCCACACTCCAAGGACGATAACGATATTCCGCATGTTTCAGCATGACGCCGTTCACATCGTTTTTGGAATAACGCAACTTCACAGAAAACTGTTCTTCTATATCCTTGAGAACATCCACCAAAGGCTTGGCGAACTTAGTGTCGCTGGTGGGACGATGCAACTGCAAATCGCGCTTGGCCAGGGTGTCGGAATGCCAAAGTTCCCACGAAGTCTGGGCCCAAGCCGAGAAGCTCGTGCAAATAGTCAGACAAATTAACAGACTGAGGCTCTTCGATTTCATCTTATTTCAAAAGAATTAAAGCATTCCTTTTCTTCATCACTTCAGGAGCCACCATCCACTTCGTATCCATACGATCGAGGTAATTGCCTTGCAAAACAACCTTTTCAGTTTCAGCACCTCTCAGTTCGAGGAAAGCAGCACTTCCGGCCTTGGGGAAACAATTGGCAATGAATACGTTCTTGGCATTTTCCATACGGATAACAGGCACTTGGTCGTTCACTTCCATGGTGCGGACATTGTCGAAATACAATTCTTCCGAGTTGCGTACATCCAATACCGGACCCTTGTCGGAATTCACGATAAAATCGCTGATGGTCACGTTCTTGGCTTCTTGAATAAAGAAACCGTTTTCAGCCTGAATGTTAACATTATTGATACTGATGTCGCTCACGGGCATTTCGGGAATACCGCGAATACCACCGGCAGCTTTCACTTCGGTACCTGTCATATTGGAAATGTGAATATTGCGGAAAATGGGCGTACGCTCGCTCACGGGTTCCTGGGGCACATTCGAATAGAAAAGGTTGAAGATGATGGCTTCCTTTTGGATATTCTTCATCACGATGTTGTCCACGCGGATTTCTTCGACGATACCGCCACGTCCGCGGGTAGATTTCAGGCGGATACCACGGTCGGTGCCATCGAACACACAGTTGCTGATGGTGATTTTGCGCACGTCGCCCGACATT
This sequence comes from Bacteroidales bacterium, assembly GCA_017468435.1. Lineage (GTDB taxonomy): Bacteria > Bacteroidota > Bacteroidia > Bacteroidales > UBA1402 > UBA1757. Next base: position 42,918 of record JAFUIP010000009.1, read on the forward strand.
TCGCTACCGATCACCACGCCACCGTGACCACTCAACATGGTACAATTGGTGATGGTGATGTTTTCGCAAGGCACGCCGTATTGACGTCCCTGAAGGTCACGACCCGACTTGATGGTGATACAATCGTCGCCCACGCTGATATGGCAATTGGAGATATGCACATTCTTACAAGAAGAAGGATTGATACCGTCGGTGTTGGGCGATTCAGGATTATAGATGGTCAAATCCTTGATGTTCAGATTTTCACAAAATTCGGGATTCACCGTCCAGAAAGGAGAGTTCTGAATGTGCAAACCTTCGATAAGAATATTCTTGCAACGATAGAATTGGATAAAAGGAGGACGGAAAAATTCGCGGGCCAAGGTTCTCTTCCAGTCTGATTGTTCTTCGAGTTTCAAATCGGGATTAGCTTCTACCCAAGCTTGCTGATATTTATTGCGTTTCTTTTCACCGGCCTTCACGTTGCCTTCGTTGCGCCAGGCCTCGTTCCACCATTCACGGCCATTGCCTTCGAGCGTACCGCGACCTTTAATGGCGATGTTTTCAGCATCGTAAGCAGCAATAAGCGGATGGAAACTATTCATCACCACGCCCTCGTAACGCATTTCCACATAAGGCATATAATGATCGAAGTTATCTGAGAAACAAAGACTTGCGCCAGCTTCTACCTCGATGGTGACATTACTTTTCAAGGTGATAGGACCTGTCAGATAATCGCCTGCAGGAAAATACAAGGTACCACCGCCATGGGCTTCCAGGGTGTCGATGGCTTGCGCAATGATTTCCGTATTGAGGAAAACACTGTCGTTCTTGGCACCAAAATCCAACATATTGATAAACTTGGCCTGGGCCACATTAAGGCTCAATGCGAGCAAGATCAAAGTGAGAAATTTCTTCATATTCGTTAGGTAAATGATTATTCAAATTCGGGCCAGGCATAGCTTCCCGGCTTCAGGGTAATATAACAATATGGTTCGGTATTCAGTTTCAGCTGTACCACACCGGGAGTCCATTCCCTTACAGGCGTAAAACTGTTCCAACCAAGACGTTGCAAGAGGCTATATGCCGTAGCACCACCCTCTATGAGCAAATGTGAGGGATTGATTTTCTGCAAGAGAAGGAACATGGATTCCGTCATACGATAACGCAGATGTTCGGCACAAGAATCGAACTTCACGGGCTTCGGACCAAAACGCACCAAGAGTCTTTGTGAGATTTCCCAAGTGGTGGCACAAGCTTCTACAAAAGCCTGAATGTCGGCATCCGTCACCTTATCTTCCTGCAACATCGATGCGGGCAGATTCATCAGTGGCATACCTTCTGCAGCCAAGCGTTCAGAACCTTGCATACTGTTCAGGTGTGCGCTACCGCAAATCATCAGGCAATCTTGCAATGGAGAAAGTTCAGAAGCATCCTCGTCTTTGGGAAAAGCTTTCACCTTGCCCAGTTCGATTTGTTCTTCCAAATATTCACGCCAGAAATCGGCACTGCCACCGGGCAACACGCCTTCTTGACAAAGACGCACGCTGGCTCGCAAGTCTTCGCTGGTGACAGCATCGGGCACCATGTAATTGATGGGCGAAGAAGAAGCCACCACGTTGCGCGACTCTATGATACTGTGTACCTGAGAACTCTTGACCGGAAACTCCGGATCGTTGGCGAAAGCAGTTTCGGCTAAAAGCTTGTCTTCCACATAGTACAAACCGTTTTTGATGGAACGATGTGTAGCTGTATTGGCCGGTTGGATGAGCAGTTCCTTCATACCGAAAACATCGGCGATGGCACGCATCTCCAACAAGACCCAACCGCGAAGTGCCGAATCGATTTTCTTGACGACATGCGTCACGCCGGCTGCCTTGAGGTTTTCCGCCAAAATGCGGGAAATCTTCACAGCACCTTCTGCCGTAAAGGAACGGGTATCTTCAGCGACAACCAGTACATCGGTATCGACATCTTGAATGGTTTCCACTTCGGGAATATCCGTCAGGAAACTCACAGAAACGCCGCGACGCAAACAAATGCCTGCCACTTCGGCTGCCCCGGTAAAATCGTCAGCAATAATGGTTATCATATCATTGTTTGTTTTGAGCCATTTTCAAAGCATAATCAATAGAAATAAGCATGGCGTCTTCGCAAGCAATACCTTGTCCGGCAATTTCGAAAGCGGTACCATGATCGACAGAGGTTCGGATAATAGGCAATCCCAAAGTGATGTTCACGCCCTTGACACTATCCATTTTCTGCTTTTCGTTGTTCCATTTGAAACCCACGAGTTTGAAAGGAATATGACCCTGATCGTGATACATGGCCACGCAACCATCGAATTTACCTTGGACAGCCTTGGCGAAAATCGTATCCGGGGGCACAGGGCCTTCCACATCATAACCTTGGGCTTTGGCCTCTTGAATGGCAGGGATGATTTCCTCGATTTCTTCCTGACCGAACAAACCATTTTCTCCACTATGCGGATTCAACCCGGCCACGGCCAAATGCGGCTTTTCAATACCGAACTGGCGACAAGCATTGTGCAAAAGACCGATAACATTGAGCACGCGTTCCTTCTTGGCACGGTCACAAGCCTCGCGCAAAGACACATGCGTGCTGACATGAATCACGCGCAAAGAATCGTCGGCCAAGAGCATGGCGTAGTTGTTGGTGTTGGTAAAGTGAGCATAGATTTCGGTATGTCCGGAGAAGTTGAAACCGGCCATGTGAATAGCTTCCTTGTTGATGGGAGCCGTCACGGTGGCATCGATTTCGTGCTTCATGGCCAGTTCAATATTGCAACGAACTGCTTCGAAGGCCGCGCGTCCGCACATGGCCGAGACTTGCCCGTATTGCAACTGGCTCATATCCACGTTATCTAAGTCGTACACATCTATGCAGCCTTGCTCAAATTGAGCCTCTGCCACAGACTTGATAGCGCGGACACTCATGTTCAGACCCAAGAAATCGATGGCAGCCTGCATGACTTTCGCATCGCCCACCACCATGGGACGGCATTTTTCGTACACCTTGGCATCCTGCAAAGCCTTGACGGTAATTTCAGGGCCTATACCGGCAGGATCGCCCATGCTTATACTAACAATTGGTTTCATATTTCGATCAATAAATATTTTCGTAAATGCTGATGACATCTTCACGGGTAATCTCACGCGGATTGTTGGTGAGCAAGCGGGTCACGTTCATTGCCATATCGGCCATTTCGGGAATATCTTCCTTCTTGATGCCGATTTCAGACAGATGCTGAGGAATACCACATTGAGCCGACAATTGCTGGATATAATCAATCACAGCGTCTGCATTCTGCTGGTTATCATAACGATAAGGCAAACCTATTTCCTTGGCCATGGCGCCAAAACGAGCCAGACAATTGGGCTTATTGAAACGCAACACCTCCGGCAAAAGCAAGGCATTGGCCAAACCGTGCGACATATGATATTTTCCGGCCAAACCATAGGACAAGGCATGCACACCGCAAGTGTTCACCGGGCCCAGACAAAGACCTCCCATCATGGAAGCCATGGCAAGCGCCTCACGGGCCGGTTTATTTCTACCATCGCGGCAAGCCTTCAGCAAATTCTTGCAAACCAAGCCGATACCACGCAATGCATAGGTATCTACAAAGGGATGAGCATTCTTATTGATAAAAGCTTCCACGCAATGACAAAGCGCGTCCATACCGGTTTCTGCCGTAATCTTGGCAGGCAGGCTCAAAGTAAACATAGGATCGATGAGCGTGCAATCGGGCAAGAGATACGGACTGATGATACCCTTCTTTTCGCCATCCTGAGAATCGAGCAGAATAGCATTGGGAGAGACTTCGCTTCCGGTGCCCGCCGTGGTGGGTGCGCAATAAAGCGCCACGCTACGTTTGTCGAGCATACCCTTGCCAAAGCACTTGTTAATCGGGGTTTTTCTGTCGCAAAGGGCCGCCAACAATTTGGCTACGTCCAGCACGCTACCACCACCCACACCCAAAACCAGGTCGGGACGGAAAGAAGCAGCCTCTTTGCGCAGCACGTCGAAATAATCGGTGGTAGGCTCGCCGGGAAGCGTATAATCAATCTTTTTCAGTTTCAAGCCCTTGTCGGCGGCCTGCTGGAGAGAATTCTCCAACATCGGCCAGATGGGACCCACAGAGAGCACCAGTACTTTCTTAAAACCCGACTGCTGGGCTTCCTGAATCCAGGAATCGAAACAATCTGTACCAATCAACACCTTGGCAGGCGTCATTATTTCTACTTGATTCATTACTTCAATTCTTTAGTGTTGTAATCGTAAATAGTCAAACCCTTTTCAAGATTGGGCTTGGGGAAAAGGAAGCTGGCAAAATAGCCAACCACCAAAACAATGAGGTGACTGTAAACACCCAACATATATCTGTGATGCGGGAAGTTCCACTTGCCCAGGTCGAGAATCAGACGCTTGGCGCCATCCACTTCGATGCTGGTGGTGGTCAGAACGGCGTAAGCAGTGAACAACACGCAGACAATCAAACCGATGTACAAACCTTGCTTGTTGGCACGCTTGCTGAACAGACCCAAGAGGAAGATACCCACGATACCGGCCGAGAAGATGGCATACAAATCGAAGATAACGCCCAGCACGCCTTCGCCTTCCCAAGCATAATAAAGCATGGCCACACCTACCGTTGCCAAACCAGATACAGCCACCATGGCACGACCTATATACAATCTTTGTTTGTCGGTGCAATCGGGTTTGAAACGTTGATAATAGTCTTCTACGATAATGGCAGACAGACAGTTCATATCAGAGTCGAGACTGGAAATGGCGGCAGCCACCAATGCGGCAATCACGATACCGGCAATACCCACAGGCAGTTGCGTCACAATGAAGTGCGGGAACACTTGGTCTGAATTAATACCGGCAGGCAGCACAGCCTCGCCAGAGTTGTAGAAGAAATACAAAAGCGTACCGATCAACATGAACATGGCCCAAATGGGAACACTCAGACCCACACCGATATAAGCAGCCTTCTTGGCTTCCTTGTCAGATTTGGCAGTGAGATAACGTTGAACGATGGTTTGGTCGGTACCATATTTCTGCAAAGCATAGAAAGCACCGTTAATCACCATCACCCAGAAGGTCAGTTCGGCAAAACTGAAGTTGTACGGGCCGAAATCTATCTTCTTCATGGCGATGGCATCGTGGAAAATCTGAGCAGGACCGGCTTCCGGTGCCACCAACAAGACAACCACACAGATAATACCACCCAGAATAAGCAACAGACCCTGGATAACATCCATCCAGATGACGCCTTCCATACCACCCACGAAGGTAACAGCCACGATAAGAATACCCAGAACGACAATCACCCAAAGAGCATCTATACCTGTCATGCTATACACTGCCAAAGAGATGAGATACAACACGGTACCCATCTTCGAGAAGTGCGTCAGGATGAAAGCCAAAGAAGAATAGATACGGGCAGCCAAACCGAAACGACGTTCGAAATATTCGTAGGTACTCAAACGAATCATCTTACGGAAAAGCGGCACGATAGCCCAAATAAGGAAAATCAGCACCACCGGCACCATCAATCCCTGAACCAGGAGAATCCAGTTGCCCTTGTAAGCGGCCGAGGGATAAGACAAGAAAGTCACGCTACTGATAAGCGTGGCAAAAATAGACAGACCGATGGCCCATGAGGGAATCTTGTTGCTTCCTGAAAAATAAGTATCTGAATCTTTGTTCTTGCGAGAGGCATAAATACCCACACCCAAGGTAAACACAAGCGTCAGAAGAACGATGATAATATCTACCCAATGAATGCTACTCATAATGACAATGCTTTAAATTGTTCTATAATACGTTGATTTTCTTCGGAAGACAATTCCGTCAATGGAGGCATCATGACGGTTGAGCACAGACCGGCATCCTGCATCAGTACCTTCAGCGCGGCCAGGGATTCGCCCAAAGTGCGTCCCTTTTGGTAAACCACGGCCACCTTGTCGGTAAGTTCCTGATAATAATCAGCTTTTGCAAAATCACCGGCCAAATAAGCCTGATACAATTTTCCGTACAATTCAGGAACGATGTTACCCGTGCTGGGAACAATACCGTCAGCACCGAGTTTCAAGCTGTTGGCACCTTGTGCGCCCCATCCGCAGAAGAAAGAGAAATCTTCACGGTTTTGGAACATTTCGATGCTCTTTTTCATCTTGTCTTCGTCGCGTTCCGAATCTTTCAGGCCTGCCATGTTTTCGTGATGACTCAAAGCTTCCACCACTTCAAGAGGAATAGACATCTGCGTGGTAGCCTTGATATTGTACATGAACACAGGCGCTTTAGCCTCGTCGGCCAGACGCAGGTAAAAGTTCTTCATCTGTTCAGGCGTAAGGATGTAATACGAGGGCAAAGTGGCCACCACGGCATCCACACCCAAAGCGGCATATTCGTTGGCCAACTTGATGAGCGATTGCACATCGTTGCCCACCAAACCGGCATACACCATCTGGCCATCGGCCTTCGATTCCACAGCCGCCTGCATGAAGCGGAGACTTTCCTGAGCGCCCACCGAAGCCGATTCACCGGTAGTTCCCAAAACCAACGGCGAAATCTGATGCGCTGCAAACTGTTTCATGATACGGGCCACAGCCTGCGTATCGATGCTCAAATCCGGGCAAAGCGGCGTGATCATGGGCACCACCACCCCTTGAAATTTTTTCTTCATAATCTGAATATCTTATTGTTTTATTTCAATTCCACTTCAATCTTCTGCAAATGTGCGCTGGAAGCCACTTTCTTACCATTCACAAAGACTTGGAAACCCTTTCCCTTCTTGAAGTGCTTACCATCCTTATCCCAAAGAATCGTCACAGATTTTCCATGATAAGGAATGCCATCCATACAGAACCAATCCCATTGATTTTCAGGAACCAAAGGATTCACTTCGAGCACATTGTCCTGACGAGGACGCAAGCCCATCAAACCGGTCACCATCAAATCGGCAAAGGTAGAGTGATTGTAATAACGGCTGCGCAACTGATCGCCTTTGAGCCAATAGCCCGTCACTTCATCCAAATACTCGCCGATGTAAGGACGACCTCTATGATACTGAGACTCAACGTACAAATTCATGTGCATAAAGTAAATGCTGTCGTTGATGTAGCTTTGGGGATAATCGTTCAAGACATTGGCCATGGCCGTCAAAGTCTGAGAAGAAGCAAAAGGCCAGATGGCGCCGTCCCATTCGCACTTGCCCACACCGCGGGTTCTGAATTCCGGGTGACGACGTTCGGCCGTGGTCAAGCCATAAGGCGCGAGAAAACCTTTGGTATCGCATACTTGCAACCAAGCTTTTTCATAATCTTTTCCGCTTTCGGGCAAATGGAAAATCCAAGGAATATAACCGATGGCTTCGCGTACCTGAGCCAGTTCGCCATCCTTGATGCGACGGGTTTCGAAAAATTCGTGTTCAGTGTTCCACAAACGATTCTGCACCAAAGTTCTCAGCGTGTCGGCCTTGGCCTGATACAAAGCCGCTTTTTCGGCATTGCCGGCCATCTTGAACATTTCAGACAAAGCCACAGCATTTCCGTACATGTAGCTATTGATGGTAGGACGCGCATTCTTGATACGACGGCCACCGCTGATAGATTCTTCCATACCATCCTGCACATCACCTTGCCAATACAGACCTTCCGGCCAACGTTGCACGTCCCAGGCTTGATAATGAGCTTCCAAATCGGGCAGCAAGTCGAGCAGATAATCCTTATCCTGATGCACCAGGTAGCGATCGTAGAGCGCATAAGGGAACCACGAACTGAACTTCATCAAGCGGTTCATGGGCTTTCCTTCGTTGCCACGAAGCCAGATGTGCATATACTGATCTATGTAAGACTGATCTTGAATCCAGCGGAGTTCGTTGATATGATGACCGATGGCGCAAGCAATCATGTTGTACTTGTCGGCGTAGGAACGCTTCACCAAAAATTCGTTCACCACATAACCCTGGGGCGTCAGTTGCAAACCTTTGCGCAAAGACCACCAACGGAAATACCACATTTCCTCGAAATTATCCTGCGGACAAGCAAACAAAGGAATATTTTCTTCCATCCAAGCCCAAGCCTCTGCATTAGGAATGGCCTGAACGATGGGTTCGTCTTCCATACGGTTAAAATACGACACATAGTGTTCAAAATCAGATGCTTTCAGAATCTTGGCCGGAGACTTTGCCTGCATGGCAAACAGAGGCAAAAGCAACAAAAGGGATAGAAATAATCTCTTCATATTTGATAAAATTAGACTTTGCTACAAATATACTACCCTTTTCTCAAATTTGCGCTCAAAATCACACAAAATATACAGCCTGAAAAGCAAAAAAGAAGCCGTGCCAAACATATTGATTGACACGGACTTCTTTATCAAATAAAAGTTTTCTCAGAAATCTTGCTATTTGGCCGAAGTTTCCAAAGAATAGATTCTGAATACAGCTTCCTTGGCTTCCACAGAAGAGGCATTTTCCATATCGGTGAAGCGGTCGGCAGGCGTATCAGGCGTAGGATCGAAACGAACGGCACCGGTGCGGAACATCACGCGTTCCAAAGTGGCAGCGGGCGCATAGAAAATACGACGAACTTCTCGACCTCCGTTCACACGCACGGTGTACGAGCGAAATTCGCAATCCACGTTCAAATCGATACGATAAGTCTTGCCGGCTTCGTAAGTGCCCAGACTGTTGTAACGAGCGCCCGACTTAGAGTAAATACGACCATCAGGATCGAAACTGATACGGATAGAAGGTTGACCCTTAGCATCTTGAATCTCCACCTGCAACTGGCCATGATCGGTCTGCTCGGGACGCACTTCGAAGCTGACAGAGAAGGCAGAAGAAGCAGGAATGATTTTTTCAGCCTTGCCATAATCGAAGGGATCCTTGTCACGCATGGTCAGACACTTCACGCCCTGAGCATCTTTTTCCATCTTGACGGGTGCCCAAACCAGGTCGTACGTATTCCAGTAATCGAGTTCCTTACCATCTTCCATCTGGTTGAAGACATCTTTCTGGTGGGCAGCCGCCTTGCAAACGATGGGTACAGGCACAGAGCTTACCCAGATATCTTCCTTGTTCATGCTATACGTGAGCCACATCTTGCCATCGGCAGGCTGGCCATTACCTTCCTGAATACCACGCACATACTGCGGACCACGGCTCTTGTACTGACCACCATATCGCATGGGAGAAATCTCACCATGAACCAACATCATATCCGTGTAATTCAAGCCATCTTCAGAAGTTGAAACAGCCAAAGGCCAACGATATTCCGAAGGATTGTACACCGTGGCGAACTTGCCGTCCGTGGTGCGTTGTCCCCAGATTTTCGCATTGCTGTTCACAAAGCCGTAAGCACGTTGCACAGGCTCGTACCAAGTCTTTCCACCATCCTTGCTGATAGAAGTGAGCGCATGTTTCCAAAGACCCACCACATCTCCATTATCCAAATGATAATACGAGAAAGCCTTGTATTGTTTTTTCAGAGGAATCAATTCGTCATCACGGTCGGCTTCTTCCACCATCTGCATCATATACAGCGGATTAGCCAGAATTTCATCGCAAGCGGCCACAAACTTTTTGTCACGACTCTTTTTGTAGAAAGGATAATCGGTGTTCTTGGCATTGAAAGCATGGTTGTAACGCAAGAAATAAATGGGACCATAAGTGCCGTCCTTCTTGATTTCGCGCACCACGCGGCCTATACCGTTACCATCGTTGGGATCGTCCTTGGCAAACAGCGCGATGCCATAGTAAGCAATGGCAATGAGTTTGTCGTATTTTTCCGAAACATAGAAGCCCACACGTTGATGCATCAAGGCTGAAGTCTTGCCATCGGCCTTAGGTCCGTCGGGTGTTTTCTGCAAACCTTCGGGCATGATATAGGGCGGGAAAATCACTTCTGGTTTCGACCAATTTTGACCATCTTTGGAATGAATGAGCAAGGTCTGGCAAGGCGGAATATGTTCGCTCACAGAGTCACTGAGATATTCCACATAAAAGGTCTCGTTCCAATAAGCCATCATGGAAGCATGATTGTAGGTCCAACCGAAGCCATCGCTTTCCTCGGGCATTTCTCTGTTGGCACGCATAATCTGCTGATTGTGAACTCCGATTGCGGGCTGCAACTGTCCATGATGATAATCCACGTTAGACATCGTCTTGCCGGTGTAATGCACCAGATCCTTCTTGATATCTAAGGTTTCCTGAGCTGTCAGAGGCAATAAGGCAAGAGCCATCATCACCAGTAAGGCATTCATTTTTTTCATATCCATTGTTTTATATTAAAATTCGCTGCGTAAAGATAGGCTTTATCGGTAAAGCCACAAAATATATTCTTTCGTATGACGGAATACTTCTCCCGCTTTGATACGGAAAACTTTACCCACAGGTTCTCCCGTTTTGACATCCAAATATTGCGCCTTGTACTCGCCGGTTTTCTGGTAACGCAAATCTATCTCGGCTTTTTCCGAAGGATAGAGAATATAACCTACGTCAGGGTTACTCATCATATAAATGCCATTCATGCCGATAGGTGACATTTTCGTAGCGTCTTGCAAGAATTTTTCGGGCAATCCGGCCGGCAGATCACAGATGGAAGCACCCGCCAGAAAAGTCGCCCAAGCCAGTTCAGGATAACGGCTCGCCGAGTAAATGACGGCCTTTTCGGGATAAGCCTGACGATATTCCAAGACCATGTCGTACACACTTTGCCAAGAAGCAGGAGAGGGCTTCATGATGCGTTCGAATTGTCGGGGCGAAAGGTTCAGTCCGCCTTCGGGAGCAAAGAGTTTTCCATTGCCATCCATGTACCAATATTTGATATCGATAGCATCGATCACTTCGGCATAACGAGGATTTTTCATAATGCTGTCTTGCACATCTTTGGTACAACTCAAAGCCACCAGCACCTGCTTATTGTTTTCCTTTTCCCAAGCAATGATTTCATCCAACCAGAAAGCCACAAAATGATAAGGTCCGGTAAATTCCTCGCTGATAAAATGAATCACACTGCCCTTGTCGGCAAAATTATCCAAGCATTTTCGGATATAATTGCGATGCAATTCCCTGCGCACCGGATGATTGACATCGTAGAAATGTTCGGCCATGAAGACGCGCTTGTTGCCGGCGTAAGGCGTTGGTTCGGGAAATCCTGTTTCGTTCACGTTGTTGGCAGAACGCCAGGGAAAATCGGCCCAATGGCCTCCGGCCTCCAAGATATTGTGCTGAAAATAATGCTGATAGAACAACATCAAACCTTTTTCGTCGGCCAAGTCGGCGTAAGTAGCCAGGCGGTTCCAGTACCAATTGTTCCATCGGGTCAGATCGTATTTGCTCAAACCGTCCCAGGCACGGCCCTGTCCGCTGCGGGCAAAGGGCAATTCGTAGAAGGGAACGCGTTGTTCGCCGTCGATGCGGGCCGTACGCTGATGATCGTCGCGACGTCTGTCAAGCCAAAGAGCATAATGGAAATCGGTCACCAAGATATTTTTCTCTTTCATGAAATCGGTAACATCCTTCAAATCGTCCACCATACCGTAGCCTTCCGGGCCCAAAGCATAGCGCACCAAATGCGGATCGTTTTGCGCCGACATGCGAGGATTGCCTCTCCACCAGGTACACTGACGACGTCCGCCCGTCAAAATCTGGCCATCTCTTTGCAGGATGCCGTCTTTGAGTTCCACGGCCGGATATGGTTGTTTCTCCTGAACCTGCGCCACATAGGGCTTCCAAGCATCTTTCAATGGCTCGCTTTCGTAAGTAAGGACAAAAGGCTCGAGTATCAAGAGAGAGTCTATCCACTCAGACAACATGAGCAATGGTTTACGGGCTTTAGCCGTCTGATAGGCAGCGTCTTCGAAAGAAGAAGTGCCGCCATCGCCACGCGTCATCAACTTATCGCCTTCGGGCGAAGCCTTGCCCAAACGTTTTTCCAACTGCGAATAATACAGACTCCAAGGATTCACGTGATTATTGCTCGATTCCCAATGTCCGCGACCATTGAACTGTCCCCAAGCGCCGAATGCATAGTTATTGCCTGAAACCTCGGGCTTTACACAAGACACCATAGATGCCGTCGAATTCCAGAAAGTGGTATTGGTAGTGGTCCAGCCGGCAAAAGCATCGGCATAATTGGGCACATTGGTACGCAAGGCATTGCCGCTCACGCTACAGATATCGAAGAGCACACCGCTCGACCAGGCATCCACGCAGCCACTATAACTGTGAGGCATCAAAGACCAACATTGCACAAAAGCATTGGGTCCGTGCGTGGCGCCCACGGCAAAATCGTGATAACCTTCCTGAGCTTGAATACGCAGGCAAAGTACTTGAGAGCCTTTTACATAGAAAGAATAACGACGCTGTGAACCTATTTCAGAAACCGGCTCCAGGCTCTTACAATCTTGAATGCTGACACGCGATGCCGTTTCGGCCACAAACACGGCGGAACCGGCCAGATGACGAAATTCCACTGCCCTCACCCAGGCGTCTCTCACATGTTCAAGGGCGATGCCTATCCAAGCATGGTTTTCGTCTTTGAGATTATTCTCGTCGTACACAGAATGTATGCAAAGGTTTTCAACACCCACATTTTCAATGCGTCCCGGCCATTCCATCCGAGAAAGGGAAACCTTGTTCTCGGGCAGCAATTCGTAAGTGATGGGCGCATCCAGATGAATGCTTTTACCGCGAACTTCGCTCACTTCTCTTTCCCAGCTGATATTCGGGAACTGTGAAATAAAAATTCTATCTCCTTGACGGAAAGAATGTTTCTCCAAATCCAAACTCAAAGCACCTACGGGAGCGGCCTTCGCAAGTGACACAGCATTTTTCTTATCGAAACTGGCATCGTTTTCACCTTTGATGCGGATGATGCTCAAACGGTCGCGCGAAGTAGAAAGCAATTTTGTTCCATTGTCGTCTATGCCACTGCCTCGCAACACCACGCCGGAAGCCTTTATCCACAGAGTGTTGGAAATGCAATACGTACCTTTTTCCAAAAGCACTGCGCCACGAAATCCATCTTCGTTCATGGGCAAGGACGATACATAATCCAAAGCCGCCTGAATGTTTTGCGTGGCATCTTCTTTCGTTGCCGGAACCACTGCTTTAATCGCCACCATGGGAATGGAAGATTCGCTGGCCTTGTATCCGCAATACGAATAATCCGGCAAGGGCAAAGCTCTACCCCTCTGCGCCATCAAAGGCATGGCCAGACATAAAACAAGTAAGAATAAGCTATATTTTTTCATACGTATATCCTCCATTATCTATACAACCAAAGAACACCTTTTTTCTCGAAAGAATAAGTTTTTCCGCCCTTCATTTTGAAGGCTTCTCCTACGGGCAGGCCGTTACGAGGATTAATCCATTTGGCATTATAAGTCCTGCCATCGCCCTCAAGGTTGAGGCTCAATTGTTCTGCGGAAGGAGCATACACCACGTAACCCAAACCAGGTTTTCCTATTTGCATGGCTTCCTTGTTTTCTACAGGACGCATCTGCGGAACCGCTTTCTTGAAATCTTGCGGCAGGGCCGAAGGCAAAGCACAAAGCGAAGCACCGCCCATCATGGCAGCCCAAACATCGCCGTTGGCAGAAACGATGAAAGCCTTTTCAGGGAAACGTTGACGATAATCCGACACCACTTCGTAGGTACGTTCGGAAGCATTGCGAGCCTTCACTTCGGCCTTTTCGGTGTAATCCCTGCGCAAACGTCCATACTGACGGGGGGCCATATGCACACCTCCGGGCGGTGCATGGAAACCATTCATGGTAGGATGCCAATACTTCATATCGATGATATCCACGGTTTTAGCGCGAGCTTCGTCGGCCAGGATGGCATCCTGCACATCTTTCGTACAGCTCAGGGCCACCTTGGCATCCTTGCCGGTTTCGGCTTCCCATTCCGCAATCACATCCAACCAGAATTGTACAAAATGAAGCGGACCGGTATATTCTTCACTGATAAAGTGGATGACACTTCCGTTATCGGCAAATTCGTCCAAAGATTTTCTGATATAATTGCGATACATAGCGCGACGTCCTTCGTGGCTCACATCGTAGAAATGTTCCGACATATACACGCGCTTGTCCACGGCATAAGGCACCGGTTCGGGAAATCCCATATCGTTGATATTGTTGGCACTACGCCAAGGACTGTCGGCCCAATGCGCACCGGCTTCTATGATATTGTGCTGGAAGAAATGCTGATGATAAAGCATCAGACCTTTTTCATCGGCCAGGTCGGCATAGGTCTTCAGACGATTCCAATACCAGACATTCCATTTGGTAAGGTCGTACTTGCTCAGGCCGTCGTAGGCGACGCCCTGTCCGCTGCGGGCAAATGGCTGTTCGTAGAAAGGCGCCCATACATAGCCGTCCATGCGGCGGATGCGCTCGTGGTCGTCGCGGCGACGATCGTACCAAAGTCCGTAGTGATGGTCCATGGTAAGCACGCCACGCGCCTTCATGTTGTTGGTAAGTTCTTCCAGATCGTCGGTAAATCCGGTACCGGTACGGCCGGGCACCCAACGGGTGATATGCGGAGCCTTGCTGTTGAAAAGATAACGGGCTTTGGTCGAGCCATTCCACCAGACAATGCCATTTTTGGTACCGGTAAGAATGGCATCGTCTTTGGTGATGATACCGTTTTCAATCACAGCCAAGGAAGCAGATTTCTTCGTGTTTTTCTTAGCAGCTTGCTTATACGATTTCAGCCAAAGCGTATTTTCTTTGGTTTGCGAAGCCAAGGTCAAAGGATATTTCACTTGCAGGCTATCTATCCAATCTTTCAGTTCCAATGCCGCTTGACGCGCCTCAGCCACAAAAACTTGCGCCTTACTGATGGGCGGATTGCTGGCAGACTGCGTATCAATGGGCATCAACTTGCGCACTTCGTCTTTGGTGGCGGCATTACGAGCGGCCAATTGCGCGTAAAAAAGACTCTGCGGCTTGACAAAAGAATCGGCCGATTCGAAACGACCCTGCATCTGTCCCCAAGCGCCGTAAGCCCAGTTGTGGGCCGTGGGCGGATTAGGATTGGCCAACATGGCTGCCGAGCAATTCCACATCATGGAGTTGGCGGCCGTCCAGCCGGCACCCATATTGTCCTGACCGCGATTTCCGTACGAAAGCAAGACGCCCACACCATTGAAATTGTCGAACAAAAGCCCCGTGGACCAAGCTGCGATAGCGCCGCTCATGTGATGCGACCAATCGGCCTGACATTGTACGAATGCGTTCGGACCCGGCGCGATATGACCGGTAGAAAAATCGTGAAAACCTTGCTGGGCATACAGACGTTGGAAAAGGCATTGTCCACCCAAAGTATGGAAAGTATAACGACGAGAACCACCAATTTCAGACACCGGCGCATACGACTGACAATCTTCCACCGTCACGCGACGCACATTGTCGGTAACAAACACCGCAGAACCCGCAAAATGACGGAATTGCACGCGACGCACCCAAGCATCTTCGGCATTGTCGAGCTCGATAGCGTTCCAACGGTGATTTTCGTCGTATGGATTCGATTCATCGTAAACGGAAGTAAGGCGCAGGTTTTCAACGGCCACTTGCGCAATACGACCCGGCCATGTCTGCACTTGCACCATTCCTTCTTCAAGACTGATATCGCAGGTGAGCGGCGCATCCAAAAACAGCGTATCGCCACGCAGGGCAAGCACTTGTCTTTCCCAACGCACTTCCACGTCGCCGGGACGGCCTTTGGTTTTATCGCCGGGTTTCCAACCGATATAGGATGATTCGCCACCGAAATCGTTCATATCCATTGCATCTATCCATTCCTTGGTCACCCAACGGGAAATGAGCAAAGTCTGACCCGGACTGTAGGTTTCCACCTCGTTCACACGGATGAACATATCGCCCATGGCCACCGGCGCCGACAAAGTACGCACCTTGTCCAAACGACGGTCGGCGCGGCCTGCCAAGCGAATCATGGTGGTACGATCTTGTCCCAGTCCGAGCAATTCCGTGCCGTTTTCGTCACTGCCACTACCGCGCAACACCACGCCCGAGGCCGACAGCAGCAAGCCGCCTTCTATTTGAAATTGTCCTTTATCCAATTGCACGGCGCCGCGGAATCCGTTTTCATCCACAGGCAAAGAAGACACATAATCGATAGCTGCCTGAATGTAGGCCGTTGCATCGCCGGAGCGATAAGGCACGAAAGCCTTCACAGCCACTTCCGGAATCAATTCATCGGAAGCCTTGTAGCCACAATACGAATAGTCCGGAATTTTGTTCCCTCTCTTGTCCACTTTCGGATAAGAAGCCTGCGCCATCGCCGTCAAAGGCAGGAAGATAGCCGTCAACGACAAGAGCGAAATAAATGAAACAATGCTTTTTTTCATCGTCATAGGAGAAAAAACCGCCCGTCTCTCCAAACAGAAAGACTAAGGCGGTTGATAATACTTTGGTGTAAATTAGTGCTTGTTCTGCGCTTGCTTGATACGCTCGTTCCAAGCTTCGCGTTCTTTCTTCAAGTCGTAACCTCTCTTAGAAAGATAATTGTTGATACGGCCTTTGTACTTGCCGAACCAAGCGTGCTTCACTTTAGAATCCGAACAATCCATCGCATATTCGCGGGCTTCCATCAAGGCAGCTTTGATATAAGCGATTTCTTCGGGCTTCAAGGTGGGAATCATTTCCAGATGAGCTTGGAAAGTCTTAGGAAAAACGCCCATGGTCATGCCGTCCTTTACCTTTTCAACTTGTTCGGGCGTAAGGTTGGCATTCAGTTGAGAAACAAAATAATAATGCTTGGCCTGCAATTGGTAACGCTGATTGTGGAAAGCCTTTTCGAGCAAAGCAGACTGTTCTTCCTTAGAAATTTCCATCGCCTTGATTTCCTTTTCCTTGGCAGCATACTCATCGTTGATTTTACCCAATTCGATATATTGGGTAGCAATCAATTCTTTCATAAACTCTTGCATTTCGGCCTGGTCAAGTTCAAGAGTCTTGACAATTTTGTCGGCTCTACCATACATTACCTGACGGTACTCGTCTTGTGATTGTTCTGCTCTCATACCCAACACAACAGCAGCCATCATCAACATCATCATTAATTTTTTCATATCGATTCTCTTTAAAATGGTTAGTTATTTTTCGAAGATTTTTTCAGTAAAGCGGTAAACAGGAATCCCACAATGAAAATCACCATCGTACCAATGACAATGGTCAGGTTTCCATTCAGCTTGCACTGATAAGGTTCCCAAGCACCGGTGAAGAGATATTGGCTCAAGCTCATCCAGAAGATGACAAGCAAACCGGCCACTACGCCAAGAATGGCTGCCACTTTGTTGATACGCTTGCACAGGAAGCCCAAAAGGAACAATCCGAGCATACCGCCGCTGAAGATGGAAGCCAGTTTCCACCATGTGTCGAGTACGCCGTCAACACCCATCATGAGCAGAGCTACCACCACGCCGAGCACGCCCAGAATAATCGTGGTCGAATACAGCACCACCATGCTTTCCTTTTCACTCACGTCCTTCTTGAAATGCTTGTAGAAGTCGGTCAGGATAATGGTAGAAGAACTGTTCAGACTGGTTGAAACGGTACTCATGCCGGCGGCCATGATAGAGGCAATCATCAAACCGGTGATACCTGTGGGAAGTCCGTTCACGATAAAGTAGGGGAAAACGCTGTCGCCGGTAACATCGGCAGGAAGCGTACCGGAAGTTTTATAATACACGAACAAAGCCGTTCCGATATATACAAAAACCAATGACACAGGCACATAGAGCAAACCGCCCAACAAGGTAGAGTTCTTGGCGCTCTTGTCGTCCTTGGCCGTCATGTAACGCTGAATGTAGTTCTGGTCGATACCGTAGTTTTGCAAGTTGGTGAACAAGCCGTAGATAAGCAACACCCAGAAAGTTTTCTCTGTCAAGCTGCTGCTCAAGCTTCCCATGCTGAATTTGTTGTATTCGTTACCTACTTCTATTAATTGTCCGAGGCCTCCGGGAATCTTCACCGTCAGAACGATGGCGCAGGCCACGGCTCCCACAATCAGAATAATACCTTGAATGGCATCCGTCCAGATAACGGCCTTGATACCACCCATGGCAGAGAAAAGCAACACGGCCACGCCCGTAACAATGATGATGGTAGGAATGCTCCAACCCAACATGTAATTGAGAGGCAAAGCCAAGAGGAAAAGAATGGATCCCATGCGCGCCAACTGGGTAAGCAAGTAGCAGACAGCCACATACACACGTGCCCAATAACCGAACTTCACTTCCAGGTAGTGGTATGCCGACACGCTGTTCATACTGCGATAGAGCGGCACGAACAATTTAGCAGCCAGCCATGCGGCCACAGGAATGGAAATACTGAACACAAAAGGATTCCAGTTGTTGGAGTAAGCCTCGCCCGGATAGCCCAAGAAACTGATACTGCTCACGAAAGTGGCGAAAATGGACATTCCCACTACCCAAGAAGGCAAACTACCATTGGCCTTGGTAAACTGATCGGTAGCATCTTTGTTTTTTCTGCCTCTGAAATAGAAAGAGCAACCGAACAAGACGATGCCTACGATAAAACCAATAAAAACAATATAGTCTATAACCGTAATATTCGTTACCATGACATTACGGATTTACAACTTCAACATTCAATTGTTCAAGAATCTGACGCACCTTGGCACGTTCCGGCTCGTTGAATTTCTGGAAGGGCAAAGCCATGTAATCGCTACAGATGCCCATCAGAGAACAAGCACATTTAACACCCTTCAGATAGCTCGATCCATAACGGCCTACTTTGTAGATGCTGTTGCTGATGAACATAATCTTTTCCTGGATTTCGTTCAACTTGGCAATATTCTTGCTTGCAGCCGCATTGTACATATCCACATAGAGTTGGGGAAACATATTGGCACCACCGTTCACACCGCCATCGCCTCCGAACAAGACAGATTCACCGGTCAATTCTTCAGGACCCATCAACAAAGAAAAATCAGGACGATCCTTCATGATTTGGATAAGAGAATGGAAGTACACCAAGTTGGCTGAGCTATCTTTCAAACCAATCACATTGGGATGTTCGGCAATGGCTCTGGCCGTGGCGGGTTCAATCATTACCTTAACGTGAGAAGGCATATTGTAGAGAAACATGGGAAGGGGCAAAACTTCTGCCAATCCATGATAGAAATCGATCAATTCCTGCTGGGCGGGAGCATAGTAATATGGCGGAGCAGAAACCACGGCAGAAGCGCCGCAATGGAAAGCCTTTTCGGCCAGATTGACGCTTTCGGTGAGCGAAGTATCGGTGATACCCACCAGCACGGGCACGCGACCGGCCACTTGGCTACAAGTTCTCTCAATCAATTCCTTACGCAAATCGTAGCTGATGCTTTGAGCTTCACCGGTCGTACCCAGAATAAACAGACCATGTACGCCACCGGCCAAAATATGTTCAATCAAGCGTTCCAAACCGGCAACGTCCAATGTATTCATATCGGACAGCGGAGTAATCATAGGGGGAACGATGCCCTGAATCTTTGTTTGGTTCATATCTCTACCTATTTTGTGTGATTATTTTCTTTTGATTTTAATGTTTTACATTAATCGAGCAAAAATAAAACAAAAAGCCGTATAACAAAAAAATGATTCTATAATAAAACCTAAAAAATCATCCACCCGAAAGACATAAAACAAGAAGCCCGGAAACTCCCAATGGAATTTCCGGACTTCGTCTTATGATAAGTACAGCAAAAACGCTGTCTATCTAAACAATTAACCCAACATGGTAAGCAGAATACCAGCAGCCACAGCCGAACCGATCACACCGGCTACGTTGGGACCCATGGCGTGCATCAACAAGAAGTTGCTGGGGTTTTCTTCCTGACCCACGGTCTGAGAAACACGGGCAGCCATAGGCACGGCAGAAACACCGGCAGAACCGATAAGCGGATTGATTTTTTCCTTGCTGAACACGTTCATCAACTTAGCCAAGAGAACACCACCTGCAGAACCGCAAGAGAAGGCGATGATACCCATGGCGAGAATCATCAAAGTTCTGATATTCAAGAACGAAGCAGCAGTAGCGGTAGCACCTACCGACAAACCGAGGAAAATCACCACGATGTTCATCAATTCGTTCTGGGCGGTCTTGCTCAAACGATCTACCACACCACATTCTTTCATCAAGTTACCCAACATCAAGCAGCCGATCAGGGGAGCCGCATCGGGCAAAATCAAAGCCACAACAGCCGTGATAACGATGGGGAAAACAATCTTTTCGGTCTTGCTCACCGTACGCAACTGACGCATCTTGATGGCACGTTCTTTCTTGGTTGTAAGAGCGCGCATGATAGGCGGTTGGATAACGGGAACCAAAGCCATGTAACTATAAGCCGCGATAGCAATAGGGCCGAGCAAATGGGGAGCCAACTTAGAAGTCAAGAAGATAGAGGTAGGACCGTCAGCACCACCGATGATACCGATAGAACCTGCTTCAGCTTCGTTAAAACCAAGGGCATTGGCGGCCAAGAAGGTCAAGAAAATACCCAACTGAGCGGCGGCACCCAACAGAAGGCTCTTAGGATTGGCAATGAGCGGACCGAAGTCGGTCATAGCACCCACACCGATAAAGATCAAACAAGGATAAACACCGGCTTTCACACCGATATAGAGAATGTCGAGCAAACCACCTTCGCGCATGATGGCGCCATAGCTGTGATAGTCGGGATGGGTTGCATCGAGGAAGTTTGTCCACAATTCACTATGATACATGCCGGCATTAGGCAAGTTGGTGAGCAGCATACCGAAAGCGATGGGGAGCAGCAAGAGTGGCTCGTATTGCTTCTTGATAGCCAAGTACAACAGGAAGAATGAAATAATCAGCATCACACCCTGTTGCCACGACATATTCATGAAGCCCATCGTCTGGAAAAATTCTAAAATTTCAGCCATAATACTTCTTTTTCAGGATTATCCAAGAATGAGCAACAAATCTTCCTGCATCACGGTCTGACCGGCGCTGACAACGATTTTACTTACCGTACCGTCGCATTCAGCCATGATGGCATTTTCCATTTTCATACTTTCGAGCGTGAGCAAGGTATCGCCTTTCTTCACAGCCTGACCTTCGCTTACCAAGACCTTGATAACTGAACCGGGCAGCGGGCTGGTCACCTTCTTGCCACCGGCGGGAACATCTGCCTTGGGAGCAGGAGCAGCCTTGGGAGCCTCAGCCTTAGGAGCGGGAGCAGGAGCAGCGGCAGGCTTGGGAGCGGGAGCAGCCATAGGAGCAGCAGTAGCCACCGTTTCGAGATCTACCAATTTATCGTCTTGCATCACATTCTTGCCGGTTTCTACATAGATAGCCTTTACAACACCGTCGGCTTCGGCCATGATGTTGTTTTCCATCTTCATAGACTCCATAGTGAGCAGCACATCGCCCTTCTTCACCTTTTGGCCCACGCTGACCAAAACTTTCATGATAGAACCGGGCAGCGGAGACTTAACCGTCTGCAAACCACCGGCAACAGCGGGAGCAGCCACAGTTTCAACAGCAGCCTGATGACGGCGGGCAGCCACCACGGCAGGTTTTTGTTCTTCTTTTTCAATGACAACGTTGAAGGTAGTACCATTCACCACCACTTCAGCCACATTGTCTTCTATTTCGTTGACAGAGGTTGTATAAGTATGTCCGTCGATCGTAAATTTAAATTCTTTCATTGTCTTAACGATGTAAATTATTCATACCATAAAGCTTCGAATTCCAAGGAGAATAGCGACGCTCTACTTTCTTGATGGTCACTTGGGTAGGTTCTTCGTCGTGCACACCATTATAATATAAGTGCAAAGCCATGGCGATAGCAGCCATTGCGTTGGCAGTAAGGGTCATGTCTTCCGACTTGGTATCCTGAGAAACCGCCACCGTTTCGCAAGCGGCCTGCTGCGGCTTCACAGCCTTCACCTTGGGTTTCATTATGAAACCGAAGACCTTCAAGAAGAATATCAGCACCACCAACAGCAGCACAACCATACAGAAACCGACAATCGTTACCAACCAGACATGAGGCCAGTTAATTGCTAAATATAACATAATCGCTCGGTTTTAGAGAGGAATATTACTATGTTTCTTCAAAGGATTCGTCAAGCGCTTGGTCTGCAAGTTTTCGAAAGCACGAACAATACGGGCACGGGTATAACGAGGTTCGATAACGTCGTCGATGTAACCGCGGTTGGCAGCCTGGTAAGGAGAAGCGAACTTTTCGGTGTATTCGGCTTCCTTTTCGGCGATGAATGCCTTTCTTTCTTCGGGATCTTCGATAGCCTTGATAGCCTTGGCCTGCAAAACGCCTACAGCACCGCTGGCACCCATCACAGCAATTTCAGCATTGGGCCATGCATAACACATATCACCACGCAACTGCTTGCAAGACATAACGATATGAGAACCACCATAAGACTTGCGAATGGTAACGGTAACCTTAGGAACAGTAGCTTCACCGAAAGCAAACATCAATTTTGCACCGTGGTCGATGATACCGGCATATTCCTGACCGGTACCGCACAAGAAACCGGGAACGTCCACCAAGGTAAGAATCTGGATATTGAAAGCATCGCAGAAACGAACGAAGCGGGCAGCCTTACGAGAAGCATCGCAGTCGAGCACACCGGCCAACCAACTGGGCTGGTTAGCGATGATACCAGTAGAACGGCCGTTGAAACGAGCAAAACCGCAAATGATGTTCTTGGCGTAATCTTTCTGTACTTCCATGAAATCGCCATTATCCACAATGCTGTAGATGATGTCCTTCATGTTGTAAGGTTTGTTAGGATCGGCAGGAACGATGTCGTTCAAAGCGTCTTCCAAACGTGCAGGATCGTCGGTGCAAGCCATCAGAGGAGCTTCTTCCATGTTGTTCTGAGGAATGAAGCTAACCAAACGGCGAACTTCTGCCAAAGCTTCTTCTTCGGTAGCGGCCACAAAATGAGTCACACCAGACTTGGTAGCATGTACCTTGGCACCACCCAATTCTTCTACGGTAACATCTTCACCGGTAACGCTCTTTACTACCTTCGGACCGGTAATGAACATGTATGAGTTCTTTTCGGTCATCATGATGAAGTCGGTAAGAGCGGGGCTATATACGGCACCACCGGCGCAGGGACCAAAGATAACAGAGATCTGAGGAACAACACCAGAAGCCAAAATATTGCGTTCGAAAATTTCAGCATAACCGGCCAAAGCGCAAGCACCTTCCTGAATACGGGCACCACCTGAATCGTTCAAACCGATGATGGGAGCGCCCAATTTCATGGCCATGTCCATTACCTTGCAGATTTTCTGAGCCATGGTTTCAGACAAAGAACCACCGATAACGGTAGCGTCCTGAGCAAACACGAACACCAGACGACCATCGATGGTACCTGAACCTACAGCCACACCGTCGCCGAGGAAAACCTTCTTGTCCATACCGAAATCGGTACAGCGGTGAGTCAAAAACATATCTACTTCTTCGAAGGAACCTTCGTCGAGCAACATATTGATACGTTCGCGGGCAGTGTATGAACCCTTGGCGTGATGCTTTTCTACAGCCTTTTCGCCGCCGCCCATCAGAGCTTGTTGACGATTGTCAACCAACTTTTTGATTCTATCTTGATTAGTCATTTCCAATTATTTAGGTTGTTCACAAAGTTCAGTCAGCACGCCACAGGTGCTCTTGGGATGCAAAAATGCAATCATCAAGTTTTCAGCGCCTTTACGAGGAGCCTTGTCGATAAGTTGCAAACCGGCAGCTTCAGCTTCCTTCAAAGCTTCGGCAACACTTTCCACGTTGAAAGCGATGTGATGGATACCGGGACGGCCATTGTTCTTTTCGATGAACTTGGCAATAGTAGATTCAGGAGAAGTCGGTTCGAGCAATTCGATCTTCACTTCACCCACCTTGAAGAAAGCGGTCTTTACTTTCTGATCGGCCACTTCTTCGATGTTGTAGCATTGGCTACCTGACAAGAATTCGAAAAATGGGATAGTCGATTCCAAAGAAGGAACAGCGATACCCAAATGTTCAATGTGAGTTGGTTTCATAAAAAAAATAAATTTAGAATGTTGTATGATAAAATATTTTTAGACAATTCACTTCAGAGAAGCCAGACGTTCGCGCAGCACCTGTTCGCGGTCGGAAGACCAATAGCCGCAATCGAGTTCGATAAAGACAGAAGTGTAAGGAATGAGGGATTCGGTCTTGATGACCAAAACATTGAAAAGTTTCGAAGCTGCGTCCAACTTGGCAAAGACCTCGTCGTGCAAGATTTGTTGAACATCCCAGCCTTGAGTCAGCGCGGCAAGTTCTTCTTTCAGTTTGTCACAACCGGGCGACAAAGTATCGTCCATGCAAGAGAGTTCCTTGTCGAGATAAACGATGGGCTTCACATGAGAAGCCTGTGAGAGTTGTTCGAGCACGGCTGTCAGAGCAGGCAGCAAATCTTCACCGGAATCAATGTAGCGGATACCTTCGGACGACTGTAAAGGATAGGCTTTATCGACCACCAAAATCCAGTTACGATGTCCCAAAAGAGGAAGAATTTCCTTCAATTCTTTTTTGTAACTCATTGTTTATTTTTTAAAAGCACAAATTTGCCGCGAAATTAATAATAATCCCGCTGATTTCACTACCTTTGTGGCCTAAATTTTAAAAAAATAAAAAAGTCATGAAAAAGAATTCAACACTATACATTCTTGTCGCTTTATTGGTTATTTTGATTGGGTTGAGCATTGTGCTGATTATCTCCAACAGTAAGAAAACCGTCATCATAGAAGACATCACGGCCCAATTCGAACTGGAAAAAGAAGAGTTGCAAGACGATTACTCGCAACTGGCTCTTCAATACGAAGATTACGGTATCCGCATCAACAACGACTCATTGGCCGAATTGCTCGATGCCGAACGCACCAAGAACCTGCGCCTGTTGGACGAAATCAAGACGCTGAAGGTGAACAATGCCCGTCGTTTGTCGGAGCTACGCAAGGAATTGGAAACGGCCCGCACCGTGATGCGATCTTACATCATTCAGATTGACTCGCTCAATACGATCAACACCCAGTTGCGCGAAGAAAATACCGCCATGAGCAAGCAATTCCAGGAAGCCCAACAAACGGTGAACGAACTCTCGAAAGAAAAAGAAGCACTCACCGAAAAGGTGATGCTCGCTTCCATGCTGGAAGCTCGCGACATCGAAATCCGCCCGCTCACCGAAAAAGGCCGCACCGCCAACAAAATTGCCCGTACCTCGCTCATTGAGTTCAAGATGGTGCTGAGCAAGAACATTTCGGCACCGGTGGGAGAAAAGACCATCTACCTACGCATCACCCAGCCCGACGGCATGCTTTTGCTCAAGCCCCAATTCGAGAATTTCGAGTTCGAAGGTTATCTTATCCCCTGCTCTGCCTCACGCAGCATCGAATGGGACGGCGAAGAACAAGCCCTCGCCATCTATTGGCAGGTAGAAGAATTTCTGCATCCGGGCACTTACCGCGCCGAAATCTTTGCCGACGGTTACCTCATCGGCAGCGAAGAATTTACTTTAAGCAATTGATACATGAATCGTGTACATCTTTTTCTCCTGAGCCTCTGCATAGGCTTTTGCCATCCGACGGATTTGCACGCCCAAAACGCAGCATTAGCTAAACATCTGCGTAATTATCAGCAGTTTTCCGAACGTTTCGCTCAAGAAAAAGTGTATCTGTATTTCGACAACGAAAATTACTTCATCGGAGAAAACATCTGGTTCAAAGCCTACGTGCTCATGGCCGACAACCATCATTATACCAGCATGAGCAAGACACTCTACGTGGAATTGCTCTCGGCCGACGGCAATATGGTAGATCAGCTCAAACTTCGCATTCAAGACGGGCAAGCCGATGGATGCTTTTATCTGAAACCTCAGCTCAGTGCCGGTTTTTACGAAATTCGCGCCTACACGCGCTGCATGCTCAATTTCGACGAAAACATCATCTTTTCACGCGTGTTTCCGGTGTTGGACATTCCCCGATACGACCGACGCAGCGGCGAGCGCCTTACGCCGAGCATGAACATCAAAAAGCCGGTGCTGCCCAACAAACGCCCCAAGAAAGAAAGTGAAGAAGAGTCGGCAGAAGACAAGGGCCCGTGGCGAGTGGATTTCTATCCTGAAGGCGGACAACTCGTTGCAGGACGAACCAATCAATTGGCTTTCAAAGCTACACACAAGAACGACAGCGAAGCCACTTTCAGCGCAAAAATCATCGACTCGGACAAAAACATTGTGGGCATCATGCAAAGCGAACATCAGGGAATGGGCGCCGTGACGCTGAACCTTGAGGCCGGCAAAACCTACGAATGTGTCGTGGAAGAAAACCTGCGTACGCTGAAGTTTGCCCTGCCCCAGATAGAAGAAGACGCCTATAGCCTGATTGTCAATAATATGCACAAGGAAGTGCTGGACATCAATGTATTTAGCGACCAGAGTTCCCGTGGTGATACCTTAGCCTTGCTCGTCAGCTGTCGTAGCAAAATCTATCATTTGCAAGCCTTTATCAACCAAGGAGAAGTGTTGCCTTTCAGCATTTCCAAAAGAACGCTTCCCACGGGGGTCAACGAAGTTTTGGTGGTGAACGCAGATGGCAAGGTGTTGTGCTCGCGTCTTTTCTTCATCAAGAACGAACTTGACAATCCGCAAGTCATCCGCATTGCGCAGGAACAAGACAAGGAAATGTACAAGCCTTTCGAGGCGGCTCAAGTGACGCTGTCGCTGCAAGAATTCCGCGATTCTTCGTGGAAGGCCATGCCCCATCAAAGTTTTGCCGTTTCCATCCGCGACAATGCCGAATACATGGCCAACGCTCCTCAAAGCGATATCTTCAGTCACTTGCTATTGGCTTCCGACTTGAAAGGCTACATCCATCAACCTTCCTGGTATTTCGAAAAAGACGACCGCCATCACCGACGCGCCTTAGATTTGCTGATGATGGTACAAGGCTGGCGCCGCTACGATTGGCAGGAAATGTCGCATCCCGAAAACTTCGAACTTAAACATCCCATAGAAAAAGGCATTCTGCTGGACGGACAAGTACTTTCCATCCTTAGGCGAGCCCCCTTGAAAGACCTGAAAATCACCATGTGGATGATTGGAGACAGCACGGCCCAGCACGGTCGGTGCATGACCGACGAAAAGGGAGAATTCAACTTCCTGCTTGATTTTGAAGGCAAGCAAGACTTGAACATTCAGGTGAGCGACGGCAAACGACGCAAAAATGCCTTCATCACCATCAACCGCCAGTTCCAGCCGCAGGCCAGAGTCTTAGAAGCAAACGAAATGTCGGCGCCCGTGCTCCGCAAAAACGATTTTCAAAAGAAACGAATTGTCAGAAACGATGACGACAAGCAGCGCGAACTCATTATCATGCCGGGCGATGTCTTGCTGAAAGAAGTGGAAGTATCGGCCCAAAAAACCGGCAATCACAACCAATACGGCGAAGTGAGCATCACCTACGACACGCAAGAGGAACAAGATGTGCTGGAAGACAATGCCATGTACACCTACGAAGATATTCCCACCTTCCTCACACAGGTGAACGACAATTTCCATTTCCGCTTTATTGATAGCAGCGAAACTTTATATTACAAACACGCGCCGGTAAGTTTCCGCATCATGCCTCAAAGCAGTTGGTACAACCAATCAAGCGAATTGCCCTATTGCTACGAGGTGGAAAGAATCGAGATCGTGGAGCCCAACAGCACCGGACATGTTTACGAAGACAATTATATTTCCAGCTTAGACGATATCAGCAAGATGGGAAAAGACATTGCCTACGTGGTGCTTTACCTACTTCCCAACACGGAGGTAGAACGCGAGAAATTGGGCATTCGCCGCACCAAATTGCAGGGTTATAACCAAGTGAAAGATTTTTATCATCCGCAATACGACCGCATTCTTGACAAGGATGCCAGCGACCACAGACGCACTTTGTACTGGAATCCGAACCAGACTTGCGACCAATCCGGCCTGGCGAAAATCCGTTTTTACCACAACGCCACTTCTAAAGGTTTTGAAGTAAAAGCCATGGTGTTGAGCGAGAACGGAAAGATGGGATGGAAATAATTTCGATGTTTTTTTCGATGGAAATTTTTCGATGGAAAAACGCAGATATATATATGGTTTTCGTCGCTTACTTGGCGCACTGATGCTGCTTATGCCAAGTTTTGTGATGCTTGCCGATACAACAGCGAGCCTGTTGCCTGCGGAAAAGGATTCCTTGCATTTACACTTGAAAGATATTGAGATTGTCGAAAACTTCAGCATACGGGAAGTGCGCAGTGCCGCGCCGGCTCAGCGTTTGGGCAAGGCCGAGTTGGAGGCGCTGAACGTGAAGAACTTGTCGGATGCGGTGAAGCATTTTGCCGGCGTGGTGGTGAAGGACTACGGCGGCGTGGGAGGATTGAAGACAGTGTCCATCCGAAGTCTGGGCGCACAGCACACGGGCGTGAGTTACGATGGCATCAGCCTGAGCGATACGCAAAGCGGACAGATCGATATCAGCCGTTTTTCTTTGGATAATGTGGAGGCGCTGCATTTGGCGAACGGCCAAAGCGAGCAGATTTTTTGCACGGCGCGGCAGATGGCGTCGGCCGGCTTGTTGGACATTCAGACAAAAGCTCCAAACTTCGAAGCCGGCCGACGGCATCGCGCCGAGCTTTCGCTCGGCGCCGGCTCCTTCGGCCTCCTCAATCCAGCCTTCCGTTGGGAGCAGCAACTCTCGGAGCGCTACGCCTTCAGCCTGAACGGCGAATACACCTACACGCATGGCCGCTACCCTTACACCTTGGCCTACGGAGCCGCCGGCGACAGCATCGCACACAAACGCAGAAGCAACAGCCAAGTGAGCAGCGGCCGATTGGAGGCCGAAGTCTATGCCCGCCCCGGCAAAAACGACGAATGGCGCACCAAATTTTACTATTACCAATCGTATCGGGAACTGCCCAACGCCACCACCTTCTACAACGATCACCAGGAAGCCGACCTGAGCGACCGGCAAGCTTTCGTGCAATCGAAGTACAGCAAAGACATCAACGAAACCTGGGCGCTCAAGGCGGCCTTGAAATATCAGAATAATTACCAGCGATACAAAGACGAAGCCTCATTGGCCACCGAATTAGGCCACAAGGAATACATCTATCGTCAGCAAGAATGGTACGGCAACCTTTCCCTGCTCTGTCGCCTGATGCCCCAATGGTCGATTGCCCTGAACAACGATGCCGCCATCAACAGCATGCAGGCCGAAGGCCTGCCCGGCTTTGCCGAACCCGTCCGCTACAGCCTACTATCGGCCATCGCGAGCAAATACCAGAACAACTTCCTCACGGCCAATGCATCCCTCCTGGGCCAGTGGGTGAAAGAAAAGGTACAACATGGCCAGGCCGCGCAAGATTTCAAGCAATTGTCGCCTTATGCTTCAATTTCCGTAAAGCCCTGGAACGAAGAGTTTTATCTGCGAGCTTTCTTCAAAAACAGTTTCCGTCTGCCCAGCTTCAACGACCTGTATTACGGCAGCGTGGGCAACACCGACCTGAAACCCGAAAAGGCTTGGCAATACAATGTCGGACTCACTTGGGCCAAACATTTTTCAGACTGGATGCCAAGCACCTACCTCACGCTTGATGCCTATTACAACCGCATCGAAGACAAAATCGTGGCCATTCCCACCAAGAACCTCTTCGTCTGGTCCATGATGAATCTGGGACGGGTCGATATTCACGGCCTTGACGCCGCTTTCAGCACGACTTTTGTGCCTGCCGCAGGCTATCGCATCGACATGTCGGCCAATTACACCTTCCAACAAGCGCTCGACCGCACCCAGAAAGAAGGCCTTTACGGAAAGGTTTATGGACATCAAATTGCTTATACGCCAAGACATTCCGGCAGCGGGCAACTCAGTCTGAGCACGCCTTTCGGCCAATTGTCTTATGCGCTCATCGTCTCGGGCGACCGCTATGTGTTAGGGCAAAACATCGAGGCCAACCGTTTGGAAGGCTACAGCGACCACAGTATTTCTTACATGAAACAAATCCCTTGGAAGCATTGCCAAAGCCGCCTCAAATTGGAAGTTTTGAACCTGCTGAATCAGAATTATGCCGTCATCAAGTATTTTCCCATGCCGGGACGCTCATTTAGGATGAGTTACCAAATCAGTTTGTAAAACATCACGAATTATGAAGAAATCTACACATATCGTCTTAGGAATCATATTATTACACTTGTTTTCCGCTTGCGAATTAATAAACCAAGGTGGCAAGGAACAAGAAGAATGGCCGCAGAGCGATTATCCTCTCTACGTGCTTTGTGAAGGGCTTTTCAATCTGAACAACGGCACGCTGGCCTATTGGGACGGACTGGACGAACCCGAGAAAGATTGGTTCCGCCAAAAGAACGGACGCGGACTGGGCGACACGCCGAACGACATCAAGGCTTACGGCAACAAATTGTATCTGGTGATAAATGTTTCCTCGCAAGTGGAAGTGGTAGATGCAAAAAGCGGCAAATCGCTGAAACAGATTCCATTATTCACGGAAGATGGTGGCGGAAAGGAAAACGGTCGCGCAAGACAGCCCCGTTACATTGCTTTTCATCAAGACAAGGCTTACATTTCTTGCTACGACGGCACAGTGGCCAGGCTCGATACTGCCTCGCTTTGCATTGATGGCCATCTGAAAGTGGGACGTCATCCGGAAGGATTGGCCGTAGCAAAGGGAAAACTGTATGTAGCCAACTCCGGCGGTTTAGACAATCCGAATTACGATAAAACCTTGTCTGTCATCGACTTGGAAAGCTTCACCGAAATCAAGCGCATAGAAGTGGCTATCAATCCGTATAAGGTGTATGCCGATAGTCAAGGAGATATTTACGTGAATTCGCGTGGCGATTACAATGCCGAGGATTATCTCTTGCAAAGAATTGATACAGACGCTGATACGCTCGCAAAGACCTTTCACGACCTGCAAGTGCTCAATTTCACCATTCAGGGCAATACGGCTTATCTCTACGATTTCGATTTTAGCAGCAAGTATTCCAAAATTTTTGTCATGGATATGGAAAAGGACGAAATTATCCGCGAAAATTTCATCACCGACGGCAGCATCATCAATACGCCTTACGGACTTTCGTTGAATCCTTTCAATGGAGATGTGTTTATCGCTGATGCCTACGATTACTTACAAACAGGCGATATTCTTTGCTTTTCCCCGGAAGGTGAGCTTAAATATCGCCTGAAAGATATAGGATTGAATCCTAATGCTGTCGTGGTCGTCGATCCTTAAATGAGGGTCAATCCTTAAACATTTTGATGCCGGCCACCCTGCCATCGGCCATCTGCACTTTTACCAAATACATGCCCGAAGGAAGATCTTGCAAGGGAAGCACTTGCGAGCGGGTGCTCTGTGCTACGCAGCGTCCGTCGAGCGAGTAAGCGCGCAGGCTCGACACTTCGCCATAGACAATGAGGGCAGTGGAAGTGCTGTACCATGAAAGCCGGCTCGGCTGAACCATGGGAAGCGCATCGGGCTGTTCTTCGCTCACGAAGACGGGCTCGCCTACCGGCTCGCCCTGCGCATCTTCCGTCTCATACACCAATTCGGCATGCGTAGCCATGTACAAGTCCTTGATATTGAAGGTGCCGCCATCGCTTCTGCTGTTGATAAGGTTCACCACCGTGGGCTTATTCGACACTATGGCCGGAATCATTTCGCAAAGATTATACTCGTGAGAACCTTTCGAAATACTTTTGCTGTCGCCAGAAGTCCAAGTGTTTTCCGTGCCCGTTTCGCCGTATTTCACCGTCAACTGACGGCCACCGCTAATGTAGAAACGGAAAGACAAATCGGCCACGCCTTTGGGAAAGTTCAGTTGCAGGCAACCATCGCCCTTGCTCAAACGGAGCGCGCCCACGCTGCCACCGCCATCGGCAAAATCGCTCTCCAGATACGAAGCCTCGTTGAACGACAAATATGCGGCCAGACTATCGGGAATCGTAGCATCCTGGAAAGGATACCAATCGAGCAAAACCAGTCGCGGAGACTGCACGCGAACACAGCCTTCTGCCCGCTGACAACCGTCGCCGCCTATCGTGCGCAAGGCATAAGAAGCTGTAGAAGAAGGTTGTCCGTGAATGGTCAGGGTTTTAGCCAAGGTGTCGCATGTAGCTTTCAAGCCTTCGTCCAAACGACTCAAGGCAATGCCTTTGGCGCCTCCGCCCCAAGTATAGACAATGTGTTGCATGAAAGTTCCTTCGTTGATGGTCTGTTGGCTTTCTCCTGAAAGCAGGCTCAGCGTAGCCGCACGTTCTTCGGTCAATGTAACAGAAGCTTGCAGGCTCGCATTCACTTCGGCACCCAAAGTGCGGATGACAAACTGAGCAGAAACTGCCGGAACACCCTCAATGACAAGCATTTTCTTCTCTTCGTCTATGGCATATTGCAAACCATCGGGCAAATTGTCAATGGTCAATCCGCTCACGTCTTCGCCACTGTATGCCACCTGCATGGGCTGAATGCTGTCGCCACGATACACGCGCTGATGCACAGATGTCAAAGCTTTCAGTTCGGCAAAATCAGGATCACCCAATTCGTAAGCGCCCAAATCGGGAGCCGCGCCCACATAAGGAATGCTGATGGGATCCAGCGAAAGACCGTCTTCAATGGCCGTAGTCAAAGCATAATCGACAATGGGCAAGCCCTTATCCACAAAGATACTGCCTTCTTTTAAGCGACCGAATCCGTTCTTGGGCAAAGTACCGTCGTCATTGCGCTTGACCATGAAATCTTCCACCGCCAATGAAATAAATTCCGCGCTATGGTCTTTGGTCTTATTCTTGACGCCTTTATCATTTTTATTGCCTTCCTTTATCAGGTTGCAATCGTCAATCAGTATCCAGCTGTTATGATGCGCATCGGGCTCCACGTAACCTTCTTTATCTTCCGACAGAAACTCGTGATTCTTTTCTTCGGGCAAAAATCCGATATTGTTCACCAAGTGCATGGTGCCGTACTTAACCACGGTCGGGAAACGATAATTATAGCCATTTTGAAAACTCAGATTATTGATGATATACATGCCTTCGTAAGCATTGTTTTGGTCGAAACCCTTGGCTGCTGAGGCAAAACTGATACAATTCCGCACTAAATGCGCGCCCACAGACTGGTCGAAAGCCGCACCGCCGGACGAGCCGCCACCGCCCAATTTAAAACCGTTTCCGTTGCCTCTCTCCACATTCGTAGAATCGTAGCCGGCCTTATAACTCCAGCAATGATCGATGACGATGGGATGATACACCATATACAAATCCCAGTTGTCGTCGGAATTGTTCCAAGCGCGACAGCCGTGAAACTCAGTGCCCGGTCCGGGGAAAAGCTTACAGGCAAAACCATCGGCATCGCCGCCATCATCGCTTCCGCTAAAAGAGCGACTGTCGTAATTGTTGTACGAATCGCAGTTAATCACCACATTATACTTGCAATACGAATAATTCGGATTGAATTCGGGCTGTCCGCTGATGGGGAAACTTTTGGTCTCTTCTATGCTGAAATCCTTGAACATCCCTATTTGCAAACCGGTGTCGTTATTGCCATAGAATACGCAGTTTTCCACGATGTTATAGCTTCCTTCCAACTTCATGCCGTTGTCGTTGGCATAGCGCATGGTGATGCCTTTGTAGTGCCAATAATTCGCCTCGTGATTGTGATAAATACAGCGCGACATCTTGAATTCGTTGGTCGATTTGGAAGGAATGCGGCTGCCGTCGAGAATGGGCACTTCGGGCGCTTTGCCGGCTTCTTGATAGGCCCAGCAATAAATGCGAGCATCTTCGCGGGCGTTCTGTTTTGCCTTGACACGCACTGTGCTTTCCAACATATACACCCCGCCTCGGAGGAAAATCGTATCGGCGGGCGCCAACACATCTACCGCTTTTTGCAAAGTGGCGAAAGGTTGTTCCAATGTACCGGGCGCCTCATCGTTTCCTTGGGGCGACACAAAATATGTACGGGCTTGCAGGCTCAAAGCCATGCCGGCAGCCAGCAGACAAAACAAAAACTTTTTCATCTTCGTAAGGTTTAATTACTTGATAAAATTCATTTCTCTGAGCCAATCTATGGCCAAGGGCGACCAATATTGCGTGGTACCAGGCTGAGGATCAAGTGAAATGCTGTGTTTACCCTGCGGAAAAATATGCAGAGAAACCGGACGCTTGTGCGCCTTCATGGCCGAATAGAAACGAATGCTGTTCATAGGAGAAACAGCCGGGTCGTTGTCGGCGTGAAACATGATGGCAGGCGGCGTGTTTTCATCCACGCGATTGTCGTTGGAAAATTCTTTCAGCAACATAGCATCGGCATCTTTACCCAAAAGATTGTCGCGGCTGCCCTTGTGCGTGATGGAGGCATCTTCGAGCGAAATGACGGGCGACACCATGATCATGAAATCGGGGCGATACGACAGTTCGTCCAGATGGTCGGTGATGGTGGAAACGTCCTCGTCGTGCGTGCCCACGGTCGATACCAAATGCGCACCGGCCGAACTCCCCATGGCGCCCACCTTCGTGGGGTCGATGTGCCATTCTTGCGCGCGCGAGCGAATCAAGCGAAGCGCGCGCTGGGCATCTTGCAGCGGTGCCATCTCGCGTTGGTTCAAATCGGGAGAAATGGGCAGACGATGATACAACACGAAAGCATTGATTCCGTTGTCGTTGAACCACTTGGCCAGGTCGGTTCCGCTCACCACGTAAGCCAGACGGGCATATCCGCCACCTGGCACGATAATCACGGCTGCACCGGTGTTTTTGTCGGCGGGCGCTGCAAAAAACTCCATCCAAGGCTTAGCCACCTGATACACACGTTCATTGGCGATGGAATCCTTCAATTCCATGCGACGACTGTTTGGCATTTTGCCATCTTCCCAAAGATAAATCTTTTCTTGCGCGGGCAAGAGCATCACATAAAGCAAGCTCATTGCAAAAAAAAGTAATTTCTTCATATTCATCGTTTTATATACTAATTTCGCAAATCTTTCGCTTCGGGGGCTTCCACGAACTTTTTAATTTTCAATGCAATGACTATAGCTGTCAGAATAGAAGCCAAGATATCGCCCGTGGGCAAAGCTGCCCAAACGCCCGAAAATCCGAAAATGCGCGGCAAAATAATCAGTCCCGGTATCAAAAATATCAACTGTCGGCTCAGACTCAAGAAGATAGACCAAGCGGCCTTGCCCACCGACTGAAAAAAGGTCGTGGTGACCATCTGGAAGCCCACAACGGGAAAACTTATCAAAATCGTTCGCAGACAAGTGGTAGACAGGCGAATCAAAGTCTCGTCGTTGGTAAAGAGCGACACGATGCCTCGCGGAAACAATTCACCAATCAGGAAACCGGCCGTGGTGACTGCCGTGGCCACCAGAAGCGTCAGTTTGTAGGCCTGCATCATGCGGCTGTTGAGTTTAGCGCCAAAGTTGTAGCCCACAATGGGTTGCATACCTTGGTTCAGTCCAATCACCACCATCAGGAAAAGCATCACCACGCTGTTGCAGATACCGTAAGCCGCAATGGCCATATCTCCCTCTGCCCCACCATAATGCGCCAAACTGTTGTTGAGAATGATAACCATCAGACAGGTACATGCGTGCATCAGAAAATTGGAGGAACCAATAGAAATGACGTCGCCTATCACTTTCAGTTTCAGACGAATATATCGCCACTCGAAACGAATGCTGTGACGCTTGTCGCAAAAGTGCATCATCACCCATACAAAGCCCGTCACTTGAGCGCCGGCCGTGGCCAAGGCTGCTCCACGAATGCCCCAATCGAAAACAAAAATAAAAATGGGCGCCAACACTAGGTTCACCAAAACTGTGATAAAGGTTGAAAGCATGGCCTTGCGCGGATATCCGGTTGCACGCATCACCGCATTGAATCCCAAGAAGTTATGATTGAAAACATTGGCAATCAGTATCACTTGCATAAACTCTTTGGCATACGGCAGCACTTGCTCGCTGGCTCCGAAAAGTCGCAAGATAGGCTCCAGCCAAATAAGCCCGCATATACACACGGCCAAACCCACCAAGATATTGAGCAAAAGCGTTGTACCCAGCACTTGCTGTGCCTCATCACGTCGTTTTTGTCCCAAACGAATGGAAACCAATGTCGATGAACCCACGCCCAGCATCGAGCCGAAAGCGGTGGTCAGGTTCATGATGGGCATGGCGATGCTCAAACCAGCGATGGCGTAGGGTCCCACGCCGTTTCCGATGAAAATTCTATCGACGATATTGTACAAAGACGAAGCCACCGTGGCCATAATGGCAGGCAGAGCATATTCGGCCAACAGCGATGCTATCGGCTGCGTCCCCAATCGGGCACTGCGAGAGGAATCCACCTTCGTTTTCACATCTGTCACCATGTCTGTCACTACGTCCGCCACGATATTATCTAATGAAGAACCTTCTTTTTCAACAAAACTTACAAAAGTACAAATCCCCCGCCATTTAACAAAAGGAAAAAACTTCTGCGCAAAACAAAACCCCGAAAAGCATCTGGCTTTTGGGGTTTGTATCGTTTTGTATCTTATGTGTTATCAAATTTTCGTAAAATAATAAGTCGTTACATCTTCATACTTAATACCATCATAAGAATATTCATCAACAAATTTTAACACCATAGAATTCTCACTGATTTCCTCTATCTGCATAGAACCGGCTTCTCCATCCTCATATTTCAGAATCAAGTTTTCTCCCATGATAATCCAAGATGAAATTTCGTCAAGATACGATTCACCATCTTCATAAATGATTTCACTACCTGTTCCATTATCTCGGAAATCAAAAGCAATATACCAGGAGACACATTTCTCAGACTCTTCATAAACTAGTTTTCCGTTTTTATACTCTTGATATTCCACTTTTGTCGATTTCCATTTGCCAACAAGCAAATCTTCTTTCGTTGTACTGGTTTGTTCATTTTCTTTTTCACAAGAGTTCAATCCACACAACATGAGCATACAAAGGCTCAACATAAAAACAATACCTCGTTTCATAAAAAATAACTAATTTTTGTGATTAATAAAAAAGCGTCATCTACCCTCTCGGAATAGCATATACACAGAAAGCGTGAGCTGGCCATCCGTCATAAAGGTACTACCACATACCCGCGACACAGATAAGCACAACCCACGCTAAAGCGCAGGCGTTTCGTGCCTATTATTCCCGTGTCTTGTAATGAAAGTGGTAGTTTCTTATGACAAGAATAATAGCAAAACGCTATTCATTATGTAATGTCAAACCGATAATCGGATGACTGCGCAAATGTCGGAAATTATTTCTATTTATCCAAACCTTAAGGCGCCACTCAAAAAGACTATCAAGTTTTAATCCTCCAATAACCACCTTTAGAGAGTCCGACATGCTCAACGATTCGTTTCAACTCTTCCATGTCACGGTGAATGGTTCGTTCGTTCACATCTAGTTTTTCCGCCAATTCTTCTATTGTTATTTTTGAATTACGCCGAATCAGTCCAACAATACCCTGTTGTCGTTTATTTTTTTTATATCTTTCCCTTTTGTTTAATTCTAGCGCCAGCAAGGGAACTTGCAAATCCTCTTCCGAAAGTTCAATATCATTTTCTTGGGACATTTCCTCGGTTTTTGGGGACATTTCTTCATTTCTTAGGACATTTGTCTTGATTTCTGGTGACATTTCTTCATTTCTTAGGACATTTGTCTCGGTTTCTTGGGACATTTCATAGTTTCTGGTGACATTTTTCGCTGTTTCTGGTGACATTGATTGCTATTTTATGTACGTTTGCAATCATTTATTTCACAAAATCATGAAGAAATTCCAATTTGTTTTAATTGCGATTATTTGTCTGATTATCAATGTAGAGGCACAAGCAACGCAGACAGGCATTCAAGTATTGGAGGCGAAAGGCTGGAAGGAAAGCGCGTATATCACTTGGCAGATGAGCGAGGCTCACGAGAGTTATCATGTTTATTATGCGGCTGAAGGACAAGATTTTGTGCAAATAGATCAGGCCTTGCTGAGAAGATATCCGGACCATGCGCGTGCCGATGTGCCAGGCTTGAAAGCCGGAAATTATCGTCTGAAAATCGTACCTGTGAACGAGGGACAAGAGCTTGGCGCAGAAGCTATTGAAAGCGAAAACCTCAGCGTCATTGCACACGATCGCAGCGGATATGCGCACTTCAAATATAACGAAGGCATTGGTGCCTACAACAACGACGGCAGCCTAAAGGCCAATACACAAGTGTTTTACATCACGCCCGAGAACGCCAAAAGCATCAGCGGAACGGTGGACGGCATCGCCTGCACGGGATTTCAGGCTTTGGTGAACGCGCGTCAGAAAGGCAAAGGCAGCACACCGCTTTGTTTCCGCATCATCGGTTGCATCAAGGCCGAAGACATGGACGCATTCGGTAGCAGCAGCGAAGGATTGCAAGTGAAAGGCAAAAACGCGCATTACCCCATGAACATCACCATAGAAGGCATTGGCAATGACGCTTGTATCAACGGATTCGGTATGTTGCTACGCAACTGCGCGAGCGTGGAAGTGCGCAACTTAGGCATTCTTAACTTCATGGACGACGGCATTTCCATCGACACCGACAACAGCCATTGCTGGGTGCATCACATCGACTTTTTCTACGGACAGGCGGGCGGCGATTCCGACCAGGCCAAGGGCGACGGCTCACTCGATTGTAAGGGCGATTCGCAATTCATGACCTTCTCGTACAACCGTTTCTGGGATTCGGGCAAAATGGCGCTCTGCGGCATGACCAGCGAAAGCGGCGAAAACTTCATTTCCTACCATCATAACTGGTTCGACCACAGCGACAGCCGACATCCGCGCGTGCGTACCATGACTGTGCACGTTTGGAACAATTATTTCGACGGCGTGGCCAAATACGGCGTGGGCGCCACCATGGGATCCAATGTTTTTGTGGAAGCCAATTATTACCGAAATGTCAACAAGCCTATGCTTATTTCCTTGCAAGGCAGCGACATAAGTGGCGGCAAGGGTACTTTTTCGGGAGAACAAGGCGGTATGATAAAGGCTTTCGGCAATGTGTTCGCAGAGAAATCGAGCAACTTCAAGTTTGTGCCTCATACACAGTCGGCTACAGGTTTTGATGCCTACTTGGCAAGCAGTCGCGAGGAAAAGATTCCCGCCGAATATAAAACGCTTTCGGGCGGACACAGCTACAATAATTTCGATACCGATCCGGAAAAGATGTACAGCTACGAAGCCTTGCCGGCAGAAGAGGTTCCCGCCTATGTCACAGGATTTTACGGTGCCGGACGCCTACAGCATGGCGACTTGCAATGGACTTTCGACAATGCCAAAGACGATGCCTCATACAATGTCAACACTGCGCTGAAATCGGCTGTCAACAACTATAGCTCTAGCCTCATCGGCATAGTGGGCGAAGCGGATTTCTCCACCGAATCGGGCGGCGGATCCGAAGATGATGGCTCTGGCGATGGTTCAGGCTCTGGCGGCGACAGCGGTTCAGGCGGTTCCGAAGACGATGGCAACGGTTCAGGCGGCACCTCGGATGGCGGTTCAGGCGGCACCTCGGATGGCGGCGCGCAGCAAGGCTACGAATGTCATTTCAGCGACAACAAGGCATCCAACAGCTTCTATACTTTGAGCAACGCCAATTTCACCAACAGCAAAGGCAGCGTCACGGTAAACGGCGTCACTTACAGCAACGCGCTGAAAATGGAATCGAGCACGGTATTGAGTTTCAGCACCAAAGAGAGCATGCAACTGACAATGATTTTCATCAGCACGCACAGCACGCCCAAGGTGAAAGTAGATGGAAAGGACTACGACATTGTGAACGGAGAGGTCAACATGGAGCTGCCGGCCGGCGATCACAAAATCACCAAAAACACCAGCAACACCTTTTTGTTCTACATCAACCTCTACCAGAGCACCGGCCTGTCCTACATAGAGAGCGACAGCGGCTCGCTGCCCTGCCACGACCTATATGGCCGCAAAATCCAGCCCAAGGCCAATGGCCAGATTTACATCCAAAACGGAAAGAAAGTGCTGATAAAGCAGTAAACGACTTCATACAAAAAACCTGATGCCGGGCCTTTACGGGACTTAGCACCAGGTTTGTTTGAAGACGATTGTCTGATGGAATTTTTGTTTTGTTGGCTTTTGGAATTTATTTCAATTCGAAGCGAAGGGTTTTGAGTTCGTCGTCGGCAGAGCTGCTACCATAATAAATGGTGTACTTGCCGGGCAAGGTTTCCAATTGACCACTTACCGGGTTGAAAGTGCGCCAATCGGGTTCGGCCAATTCAATGTCGTAAACGATGCTCTCGCTGGCTTCGATATGCTGACGGGCAAAGCCGCGCAAAGTCTTCACGGGGCCATCCACATCGTCATCGCGACGCAGATACACTTGCAAGACTTCGTCACCATCCATCTTGCCACTGTTCTTCACCTTCACTTGCAAATGCAAGGGATTTTCTTCCAAATCATTAATGCTCAAAGACTTCACAGATTTACCATTGCTCAGCATCTTGGCCTTACCATATTTATAAGTGGTGTAGCTCAAACCATGACCGAAGGGGAACAAAACTTCGTCCTTGAAGTAACGATAGGTATGACCCGCCATGTTATAGTCTTCGAAATCAGGCAAATCTTCCATGCTGCGATAGAAAGTGACAGGCAGACATCCGGCAGGATTGTAGTCGCCAAAGAGCACATCGGCCACGGCCTGACCAGCTTGCTGACCACCATACCAAGCTTGCAGAATGGCGTCGCAACTTTCCGTTTCGGGCGTCAAGGCGATGGCAGAGCCGGACATGTTCACCATGATGAGTTTCTTACCGGCCTTGTGCAGGGCCTGCATGGCTTCGCGCTGAATCTTAGGCAATTCGATATCGGTACGGTCGCCACCCTTGAATCCTTCGAAAGGCACCTTCATTTCTTCGCCTTCCAATTGGGGAGAAATACCGCCCACATAAATCACCACGTCGGCATCCTTCACGTTGGCCAAGAGATTTTCGATGGTGCTGGCTTCAACCACACCCAGGTCGAGATTGAATTGGGCATCGTCGTTGCGATATGCGAAATCTACCTGAATATCATAGTTTTGTCCGGCTTCCACCTTGATGTTTCTCTTCACGCGGCGAGAACCGTGATTCTGATGGAAAGTATTGATGGTATCGCCATTCACGATGATACGACCTTCGCCGTTCACATACAAATCGAGCAGCAAGGTTTCGGTCTTATCGGCATGATACGTAGTGCGATAGCGAGCGCTGAAATGACGCAGGTTCACACCGGGAGCAAACACGGTGGCACCCGAAGTGCAACGTTGGAAAGGCGTAGGCAAAACCTGATGAGCCACAGGTGCACCTTCCATTTTGACATTGTTGAAATAATCTACCACAAAACCGGCACCTTCCTGCGTGCGGCAATTGCCATAACGACTGATGAACTTTTCGGGCAACACCCATTCAGAAGCCTTGTCGTAGATAAGCTTATCTTGCGGACGAAGTTTCGACTTGATACCTTCCAACACCGTGATGGTGCGACGAGGAATACCGTTATAATTACCCAGAAGCGTCAAAGAGTCGTTGGCATTCGGACCTACCACGGCAATGGTCATAGGCTTGTCGCCCAACACGATGGGCAGGGCTTGATTTCTGTTGTGCAAGAGCGTCATGGTTTCTTGCGCCATCTTCAGTGCCAAAGCATCGCTTTCATCGCTGGCCAAAGATGATGCAGGAATCTGATACCAAGGCACGAGGCTTTCATCATCGAAGTCGCCCAAGCGGAAACGAGCCACCAACAAACGACGTACCGACACATCCAGATCGGCTTCGGTAATCAGGCCGGCAGCCACCGCCTTAGGCAAATTCTTGAAGGAACTGCCGCAGTTGATATCGGTACCCGACAAAACAGCAGCAGAAGAAGAGTGAAGCACCGTGGGATGCGTGCCATGGCCCTTGGGTTCGGGCGTATGCAAGTCGCGGATGGCAGAACAGTCGGACACCACCAAGTGCTTGTAGCCCCATTCATCGCGCAAGATTTGCGTGAGCAAACGGTTTGAGCCACAGCAGGCTTCTCCTTCGTAACGGTTGTAGGCACACATCACTTCGCGCACGTCGGCTTCCTTGACACAACGTTCAAAAGCATACAGATAGGTTTCGGCCAAATCTCTCTTGGAAATATTTTTGGCATCGTAGGTGTGTCTGTTCCATTCCGGACCGCTGTGCACGGCAAAGTGCTTCACACAAGCGTGCAGACGATCGTAATACTGACCCGAAGCGGCACCCAGACCTTGCATGGGCTCACCTTGCAAACCGAGAATAACGGCTTTACCCAATTCGGCTGTCAAATAAGGATCTTCACCGTAGGTTTCCTGGCCACGTCCCCAACGCGGATCGCGGAAAATATTGATATTGGGCGTCCAAACTGTCAGACCTTCGTAACGATCTATTTTACCTTCGGCGCGAGCTTCGTGATATTTAATGCGTTGTTCGTTGGAAGCCACCGTGAAAACCTGTTCCAAAAGAACGGGATCCCAAGCAGCCGCCATACCTATAGACTGAGGAAAAACAGTGGCCAGACCCGAACGCGCACATCCATGCAGACATTCGTTCCACCATTGATAAGCAGGCACGCCCAAACGCGGAATGGCCGGACTTACATCCAACATCAACTGGGCTTTTTCTTCCAAAGTCAAACGAGACAACAAATCTTCCGCGCGTACTTCTGCCGAAAGTGCCGGATTCTGATAAGGAAAAAGCGCCGTCATCATCTGGGCCTGCAAAGAGCCTGCAAGACAGACAGAAACAACGAGCATCATCATTTTCCTGAAACGATAACTTACTGTTTTCATACTAATTATATTGATTTCGTTAACAATTTCGAAGGACTGACAAATATACGACAAGCCAATTAAAGAAAAAAACCAGACTTTCGCACTATTTGCGCAAATTTGAGGAAAATTGTCCGAAAGTGTTAAAATTATTTAAATTCACAAAAAGTATTTGGAGATTAAATTTTGAAGTATATCTTTGCAATCGAAACAGAATTGTAATAATTACAAATTGATAAACAAAACAAAGATGACAAGCATAGACATTCTGACGACTCACGGCATCAAGCCATCTTTGCAGCGCATTGCCATCATGGACTGGCTCAGGGAACATCCCATTCACCCCACGGTGGAAGATATTTACGCTGCCTTGTCGCCTCAGATTCCTACCTTGTCGAAAACGACGGTCTATAACACCTTGAAACTGTTTGCCAAAGAAGGCGTTGCCAAGAGCCTGAACTTAGACGAGAAACTGCACTTCGATGCCAACATGATGCCTCACGCTCATTTTATCTGCGAAAAATGCGGAAAGGTGCACGACATCATGATTTTGCCGAAAGATTTTTATCTCTTCCCCAAGGCCAAGGGCGAAAGCGGAAAGGATTACTTGGACATCAAAC
The DNA here is from genome assembly GCA_017468435.1 of Bacteroidales bacterium. Taxonomy (GTDB): domain Bacteria; phylum Bacteroidota; class Bacteroidia; order Bacteroidales; family UBA1402; genus UBA1757. Next base: position 86,476 of record JAFUIP010000009.1, read on the forward strand.
AAGTTGAAATCAATTACTATGGTACTTGTGACCTATGTAACAAGCAATAAACCAATTATTAAATTATAAACTTTAAAATTTTACAACTATGGCTAAGAAATGGATTTGCAATGTATGCGGTTATGTACACGAAGGTGAAACGGCTCCCGAAAGATGCCCACAATGTCGCGTTCCCAGCGATAAGTTCAGAGAACTGAAAGAAGACAAGCTGGAATTCGTTACCGAACATGTTATCGGTATTGCCGCCGACACCGACGAAGAAATGAAGAAAGACTTGAACGCTCACTTCATGGGTGAAGCTACCGAAGTTGGTATGTACTTGGCTATGAGCCGCCAGGCCGACCGCGAAGGTTATCCCGAAATTGCTGAAGCTTTCAAACGCTACGCTTGGGAAGAAGCTGAACATTGCGCTAAGTTTGCCGAATTGCTGGGCGAAGTGGTTTGGGACACCAAGACCAACCTTGAAAAGCGCATGAATGCCGAAAGTGGTGCTTGCGCCGACAAGATGCGTATCGCTGCCCGCGCCAAGGCTTTGAACCTGGATGCCATCCACGACACCGTTCACGAAATGGCCAAGGACGAAGCTCGTCACGGTAAAGGTTTCGAAGGTTTGTTCAAACGTTATTTCAAGAAATAATCTGGTAAATAAAGTCTAAAGGATCATACAAGAGGAGAAGCTGTGTCTTGCGAGGCGCAGCTTCTTTGTGTTTTCGCGCGAGTTTGCGCACCGTAATTCTATTGATAATAATCTTCCAAGAAGCGTCGATAGGCCTCTTCGGGGAAACGTTCTTGAATGAGCGGCCAATTGCTTTCGGAAACAGGAAGCAAACGAAGTCCGGGATATTTATCCGTAGGTCGCTGTCCTTGGAACGACATCCAGGCCATGTAGCGCAAAACATCTTCTGCATCTTCGAATGTTCTGATCATCAAGACTTCTTGAGCGCCCAACATTTCCAAACTCAATTCGTAATCGCGGATAAGGAAATTCGTGAAGTTATACAAGGCCACATCATAGAGCAAATGGTTGGCATTGATGGAATCGCTGCTATAAGCCAAGGCCAGCACGTGTGCCTCCTTAGGCTGATAAGTGAACAAAGATGCCAATGAATCGAGTTCCAGCTGCGCCAAGGAATCTTCCCAAGACTGACCGTCGGTCAAGTAGAAGCCATCAAATCCGATGGGGCGGCGACCTTCGTCCCAATAGGCCTTCATTTCGCTGCTGAGGGCAGAAAGATCGTTATCGGGATATTCTTCGGCAATGGCCGCAATAAGCGCAATGAAAGTATCTCCATCGCCTTGCTTCACAGCTTCCAAAGCCCTCATAAACATAAAGTTAGGACGCAAGGGACTCATGCGGTAATTATCCTCCACATACTGATAATTGTAAATGACAGAGTCGCTGTTTCCTTGTGAGAAATGCGTGTAAGTAGCTTTGAACAAGGAATCTTGCGTTTGGTACATACCTTTCAGTTTGGCAATAAATTGCTCGTCTTTCAGATAGTCGGATTCCTGCGATTCGGGATATTCCTGCAAGAGCTTTTGCCTTTGGTTTTCAGCCTTTTCCAGATTTCCTTCCTGCATCAGCATCAGGTAACTCATGTAATAGGCCTGCGGCAGATGCAGCGTATCGTCGGGGAAGCGGGTCTGCAATTCCTCGAAAGTCTTCAAAGCCAAGCGCGAACTGTTCATTTTTTCGCGATAGATGACGCCCGCCTCATACAAAGAGCTTTTCAGCAAGTCGTAGCAAACTTCTTTTTCTTCTTCCGAGAAAGGAATATGCTGCAGATAATAACCTGCTTGCGTAGGATCTTCGCTGGCCTCGAACTCAGGAATCACGGGGGATGCGGAGCTTGCGTCATCAGAAGCCTGCAACGAAGTCGAATCGATGGCTGAGAAGTCGGAATCGGCGGCGGAGAAGTCGGAACCGTTTCCGCCCGACGTAAGCTCAGCCCATTTTTCCTGGTTTTTCAAACGCCAATTATCCACCAATTTTCGCCTTCCCCATAGGCGTTCAAACTCGCGCTTTCCGGAAGCCTTGGCCGTCTCGTTGTAAAAATACCAGGAATTATCGCCACCGGGCATGCTCATATCGGGCGCAGCCGGCTGATTCTGTTGCTGCTCGCTCAAGCTTTCCTCGGTCATGGCCGCATTGGCATCCAAAGCCTCCTGCTGACTTTGCAAACGAGCCTCTTCCCTGGCCTTCTTCTTGGCATCAGCCACCCATTTTTCTACCAAAGCTTGCAATTCCGATTCGGGCAAAGAGGCCAAATGCAGCAGACTATCCTGATCGAAAATGGTTTGCAAATGCGGACTAAGCTCAGAAAGCACCTCGCTGCGTTCTTGCACCAAGGCATAATCCTCTGCCGTTTCGGGCAAGATCGACTTGAGTTCCTGATACATAGGGTCGGCCTGCAAAAAAGAATCCTGCTGATAATAGAAATTGCCCAAGAGACGAAGCGTTTCTTGTTTGTAGCTTGTGTTCTTTTCGGTATTCTCTATGGCCATCAAATAATGTTCTACCGCCTTAAGCGTATCTTTTTCAGCGAAATAAATATTACCCATGGCATAATAGATGGCATCAAGATACTCCGTATTGTTCGGATTGCGACTCATGCGTTTCAACTTGCGCAAGGAGGCTCGTTTTCCACCCTGTGCGCCTAATTCGGTCTGCGCAATGCGGGCATTCAAATCCATTTCGTAGGGCGGATTCAATCTGAGAACGGCGCGATACATGTCGTTTGCCTTCTGCGTATTTCCCTCTTTCTGATAGAGTTGCGCCAAGAGATACGAATAGCGCTGACGATCTTTTTTACGCATCATGGGATGCATGGCCATTTCTATATAAGGTATGGCCTCGCTGTATGCTTCGCGCTTCATCAAGAAATCGGCATAGGCCAAAGCATAGGTTTCCGTCAGTTCGGAAGAAAAGCCTTCCTCGTTCATTTTCAAGAAGATATTCTCTGCTTCGTACATCCAATCCTGTTCGTAATACGAGCGCGCCATCAAAATCTTGGCTTCGTCGCAAAGCGTTTTGTCGTGCGAGAAATGTCGGATGATATAGGCGCAAGTGGCATTGGCCGACATAAATTCCGCCTTGTTGAACTGAGCCTGCGCCATCAGCAGGAAAACGCTGCCCATCACGGGGTTGAACTCTTCCTGCTCGTAAAACATACGTTCTTTGAGCGGCGCCGATCGTGCCGGTTTTTTCTCGGGCTTCACTCGGATGGAGTGTTGCTTGATGGCCTTTTCACACTTCTCTATGCATCTATCCATGGACGATGTGGCCTTGAGACCCAGGGCATGATTGCTGATGGGATAAATCATCAAAGGTTTCGTAAAATCCTCTACATGAGCTTGTTCTATCTGAAGCATTCCTTTTTTGAAAGCTTCTTCGCCATTGAATTGCACATTGTACTTCGTGGTGAGCGCATGATATTGACGCGACGACCAGGTGTTTTTCTGTGTGGAACATGCCGACACGACAAAAAGCATCAAGCAAAGCAGTATTTGCCTGATAATCTGAGATTCGTATATGAATTTTATCTTACGCAATGTTCTTTTCTGACTAAATAAGAACGGAATTTTTGTGGATTTATTGCGTAGCCTGATAACGGTTTTCAGAGATAATCAACAAAGCTTCGTCGCGAATAAACAAAGGAGGCTCTATTTCTCTCATTCGCAGACTGTTGAGCCAGCCGAGCACATCTTCTTCGCGCAGGGTATAGAAAACTTCGGAAAAGGCTTCCAGCGCGGCTTCATCGTAAGTCTCCGGCGACATCTTGCGATAGGCATCCAATTCTTCATCGTTATAATAGACTATATCCTTGCGGGCCATGGTTTTAAGATCTTTTTCACACACCTCGTGCTGCCCGCAACATTCTTCGCTTTCTTCCTCCTCCGGCTCGCTCTGCAAAGAATCGGGATCGATGAAACGGGGCTTCTCAAACCATCTGAAATAGCTTGCCAACCAACTGAATACGCCTAACAACAATAAGGCTGCCGCTATGATGATAATAATTTTCCACATCTTGTTTGTATTTTGCTATTGTTCGCTTTTATATCGATTGCTTTCAATGTTATCGTTTGCTTTTTCGTTCGTCTCTTTTCGCTTGCTTCGATGTTATCGTTTGCTTTTTCGTTCGTCTCTTTTCGCTTGTTTCGATGTTATCGTTTGCTTTAGTCGATGACTTGTTTGCTCGATTCGATGTTGAAAAATTGATCGAAGAAAGCCGGATAAGATTTACTTACTACCTTGGGATTCAGGATGATGATTTGTTTCTCACCCTTCCACTTCAACACCGCCGGTGCAAAAGCCATGGCCATGCGATGATCTTCGTAGGTCTCGATGCGCGGCTCTTCCTGCGGCTCGCTCCGCTCGCCGTCCCATCGCAAAGTATTTCCCTCCACTTGCAATACATAACCCAACTTTCGCATTTCATTGACCAAGGCCGCCATTCGATCTGTTTCCTTGATGCGCAAACTCTCCAGACCACTCAAGGCAAAATGCCGACCTTGCAAGGCACAAGTCACCACAAAGGTCTGCGCCAAATCGGGTTGCTGGCTGAAATCCTCCACAAAAGGCTTCAAGCTGGCTTCCGGATTCGATCTCAACAAGAGGCCTTCTGGCAAGAATTCCGCCTTCACACCCAACTGAGAAAACCAATCCAAGACTCGCGCATCACCTTGAATACTATGCGCTTGCATACCTTTAAGCAAGACCTTTGCATGCGGCGAAAGCGCCACCATTTCAAACCAATACGAGGCCGCCGACCAATCGTATTCTATATGGTATGTGTCGGGCGCGGAATAAGCCTTGGCCGGCACACGAATACAAGCTCCATCCCACTGTGTATCAACACCAAATGCCTTCATCAATGACAATGTCATGGCAATGTACGGACGCGAATTGATTTTGCCGTCAATGTGCAAGACCAAGCCCTTCCGACAAAGCGGCGCAATCATGAGCAAAGCCGAAAGATACTGACTGCTGATGCTTCCATCTATGTGAATTTCACCGCCTTCCAAAGCTTTGCCTCGAATCTGCAAAGGCGGATAAGATTCTTTTTCCAAATAATTGATATCGGCGCCGATCTCGCGCAAAGCATTCACCAACAAGGCGATAGGACGATTCTTCATACGTTCGCTTCCGGTCAGCGTCACTTCCACACCCTCCTGCAAGGCATAATAGGCTGTGAGAAAGCGCATGGCTGTGCCCGCCGCACCTATATTTTTCAGAGAATCTTGACTCGCGAGCGCGGCTTGCATACTGTTACTATCGTCGCAAATGGCAAGGTTTCGCAAATCGGTTTTCGAAGAGGAAAGCGCTTTCAACATCAATGCCCGGTTGGTAATACTCTTAGACGCAGGCAGTTCCACCACTCTATCTCGCAAATCGGGCAAAGAAAGAGTCAATTCATCAATGGCATTTATCTGGATTCTTCTGCACATATTCTTTCCATGATTTACAGCCTGTTACCGAAAGCACAGGCTTTGAGGTTTCGAGGTAATGACAATAGGCGGCAGCCAAACCATCGGTGGCATCCAGCTGCGGCAAAAGGTCTTCTTCGGGCACTTTCAACAAACGACTGATCATGCCGGCCACCTGTTCTTTCGAGGCTCGACCATTGCCCGTGATAGCCATTTTTATCTTCAGCGGTGCATACTCGTGAATGGGAATATCTCGCGACAAAGCTGCTGCAATGGCGCAACCCTGGGCATGTCCCAACTTCAGCATCGACTGCACGTTCTTTCCAAAAAAAGGCGCTTCGATAGCCAATTCATCGGGCAGATACTCATCGATGAGCCCCATGGTTCTTTCAAAAATCTTTCGCAAGCGAAGATAATGATCTTCATATTTCGAAAGCTTCAACACACCCATACACAGATACTTAGCCTTGCCATTCAAGACATGGATCACCCCGTAGCCCATCACATTGGTACCGGGATCTATTCCCAGAATGATTCTGTCTTTGCTGGGATTTTTGGTCTGTATCTTGCAATCGGATGCCGACATAATTAGCGAATTTTTCGATTGAAATGGGTTGATTTTCAAAAATAATGATTGGTCGCACAAAAGTAGTAAAAATTTTCAGCACAGCCTTTGCAAGTTTCAAAAAAAGGCTTACCTTTGCGCCATCATTCAAAGGGGTATTAGCTCATCTGGCTAGAGCGCGACACTGGCAGTGTCGAGGTGAGCGGTTCGAGTCCGCTATACTCCACAAAAAAACGACTCTTCATCGGAGTCGTTTTTTGTTTTTTATGAAGTCGTTTCTGGCTTATTGGTCAAAATAAGGGGCTTATTCTGTTTTATCGGTCTTTGTCAGCGCCGGCCGCGCAGTCAGTGCCAGCCGCGCCACAAGACTTAACAAGTTCGCCGGTCCAAGAAAGAATGCCGGTATCCAGTTCAACCACGCGAAATCCTGCAGCCGCCATCTTTTCGGCCGCCAATTTGCTTCGACGACCGCTTCGGCAATAAATGGCCACCGTATTTTGTTTGCTCAGGGCCGAGATCTTTTCATCGAAATCCTCAGCTTTCACATCGATATTGATAGCCAAAGGGATATGAGACTCCGCAAACTCTTCCGGCGTACGAACATCCACCACCTGCACCCCGGGCTTGGCTATTTCAAGTGCAAACTTTTCCGCATCCACCGACACGAAACTACCCTTTTGTCCGCAAGACGCGAGCAAACCGCAAGACGCGAGCAAAAGACAAAGCATCAGCCAGAAATGTCGCTTAGGGCAAATCGACAGAAATTTCTCTACAATCATCGGGTAAGACATTGATATTCACAATTAAAGCATCTTCTGGCAACAAAGCCTCGATTTTTTCCGGCCATTCCACCAAACAAATCTGTCCGCTATAGAAATAATCTTCCGTACCTATGTCGAAAGCCTCAGCCATAGACTTAATGCGGTAATAATCAAAGTGAAACACCGAGCCATGAGGCGAAGGATAATCATTGACGATGGCAAAGGTCGGACTGTTCACCTCGGCTTGCACATCCAGTTGGGCGCACAAAGCCTTGATGAAAGTCGTTTTACCGGCACCCATTTCCGCATAGAAGGCCACCACTTTCGAAGCGCTTTCCTGCAAAAGCAGAAGAAATCCCTTTGCTACTTCATCTATTTCTTCGAGAGTATATATCTTTTTCATAATCATTTATTTAAACCTCTGAATTCTATTTAGACTCCAGGGTAACAAGCGGAATCATCATTTCTTCGAGCGAAATACCTCCATGCTGGAAAGTGTCCCTATAATAATTGACGTAATGATTGTAATTGTTCGGATATGCAAAGAAATCGTTGTTCATCGCGAAAATATAGGTCGTGCTCAGGTTGGGCGAAGGTAAATGAAAATCGGCAGGACGTTTCATTTCGAAAACTTGTTTCGGATTGTAATCCAACGATTTACCCAATTTGTAACGAAGATTCGTGTTGGTATTTTTGTCGCCCACCACCTTCACGGCATTGTTCACCTGTATGGTGCCATGATCGGTGGTCAGAATCACCTTCACTTTTTGCTCGGCCAGATATTGCAACAACTGCGACAAAGGTGAATGCTTGTACCAAGATTGCGTCAAGGAACGATATGCCGCCTGACTCGAAGCCAGTTCGCGAATCATCTTCGACTCGGTACGCGCATGCGAGAGCATATCTATAAAGTTGAAAACCACCACGTTCAAAGGCAAATCCTTGTATTGCGACAAAGAATCGAGAAGCTTTTCGCCGGCCTCAACATCGTTGATTTTGTGATAGCTGAATTTGTAAGGCTTGCGATAGCGTTCCAACTGCGTTTGTATAAGCGGCGCCTCGTTCAGATTCTTGCCTTGTTCTTCGTCTTCGTCCACCCATAAATCGGGAAACATACGCTGAATATCCAAAGGCATCAATCCGGAAAAAATAGCGTTGCGCGAATACTGCGTCGCGGTAGGAAGCAAACTCAGGAAAAGTTGTTCGTCAATATGGAAATACTCCGACACCAATGGCTTTATGCTACGCCACTGATCGAAACGAAAATTGTCGATAAGAATAAACCACAGTTTTTCGCCCTTGTCCATAGCCGGAAAGACCTGAGTACGGAACAAATCGGGACTCATCAGCGGACGTGCATCTGAATGCGACATCCAAGAAGCATAATTTCGAGCTACAAACTTGGCATACTGACGGTTGGCATCTTGTTTCTGCATCAAGAGCAACTCGTCCATGCCGGTGTTGGCGCCTTCGAGTTCCAATTCCCAATGCACCAGCTTACGATAAACCTCTTTCCAATCGTCCAGAGATGACGCCATGCTGATTTGCATGGAAAGTTCTTGAAAACTCTGACGATAATCTTGCGTCAAAGCCTCATTCACAATGGCTTGCTGATGCAGATTCTTTTTGAGCGTCAAAAGAATCTGGTTCGGATTGACCGGTTTGATCAGATAATCCGCAATCTTGTTTCCGATGGCCTGGTCCATGATATTTTCTTCTTCGCTCTTGGTAATCATGACAATAGGCAAAGAAGGATACCATTCTTTCATTTTATTGAGCGTTTCCAGGCCACTCAAACCCGGCATGTTTTCATCGAGAAAAACCAAGTCGAAGGATTGTTCACGACAAAGGTCAAGCGCATCCTGTCCGTTGGTGGCAGTCTGAACATCGTAACCCTTTTCCCTCAAGAAAAGCACATAAGGTTTCAACAGGTCGATTTCGTCATCGGCCCAAAGCAAACGTTGTTGTTTCATTATCTATCTACATTCAACAGGCAAAGACATCAGAAGCCGTCCTCTCATGCCGGCCCTGCCATTACAGCAGCGCGTCAATCTTGGCGGCCAAAGCAGCTTTCTGAGCAGCACCCACTTGTTTATCAACCAATTGTCCGTTCTTGAAGAACAAAATGGTAGGAATATTGCGGATGCCGAACTGGCTGCATACTTCGTCGTTCTTATCTACGTCCATCTTGCCAATGAGCACGCGATCGCCATATTCTTCGGCCAATTCTTCGATGATAGGAGCCACCATGCGGCAAGGTCCACACCATTCTGCCCAAAAATCAATTACCAAAGGTTTTCCACTGTTAAGCAACTCGTTAAAGTTTGCATCGGTCATTTGAAGTGCCATAATTCTAATTTTTTGTTGTTATCAATTCACTTTTATTTTCACACTGGGAATACTTTCGAGATATTCCATCAGTTCTTTTGTCAAATTCACTTTATATTTAATCGAGTACAATCTCGTCATCAAGCGAGGTTGAGAACGATCGTCGTACACCTGCATATACAGACTCACTTTCCCGGGATGGGCCGTCATTTGATTGACAAATTCATCCACAAAGAGCTCGTCAATGTCGTACAAAGGTACACTAATTTGCAATTTTTCAACAGCCTCGGCAGCATCTTGCGACAATAAATTTATTTGCTGCACCACGAAGGTCTTTTCATCCGGTTTCCAACGACTTCTCGGCAGATATCTTCCTCTCAAAGACAGGAAGTTACCCTTTTTCAAGAATCCGCCCCACTGGGCATATTCTCTCGAAAAGAAACGAATGTCGTAGGTAGATTCATAGTCTTCGAAAGTGACGATGGCCCACAAATCGCCCTTCTGGCTGGTCATTTCCTTCACTTCGCGCACCATGCAACCCAGCACGTAAGATTTGTCGTCTTGCATTTCGCCTCGGCTCAATTCGTCGAGTTTCAGGTTGCAGACATAATTCATGAACACGTAGTATTCGTCGAGCGGATGGGCCGAAAGATACATGCCCACGTAGAATTTCTCCTTGTTGAGACGTTCTAATTTCGACCAATCGAGCGGCATGGGCGGCATGGGCGGACGCTGAATGGCCGATTGCAGTTCGTCGCCGAAGATGCTGGCAAACATATTATTCTTATCTTCTTGAAACTTAACGCCATAACGCATCAGCGTCTCTAAGAAGACCTCGCCTTTATCGTTGCACATATTAATCTGCTCACGCACCATGTCCGGAAAACTATCGAAGGCGCCCGCATAGGCCATGGTTTCGATGTTCTTGCTACCACAGGCCGAAAGATTGATGCGTTCCACCAAGTCGTACACAGATTTGTAGGGTCCGTTCTTGTCGCGTTCGTCTATGATGGCTTTCACCGCCGATTCGCCCATTCCCTTGATGGCGCCCAATCCGAAGCGGATGTTTCCGTCTTTGTTAACCATGAAATGATAGCCCGATTCGTTGATATCCGGGCCGAGCACTTCGATGCCAAGCACCTTACACTCGGTCATCATCTTGGTTACTTCCTTGATATCGTTGATATTACGCGTCATCACGGCAGCCATGAATTCAGCCGGATAATGGGCCTTCAAATAGGCCGTCTGATAAGCTACCAGCGAATAGCAAGTGGCGTGCGATTTATTGAAAGCATAAGAAGCGAACTTTTCCCAGTCGGCCCAGATCTTTTCCAAAACCTTGGGATCGTGACCGTTAGCCTGGCCGCCGCTCACAAACTTAGGCTTCATTTCATCCAGCTTGTCTTTCAGCTTCTTACCCATCGCCTTACGCAGACTGTCACTCTCACCGCGGGTAAAATTGGCCAACAAACGCGAAAGCAACATCACCTGTTCCTGATACACCGTGATTCCGTAGGTATCTTTCAGGTATTTTTCCATGATGGGAATATCGTATTCTATGGGCTTGCGGCCCTGCTTTCTATCGATAAAGTCGGGAATATAATCCATCGGGCCCGGACGATACAGCGCATTCATCGCAATAAGATCTTCAAACTGAGAAGGTTGCAATTCGCGCAAATACTTCTGCATACCGGGCGATTCAAACTGGAAGGTTCCGGTGGTCAAACCCTTGCAATACAGCTGATATGTCAATTCGTCCTCGAGCGAGATTTCATCGATGTTGATGTCTATGCCTCGCGACAACTTAATGTTTTTCAAGGCCTCGTTGATGACAGACAAAGTCTTGAGCCCCAAGAAGTCCATCTTGATCAGACCGGTCGATTCTATGACAGAACCTTCGTACTGAGTCACCAACAATTGCTCGCCTGTTTCCTTGTCTTCGGCAATAGACACCGGCACCCAGTCGGAAATATCGTCACGACCGATGATGACACCGCAAGCGTGAACACCGGTATTGCGCACATTTCCTTCCAATTGCACCGCATATTTCATGGTTTCGCGCACCAGCGGGTTGGGCGATTCCAATTCCGCCTTCAGTTCGGGCACATATTGCAGGCAGTTCTTAAAGTTGATTTTGAGAGACTTATCCGTACCAGGCTCGTTCAAACGATCGGGAATCAGCTTGGCCAAGCGGTTAGATTCGGCAATGGGCAAACCTTCCACACGGGCCACATCCTTGATGGCCGACTTGGTAGCCATGGTGCCATAAGTGATGATATGCGCCACCTTTTCCTTACCATATTTATTCTCCACCCAACGAAGCACTTCTGCACGTCCATCATCGTCGAAGTCAATGTCGATATCTGGCAAAGAAATACGGTCGGGATTAAGGAAACGTTCGAACAGCAAGTCGTATTTGATGGGATCGACCTTGGTGATGCCCAGACAATAAGCCACCGCAGAACCCGCAGCAGAGCCACGACCCGGACCCACCGACACACCCAATTCTTCGCGTGCCGCACGAATAAAGTCTTGCACGATAAGGAAGTAGCCGGGGAAACCCATGGTCTTCATGATATACAGCTCGAAATTGATACGCTCTTTCACTTCGTCGCTCAAGGTCTCCTTCTTGCCGTACATACGCTCCACGCCTTCCCAAGCCAGTTTCGCCAAATAATCAGCTTCCAGCTTGACGCGATACAATTTGTCGTAACCACCCAGTTTCTTGATTTTTTCCAAGGCTTTTTCCTCGCTGAGCACCACATTTCCGTTTTCGTCGCGGGTAAATTCGTCGAACAGATCTTGCTCGCTAAACTTCTGACGATAAGACTCTTCCGTACCGAATTCTTCCGGAATGTTGAAGTTGGGCAAAATAGGATCATGATCGATGGAATAAATCTCCACCTTGTCGGCGATTTCGCGAGTATTGCTCAGAGCTTCAGGCAAATCCGCGAAGGTCTCGTTCATTTCTTCCTGGGTCTTGAACCATTCCTGCTTGGTATAAGCCATTTTGGTGGCATCGTTCACCTCCTGACGCGTATTCACGCAAATCAGGCGATGATGGGCCTCGGCATCTTCTTCATCAATAAAATGGACATCGTTACTGGCAATGAGCTTTATATTATGCTTGCGAGCCATTTCCACCAGAAAGGCATTCACTTTTTCCTGCTTGGGATAGGTATCTTGCGCCGCATTGGGCACCGTAGGTTTATGACGCTGTAATTCAAGATAATAATCATCTCCGAAAAGATTCTTGAACCAGAGAATGGAAGCCTCCGCCTTATCGTATTCCTCTTTTAAAACATAAGAAGGAACTTCTCCACCCAAACAAGCCGAGCAGCAGATGATATCCTCGTGATACTTTTCCAAATCGGCATGATCGGTGCGCGAGGTATAATAAAAACCATCCACCCAGGCACGCGACACGATTTTGATCAGATTCTTGTAGCCGTTCTTGTTTTTCGCCAACAAAATAAGGTGCCAACCACGCTGATCGGATTTCACTTCCTTTCGCTTATTTTCCTTGCCGTTACGCGCCACATACACCTCACAACCGATGATAGGCTTGAAGGGTTCCAAACCTTCTTTTTTGCGGTCCTTGTTCTTTTTTCCGATGTAATCGACAAATTCTTTCACGCCGAACATATTGCCATGGTCGGTAATGGCTACCGCAGGCATCTCATCCTTGATGGCCTTATCCACCAAGCCCTTCACCGAAGCCTGTCCGTCGAGTACAGAGAACTGAGTATGAACGTGTAAGTGTATGAATGGTTGCATATCGTAAAATTCAAAAATCAAGAAGGCAAATATAACACCAAAATCGGGACATTTTCCTTAATTTTGCGGAAAACTTTTTACGCGAAAAATCATTCAAATGGAAAACCCGATGCAGCGCAAGATTCACGATAATCGTCTGGAACAACTCGACTTTTTGAAAGCTGTTTTCATCGTTCTGATGGTAGCATTTCACCTGGTCTATTTCAGCGAAGGATACCCTTATATAAAGCAATTCGTTTATACGTTCCACATGCCTGGTTTCCTGCTGATTTCAGGATTTCTGAGCAAAGGCAACAAAAGCGTAAAATCCTTTGCCACAAGCATTTTGTGGTTGTTTATTCCTTACCTGATTATGGAAAGCGGCTATGTGCTGATGGCTTCGTTTCTACCTATCAACGACCATGTGGACGGCCTGGGTCTGAGCCTGTTTCTGAAAAAATTATTCATCGACCCGCTGGGACCTTATTGGTTTTTGCACACGCTGATTATCTGTAAAGTATTGAGCTACGCCGTGACGCGCCTCGCCGACAAACTGACCTTGCTGAGCCGAAGCATCATCATCAGCATCTTGTTCTGGCTTGTTTCGCGCGCCGGCCTGATGACGCTGAGTTATTCTTTCTATTTCTTGGCCGGATTCGTGCTTTCACAGAGCCGCTTGCGCTTTGACGAACTATTCAAACCATCTATTTGGGCCTTACCGGCTTTGGCCATCCTTCTGACACGCGGACAATGGCTTCATTGTCACAAAGTTAGCGGAATTCTTATCGTGTATTTTGTCATCAGTCTTTGTTTGTTCATCTTTCCTTATATCAAAGGAAAATGCAAATCTGCTTGCTTATATTTAGGTCGCAACTCCTTGGTTATCTACCTTTTCTCGCCCATTTTCACCATTTGTTGCAAGTTTCTGGTACCGCTGTTGGCATTCGACCCGACACGATTGATTTTTCTGGTATAATTGCCAAAAACGGTTGGTAAAACCTTTGTAAGTAATTAAAATACAAACAAATAAGATAACTTTGATGAAAACGTTTTCATCAAAGTTATTTTTTTTATGGCAAAAAGTCGACGAGAAAGATGTCCACAATGTGG
>JAFUIP010000010.1 GCA_017468435.1 Bacteroidales bacterium
AGGACGTGGGCACAACTCCGAGTAATCATTCGCTAGCAACTCCTCACGCTGGTCTGCTACTATTGATAGTAATGTCTGAGTATTCATAATTCATATTATTTTACTGCAAAAATAATTCTATTTCCATAAAACAGCAAATTTCCAGTAATCTATTTCCATAAATAATACAATTTGTTCATTTCTATTTCCATAAAACAGTATAATTTTCGCAATCTATTTCCATAATTATTGAATAATCTCTTTAAAAATTTTCTCTGAGCGACAAAATAATCAAGCAACACCGCTCAGCCTTGGTCCATTTTAGTCCATTTTGACGCCAAAGTTTATTCCCTGAAAATGGCTTCAATTTCGATGTGAGATTTCGCGAAAAAGGCATCAAAAGTGAGAAAACAAGGAAAGAATAATTTATTTGAGCAAGATAGTCGTTGCATCGGTAAAAAGCATTATCTTTGAAACTTGTTAGCGCGGGGCGAAAATCAGTATAAAGAAAAGCGTATCGCGTTGACAACCAAATTGATATCGAAATATAAATCATTATAAAATTATCATTATGAAAGCGAAAGCAGTACGTTTGTATGGCAAGAACGACCTCCGTTTGGAAAGTTTCGAATTGCCCGCCATCAAGGAAAATGAAATTTTGGCCAAGGTTGTATGCGACAGCCTCTGTATGTCTTCTTACAAGGCAGCCAGCCAAGGAAGCGATCACAAACGAGTGCCCAACGATGTGGCAGAAAATCCCGTTATCATCGGTCATGAGTTTGCAGGCGAATTGGTAGAAGTGGGCGCCAAGTGGGCAGACCAATTCAAAGTGGGTGACAAATTTTCCATCCAACCTGCTATCAACTACGAAGATGGCCCCGTAGGCGTGTTGAGCGCTCCCGGCTATTCGTATCAGTTTGTCGGTGGTGATGCCACTTACGTAATCATTCCCAACGAAGTGATGGAACTCGGTTGCTTGCTGCCTTACAAGGGCGAAGGCTACTACCCTGCTTCTTTGTCGGAACCGCTGAGCTGCGTTATCGGTGCCATGCACGCCAACTATCATACCACGCCCGGTAAATACATCCACACGATGGAAATCGTTGAAAACGGTAAGATGGCCATTTTGGCTGGTGTGGGTCCTATGGGATTGGCCGCCATCAATTATGTTTTGCATCGCGAAGACCGTCATCCTGCTCTTTTGGTAGTGACCGACGTCGATCAGGCTCGTCTGGACAGAGCCGCATCGCTGTACACGCCTGAATTTGCTGCTTCACGCGGCATCGATTTGCGCTACATCAACACCGGCAATATGGCCGATCCTGTGGCAGAATTGAAAGCTATCAGCGGTGGCGAAGGTTACAACGATGTTTTCTGCTTTGCTCCCGTACGTCCCGTGGTTGAACAAGCCGATGCCATTTTGGCCTTCGATGGTTGCTTGAACTTCTTTGCCGGTCCGAGCCGTGCCGATTTCAGTGCCATGTTCAACTTCTACAATGTGCATTATGCTTATACCCACGTAGTTGGCACCAGTGGTGGTAACACCGACGACATGATTGAAGGTTTGTACTTGATGGGTAAAGGCCTCGACCCTGCCGGTTTGGTGACCCATATCGGTGGCCTGAACGCCGTTCCCGAAGCCACTTTGCATTTGCCCGAAATCCCCGGAGGCAAGAAGCTTATCTACAACCATATCGAAATGCCGCTCACTCCCATTGCAGACTTTGCCAAATTGGGCGAAAGCGATGCTCGTTTCAAGACGCTCGATGAACTTTGCCAGAAGCACCAAGGTTTGTGGAACGTGGAAGCAGAACGCTTCCTTTTGGAAAACTTTTAATTGTTGAACAACTTCTGATTTTTAGAACAACACTCAGACATGGAGAATACAACAAGCCATTTTAAGGCCGGTATATGGTGTGACAGCATCAATGTAGCAGATTTCGTACAGCAGAACATCACGCCTTATACCGGTGATGCATCATTTTTGGAAAAAGCCACTGAACGTACCCTCAAGATTTGGAACAAATGTCTTCAAGCCATTGAGCAAGAACGTCGCATGGGTGGAGTACTTGCCTTAGACAACAAAACGGTTTCTACCATCACCTCGCACCAGGCGGGTTATATCGACAAGGAAAACGAACTTATTGTGGGCTTGCAGACCGACGAACTCTTGAAGCGCGCCATCAAACCTTTCGGCGGCATCAATGTGGTATCGCGCGCTTGTCGTGAACGCGGTGTGGAAGTGGATGAACGCGTCAAGGACATTTTTACCAACTACCGCAAAACTCACAACGACGGCGTTTTCGATGTCTATACCGAAGAAATCCGCACCTTCCGTTCTTTGGGTTTCCTTACCGGTTTGCCCGACAATTATGCCCGCGGCCGCATCATCGGAGACTATCGTCGTTTGGCCTTGTACGGCATTGACCGACTCATCCAGGCCAAGGAAGCCGACTTTAGGTCGCTTGTTTCGCCCATGACCGACGCCAACATTCGTTTGCGCGAAGAAGTGGCCGAGCAAATCAAGGCTTTGAAAGACATGAAGGTGATGGGCGAATACTACGGATTGGATCTGAGTCGTCCGGCCACCTCGGCACAGGAAGCCGTACAATGGGTGTACATGGCTTATTTGGCAGCTGTGAAAGAACAAGACGGTGCTGCCATGTCTTTGGGTAATGTGTCGTCGTTCCTCGACATTTATATCCAATACGATTTGGACAAGGGTTATATCACGGAATCGTTTGCACAGGAACTCATCGACCAGTTTGTCATCAAATTGCGTATGATTCGTCATTTGCGCATGCAGTCGTACAACGATATTTTTGCCGGCGACCCCACTTGGATTACCGAAGCCATTGGCGGACGATTCAACGATGGACGCACCAAGGTGACCAAAACTTCTTTCCGTTTCTTACAGACGCTTTACAACCTCGGGCCTTCGCCCGAGCCTAACTTGACGGTGCTTTGGAGCCCCGAATTGCCGGAAGGTTTCAAGGAATTCTGCGCCAAGGTTTCCATCGACACTTCGTCTATCCAATACGAAAATGACACACTGATGCGCGAAGTGCGTTTCTGCGACGATTACGGTATTGCTTGCTGTGTTTCTTACCAGGCCATCGGACAACAGATTCAGTTCTTCGGCGCCCGTTGCAACCTGGCTAAGGCGCTCTTGCTGGCCATTAATGGAGGTCGCTGCGAAAACACCGGCACGCAAATCGTGAAGGGCATTCCTACTTTGATGGGCGATTTACTCAACTACGAAGAAGTGCTGTCGAACTATAAAAAGGTGCTCTCGGAAGTGGCTCGCGTCTATAACGATGCCATGAACATTATCCATTACATGCATGACAAATACTACTACGAGAAGGCTCAGATGGCGCTCATCGATACCAACCCGCGCATCAACTTGGCCTACGGCGTGGCAGGCTTGTCTATCGTGCTCGACTCATTGTCTGCCATTAAATATGGTAAGGTAACGGCCAAGCGCAATGAAAAAGGACTGACCGAATCTTTCGAAATCGCACAAGACTTCCCTTGCTTCGGTAACGACGACGATCGCGTGGATCAATTGGGTGTCGATTTGATTTACTACTTCAACGAAGAACTGAAGAAACATCCTATTTACAAGAACGCTCAGCCTACCCTTTCTGTCTTGACCATTACCTCGAACGTGATGTACGGAAAGAAAACCGGCGCCACCCCCGATGGACGTGCCAAAGGCATTGCTTTTGCGCCCGGCGCCAACCCCATGCACGGACGCGACAAAAATGGTGCTGTAGCTTCGCTCTCGTCTGTATCTAAACTGCGCTATCGCGACTCGCAAGATGGTATCAGCAACACTTTTTCTATCGTTCCCCGCTCACTTGGTGTGGACGAAGCCACGCGTATCGAGAACTTAGTCACGCTCATCGACGGATACTTCACGAAGGGTGCGCATCACCTGAATGTCAATGTATTGAACCGCGAAATGTTGCTCGACGCCATGGATCATCCGGAAAAATATCCGCAGCTCACCATTCGCGTTTCGGGTTATGCCGTGAACTTTACGAAGCTGAGTCGCGAACATCAGTTGGAAGTGATTTCACGTAGTTTCCACGAAAAAATGTAAGATTTTCATGATTCGCGTCCATTCATACGAATCGCTCGGCACTTTCGACGGACCGGGGCTGCGCTTGGTGGTATTCTTGCAGGGTTGCAATTTTCGTTGCGCATACTGTGCCAATCCGGATACCATATCGCTGAAAGAAGTCTGTCAGGAAGTCGATGAAGAAGAGATTCTGCAAATGGCTCTGCGCGAAAAACCTTTTTTTGGCAAACGAGGAGGCATCACCTTCAGTGGAGGTGAGCCTTCCTTGCAAGCCGAAGCCCTCATTCCCCTTTTCAAACGTCTGAAAGAAGCCGGCATTCATATCTGCTTAGATACCAATGGATCCATCCGCAACGCCGCCGTGGAGGAACTTTGGCGACTCTGCGATCTGGTCTTGCTCGACATCAAGGAATTCAACAAAGAGCGGCATCGCGCTCTTACCGGCCACGACAATGCAGAAACGCTTCGCACGGCTGCTTACTTAGAAGCGCAAGGACATCCTTTCTGGCTACGTTATGTATTGGTGCCCGGACATAGCGACATGGAAGAAGACATCCGCGATTTGGGCCGAGCCTTGGGAAACTACAAAATGATTGAACGAGTGGAGATTCTGCCTTATCATACCTTGGGCGTCCACAAATACGAAGCCATGGGATGGAAATACCCATTAGAAGGGGTCAAAGAAAACAGCCCGGAACAGTTGGAGAAGGCCCGTTGTCTTTTTCAAGAATATTTCCCGACGGTGTACGTCAATTAAGTCTCGGTTCGCTTCTTCAATTTGTCACTTCGCCGTAACCTATCAGTTCATCGTATTGGCCACCGAATGGTCTGTAATACACGAAAATTTGATACTCGTTCTTCGTAGGCCAATAATCTCCTTCGATGGCCCCCACGCAATAGCCCTCAGAAGGCAGTGCATTCTCGGAAAGATGGCCCAAAGCGTAACAATAATTGTACAGTCCTTGCTTGAGCAAAAGTTCCATTTCATAAGCCCCGGTCTCTTCATTGTACTGTAATGGAAGCACTTGCGACATATTAGCCTGCACAAAATCGCCCAGCAGATACAGTGGCTTATCAAAAGGTTTCGAAGCCGGCAAACAGAAGTGTACCACTTGATAATCGCTTTGCAAAAAATCGGCCTCGCGGTTGCGGATATAAAAGCGACCGTTTTGGTCTTCGTCGTAGGTGTAACCCGAAAGACGAGGCTGATCGGCAAAAAGAAATGCGTGATAATGAGGTCGTTGAAAATCCAAGCGATCCACGCCCATGCCCGGCAACTTATGGCTGCTTATCTCGAAACGTCGGTATTCATTGCCCGCCTCGAAGACCAATGCCGGCTGATGTTTGTAGTGTAAGGCATTTCCGGTGCTCATGTAAAGCGGCACGCCCAAGACTTGGTTATCGACACGGCGATTCTGACGAATCATGATTGTCACATCGCTTTCCGGACGGCTTATCAGGCCCATGGGCGTCTGCACTTCGATGAAAACTTGCTGAAATTTATCGTTGTAGGCCTGGTCTGTTTGGGCAGAAACCTTAGCATCGAGACCCACTTTTCTGTCGAGCAGGGAAAAACAAGCGCGCAAAAGCAAGGCTTCGTCTTCTTCGGCATCGCGATCGAAAACCTCCAGCACATAATTGCCGGAAAGTTTCAATTGCACTTGTTCGTTGGGCAAGGAGAAGCTGTAGTGCGTGTATTCCACGGTGGTCGCTTCCGAGCTGTTGCCTTCGGGAAGATCGTTTTCGGAAAAGCCTTCGAGATATTCCAACTCGTTCATGCCGGAAGGCGTCCAATCGGCATTGCAATGCAGCACGCGGTAAGCCAGACGCAAATATTCATGCGACATTTCGTCGAAAGAGACAGTCACTTGCTGATCGCTGCCCATTTCAATGACCGGTGCTTTTTGCCAATCGGAGGCCAGATGCACCTGCAAACTCTTCACGCGGGGCGACAGCACCTGGCTTTGGTAGCCCTTTTCATTGGCCATCAAACACATAGGCAAAAATAGTATCAGAAGTATCAACATCCGTTTCATACACATCAGAATTGAAAATAGATAAAGGCTTGCAAATCGGCCGTAATAAACTGATAGACAAAGAACACCGTTGCCACCACCACCAAAATCATCAGAGGAATCGGCATATTGGCAAAGGCGATGCGGTAACGTCGTTTCCATCGTTGCGGCAACCAGTGAATAATCATGCCCAGGATAAATAAAACGAAAACAGAGGCATAAGATTGTATCACTTGCGGAATAATTGTCACATCCCAAGCCCCGCCAATCTTTTCAATCATGTTCACCGCAGTTTCCCAAGCCACGCGATTGGCCTCTGCCGGATCCAGATTGGAGCCGGAACGGAAAAACAGTCGCGTAAAGGTGATGAAAACAAAGGTCTGCGTTACGCCCCAAATGGTAGAAAATGCCTTTTCTAAAGAGGGCTTCAAGGATAGTGCAAACAACTCGCCACAAAGCATGTAGATAAATCTAATCACGGTAAACACAGTGAGAGTGCCTATCCAAATGACGGCTATATTGAGCGCCGCGCAAGGATAAATATATGTATTGCAGACAAATACTATGACAAAAAGGGCCAACATCACCCACATTCGCACAGAAGCCGACCAAGCCTTCCAGGTTTTATAGATAATGACGCCCAATCCATTCAATCCGCCCCAGATAACGAAGTTCAGACTAGCGCCATGCCAAAGGCCTCCCAACAACATGGTATTGAGCGAGTTGAGATTGGTGGTAAGTTTGCGTCTCTTATCGGCATTGTTCCGGGTAAACCACAAGGAAAGGAGCAGAATCAATGCCACGCCGACAAACAACCAAATGCTTCGGCTCAAGGCAACGGCAATCAAGGCCATGGTGACAATCCAAAAATACGTACCGAAAGTTGCCTTTCGATTTCCTCCCAATGGAATATACAAATACTCTTGTAACCAACGACTTAAAGAAATATGCCAACGTTTCCAGAAATTGCCGGCATTGGTAGCCTTATATGGAGAATTGAAGTTTTGCGGCAAATAGAAACCCATGAGCATGGCCACGCCTATGGCAATATCGGTGTAGCCGGAGAAGTCGGCATACACTTGCAAAGAATAGGCAAATAGCGAGAAGAGATTTTCGAAACCGCTATACATGCTCGGATTGGCAAACACCCTGTCGATAAAGTTCACGGCCAAATAATCGCTCAGCACAATCTTCTTGACCAAACCATTGAGTATCCAGAAAACGGCTATGCCAAATTGCCTGCGGCTCAGGTGGAAAGGCTTGTAAATCTGCGGAATGAAGGTATTGGCACGCACAATGGGTCCGGCTACCAACTGCGGGAAAAAGCTCACATAAAATCCGTAGTCGAGCCATGACTTGACGGGCTGCACACGACCTCTGTACACATCCATGGTGTAGCTGATGGTCTGGAAAATATAGAAACTGATACCCACGGGCAAGATGATTCTGTCTACACTGAAAACCGGCCTTCCTGCCAAGGCATTTCCGGCTAATGAAAAAACATTGAACACGCGCCATTGAGTACCGAATATATTGTTTATCAGATCGGTAAAGAAATACGAATACTTGAAATAACAGAGCAGCAGCAAATTGATGCCAATGCTCAACATCAACCAGGATTTTCGTCGGAGTGAATGGGTGCTGGCATGTATCTTCTTGGCAATCAAGAAGTCGGAAATGGTGCAAAACAAGAGAATGAGCAAACAGATACCGCTGGTCTTGTAGTAGAAAAAGGCGCTGGCAACGAAAAGAAAGAGATTACGGAGCAGCAACTTGTTGTGCAACAAGCCGAACACCGCAAAAACCAAGGCAAAGAAGGCCCAGAAATAGAATTGCGTAAACAGCAAGGGGGCCTCCGAATTGAAACTGAAATATTCCAATAAACGTGTCACTCTTCCTTTTGTTTCTGATAATGTTTATAATCTTGCATGATAGCCTCAAACAGACAATCGCCCAAATATTCATATCCTTGGTTGCTGAAATGCACCAAGTCGGGTTTCATCAATCCATTCTGATACCAACGGTAAGCACTTCCCAAACCGCCCATCATATCGAAGACATCCCAAAGTGCGGCCTGGTGCTTCTCGGCCAGTTCCGCAAAGGCATCCCGGGCCACCAAAGCTTTTTCGTTGGGTTTCTTTCGTCGTATGTAGCTATCGTTGTTTGTCATGAAAATCATGCTTAGTGCGGGATTGGCATCGCGCAAATAAGTGATAAGGGTATCGTACTGGCTCACAAACAATTCCTTGGTAAATTCTGGCTTTGTCGCATCGTTGATGCCTATGCCGAAAATTACCAGATCGGGTTGCAACAGCCTCATGTCGCGGGCAAAATGCGGGCAACGAATATAATCGTGCACCGAAGCGCCGTTCACCCCGATGGCATGATAGCAGACGCCCGGATTGTCGTTGTCGAGCAGGATTCCATTCAGTTGGAAGTAGGCAGAATCTTCCGGCATAAAAGGAAGTCGCTGCATTTCCATGAATTCTTTCACGAATGTATTTTCTATGAACGAGAGAGAAAATGAATCTTTTTCTTGCAGCAAATGGAAGGTCCAAGTGCGGGAATCGCGATCGTAAGTTCCTAAAATAGAATCATCTACACAGGGAATAAAAGATGGCGAAGGTTCATTGGTAAGCAAGCGTATCCTATTGAAATGATACACGAGGCTGGAATCGCGGTTCAAACGCAGAAACAAAGTGGACGAAGTATCTTGGGTACTGATGGCTATACCGCTCATTCCCAGGGGTACATCGTGTTCTTTATAGACATTGCGGGTGGTCTTCCATTGTCCTTGGCTGCTCACCTTATAATAAGGTGGATTGTTGGTACGCGCTGCCGAATAAGGAAAAATCAGCCCGCGTGAAGGCAAAGCCGAGGTATCACCGAGTTGCGCAAAATGCCAACGCATACGATGAGAAAAAACGCCCGCCTGCACATGAGAAGCTCCTATATGCAAAATATTCAAACGGCTACGTTCGCCTTTTCGCAAGGAATCGAGATGTTGGTAAAAAGGATATAATGCCGTCGAATCGCTCGGAAAAGTCAATGCAGCAGCTGAAGTTTGCACCGCCTCGGACGTGCCTGCCTTCTCAAGCGCGGTGGACGATTGCGCTGCGAGAACGAATCCTTCAAAAAGGGAAAAGGCGGCCAAACAAGCCATTAAGCAGAATATCTTAGCGAGCTTTTTCATAAGGCAACACCTCCAAAAATTGAGTCCAAACCTTCTTCAATCTCATTCCAGACCGAAGAATCGGCACGACTTTCTTCCAACAATTCCTCCCAAGCCTGACGATAATTCTGCGTCGTATCCAAACGACTGATTTGCAACATGGTTGAATCATCTAAATGTTGCTGGCGGAAACGATAATAATCGTAACAGATGTCGAAACTTTGCTGTAAAAGCCCGGCAATGCGCTGCGCGCCACGCACCGTGAAATGAATGTAATCGGGCGCGGCCAAGGCTGGCTGTGTCTTGGTCCACTCAATAATGGTATTGCGACCGCCCATCACCTGATACATATCCCAAAAAGCCACCTGATTGTCCATGCAAGTAGAGCGCAAAGCTTCAATCAGATCTTCCAGAAGCGGATAGGTTTGCGTGTTACCGTCCACGCTGCAGGCCATGTCGGCCGGACCTATAAACAGAAAGGCAGCCCGAGGAAGCAAGTTTTTCAAATAACGGATTTGATAAGACAAACGTCTCATATAAAGCGCAATATCATCTTTCGATGTAATCATCGGCATACGGTTTCCGCCAAACTCCAAGATCACGAGACGAGGATCGAGCAAACGATAAGCTTCTGCCAAAGAAGCCTTGTCGATAGAAGCAAAAATGGTACCCGAACAACCGCGCATGGGAATGTTATCTACCGCCACACCACTCTTTCCATCCAAAAGAACTGCCTGAATATCAGCATTTCCCCAGAAGCTAAGGTCGATGTTTTCCTGAGGCTTTTCAAATTCCCACTGAAGCATATGTAGCTGCGCGCTGCTATCGCTGATCACTCTTTCCTGCCATTGTCCGTCGTGATGAAGAATGGCACGGAAACCCGCTTGTGCATTGGCAACTAACACCTTAACCTGCGTGCAGCATCGCATGGATTTCGATTGATTGGCATAACGGGGCGACACGGTCATGCGGGCAGAATCTGTCACTCGGACAAATTGCGCCATGGGCCCATACTGATTGTGTTCGGCCTTGAATTCTTCGTGGCTATACACCAGAAATTTATGCATATCACCGCCATGTTCCTGCTTGAGGAAGGGAGTCGGAATGGTCTGTAAAGCCGGAATCATGCCGCAACCCATACCGCCGAATCGTTCTTGCCAATTCATTCTCAGCGTGGAGGTAATTCTATCTTGCTCTATTTGAGAATCTCCGTAATGCAGCACGCGCACCAGATTCCCTTCGGATTGTGCATTTTCCATGTCGCGGAAAAAACCATCGAAAAGCGAAGGATCATCGTAGGGGAACTGAATGCCCACCGAAGCGGTCGAAAAGATTTGTCTATAATAGGCCAAAGAATCTGCCAGTTCCGATAGCTGCTTCATTTCCAAAGCCTTGCTCATCTTGGCTAATTGTTCCTCCGGACTGATGCGCGGCGTTTGAAGTTCGTCTTCTTCCTGCGTCGAAAGCATTTCCTTCAAATCGGGAAAACGCAAAGTGATATCACCCAAGGTGATTCCGTCTTTGGGGAAGAAAAACGCCACCGCAGCCAAAAGCAAGATACAAGTGACGATGAAGAGCAGTATCTTCTTGACAGACATAAATTTATCTTTGTTCGGCCACAGCCTTTCCTGCTTGAAGTGCCGCAATGTTCTTGTTGACGATATCTTCTCCCTTGCGTGAGAAAATATCACGGATGCCTTGTTCTATGCTTTCGTACGAAAGATGCAAAAAGGGCGTAGCTGCACCCAAAAGCACCATATTGGCCGAACGCGCCGAACCACAATCTTTGGCAATAGATTCCACATCGAGCACCACCTTATTGGGCACCGCATCGAGAGCGGCTTTCAAAGCTTCGGCTTCCGGATAAGAGGGAATATTCACAAATGGCACGGAACTGGTCACCAACCAGCCATCTTTCTTCAGATAAGGCAGATAGCGAAGCGCTTCCATGGGTTCCAAAGAAAGAATCAGGTCGCATTGACCTTGTGGAATCAAGTCGGAATAAATAGCTTGGTCGGAAATACGCAGATTCGACTGCACGTCTCCCCCACGCTGGCTCATGCCATGCACTTCAGATTGCTTCATTTGCAAACCTTCGCTCAATACGGCTTCTCCGATAATGGTGGCAATGGAAAGAATACCTTGGCCTCCCACGCCCGACAATATAATATCGATTTTCATTGTTCTTTGTTGTTTAATGACTTAGGCTTGATTTTCTTTGGCTTGCATTTTCTTGCGACGCGCCGCTGTCTGGATACATTCCCTACGCGGAATAATCACCGACAAACCCGGATAATTGATTTCCTGACGAATGACCTCCACCATTTCTTGGTGATTCTTTTTCAGCGGAACCAGCACTTTCAAATGCGCGGGGTCCACGCCCAAACCCAAACAGATGGCTTCAATTTTGCCCGTGCCGGCCGAGTCTTGACCGCCCGTCATGCCGGTGGTTTCATTATCGGAAATAATAACGGTGATGGGAGCGTTGGCATTCACGGCATCGAGCAAAGACGTCATACCGGAATGGGTGAAGGTAGAGTCTCCGATGACAGCCACAGGATACTTCAATCCCGCATCGGACGCGCCCTTGGCCATAGTGATGGAAGCGCCCATATCAAGAGCCGAGTTCAACACGCGGAAAGGAGGCAGATAACCCAATGTGTAACAACCGATATCGCCAAACACGCGGGCATCGTCACCGAGAGATCGCACCACTTCGGTGAGCGCTTCGTACATATCTCTATGACCACAACCTTGGCAAAGTGCCGGCGGACGAGGAAGCACCACTTGCGGACGCGCGTAAGCCGAAGCATGATCCAAGCCGAAAGCCTCAGCCACGATATCCGGATTCAATTCTCCGTCGCGAGGCAAAAGACCGCTACAACGACCTTGAATTTTGCCTTCTTCGTAGCAAAGTCCCTTGATGGTATTTTCCACCACAGGCGCACCTTCTTCAATCACAATAATCTGCTCGCATTCCTTGAGCATCTGACGGATACGAACTTCCGGCAGCGGATATTGTCCAATTTTAAGCACAGGCCAAGGACATCCCTGCGGAAAATTTTCCATCAAGTAATTATAGCCGATACCGCAGGCAATGATACCTTTAGATTTGTCAGTCGCATCGTAATAAGCATTGAAAGACGAGTTCAATGAAGATGCCTGCATGTCGTTTTGCGCAGCCAACAATTGTTTGTAACGCTGACGGGCATTCACCGGCAAAAGCACGAACTGCTTGGGATCTTGCGAGAAATGCATCTTGTTCTGCGGAAGTTGGGGTTTACGCTGCACGCCGGCGCGCGAGTGAGCCAGACGCGTGGTGATACGCAACATCACGGGATAACCAATGCGTTCCGATAGTTCAAATCCGGCATACACCATGTCGTAAGCTTCTTGCTGATTGGAAGGTTCCAAAATAGGAATCATGGCAAAATTGCCGTAGAAGCGCGAATCTTGCTCGTTCTGCGAAGAATGCATGGATGGATCGTCGGCGGCCACGAAAACCAAACCGCCCACAATGCCCGAGATGGAAGAATTCATCAAAGGATCGGCAGCCACATTGACACCCACGTGTTTCATGCACACGAGCGAACGTTTTCCGGCAAAAGACATTCCCATGGCCGTTTCCATGGCGGTCTTTTCGTTGGTTGCCCAACGGCAGTGAATGTTTTCCTGCTTGCTGTATGGTGAATGCTGGATATATTCCGTAATCTCTGTCGAAGGTGTTCCGGGATAAGCATACACGCCCGAAAGACCTGCATCTAAAGCCGCTTGGGCAATAGCTTCATCTCCTAATAAAAGTAATGGTTTCATCTGTCTTTTGTTTTACGAAAGGAAATGGCAAAAATACAATCATTTCCCATACTTTTCAACAGAAAATGCATTTGATGGAGCGAGTTTGTAAAATTCAGCAGGCCGTAGTATCTTTGCAGCCAAAATTTAACATTATGAATAAGGTATCGGAAAACCCTTTCAAAAACCGAGCAGATGGGCACTTGTCGCCACTGACCATCGTGACCGTTCTCTTCGTCACCTCGTACATAGTTTCTAATTTAATGGCCGTCAAAGTGATAGGCTTCTTCGACTTGTTTTATTTCGATGCCGGCACCATCACTTTTCCTTTAGCTTACATGTTAGGCGATGTACTCACCGAAATCTGGGGCTATCGCGTGGCCAAAAAGACCATCATTCTGGCATTTCTGTGTAATATTTTCGTGGTAATCTGTACGCAAATCGGTGTCTGGCTACCCTCGCCCGACTACTTGGATGCCGGCGCCATGGCCTACAACACCGTGTTTTCTTACGTACCGCGCATTGTCATTGCCTCGCTTACCGGATTTTTGCTCGGCGAACTATCGAACGCATGGTTCATGGACAAAATCAAAAAAAAGACGAAAGGCCGTTTCCTCTGGGTACGCACCATCGGAAGTTCCATGATTGCTTATGTTTTCGACACCATTCCCTTTGTGCTGATTGCCTTCTTAGGCGTGCTGTCCACCAGAGACTTACTGCTGATGATAGCTTTTCAATACATCATGAAACTTGGCATAGAAGCCTTATTTGGAACGCCCATGGCCTACGCCTGCATCAAACTGCTCAGAAAACACTTTTCGCCATGCAAAGATACTCAGTCATAAGGGATAAGAATCCACGCGAAATAGTGATGCTTCGCGGCCGGGGATGCCGTTATCGAGGATGTCGGTTTTGCGATTATCATCAGGATGCTTCCGACGACGAGGCCGAGAATCTACGCATCAACAGGGAAACGCTCGACAAGGTAAGCGGCTGTTTTTCACATCTGGAGATTGTCAATTCCGGTTCTTTCTGCGAACTGGACGAAAGCAGCATGCAGGCCATTGTTGACGTTTGCCAAAAACGCGAGATAAAACTTATTCATTTTGAGTGTCATTGGCTGTATCGTCGTCATATTCCGGCACTTAGAAAAAGATTCGCCGAGATTGGCGTGCAAGTGAAAATGAAAATCGGTGTGGAAACCTTCGATGCGGAATACCGGGAAAAGACCATGAGAAAAGGCATTCGCGAAACTTCTCCCGCCCTCATAGCCAAGGATTTCGATGAATGTTGTCTATTGTTCGGACTGCCCGGGCAGACTGTAGATTCCATGAAAAACGATATTGAAACCGCCTTACGCCATTTCGAGCGCGTTTGCGTTAACATCATGGTGGAAAATACCGCGCCTCTACAGCCTAGTTCTCAATGCCGTCGCTTGTTTATCGAAGAAATCTACCCTATTTATAAGGAGCATCCGAGGCTTGATATTCTTTTGCATAATACAGATTTCGGCGTAGGATAATCGAGGGCGAATTTTCTTTCGCCATTTTACTTGACTTTGCCTTTGTCATGCATTATATTTGTGGGAAATGTTCACGAATAAATCTCACAGCATGAAAAGAATATCATTTCTCTTAATTATCAGCTTGTTTGCAAGCTTTTTTTGCAACAACATCCACGCAGCCGAATCTGTTCGCGACAGCATTCTTTGGAACTTCGATTGGAAATTCAAGGCCGGAGACATTGCCGATGCCTGGCAAAAAGATTTCGACGACAGTGATTGGCGGGTACTGGATTTGCCACACGATTTTCAAATCGAACAAGAATGGGTAGCGCCCAAAGCCGACGAAAAAGCCAACAAGAGCGACGATGCTGCCAACACCAAGAGCGAATTGAGCGCCAGAGCTTTCAAAGCCATGGGAAAAGCCTGGTACAGAAAGACTTTCGTTCCATCGGAAGAGCTCAAAGACAAACGCGTTCTGCTCGATTTCGAAGGTTTGATGTATGTAGGCGATGTGTACCTGAACGGCGAAAAAATAGCTTCTTGTGACTATGGTTATCTCGGTTTCGAAATCGATATCACGGCCAAATTGCTTTGGGGCGAAGAAAATGTGATTGCCGTGATGGCCGATACGGGTTCGCCCAAAAATTCGCGTTGGTACACAGGTGGAGGATTATTTCGCGATGTTCACCTTATCCTCACGGCCAAAGACCTTTATCTGACTCGTCATCCGCTGAAAATCACCACGGAAACGAAAGACGGAAAAGGCATTGTCTATTTCCAGGCCGAAGCTTGCAACAAATTGAAAAGCAAGCCATCGAAGATGAATTTCATGGTGCGCGTATTCGATGCCAACAACCAATTGGTGGCCGAACATCAGGCCACACCCGATTATTACCGTCGTCAGAGCACCAGCGAATACAGTTTGGACAGCATCGTCATTGAGCATGTGCAGCTGTGGGACTGCGAACATCCTTACCTCTACCGCGCCGAAGTCAGTTTGCTCTATCCCGACGGCAGCGTGGCCGACCAGGTGAGCTCTCATTTCGGTGTGCGCACGATTAGCTTTTCGCCTGAATATGGCATGAAATTGAATGGCCAGAAAGTCTTGCTCAAGGGTGTGGCCAATCACCACGACTTAGGTTGGTTGGGGGCCGCCGTTTACGACGAAGCCTTAGAACAACGCATCCTCTTGCTCAAAGACTTCGGATTCAATCATATACGAACCTCACACAATCCTTATAGCCAGAGTTTGCTGGATCTTTGCGACAAACACGGCATCTTGGTGGTGGACGAAATTTACGACAAATGGTTGGATCAATTCTGTGGCGGACGCGCTCCTTGGATGGAACTTTGGCCCAAGAATATACCCGAATGGATCAAGCGAGACAGAAACCATCCATCGGTGGTGCTGTGGAGCTTGGGCAACGAAACCCAGCAGTATTGGAACATGCCATACGCAGACTGGGGCGTCACTCTTTTCAAGATGATGAAGGTGCTGGTACAGCGCTACGACGACAGCCGCCTGATGACAGTGGCCATGCATCCGCGCTACCGCGACGTAAAAACCGACTCTCTGCCCTCACCTCTTGCTATGGCTTGCGATGTTGCTTCTTACAATTATCGTTATAAGTATTTCCCCGGCGACAGTCGTCGCTTCCCACACATGATGTTCTATCAGAGCGAAGCCAATACGGTGGGCATGGGCGAAAACTGGTACGCCATGGATTTGGACAAGGTTATCGGTCTGGCTTATTGGGGTGGTATCGACTATTTGGGTGAAAGCCACGGTTGGCCAAACAAGGGTTGGAACATGGGTGTTTTCGATATCAGCCTGGAGCCCAAACCCACGGCTTACTACATCAAGAGTTATTTCCAGGAAGACGATCCCATGGTGCATGTGGCCGTGTACGAAGGCAGCATCAGCGAAAACTGGAACGATGTCAACTTGGGCAGCATTCAATTGAGCGAAAGTTGGAATCATCAGGCCGGAGAATCCTTAACACTCTATGCTTTCAGCAATGCCGACCAAGTGGAGCTTCGTCTGAATGGAAAAGTCATTGCCAAGAAAGACAATAACAGACAGATTCACAAACAACGTAACCGCTTCATTTTCGAGGACATCGCTTACGAAGCCGGCAAATTGGAAGCCTGGGCCTACACAGATGGAAAGGTGGTGGCCAAACATAGTCTTCAAACCACAAAGCCAGCTTATAGCCTGAGAATCACCGCCGAGAACGACTCTTGGACGGCCAATGGCATGGACATTCGTATGCTCCGCGTGGAAGCCGTTGACAGACAAGGAAGACGCGTTCGCGAATACGAAGACAAAATCTGTTTGAATATTGAAGGTGATGCCCGTATTTTGGCCATCGGAAACGGTGACATCAGTAATCACGAGCTCAACATCGGCAAGGAAATTTCACTGCACAATGGTGCTTGTCAGGTTATTCTGAGAGCAGGAAAAGAGGGTGGAAAAATCAAGTTGACGGCAACGGCTCAAAGCAATTCTATTCGCAAGGCTCTTTGGGTGGACGAACTCAGACCGTAATTTGCTGAAATGCGCCGGCCGACCACCCAGACAATTTCCTCACCACTAAGCAAGAGCCAAGTGTTTTCCTTTTCGAAGCGGGACAACTTCAGGTCGGTGAGAAAATCGCTCAGCAATTTGCGGCCGCGCATGCCGAAAGGCACAAAGGCATCGCCTTTTTGCGGATGACGAAGCGTCAAGGGGAACTGCAATTTATCGGCATCGAGATAAGCTATTCTCTGATTCTTTTCTATCTGGAAAGGCGCATCAAGATACTCAAGTCGCAAGGCGACAGGCAAAGAGTTTTCCGAAGTCTTTTCGCGTAGCAACCATTCGCCCCTATCGAGCAAAAGTTCGTGCTCGGGAGCATGGTACATCAAACCCGGCGCTTCATGACGTTGCTGCCATATACGGGTTATTTCCTTGGCATTGAAATGATAAGGACTGAGCCACTGGTACAGCAGACTTCGCGTTGCCTTTCCTACCGACAAACGATTTCCATCGGCCTTAATAGCTTGCACACAAGGCTCCAAGCATTCAGACAGATCTTGATCGGCGGCACGCAAAAGACTTTGGCTACGATGAACATTCTTTCGCAAAGAGGGAGAAATTTCCTCCAGCAATGGTAAAACTTGCAAACGAATTTTATTGCGCAGATAATCGGTTTGAAAATTGCTGGAATCTTCCACGTAATCCAAATGTTGACGCTCGAGATAATCTTGTATTTCTTGACGGCTCACGCACAAAAGAGGACGCACGACATAGCCATTTTTTACAGGAATGCCGGCCAAACCCTTAGGCCCGCTGCCCCGAAAGAGATTCAAAAAGAAGGTCTCGATATCATCGTCCATGTGGTGCCCCACGGCAATGGCTTGCAGATGAAGGTTTTCGCACAAAGTCTCGAACCATTCATACCTTAGTTCGCGAGCGGCCATTTCGATGGAAAGAGATTTTTCCGCAGCATATTTTTTTGCATCTACTTTCTTTATTTCCAAAGGGATACAAAGTTTCTCACAAAGATGTCGCACAAATGCTTCGTCGCGATCGGATTCTTCGTCGCGCAAAGAGAAATTCATGTGAGCGGCCACGCAATCGAATCCCAAGGAGGAAAGCACCGACAAAAGAGCCACAGAATCGCTTCCGCCGCTGCATGCCACCAAGACTTTGTCGCCCTCTCGCAACAAAGATTCCCGACTGATAAATGCCTGTACTTTCGACCTCATAATGTTCTTTAGAAAATTCGTGCAAAGTAAATGATTTTTTACTACTTTTGTGCAATTTTTCAAAAACCAGAAACAACTATGCTCAACAAGATTCAAGATATCCTTCAGCAGGTACAGGAATGGGCCCCGAAAAACGCCCAGGAACTGGAAGCTCTGCGTATTAAATATCTTAGCAAGAAAGGTGAAATTTCCGCTCTTTTCAACGATTTCCGTCAGGTTCCCAACGAACTGAAAAAGGAAGTGGGTATGAAATTGAACGAGTTGAAGAATGCCGCTCAAGACAAATTGAACGAACTGAAAGAAAACTTGGAAAGCAAAGAAGCTGACGCCATCAACTACGATTACAGCCGCTCGGCTTATCCCATCGAGTTGGGTACCCGCCATCCGCTTTCCATTG
Organism: Bacteroidales bacterium; assembly: GCA_017468435.1. Classification (GTDB taxonomy): domain Bacteria; phylum Bacteroidota; class Bacteroidia; order Bacteroidales; family UBA1402; genus UBA1757. The sequence goes on from JAFUIP010000010.1 coordinate 18,697, forward strand.
TTCGTAACGAAATCATCCGCATTTTCGAAAATATCGGATTCACCATTGCCGAAGGTCCTGAAATCGAAGACGACTGGCATGTGTTCTCTTCGCTGAACTTCCCACCCGAACATCCTGCCCGCGATATGCAAGACACTTTCTTTATCGAACAGCATCCCGACGTGGTGTTGCGTACGCATACTTCTTCGGTGCAGAGCCGTGTGATGGAGAACAGCCAACCGCCTATCCGCATTATTTGCCCGGGCCGCGTGTATCGTAACGAAGCCATTTCTTACCGTGCGCATTGTTTCTTCCATCAGGTGGAAGCGCTCTATGTGGACAAAAATGTTTCATACGCCGACTTGTTGCAGACCTTGGAATACTTCTCTAAGGAAATGTTCGGCGAACAGACTAAAATTCGCTTGCGTCCTTCGTACTTCCCCTTCACCGAACCTTCTGCCGAATTGGATATTTCCTGCAACATCTGCGGTGGCAAAGGTTGTCCTTTCTGTAAGAACACCGGTTGGGTTGAAATCCTCGGTTGCGGTATGGTTGATCCTAACGTATTGGAAAACTGTGGCATAGACAGCAAGGTTTACAGCGGTTTCGCTTTGGGTATGGGTGTGGAACGTATCACCAACCTGAAGTATCAAGTCAAAGACTTGCGTATGTTTTCGGAAAATGATGTCCGCTTCTTGGACGAATTCAAATCCGCTTATTAATGTCAGAAGATATCGCACAAAAATATCAGGTACTTATCGAACGTTTCTCGAAAAGCATGCCCGATGCCAAATCTGAACTTAATTTTGAATCACCCTTCCAGCTACTGGTTGCGGTGATTCTCTCTGCTCAGTGCACAGATAAAAGAGTGAACATGACCACGCCGGCCTTGTTTGCCGCCATGCCCGATGCAGCCGCCATGGCACGTCGTTCGGTGGAAGAGATTTATCAGTACATCAAAAGCATTTCCTATCCCAACAACAAGGCCAAACATCTGCAAGCCATGGCCCAAGCCTTAGTCGAAAAATTCTCTGGCCAGGTGCCCGACAACATGGATGATTTGCTTCAATTGCCGGGAGTGGGTCGAAAAACAGCCAGCGTCATTCTGATTTGCGCGTTCAACAAACCCGCCATGCCGGTCGATACGCATGTTTTCAGGGTATCGAACCGCATAGGATTGACAATCAACTCAAAAACACCGGCTGAGACTGAAAAGATCTTATTGAAGCATTTTCCGGAAGAGTTATTGCCCATTGCGCATCATTGGCTCATTTTGCATGGCAGATATGTTTGCAAGGCCGTTAAACCTTTGTGCGAAAATTGTATCATAACAGACATTTGCGAAGCATTCAACAATAATCATTAACACATAACATTCAGATGAAAAGACTATTAGCATTTGCCCTTCTTTTCTTGGGCTTGGCCAACCTTGCTTTTGCTGCCGATGTTGCAGCGGATGTAAAAGGTGGCGTAAAAGGTTTCGTCATCGATGCCAAAAGCCGTGAAGCATTGGAATTCGTCAACGTAGCCGTGCGTGAGGCCGGTAGCGAAGAATTCAAATCGGGTTGCAGCACCGACATGGAAGGTCGATTCCTGGTAGAGGAACTTCCTGCCGGCAAGTACTTGGTAAACATTTCTTTCGTGGGTTACAAGAGCATCGAACGCGAAGTCAAAGTAGAAAACAGCGTAGTCAACATGGGTAGAATCTTTCTCGAAGAAGACGCCAAACTGTTGAACGAAGCGCAGGTGGTGGCCCAACAATCGACCATGAAATTTGAAATCGACAAGAGAGTTTTCAATGTGGGTACCGATATTGCATCGAAAGGTGCCAGCGCCACCGATATTCTCGAAAACATTCCTTCTATCGAAGTAGATCAGGAAGGTACTATTTCGCTGCGAGGCAGTTCTTCTGTCAATGTTTGGATCAACGGAAAAGCTTCTGGTCTGACGGCCGACAATCGTGGCGACATTTTGGAACAAATGCCTGCCGAAAATATTGAAAGAGTAGAAATCATCACCAATCCCGGTGCCAAATACAGTGCTGAAGGTACGGCCGGTATCATCAATATCATCCTCAAGGAAAATGCCCGCGCCGGTTATTATGGCAGTGTGCAAGGTGGTTTCAGTCATTACAATGGTGCGCCTTTGGCTTGGAATGGTTCGGCCAACATCAACTACAACTCTGGTAAATTCGACTTTTATGCCAGCTTGGGTTATCGTCAGCGCAACCATATCAATTTAAGTTCTGTCGATCGTACCAATCTGGATCCCGTAAGTGGAGAGGAAACTTCTTTCCTCAATCAGAGTTCCGAAGGTTTGGGTAAAGGTCAAAACATGTTTGCTCGCGCTGGTTTCAGCTATCGTCCCACCAAAAAGGATGAATTCAGTTTGGGCGGCTTTGCCATGACTGGTGCCAATAACAGCGTCACTCCGAGCTTGTACACCAGCAATATTCCCGGAAACTTTACGAGCAGTGAACGTATCGCCACCAATCAAGGCCAAATGTTGGGCGGCAACGTAGAATTCAACTACATCCACAAATTCAATGGAGACGACCACAAGATCGATTTCTTGGCGGCTTACAATTCTTTCGGACGCGAAGGTGAAAGCGTGTACGAACAGACCAGCATTTTTGCTTCCGGCGACACCACACGAAGCTATCAGCTTCAGCCCAACGATGTCAGTCCTAAAAACATTGATATTCAATTGGATTATACCAACAAAATCAGTGAAACTCAAAAAGTGGAAGCTGGCTACAAGGGCTCTATTTCTCGCGAAAAATCGCCTACCAGAACCTATTCCGGCCTCACTGCCGAAGATGCCGTTCTGGACGAAAGATTGTATAACGATTTCAGCTACAACCAAGACATTCACGCGTTGTATCTTTCTTATTCATCGCAGATTGACAATTTCGGTTATCAAGTAGGTTTGAGAGGTGAATATACCGCTTACGAAACACAGACTTTGGGCTATGGCGAAGATCCTTCTACCGTTGCTTGGTACAAGGATGATTATTTTGGCTTGTTCCCCACCGTTTTCCTCACCTATCGTTTGACGGAGAATGACGAGCTTCAGTTGAATTACACCCGTCGTCTGCAACGTCCTTGGGGTGGTCAGCTGAATCCTTTTGTCAACATCACCGACTCGAGCAATATCTCGTATGGTAACCCCTTGCTGCGTCCTCAGTATGCCAATGCTTTCGAATTCAATTACATCAAGACCTGGAAGGAATCGCAAACTCTTTCTGTTTCTGCCTATTATCGTTCTACCGAAGATAACATCCAACGAATCAACTATTTGGATGCCGATCCCGCTTTGGGTGGCAGGGTAATGAAGAGCACTTTCTTCAACATTGGCGAATCTCGTTCCATCGGTGGAGAGATCGTTTCGAAGAACCGTCTTTTCAAAATGCTCGACCTGACCAGCACGGTGAACATGCTTTACTACGCATTGGACGGCTATGAATTCACGCCCGAAGGTTCCGATCAAACCGTTATCGGCGAGAGCGAGAGCAACTTCACATGGAATGCTAGCATGATTGGAAACCTGCTCCTGCCCCAACAATGGAGCATGCAGCTGCGTGGTGACTATCGCGCCAAGAGCCTTATTGCACAAGGTTATCGCTACCCTTCTTGGCGCATCGATTGGGGTGTTCGCAAGGGCTTCGGCGATCTGAGTGTAAGTTTGAATGTGCGTGATATTTTCAATATGTTCAAGCACCGCAACCACACAGAAGGAACCGGATTTGTTCAAGAATCTGAACACTGGCATGGCGGACGTCGTATCAATTTGGCTGTGAGCTACAGTTTCGGTAACATGAAGCCCAAGCCTCAAAAGCAACGTCAAAGCCATTACAACGGCTACGACAGCTACACCGGCGGTGGTCACGAAGAATAATAAAATATTTAGTTTTAGCAATCGAGTAGGAGGTAAACGAAAGTAATGGAGTTTATCTCCTACTTTCGTTTACCGACCTCTCACACCACCGTACATGCGGGTCCGCATACGGCGGTTCCTTACATCCGATGATACTTTTCGTAGTATCCCAACAATGAC
>JAFUIP010000011.1 GCA_017468435.1 Bacteroidales bacterium
GAAGTAGTTGAAAAGGCAATGTCGTGGTATCAAGAAACTCTTGATATGTATTATATGCTTCAGACTGCATTAAAAGAATATGATAAGGATTGTAATCCAATTACAGTACAAAAGATACAAGTGGCTTGTATGAAGTCTAACAAACTATTTCAAGAAACAGAAAGCCGGTTGAATTCCATTTACTTGTACTATGATTTTTCTGACATAGAAAAGAAATATCATGGAAGAGAATCTATGGATTGCATAAACAAATTACTTACTCTTGTTGCTGAAATAGGGCACAAGATAGCAACAGTTGAACCGTCTGAATTTGCAGAGCAATTATGTGTAGCATTGCATGAACAAAGAGTAAAAGCGTCTCACATGTTGGCCGATGCCATAGATAACCAAGTATATATAATTGCAGAGATTGGGCAGAAATTAAGAACTGAGTACAAGGATTATTTAAAGTAGAATTATGACTTCAAAAGAACTTCAACAATACTTGCTTCGTGAATTTCCACAGGAGAACGCCTGCTGTGAATGGAAAGAAATGAAGAATTTGAAAAACTCGTTTTCAGGAGATGAGAAAAATGATGTTGTCTCTTATGTATCAGCCATTGCCAATATGGAGGGTGGGCATCTTGTAATTGGAGTACAAGACAAAACTTTGGAAATTGTGGGTACAGACCTTACGAAGTTCACCCTGAACGCACAATCTGCTGTTTGGAAATTAGTAGAACATTGTACAAACCTTTCTTCAGAAGGTCTTGATATCAGTGAGTATATAACGGAAGACACGCAAAAGACTGTATGGGTCATTCATATTCCCAAACATTTACCTCGTCGTCCTGTATATGCCCACAAAAAAGCATGGCAACGAGTAGAAGATTCGTTGGTAGAAATGACTCAAGAAAGACTTTCTGCTATTTTGGAAGAACCGATTTTTGAATCAAAGGATTGGTCCGCCGAGATCGTTCCCAATGCCACACTGGATGACCTTGATGAATTGGCAATAGCCAAGGCGCGTGTGATGTTTAAGAAGGTTCATGCCTCAAAAATTCCATCGGAAGAGGTTGATACTTGGTCGGTAGAAGAATTGCTTTGTAATAGCGGTATCATGATTGATGGTAAATTGACACGTGCAGCCATCATTCTTTTAGGTAAACCGGTATCTGTATTCAAACTTCGGCCTGCTGTAGTTGAAGTTACATGGACTTTACGTGATGAACATCAAGAGGTGGTGGATTACGAACATTTTACTGCTCCCTTTATTTTGACAGTGGATCAGATTTTAGGTAAAATTCGTAACCTGACAATGAGAGATCTGCCAGGAGGAACATTGTTCCCTGATACAATGAAGCAATATGATGATTACACGATTCGTGAGGCTCTTCATAATGCTATAGCACATCAAGATTATACACTACAGCAACGTATTAATTTCGTAGAAAATCCAGGCTATCTGTATTATGAAAACGGAGGTAGCTTCATTCCCGGTACTTTGCAAAAAGCATTGGCAACCAAAGGGCCACAACGTCATTTCAGAAATGAGTGTCTTTGCCGTGCAATGGTCAATTTTAACATGATTGATACTGTAAGTAGAGGAATCAAGAAGATGTTCAATGAACAGTGGCGTCGCCATTTCCCGATGCCCGATTATGAAATAGATGCAACGAATAAGGAAGTCGGTGTGAAAATATATGGTAATTCCATCAATGAAAAATATACCAAACTTTTAAAGGAAAATGACACTTTGTCTTTGGAAGATTGCATCTTATTGGATGCCGTGCAAAAAGGACATCGTATTTCAGAGGATAATGTAGTGGCATTATTGGAAAGGGGCTTATTAGAGGGTGATGTTTCTGAGTATCATATTTCGCTTGATGTGGCAAAGAAAACACATCAATTACCGGAATATACACGTAACAGAGGTCTTGACAAATCTAAAATTCAACAAATGATTTTGCAGTATTTGCAAAACGCAGGTTCTACAGGAGCTAAGCGTGATGCTATATTCGATTATTTGAAAGAAGTCCTGCCTCATAATAAGACACATGAGCAACAAGAAAGAATGTTGGGTAACATCCTATCAGAGATGAAAGAAAAAGGATTAATCACTCCTGAAGGTCGAACTTGGTTCCTGAAGTCGTAATCCATAAATTATGACTGAAATATGACCTATTACGACTATTTATAACTATAAAAGGGGATTATAACTTAAAATTATCTGTGATAAAGGAGATACAAAAAGCAGATAGAAGAAACAAGTAAGAAAAATGCTCCCATAGACTTGCTGTGTGATGATTATTGTTTATCTTCGCAGCGTCATTTACAAAGGGGTGCCCCAAGGGGCTGAGATCATACCCTCGAACCTGATGCAGTTAGTACTGCCGTAGGAATTGGAATAACATCTAAATATCAGACTATTGTCTTTTTCCCCTTTGTTGAATGCGCCCGTATCGACAAAGGTTTTTTTATTGAAGTAATTATGGAAAAGGACAAAACTTATTATGCTAAAAGAGAGAAAGTGTATCTGTCCGGAACATTGTTTCCTGATATCAGGGTGGGTATGCAAAAAGTAAATCTGACGCCCTCGGTGGAAATTAAAGATGGAGAAAAGCGCCTGATTCCCAACGATCCGGTGTATATCTACGACACCAGCGGATCTTTCGGCGACGAGTCTGTGCAAATCGATTTGAAAAAAGGGTTGCCGCGTTTGCGTGAATCCTGGATTTTACAGCGTGGCGATGTGGAACAACTCTCTGAAGTGTCTTCTTCGTATGGTCGTCAGCGTCTGGAAGATGCGAGTCTGGATCACCTGCGTTTTGAGCATATCGCATTGCCTTATCGGGCAAAATCCGGTAGAAAGATTTCTCAGATGGCTTATGCAAAGGCAGGTATCATCACGCCTGAAATGGAATATGTGGCCATTCGAGAAAACATGAATTGCGAGGCCATGGGCGTTTCTTCGTATATCACGCCGGAATTTGTACGCGAGGAAATTGCTGCAGGAAGGGCTGTTTTGCCGGCAAATATCAATCATCCGGAGAGTGAACCTATGATTATAGGACGTAATTTCTTGGTGAAGATCAATACCAACATCGGCAATTCTGCTACCACATCGAGCATTGAAGAAGAGGTAGATAAGGCTGTGTGGAGCTGTAAATGGGGTGGCGATACGCTGATGGATCTTTCTACCGGAGAAAATATTCACGAAACCCGCGAGTGGATTATCCGCAATTGTCCTGTTCCGGTGGGTACGGTGCCTATTTATCAGGCGCTTGAAAAGGTGAACGGCAAGGTGGAAGACCTTAATTGGGATATCTATCGTGACACGTTGATAGAACAATGCGAACAAGGTGTGGACTATTTTACCATTCATGCGGGTATCCGTCTGCACAATGTGCATCTGGCCGACAAGCGTAAAACCGGTATCGTGAGCCGTGGTGGCAGCATCCTTTCGAAATGGTGTCTGCATTATCAGCAAGAGAATTTCCTATACGAGCACTTCGATGAAATCTGCGATATTCTGGCGCAATACGATGTGGCGGTTTCTTTGGGCGATGGCTTGCGTCCCGGCAGCATTTACGATGCCAACGACGAGGCTCAGTTTGCAGAACTCGATACCTTGGGAGAATTGGTGTTGCGTGCATGGGAAAAGGATGTGCAAGCCTTTGTGGAAGGTCCGGGACATGTGCCCTTGCACAAGATTGCCGAGAATATGCAACGACAGATCGATAAATGCCATGCGGCGCCGTTTTACACGCTCGGCCCTTTGGTGACCGATATTGCGCCCGGCTACGACCATATCACTTCGGCCATAGGTGCTGCTCAGATTGGCTGGTTGGGAACGGCCATGCTCTGCTATGTGACGCCCAAGGAACACCTGGCCCTGCCCAATAAGGAAGATGTGCGCAACGGCGTGATCGCGTACAAGATTGCGGCGCACGCGGCCGATCTGGCCAAAGGCCATCCGGCCGCGTGCTTGCGCGACGATGCACTCAGCAAGGCTCGCTACGAATTTCGTTGGCGCGACCAGTTCCACCTGAGTCTCGACCCGGAACGCGCGCTCGAATACTTCCAGGAAGGCCGTCACACCGATGGCGAATATTGCACCATGTGTGGTCCGCATTTCTGCGCCATGAAATTGTCTCGCAGTCTTCGTGGTGAATAACTTGCGTGGCTAATAATCAGTCTATAAACAATCACCTTTTTAAATATAGAAGCTATGATAGAACAAAAAGTATCAAAAGGAATCATTTCATCCTATTTCAACAAGTTAGAAGAAAACCTGAATTTGGACGTGGCCATCGTGGGCGGCGGACCTTCAGGCATAGTGGCAGCTTATTATTTGGCCAAAGCTGGCTTGAAAGTGGCTCAATTCGACCGCAAACTTTCGCCCGGTGGCGGAATGTGGGGCGGAGCCATGATGTTCAATCAAATCGTGGTACAAGAAGAAGCCATGGATATCGTCAAGGAATTCGGCATCAATTATGAGGCTTACACCGACAATCTCTATGTGATGGATTCTGTGGAAAGTACGGCGGCTTTGCTTTATCATGCCGTGCACGCCGGCGCTACGATCTTCAATTGTTATTCGGTAGAAGACGTTATTTTCAAGAACAATGTGGTGAGCGGCGTGGTGGTAAACTGGACGCCTGTTTTGCGCGAAGGCATGCACGTGGATCCGCTCAATATTTTGGCTAAATGTGTCATAGACGGCACCGGTCACGACAGCGAAATGTGTCGCACGGTGGCTCGCAAAAATGGTATTCGTTTGGCCACCGACACAGGGGCCGTGGTAGGCGAGCGCTCCTTGGATGTAGTGTCGGGCGAGGCAGAAGTGGTGAACGGCACCAAGGAAATCTATCCCGGACTCTATGTTTGCGGTATGGCGGCTTCGGCCGTAAGCGGAACGCCCCGAATGGGCCCCATCTTTGGCGGCATGCTCATGTCTGGCAAGAAAGTAGCCGACCTCATTATCAAACAATTGAAAGGATGAGCTTGTCATGAAATGGATAGTTGTCACTTCGCCCTCCCTCGCGAGGGAGGGCGAAGCGCTCGACACCGCAGAATTGTCGTTTTTGCATCGTCTTTTCGAGGCTGGAATAGACGCGCTTCATCTGCGAAAACCTTCTTCCTCGCCCGAGGCATGTCGGCAACTTTTGCAATCGCTCTCGGCCGAGGAAAGGCGCAAAACCGTTTTGCACGATCATTTCTTTTTGGCCGAAGAATTCTCTCTGAAGGGCCTGCATCTGAATGGCAGAAATCCTTTGCCTCCCGCCACGTTTCATGGCTCGTTGAGCCGCTCATGCCACAGCTTGCAAGAAATTCGGCAATATAAAGAGCTCCAAGTACTTAATCATTCTTTCGAGTATCTTTTTCTTAGCCCCGTTTTCGATAGTATTTCCAAAACGAATTATCCTTCGGCTTTTACGCAAGAAAGTTTGCAAGAGGCTTCTAATCAAGGTATTATCGACGAGAGAGTGATAGCTTTGGGTGGCGTGGAAAGCCGGCATCTTCCGTATCTGGCAGCTCTTGGCTTTGGCGGCGCCGCCATGTTGGGTGCCGTACAATCGCTTCGAAATCTGTCGGATAGGGAACAAATACGTCGTCTGCAGGACATCAGGAAAGCTTTCGATACTGCTTATTGAAATTGGCGTAGCCGCAGCTCTGGCAGAGCGCTTCCGTGGCCTTGTGTTGGCTGAAACCCTCGTAAATGGCGCGGGCGCGGGGAGAACTTAAAATCTCGTCCAAATCTTGCTCGAAAAGATTTCCCAGCGCGATGTCTCCGTTGTGGTCCAAGCAGCAAGGCACGACTGTTCCATCTACCAAGACACCGATTTGGTTGCGAAGGGCATAACAGAAAAAATCTTTTTCGGGAAGGGCATTTTTCTCTATGTCAGGCCATTGGAACATTTTGTCGTATTCGAGGTAGATATTTTCGCAAAGCTTCCAGCCATCGGCACGCTGCGTCCATTGTTCTTGGGGGAAATATTGCGCCAGACATTGCAGCACGCTTTCGTTTTCCTTGTCGTAGCCGCCTTGGTTCCAGAGTCTTAATATAATGATAATGCCTGCGTGGGCCGCTGTTTTTGCAAAGCAAACCACCTGCTTCATGTAATCTGCCAAACCAAGAGTTTCGCTCGGCGCTGTCTCTGTCTCTGTGTCTGTGTCCGGCGTTTGCGTCAAGGTTTTTTCGCGGAGATTGCCTTCGTGCGCATGCAGCGAAATCTGTAGTTTGTAAGGCCTTGCCTCAATCAGTTTTTCGGCCTGCGAAAGCCGCGTTCCGTTGGTGGTGATGACTGGCACGAAGCCTTTATCTTTGGCTCTCTCCACAAACTCTGCCAGCAGCGGATGCAGCAAAGGCTCGCCCATGAGGTGGAAATACAGGAAACGAATCTTGCCTTGCAATTTATCCGTCAGATGTTCGAATTCTTCGCGCTTGAGCATGCGTTTTGCCCTGTCGGTTTTAGGACAAAACAGACAATCCAAATTACAGACATTCGTTATTTCCAAATAGCAGCGCTGAATCATTTTCCGGATATATGGGCGGGAACAATGTCCGCAAAGATACGGAAATGAGTTAAATTGGAATACAAAAAAAGAAGAGACTCCGTTTCCGAAATCTCTTCTTGGTGATCCGCCTGGGGCTCGAACCCAGGACCCCATCCTTAAAAGGGATGTGCTCTACCTGCTGAGCTAGCGAATCTGACCTTGTTGCTTTCTTAAAAAGCGCTGCAAAGGTACTGCTTTTTTTTAATCTACCAAATAATATCAGTAATTTTTTTCTCTCTTTGGATTCTTGGGAAACCAACCCTTCTTGACACGTTTTTTCTGTTCAAATAATTCTATGATAGACCAGAAGGCAGAGAAGGCGATGACACCAAAAATGGTGGAGGCTACAAAGTTCTTGAACAACAAAGACAGACAAATGGCCAGCGCGCCGACCAAGGCAAATATCCACCAGCATTTGGTTCCATGGTGATATTCGGCTTTGATGACGATGGGGTGGCAGATACCGATAATCAGAAATGTAGCGAGACCGATGATAATTCCAGAATAGTTCATGGTGACAATTATGTGCGAGTTTTATGAGGTTTTTTGTAAATGTCTCAAATTCTTTGCAAAGGTAGAATAAATAATCGAATTCTCGGCGACCGAATGAAAAATTTAGTAATTATTAGTAGTTGCCTTATTTGTTTTTGAGTTGATTTATCGTACCTTGTCGGGCTTTTTGGCGCAGGCGAAAGGCTGTATGCCAAGCATTATTTTTTAACGGTTAACTAAATTTCTAAGATGAGAAGATTTTTTTGTATTTCGCTGATGGCGATGATGTTACTCGCTCTACCCATGAGAGCGCAGTATCCTTCTGTGCCCGCCGATGTGCAGGCTGCTGTGGACAAGATGATGGAAAAATGTTGGGCCAGTTCAGACTCTGCCTTTGCCATTGCCTTGCCAACTATTCAGGCTGAAGCCGCTGCCGGTCGTCCTTATGTGAAGCTGGCGCTGAAACCCGACGATTTGGTCAAAGCTGACATTCCTGCTTTTCCCGGAGCAGAAGGTGGTGCTATGTTCACTCCTGGTGGACGTGGAGGTAAGGTCTTGACAGTAACCAATCTGAACGACAGTGGAGAAGGTTCTTTCCGTTGGGCTTGCGAACAGGGTGGTGCCCGCATCGTGGTGTTCAATGTGGCCGGTATCATTCGTTTGAAAACTCCTGTCATCATTCGCGCTCCTTACATTACCATTGCCGGTCAGACGGCTCCCGGAGACGGTGTCTGCATTGCCGGAGAATCTGTTTGGGTAAACACGCACGATGTGGTGATTCGTCACGTGCGTTTCCGTCGTGGTGAAACTTATGTGGGCCGTCGCGACGACTGTCTGGGCGGAAATCCCATCGGTAACATCATGCTCGATCACCTTTCTACCAGCTGGGGTCTGGACGAAAACATTTCGTTCTATCGTTATATGTATCATCCCGAAGATGGTGGCAAAGATCGCAAACTTATGACCGTGAACGTTTCTATTCAGAATACCATTTCTGCGCAGGCTTTGGATACCTACAACCACTCATTCGGAAGTACCATCGGCGGTATCAACAATACTTTTGCGCGTAATATCTGGGCCAACAACTGTGGACGAAATCCTTCTATGTCAACGGCTGAGTTCAACTATCTGAACAACGTTATTTATAACTGGTATCACCGTACGGGAGACGGCGCTGGTTATTCATATAATGTATTCAATAATTATTTCAAGCCGGGTCCTGTAACGCCTAAGGATGAGCCTATTGCTTATCGCGTGTTCCGTGCCAACAACAAGGGTCGTACGCCGCATTGGGCTTATGTGGAAGGCAATATTGTGGAAGGCAACGAGGCTGTTACTAAGGACAACTGGAATGGTGGCGTTCAGCAGAATCATTCTAAGGAAGATTTGGAATATATCCGTTCTGCAGAAATGAAGCCCATGCCTCACGTTACCATCATGACGGCGCAGGAAGCTTTCGATTTCGTCATGGAGAATTGTGGCGCCATTTATCCTAAGAGAGATATTGTGGATCAGCGTATTATTCATCAGATTAAGACCGACGAAGTGTATTACGACAAGGCTGCCGACGAAAGAGAATATTATCAATTCCAATATCGTCGTTTGCCTGCCGATTCTTATAAAAAAGGTATCATCACCGATGTTTCGCAAGTGGGTGGCTATCCCGAATATAAGGGTAAACCCTACAAAGACAGCGACATGGATGGTATGCCTGATGCTTGGGAAAAGAAATATGGTTTGAATCCAAAGGATCCTTCGGATGCTGTAAAGGATTGTAATGGTGATGGTTATACCAATATCGAGAAATATATCAATGGTATCAATCCTAAGAAGAAAATCGATTGGACCGACTTGTCGAACAATTACGATACCTTGACCGAGAAAAAAGGACAATTAATGAAATAAACAATGGAAGCTATCAATTATGCAATGAATGCCAACCCTCTGGTGGCATATTTCGGTAAACCCGCGAGTGAATTTACAAAGGCTGATATCATTTCTTACATCCAGGAAATGGGTATTCAGATGGTTAATTTTATGTATCCGGCTGCCGATGGACGTTTGAAGACTTTGAATTTCGTTATCAATGATTTGGCTTATCTGGAAGCCATCCTCACCTGTGGTGAACGCGTGGACGGTTCTAGTCTTTTCCCATTCATCGAAGCCGGCAGTAGCGATTTGTATGTCATTCCGCGTTTCTCTTCTGCTTTTGTCGATCCCTTTGCCCAACTGCCAACCTTGACACTTTTGTGTTCGTATTTCAATAAGGATGGTCAGCCGCTCGACAGTGCGCCTCAAGAAACTTTGCGTCGTGCTTGTCAGTCGTTCCGCGAAGTGACCGGTATGGAGTTTGAAGCCATGGGTGAACTGGAATATTATGTCATTGCGCCGGCTGAAAAGCTTTATCGCGCTTCCGACCAGAGAGGTTATCATGAATCGGGACCTTTTGCCAAGTTCAATGAATTCCGTACACAATGTATGCAGTATATCGCTTCGTGCGGTGGACAAATCAAGTACGGTCATTCCGAAGTGGGCAATTTTACCTTGGGTGACCTCAACTACGAACAGAACGAAATTGAATTCCTGCCCGTGCCGGCCGAACAAGCTGCCGAACAATTGATGGTGGCCAAGTGGATTATCCGCAATCTGGCTTATCAATACGATTTCGATGTAACCTTCGCGCCTAAGATTATTGCAGGAAAAGCCGGTTCTGGTTTGCACATTCACATGCGTATCATGAAGGATGGTAAGAATCAGATGCTTAGCAATGGTGTTCTGTCGGAAACCGCACGTAAGGCTATTGCCGGAATGATGGAATTGGCTCCTTCTATCACGGCTTTCGGAAACCGCAATCCAACTTCTTATTTCCGCTTGGTGCCTCACCAGGAAGCGCCTACCAATGTTTGCTGGGGCGATCGTAACCGTTCTGTGCTGGTGCGCGTGCCGCTGGGCTGGGCTGCCAAGGGTGATATGTCAGTGATTGCCAATCCATTGGAAAAGGAAAGTTTCTACGACACCACACAAAAGCAGACGGTGGAAATGCGTTCTCCCGATGCTTCGGCCAATATTTATCAACTGATGGCCGGTTTGGCGGTAGCTTGCCGTCATGGTTTCGAAATGGAAAATGCCTTGGAAGTGGCCGAAAAGACCTACGTGAACGTGAATATCCACAAGCAGGAAAATGCTGATAAACTCAATTCATTGGCTTGTTTGCCTGATAGTTGCGAAGCTTCGGCCAAGTGTCTGCAGGCACAACGTGCCATTTTCGAGAAGTATCATGTATTTTCTCCTGCCATGCTCGATGACATCATTGCCACGCTCGACGCATTCAAGGATGCTAATTTGCGTGCCGAACTGGCTGGCGACAACGACAAGATGCTGGCTTTGGTAGAAAAATACTTCCATTGCTGATTGATAGACATTTCTGCGCTATAAATGCGCTATAAATGCGCAAGCAATGCTGCAAGCAAATGACGTTAAGTCTTTGAAAATGTATAAAGAAGCCCGAAAGTTCAGATTGACTTTCGGGCTTTCTTAAACCAAATGTACTTGGCTTAATTCCTGGGCTAAACGATGCAACGCATCCTCAATCTTTTTAGTCGTCTTTTCTGAAGGATGACGATATCCTTTGATGTATTGCGACAACTGGGCTGCCGATATCCCTGCCAATTTTGCTAAACCTTGATAAGATAAATACTTGGTGTAATAGGTTAGAAATGAGGGAATGTCGTAGGAATATTCAAACTCCACTTCTTCAAAAAAACGTCCCTCTTTCTCGAAGGATTTTTTCATGTCCAGATAGGAGGCCTTGAAATCTTCAATGGCTTCCGCTGCGCTTTGTCCATCGCCGATGATGCCGTAATCCAGTCCATCATCATCGGGCATGTAGGCTCCATAAGACCCGTCATTTCCACGTTCAATAAATACTCTTACTGTTTTCATCTTGTTTTCATTTAATGCCGGCACATCGCAAAATAGAGTGTAAGGTCCCTTTTTTTACCTCTTGTGCTTCGTGATGGCTGGTTTTGAATTTTCGATTTGTGATAGGGGAGTACCATTCCGGGTGTCCGTTGATTTGTCCTCCGGTTTGAAAACATCCCGCTGTTTTTAGTTTTCTGTGCAATTCATTGTACTTCATTTTATCATGGCAAAGATAATGCTAAAAAATAATTTAGCAAATTTGGTTGTTATTTTATATGTATGAATAAAGCTGCGAATATATAACATTTATTCAAATTAATGCAATGATAATAATAAATTAATATAATGAAAGGTGAAAATAACAAATAATCTAAAGCATAGAATTTAATAGACGTTTTTTAGTTGATAAAAGAAACCCCAAAAGCTTTACATCTAACTTTTGGGGTTCAAGTCATTTGGTTAATCTTTGGAGGTTTACCATGAAGGTGTGATTATTCTGAATGCATCACTTTACTAAAATCTTCTTTCCCTTTTGATCGATGAGGATGCCTTGGAAGTTGGCGTCGGGGACGATGGGGCGGCCCTGTAAATCAAAGTATTGCGCTTCGCCATCGCAAGCATTCATGTTTTCAGTATTGATGATGGGCAATGCGTTAGGCGCTTCACCGGGCAGAACGATGCTGTCGGCCATGATGCCGGCTTCCTTGAGCAGGCGGGCGCCCAGTTCGGCCATGATTTCGGCACCGGTGGCATTGGTGTGCGTGTTGTCGCCGCTGGCAAACCAAGTGGTGACAGTGCTTTCGCCGGTTTTAATAAAAAGCTCTGCCGTGGCAGCGGTCATGTCAAGGTAGGGCACGCCCATTTCTTCGGCCACCAATTTCATCTGATACGGATAGTCGTAGGTGTGATCGCTCGTGGAAACCTTGTTGCCGCTGGTCAGGCCGTTGGCAGTGAGTTTGTCAAATTTGTCACCCAAGTCGTGACGACCATTACGTTTGATGCTGTTGCCGCTGAAATATTTACGGCAGATAGACGAAACTAAAATGGGTTTGCCGCCTTTTTCGCGCGTTTCGTTGATGTATTTGCGCAGATAATCTTTGTAAGTGCCATTGGGCGAAGTGGCGCGGACATCGGCTTCTTTATTGATGCCGTTTTTGTTGTAGTAGGCTTGCAAGCTGTCGCCGTCCAAGCCGTTGGCCTTTTCATCGTTGTGGGCAAACTGGATAATGACATAGTCACCTTCGTTAATCTGACTCTTCACCGAACTCCATTTTTCTTGGTAAAAACTCTTGCTCGAGCGTCCGCTGATGGCATGATTCGTTACTTTGACGTCTTTGGTGAAAAACTGTTGCAAGACTTGTCCCCAGCCGGTTTTGGGAGATCCGCTGGCATAAGTGGCCATGGTAGAATCGCCTATGGTATGCACTTTCACTGCCGAAGGCAAGGGAAGACAAATGATTAGGCTAAGCAAAATAGCGAGGCTTTTCTTAAAAGTGTTCATAGTTCTATCATTCAATGAGTTATTAATTAGTTTCACCTATTTTTCTTTTTAACAAGAGAAATACAAGCGTTTACAAGCGAAACGCTGCAAAGATAGTTTTATTTTGCCGATAAAATGACTAATTTCGCAGACCAAAAATTTGTATTATGTTTTCAGGAATCGTAGAAGAAGCAGGCCGTGTGAAAGCCTTGCGTCGTGAAGATACCAATTTGCATCTCACGCTCACTTGTTCGTTTGTCAACGAATTGAAAATTGACCAAAGTGTGGCCCATAACGGCGTTTGTCTCACCGTTGTCGATATCAAAGACGATGAATATACCGTTACCGCCATCCAAGAAACGCTGGATCGTAGCAACTTGGGTTTGCTCAAAGAAGGGGATATGGTGAATCTGGAGCGCAGCATGCGCGTAAACGGCCGATTGGACGGACATATCGTACAAGGCCATGTGGATACCAAAGCGGTCTGCACCGAAGTCTTGGAATGCGATGGAAGTTGGCGTTATACCTTTGAATATGAGTTCGATAAGGAAATGGCGCGTCAGGGCTACATGACGGTAGAAAAAGGCTCTGTTTGCGTGAACGGTGTCAGTCTGACGGTTTGCGATGCGCGCGACAATCGTTTCTCGGTGGCCATTATTCCTTATACACACGACCATACCAATTTCGCTCAAATTGAAAAAGGTACGGTCGTTAACTTGGAATTCGACATCGTCGGCAAATACATCAGCCGAATGATGCAGTATAAGTTGGATTGATTTTCCTTGCGGATGCGCGAATCTTTACCAGCGGCCTTTGGCTCCACCGCCACCGAAACTTCCGCCGCCGAAACCTCCGAAACTGCTTCCTGAGGAGAATCCGCCGGAACGCGTTGAACCAAAACCAGGGCCTCCTCCGATAAAAATCGTGGGGCCTTTGTTGTTTTTATGGTCTCCGTCGAAACGAATGGGTTTGTCGGGATGCTTTTTGTTGTAACGTTCTATGGCAATGGCGATTATTATGCAGGCAAGGGTGCAGACAACTAAAAATACAAGCAAGGCAATGAGGGCTTCGCGATCTTCGTCTTCGTAAGAGAATTCGCCCTGTAAAATGCTCATTATTCGGCTGCAAGCAGCTTGAATGCCTTCGAATGTCTCGCCATCGGCAAAGTGGGGGATAAGTTCTTCTTCGATGATGCGGCGGCAAACAGCATCGGTAAGTAGGGCTTCCAGGCCGTAACCTGTGGCAATGGCCACTTCACCATCGCTGTGTCGGCTTTTGTTCTTAATGAGAATGACAGCCCCGTTGTTGAATGCTTCGTTGCCTACGCCCCATTGCTGACCAATTTCGTAAGCAAGATGCAGAATGTCTTCGCCTTCCAAATCGTTGAGTGTCACCACGCAAATCTGGGTAGATGTTTCATTGTCGTAGTTGACGAGCAGGTTTTCCAATTCCTGACATTCCGCCTGGCTCATCATGCCGGCAAAATCACAGACCAAGCGCGGTGGCAGAGGACGCGAAGGTACTCCGGCCCATACGGCAAGGCTTATGAAAAGACAGCCAATCAGGCAAATAATACTTTTTTTCATGCTCGAAAGAAAGTGTATGATGGCTCAGAATAAACGCTGTTAAAAATTGAAATCGACAGCAGGCGCTTGTTCTGCACCGGCACTTGCTTCGAAATAAGCCTTCTTTTCGAAACCAAACATGCTGGCAATGATGTTCTTGGGGAAACGGCGCACCTGCGTATTGAAGTTGCCCACCACCTGATTGTATTTCTGACGTTCTACGGTGATGCGGTTTTCCGTGCCTTCCAATTGTGATTGCAGTTCTAGAAAATTCTGATTGGCTTTCAATTCGGGATAACGTTCAATGGTGAGCATCAATCTGCTGACTGCTGAGCCGAGTTCGTCTTGCGCCTGAGTGAAGGCTTGCAATTGTTCCTGGCTCATGTTTTCGGCATTCAATTGAATGGAAGAGGCCTTGCTGCGAGCTTCTATCACAGCCTGAAGCGTGCTTTTTTCGTAATCGGCGGCGCCTTGAACCGTTTTGATAAGGTTGGGAATCAAATCTAGACGACGTTGATATACATTTTCCACTTGCGACCAAGTTTTTGAAACAGATTCTTCGCTTCCAACAAGTTGATTATAAGCACTGATGCCCCAAATAAGGACCAAAACCAAAACGGCAATGATGATGCCGCCGGTACCTAATGATTTTTTCATAACAATGGTATTCTAATGAAGTTAAAGATTCTTGATAAGCATGTCGGATTTCTGTTGCGCAAAATCTTCCATGTCACGGATAGCCTGCCACAAATAGGGAGAATGATTTTCCGGATTAAGATTGAAATCTTCTGTGCCGCTGTGGAACATTTTTTCAAAAACCATGCCCATACTTATTTTATTGATGTCGAGGGCCGGCTGATAGACCATGGCGTCGTTTTGTTCCGGACCGGGCATTTCCGATAGGATTTTCAGTTCGCAAAGTTTACTCAATTGAGATTGTGTCAGACGAGCAGGAATATGGTTGCGCACCGAAAGTTCTTCGGCCGACAAGGCTGGCTGCCCGTTTTCAAAACCTTTGCAAATATCTTTCAGCAAGACAATAGTAAAATAGAAGCGGTAACGGAAACTGATGTTTTTCGTCTCCTTTTCGAACATGAAATTGTGCAGGTTTTGCGAAGCATAAGTAATCTCTCCGCCCAAAAGAACAATCATCCAAAGCGCTTGTATCCACAAGAGTAACAAGGGAAATGCGGCGAAACTTCCGTATATGGCGCTGTAATTGTTCACCCAAATCTGTCCGTTGATATAAAGAAATTGGAAGATGTGGTAAATGCTGCCGGTAAGGAACCCCGATATCAACGCATTCTTTATACGTACTTTTGTATTGGGAATGACGAGGTATAAGAAGCTGAAAACCAAGCAGGTGATAATATATGGAATCAGCTTGATAAGGAAATTGATGATGGGGCTGAAAGCCATCCAGACCTCGTTGTTGTTGAAATTCGTTTTTATGTAGATGGAAACACCGCTGCTAAGTATCAAAATAATGGGGATAATCAGCATGGATGCGAATAAGTCGGTGATTTTTCGATAGATGGCGCGGCTTTTAGGTACTTGCCAAATAATGTTGAAAGCGCGCTCTATATTGTTGACGATAGCGAAAATAGACCAGATAATGAAGACGATACCCACGCCGATTACCACACCTTTGGTGGCGGCTACCAGCACTTGTTCCACCAAATTGAAAGCCATGCTCAGAATGTTGCCGTGAGTGGGGAAGATGTTAATCAACTCATTCTGAAGCATGTCTTGCAGATTGAACCCCTTGGCTACGGCAAGCAAAATACACAGAATGGGCACTGCGGCCAGCAAGGTGAAATAAGTCAGGCCGGAGGCAACCATTACCAACTTGTTGTTGCTGAAGCCTCTTCCTGCCAGAATAAGGATGCGGAACACATTGTTGACGGCTTTTCGAATGCCTTTTTCCTTTTGTGTGTCCACTCTCCAGATGTCTGCCGTCAGAAAACGCAGAAAATGGAAGAATTTTTCTTTGAGTGTATGTAGTTTGTTGCTCATAATCAAAGTAATAACAGAGAACCAATAAGCCGGGTTCTGTTCTATACTGTCATTTATCTGCACCTTCGGTCGCCCGAAGGCTCTAGCGGCCTACCCTCCGACATGGGGCGGGCAACCCTCGTAACGTCGGTTTACATGGCCTTGCAACCCATAAGTGGTACTGCGCTCTGTGTCACCACAAAGCCGGTAGGCTCTTACCCTGCCTTTTCACCCTTACCTTATTAATAAGGCGGTTGTTTTCTGTTACCTTTACTCTACCTTCACAGATAGCTTCCCGTTAAGAAGTATGGTGCCCCAATCTGTTGCCCGGACTTTCCTCTCGATTGCTCAAGCGACAGTTCGGTTCTCTGTTATCAGGCGGCGAAATTATCAATTTTTCCCTCAACTGACAAATTGTCGTCAGGAAAAGTGTTAATACTGGTTAAATATGACACTTTCTTGTTACAAATTGGCTTTGGAATCGTTTTTGTTACATAAGTGTCAAACTCTTAATTCTTGAACACAATGAAAAAAATTTGGAAAAACCTTGCCGTTGTTTTGATTATTGTCGTGGCAAGTGCCGGTATTTCTTACACGGTCGTATCAAAATTTTCGAAACAGATTCTCTCATCTTTCGAAAACATGAAAAACACGGAGCCTCAGGCTCAAGCTCAATTTGCTAGGATGGATGTGGTTCCTGCCATGGCTACCGATTTTACCGTAGCTGCCGAAAGCTCCATTCATGCAGTGGTGCACATTATGTCGAAAACACATCGTTCGGCCCAGCAAGCTCAGTCGCCCATCGATCTTTTTGAGTACTTTTTTGGATATCGTGAATATAGCCAACCCCGTCAGCCGCAGCCTCAAGTGGGATATGGCTCGGGTGTCATCATTTCGCGTGATGGCTTTATCGTGACCAACAACCACGTGGTGGAAGGTGCCGACGAATTGCAGGTGACGCTCAACGACCAACGCTCGTTTACGGCTCGCATTGTAGGCACCGATCCGACTACCGATATCGCACTCATCAAAATTGATGCAGAAGATCTGCCCATCATTCCTTTCGGCAATTCCGACGATTTGAAAGTGGGTGAGTGGGTGCTTGCTGTGGGAAATCCTTTGAATCTTACTTCTACGGTGACAGCCGGTATTGTCAGTGCCAAGGCTCGTAATTTGGGTATTATCGGCGGCCGTTCGGCCAATGGTGCTCCCAGTCTCGGCATTGAATCTTTCATCCAGACCGATGCGGCTGTTAATCCCGGAAACAGTGGTGGCGCTTTGGTGAATACGCGCGGTGAATTGGTAGGTATCAATACTGCCATCGTTTCTTCTTCCGGTGCTTTCTCGGGTTATTCCTTTGCAGTGCCTGTGAGCATTGTCAGCAAGGTGGTGACCGACCTAAAACAATACGGATCTGTTCAGCGCGCCATGTTGGGTGTGACCATCAGTACCATGAATTCTGAGTTGGCAAAGCTGAAAAAAATCGATATGGTGGAAGGTGTCTATGTGGAAAGCGTGGCCGATAGAACTGGTGCCAAGGAGGCTGGTCTGGAAGCTGGCGACATCATTGTTAAAGTCGATAATCGTAAAGTGGCTACCAATGCACAGTTGCAAGAACAGATCAGTCGTTTCCGTCCGGGCGATAAGGTCAAGGTGGAAGTGCTTCGCAAGGCCAAATCCATGACTTTCGACGTAACTCTGCGCAATATGTATGGCAGCACGGAAATCGTGAAACAAGCCGGCATGGAAGTTTTGGGTGCTAGTTTTGGTGAAGTATCGGATGAACAAAAACGTCAATTGAACATCAGCTATGGCATACAGGTAACCGGCCTGACCGATGGAAAATTGAAAGATTCTGGAATGCGTAAGGGTTTCATTATCATGAAGGTGAACGATCAACGTGTTCATTCTGTGGCCGATTTTGAGAAACTTGTCAAGGATGTTCAATCGGGTGCCGGATTTGGTGAAAGTGCCTTGTTTATCGTCGGAATGTATCCTACCGGAAAGGTTAATTATTACGCAATAGATTTAGGCGAATAAATTTGAAATTCTGTAAAATAAAGCCTATATTTGCGCCCAATTTTCGAATCGATAAAGCATGAGACAGCTTAAAATTACAAAATCCATCACTAATCGTGAAAGTGCTTCCTTAGACAAATACCTTCAGGAAATTGGTAGGGAAGAGTTGATTAAAGTAGAGGAAGAAGTAGAACTGGCTCAGCGCATCAGACAAGGAGACCGTGCCGCATTGGAAAAATTGACTCGTGCCAATCTCCGTTTCGTGGTATCTGTGGCAAAGCAGTATCAAAACCAGGGTTTGAGTTTGCCTGACCTTATTAACGAAGGTAACTTGGGTTTGATTAAAGCAGCCGAAAAATTTGACGAAACGCGTGGTTTCAAGTTTATTTCTTATGCTGTGTGGTGGATTCGTCAATCAATTCTTCAAGCTTTGGCAGAACAGTCGCGTATCGTGCGTTTGCCTTTGAATCAGGTAGGTTCCTTGAACAAGATTACCAAGGCCTTCTCTCGTTTCGAGCAAGAACACGAACGCAAGCCATCGCCAGAGGAATTGGCAGAAGAATTGGGCATTCCCGTTGACAAGATTGCCGATACTTTGAAGGTATCGGGTCGTCACGTTTCGGTTGATGCTCCTTTTGTGGAAGGCGAAGATAACAACTTGCTCGATGTGTTGGTGAATGATGATGCTCCTATTGCCGACCGCACGCTCATCAATGAATCTTTGAGCCGCGAAATCGACAGAGCTTTGTCAACTTTGACTGAACGAGAAAGTGACATTATTAAGATGTTCTTCGGGCTTGGCTGCCAAGAAATGACATTGGAAGAAATCGGCGACAAATTTGGACTCACCCGTGAACGCGTGCGTCAGATTAAAGAGAAAGCAATACGCCGTCTTCGTCAAAATTCCCGCAGCAAGCTTTTGAAAAGTTATTTGGGCTAAAAACTGGCTTCGGCCAGTTTTTTTTATGTCTTGTTGCGCCCATTTAGTGGCTGTTATTGCGCCTGAAAGAGAATAAAGAAATTGCCGGAAATCTGCTGTATGCTAGACATGACAAAGGGGTCGGTAACTCGGTTGGAAAAGATGTCGGAGAGACCATAATAGTAAGAGCCACTCAGTCCGCAAACTATCTTTCCAAGGTGAAATTCAAAGCCGGCGCCTCCCATGATGCCCCATTGGAAATAGGTCTCCGTAGGTTTGTTGTAATATGGATAATAGAAGGCCAGTTCTTCGTTGTTGTAAAATTCTTCCTCGCTGATGAAATAGCCGAACTTGGGCCCGGCATTCAAGAAGAAACGGGCTTTCCCGCTTTCAAGGTAAGCGTGCAACAAGAAAGGGACTTCTGCAAAAAGCATGCTGCGTTGGTAATAATCTTCCGCTTGGTAGCCATAATCGTCTTTCCAGCCGCATTGACTCAGATTGAGTCCGGCTTCGATACCGAAATTTTTCTCGGCGATATAACGGAACACAAAACCGGCCTCATAGCCTTGTTGATACAATTTATCGGCATATAAAGGCTGCAGGGAAGCTGTGGAGAAAGTGACTCCGCCTGTCAAACCTAAGTACATTTCGTTTTTCTCCAATGCGCGATATTGTGCTGCAACAGAAAAGCAGCAGAAAAACAATATCAATATGGATAAGAGTCTGTGTTTCATTGGATAATGCTTGAGTAAACCTCTTGATTGCGCTTGTAGTGAATCAAATAGATGCTGTTGTTATACCATCCGCTTTGTTCGTGCGTTTGTTTGAAGTGCATTTCGTGTTGCAAGGCAGCTACATTAAACTGACGATAGGTGGCCATTTCGCTGAATTGCAGCATGATATCGTATGCCATCATGGCATAGCGCGGGAAAGTGTTAAGCAGATCCTTGCCAAAATTTAGACTATAATTGATCTGGAACTGACGAACATCTTCGCGGTTGAAATTGGCGAAATAGCTTCCGTAAATAGTGGTGTTGAGGTTGTGAAGAACCGGTAAATTGCTCTTGTTCAGTGCGACCCATTCAGGATAACCCCACATCTCCACTTTGTAAGCAGAAGGCAGAAAATTGACGACGGCACCCACCATGGAAATGATACGATTGGCTTCGGACATGGAACTTGCACAGGGAATCACCAAATTGGGTTTCGTGTTGCTCATGCGGGCAGAAATGCTGTCTTGAAAATCATCGTCACCTTCGTATTCGATCATTTCGTGGAAGGGAATCTTATAATCTATCAATTGGCGACGAGTGGCTTTGAACAATTGGCCTTTTTCATCGTTGGCCTCGTTGTAGGTGCGAATCAGAATGATATTCTTGCCGGCATATTTTGAGGTGTCAAGCTTGAGAATGCCTTCGTTTACCATGTTCTGCGGAGCATTTACCTGATAAATGTATGGATTGTTCTCGGTTTCAACCACACGCGAACTGAAAGGCAATACCAATTTGACCTTTTGTTCTTTACACCATTCAGACAAGTATGGAATCTGATCGGTGTTGGCAGCGGCAATGATGAAATCGTGCTTGCTCAGGTCGTTGTTCTTGAGGCATAATTGCGTGCGATACAAGGTGTTGCCAATGTCGTAGGCTTCAATATGAACCGAAATGCCCATCTTTTTTAAGGTGTCGGCAGCCATGAGCGCACCCTCGTAAAATTCTACATATCTTTCGTTGGAAATGCCGGTGGTGTCGCCAATCATGAAGGGGAGAAGCAGGGCGGTGGAAACGCTGTTTCTGGGTGTGGTATCTACCTGAGCAACAAGGTGCTGTATGCGTTCAAGCAAGGTCCTGACAGAGTCACGGGCAGAATCGATTTCCTGCTGCATGTTTTGCACTTTTTCGGTAAGAACTTCCACTTCCTTGTTGGGCAAAATAACCACAGAACCTTTGCGCAAGCTATTGGGAATGCGTGGATTAAGCTGACGGATGGTTTCGATGTCCACTTTGAATTTCTTGGCAATTTCGCTCAGTCTTTCCTTGCGTTTGGTGACTGTGTAAATCTGCTCGTTATCTGAATGGTAGAAATCGCCCTCGTCGGTGTCTTGGGTGGCGGAAGCATTGCCGGCGGGCTCATCGGCTAATTTCGTTTTGGGCGCCGTGGGCTGGGTATCCTCGGTCGTTTCGGACTGAGATTCCGTTTGAGAAATTTGAGTATCTTGCTGTGGATTGCCATCCGTCGTTGTTGCTTCGCGCACGGGAATGGTGAGCACGTGGCCGATTTTAAGACCTTCGCTTAGGAATGGATTCATGGCCAACAATTCTTCTTGGCTGATATTGAATCGCTTAGACAGGCCGTAAATGGTTTCTTTCGGTTGAACGCTATACTGATAATATTGTTTTCCGTTGACAGAGATGGTAGGGATGTTATGGTTGTTAGTGGGCTTGTTACCAGCGACTTGTGCGTTAGACAAGCTGCAGATACAGAGGCATATGATGCTGATGAAAAGATGTTTCATACTCGGATTTTTATTGACTTGAAAAACTCAGCAAAGGTAATAATAATTTATCATAAAGAGCCATCAAAGTTCATAGGTTTTTGGCTTGACAAGGCCTACTAAATTCATTATCTTTGTATGCTTTTTTGATAAAGAATATCTGTATGAGAAAGATCTTGCTTATCTTGTTGTTTTTGAGCAGTTTGAATCTGTATGCTGCTGTATTTGAAGCCAATTCAGGTACGGCTCATCAGGTGTATCGTCATGAACCGGCAAAAACCTCCGCTCTGCAAGATGTTTTTGTGTTCTACGGTCTGTCTCAAGCCTCCGTGCGATTTGAGTGTGAGCAGCCCCAAGCTTGTGTTTGGACCAAAAACGGCGAAAGCCTCACACAGGAGCAAGTCAGCATAGAAGGAAATGCTTCCGTCTTGAGCGCATTGCAAGCCGATGTTATTTATACGGTACAATATGATTCGCAAGGTTTTTCTTTTTACGTAATTGATTATCAGAATAATGCGCTTAATTATGGCAGTTTGGTGGCGGTGACGGAAGCCGATGATATAGCTTCTTCTTTGCAATTGAGTTTGAAATATTGCAGTGAAGATCTTGCCTACAAAGGTTTGGACGGAAAAAAATACGAGATTGCCCGCGAGCATACGCTCACTTACACCGATGCCGTTTGGAACGAAAACGACGAAAGTTTTGAGGACGAAGAAAAAGTAATCACGCGCGAGGGTTTTGTCTCTTCTTTTGTTGTTGAAGCCCCCAGGCAAGATGTGGAATTTATTTTGCAAGGCGATCAGTTTATGCGTTTTTGGAACCAGCCTTTGGCTGAAACCCGCTGTGCATACGAGGCTGTCAGCATAGAAACGCATGCCAAGGCGGTGAAAGTCAAGGATGAAGAAGAGGGCTTGTCGCTAAAAGGTTCGGCACCTCTCGAAGTAGAATTCTATAGTTTGGCCAATCCGGCCACCGAATATTGTATATGGTATATTTACACCACGCCCGGTGCAACAGGTGATTATTTGTATAGAAAGGAAGAAAACATAAGCTATACTTTCTATTCCTCAGGTACTTACACGGTGAAATTGATAGCCGGAAACGATGTGTGCAGCGATTCTGTGGAGTTCTCCATCACCGTGACTGAGTCTTCGCTCGATTGTCCGAATTTCTTCACACCGCGATCTACACCGGGTGAAAACGACGAATTTAGAGTGGCGTATGAGTCTTTGGTGGAATTTCATGGTCGTATTCTGAATCGTTGGGGCAATCTCCTTTTCGAATGGACAGATCCGGAACAAGGTTGGGATGGCACTTACAAAGGCAATCCGGTTTCTCCGGGCGTATATTTTTATGTAATCACGGCAACCGGCTCCGACGGCATCAAGTATGTGAAGCGCGGTGATGTGAACTTGTTAGAATAATAATTTGATAGATAGATGATTATGAATAAGATGTTGTTTAGAAGGAATCTAATACTGATGGCTGTTTTGCTTTGCGCAAGTTCTATGTCTATGGCGATGGACAAGTCAAAGGAAATGACCAAGGTGACGCCTGTTTATGGAAATCCGACCGAGACCCATGCCATGAAAGTGCCTAAACAGCTACAGTTTTGCAACCAAACCATCGATTTAAGAAGAATGGACATCCGTGAACGTTTCGACCGGGAGCTGATGGCCATGAACTATATGCATTCGGCGACCTTGCAAATGATTAAGCGGGCCAATCGCTATTTTCCTATCATTGAGCCGATTCTGAAGGCAAACAATGTGCCTGATGACATGAAGTATCTTTGTTGCATCGAAAGTGGCATGAATCCGAAATCGGTGTCGAGCGTAGGTGCGGCCGGTCTGTGGCAGTTTATGTCTTCGACGGCGCAAGAGTATGGTTTGCAGGTAAATAGCGATGTGGACGAGCGTTATCATATAGAGAAATCTACCGTTGCTGCCTGTCAATATTTGAAGGATGCTTACGAGATATACAAGGATTGGAATCTGGTGGCCGCGTCCTACAATGCAGGTAAACGTCGTATTACTCAAGAACTTGAAAAACAAAAGGTAGATAATTATTTTGACCTATATTTGAACGAAGAAACCTCGCGCTATGTGTTCCGTATTCTGGCCTGTAAATGGGTCTTGGAGCATCTGAAAGATTATGGTTTCCATTTGAATGCTGAAGATTTGTATCAGCCCATTGCGTACAAAACGGTGATTGTCAATACTGCCATTCCCGATTGGGCGGCCTTTGCCGTGGAGCAGGGCACTACTTATAAACAATTGAAGGAAGCGAATCTTTGGATCAAGGGAAATGTCATGTTGAATAAGGCCGGTCGTCTGTACGAAGTGAAGATTCCGGCTAGCGACAAGGCTTTGTTATTTGACGAAAAGAAACTGAAAACCCATCAACCAGCTTGGATATATGAGTGATAATGAAATGATTGAGGTTTATGGCGCGAGGGTTCACAACCTGAAGAACATAGATGTGAAGATTCCTCGCAACAGCCTGACGGTGATTACCGGTCTGAGTGGAAGTGGAAAATCATCTTTGGCTTTCGACACGCTTTTCGCCGAAGGTCAGCGTCGCTATATCGAGACATTCTCGGCCTATGCGCGCAATTTCTTGGGCAACTTGGAACGTCCTGATGTTGACAAGATTACGGGATTGAGTCCGGTTATTTCCATCGAGCAAAAGACTACCAACAAGAATCCTCGTTCAACCGTGGGCACACAGACCGAAGTCTATGACTATATACGTTTGCTCTACGCTCGCGCTGCCGATGCTTATTCCTATTTGAGCGGCGAGAAAATGGTAAAATATACCGAAGAACAGATTCTTAACCTCATTATCAAGGATTTCGATGGTAAGGCTATCTATGTCTTGGCTCCCATGGTGAAGGGCAGGAAGGGTCATTACAAGGAACTTTTCGAATCTTTGTTGAAAAAAGCCTATCTCAATGTGCGTGTGGATGGCCAGCTGATGGAAATAACGCCGCAACTTCGTCTGGATCGCTATAAGAACCACGATGTGGAAGTGGTGGTAGATAAATTGGTAGTCAATGCCAAAGATACGCAAAGGCTTAAAAAGAGTGTGCAGATAGGGATGCGTTTGGGAAAAGGTGTCATTATGTTGCTCGATAAGAACAGCGGCGAAGTGCGCCATTTCAGTTCGCACCTGATGTGTCCTAAAACCGGGCTTTCGTATCAGGATCCGGCACCGCATCATTTTTCTTTCAACTCTCCGCAGGGCGCTTGTCCGCATTGTAAGGGCTTGGGCTATGTGAATCAAGTGGATGTGAAAAAGATTATTCCGGACGACAGTTTGAGTATTTATCAAGGTGGTATCGTGCCTTTGGGAAAGTACAAGAACGCCATGTTTTTCTGGCAATTGGAAGCTTTGCTGGCGCGCCACGGAGCCGATTTGAAAACCCCCATCAAAGATTTGCCACAAGAGGCTATTGACGAAATTCTGAACGGATGCGAGGATAATTTGGCTGTGAAGAACTCTTCTTTGGGCTTGTCGAACTATTCTTCGCACTATGAAGGATTGATTAAATATATTGATTTACAGCAAGAAGGCGAAGTTTCGGCCGGTGCGCAGAAATGGGCGGCTCAATTTGTCTCAGTCATGGAATGTCCGCAGTGTAAAGGTGCCCGCTTGAACCAGGAATCGCTGATGTTCCGCCTGCACGACAAGAACATTGCCGAACTTGCGCGCATGGATATTGCCGAACTCGACGAATGGTTTGAACAATTGCCGCAACATTTGAGCGAAAGACAATTGTCCATTGCCACCGAGATTCTCAAGGAAATCCGTCAACGATTAGGATTCTTGCTCGACGTGGGCTTGGATTATCTTTCCCTAAACCGCGCCTCTGCCACGCTCTCGGGCGGTGAGAGTCAGCGCATTCGTTTGGCCACTCAGATAGGTTCGCAACTGATTAACGTGCTGTACATTTTGGACGAGCCAAGCATAGGTTTGCATCATCGTGACAATCAAAGGCTTATAGCTTCTTTGAAAAAACTGCGCGACCAAGGCAACACCGTTATTGTGGTGGAACACGACCGCGATATCATGCTGCAGAGCGACTACATCATCGATTTGGGTCCTAAAGCGGGTCGTTTGGGAGGAAACCTGATGTTTGCCGGTACGCCTCAAGAAATGATGAAAGCCGACACGCTCACAGCTGCTTATCTGCGTGGAGAAATGCAGATTCCCTTGCCTGAAAAGATTCGTGAAGGAAATGGCAAGGAATTGATAATCAAGGGATGTACGGGGCATAATCTAAAGCATATCGATGTTAAATTTCCTCTGGGAAAACTTATCTTGGTAACGGGTGTTTCGGGCGGTGGAAAGTCTTCGTTGGTGAACGGAACCTTGCAAGCTGCTTTAAGTAAACATTTCTACAGAACCCTGCAGTCGCCCTTGCCTTACGAAAGCATGGAAGGGCTGGAACATATTGACAAAATTGTCAGCGTGGACCAATCGCCATTGGGACGCAGCCCGCGTTCGAATCCGGCTACCTATTGCGGTGTGTTTGCCGCTATTCGTCAGCTGTTTGTGGAGCTGCCCGAGTCGAAAATCCGTGCCTACAAGCCCGGTCGCTTTTCGTTTAACACGGCCGGCGGACGTTGCGAAAAGTGTAAAGGAAACGGCTACGAATGTATTGAGATGAATTTCCTTCCCGATGTGATGGTGCCTTGCGAAGCTTGTCGCGGAAAACGATACAACCGAGAAACCTTGGAGGTTCGCTTCAAGGGAAAATCCATTGCCGATGTGCTGGACATGACCATCAACATTGCCGTAGAATTCTTCGAAAATCAGCCACAGATTTATCAGAAAATCAAGACATTGCAAGACGTTGGCCTGGGTTATCTGAAGTTGGGTCAACCTTCCAATACACTGTCGGGAGGCGAATCGCAGCGCGTGAAATTGGCCACGGAACTTTCCAAGCGAGACAGCGGCAACACGCTTTATGTGCTCGACGAGCCCACCACCGGTCTGCATTTCGATGACATACGTGTGCTGATGCAAGTGGTTCATAAACTGGTAGATAAGGGAAATACCATCATCATTATCGAACACAATACCGATGTTATCAAGCAGGCCGATTACATCATAGACATGGGACCCGACGGAGGCCGTAAAGGCGGAAAAGTGGTGGCCACCGGCACGCCCGACGAGATTCGTTCCTGCCGACAAAGCCTCACTGGTGAAGCCTTGCGACAAGAGGAATCCCTGCCATCTTTATCCATTTAAATAGCGCGAATATGTTGGCATATCTACAAGTAGAAAAATTGACCAAGTCTTTCGGTGATTTAGTGCTTTTCGAAGACATCTCTTTCGGTATTGCTCAAGGACAAAGGGTGTCGCTCATCGCGCAAAATGGAAAAGGAAAATCCACTTTGCTCGAAATATTGGCCGGCGATGCCCAATACGATAGCGGTTCCATTGTCTATAGAAACGGAATTCGGGTGTCGTATTTGCCGCAAGAGCCTCATTTTCAGCCGCAACAAACGGTGATGCAATCTTGTTTTGCCAGCGGGAACGAGGTGGTGAAAACCATTGCCCGATATGAAGCAAAGTTGCAACACTTGGGAGAGAATGCCATGGATGCCGAAATGGAAGAACTGCTTCATCTGATGGATTATCACAAGGCATGGGATTACGAAAACCGTGTGAAACAGATTCTTACCAAACTGAATATTCCGCATTTCGACAGGCCCATGTCCCAATTGTCGGGAGGAGAACGCAAGCGCGTGGCTCTGGCCAATGCCCTGATCACCGAGCCGGACATGCTCATTCTGGACGAGCCTACCAACCACCTCGATCTGGAAATGACCGAGTGGCTGGAAAAATATCTTATCAAGTCGAATCTAACCTTGCTCATGGTGACGCACGATCGCTATTTCTTAGACCGCGTATGCAATTTGATTTTGGAGATTGACAATCGTCAACTCTATGCCTATCAGGGCAATTACTCTTATTATTTGGAAAAACGACAGGAACGCATAGAGCAATTCAATGCCGAACTGGCCCGTGCTAATAATCTTTTTCGTACCGAACTCGACTGGATGCGCCGTATGCCATGTGCTCGTGGAACCAAGGCGCGCGCCCGCAAAGATGCCTTCTACGAATTGGAAGAAAAGGTGTCGCAGAAAATGTACGAGCGCAGCCTGCAACTCGATGTGAAAGCCAGTTACATAGGTTCGAAAATATTTGAAGCTCAATATGTTTCCAAAGCCTTCGGCAGTCAGAAGATTCTGCAGGATTTTTATTACAATTTCGCCCGATACGAAAAATTGGGTATCGTAGGCCGCAACGGCAGCGGAAAAAGTACTTTCCTGAAAATGTTGCTCGGTCTGGAACCATGCGACAGCGGCCGTTTCGATATTGGAGAAACCGTGAAATTCGGCTATTATAGCCAGGATGGTCTGCAGTTTGACGAAAATCAGAAGGTGATAGATGTGATGCGCGAAATTGCCGAAGATATTCAGTTGGGCGACGGTCGTCATTTGAGTGCTTCGCAGTTTCTGAGCCATTTTCTCTTCACGCCCGATGTGCAGCATAAGTACGTTTTCAAGCTGAGTGGAGGAGAAAAGCGCCGTCTGCATCTATGCACCGTGCTTATGCGCAATCCGAATTTCCTGGTGCTCGACGAGCCTACCAACGACCTTGATATACTCACTCTCAACGTTTTGGAGGAATACTTACGAAACTTCAAAGGCTGTGTGCTGGTGGTGTCTCACGACCGTTATTTCATGGATAAAATTGTGGATCATCTCTTGGTGTTCAAAGGCGATGCCGAGATTCAGGATTTCCCCGGAAACTATACGCAGTACCGTGAATGGCGCGACGAAAAAGAGGCCGAAGAAAGACGTCAGAAAGCATCCCTGAAGCCGGCGGCCCCACAAAGCAAGACGGAAACGCCACGCGAAAAGCCGCTCAAGAAGAAACGAAGCTTCAAGGAACAACGCGAATTCGAAGCGCTCGAATTGGAACTTGAACAATTGCAACAACAGAAAATCGACATGGAAACTGCCTTGAACTCAGGAACTTTGTCGGGCGAAGAAATGCAGCGTCTCTGCAAGGATTTGCCGCTGTTGATGGCTTCCATCGACGAAAAGGAAATGCGTTGGTTGGAACTGGCCGAGATAGAAAATGATTGACAAAAAAAATTGTAAATAATCATTAAAAAAATCGCTTCTCTCTGAAGGTTTTCTCGTAAAGTTTTCTTTATCTTTGGGAGTCTAATAAACATCGCTATGAAAGAGAATTCCCCCAAAGAACAGATTCTGATTAGAATTACAGGTAAAGATCGTCCGGGCTTGAATGCCGAAGTTATGAATATTCTGGCCGATTATGATACCAAGATCCAAGATATCGGACAGGCGAGTATTCATGCTACTTTGTCTATGGGTATTTTGGTACGCATAGATTCGGAACAATCCGGTCACATGATGAAGGAACTCATTTTCAAGGCTTCGGAAATTGGTGTCAACATTGAGTTTTCGGCCGTTACCGATGAGGAATACGAAAACTGGGTGTCGCGTCAGGGAAAAAATCGTTATATTCTGACCATTCTCGGCCGTGAATTGTCGGCGGCTACCATAGAGGCTACTTGCCGCATCATCACCAATCAGGGCTTGAACATTGATGCCATCCGTCGTTTGAGCGGACGTCAGTCTATCAATACGCCCCAGGATAAAGTGAAAGCCTGTATTGAATTTTCTTTGCGTGGTACGCCCAAGGATGTGCACGAACTTCAGGCCGAACTGATGCAGATTGCTCCCACCATGGGCATGGACTTTTCTTTCCAACAAGACAATATGTACCGCCGTATGCGCCGTCTGATCTGTTTCGATATGGACTCGACACTCATTCAGACAGAAGTGATTGACGAATTGGCCATCAAAGCCGGCGTGGGCGACGAAGTGAAAGCCATTACCGAAAGTGCCATGCGTGGCGAAATAGATTTCTGTGAAAGCTTTAAGCGTCGCGTGGCATTGCTCAAGGGCCTGGATGTTTCTGTGATGCGCGAAATTGCTGAAAACCTGCCTATTACCGAAGGTGCCGACCGTCTGATGTATGTGCTGAAAAGCTATGGCTACAAGATTGCCATTCTCTCGGGTGGATTTACCTATTTCGGTGAATACTTGCAAAAACGCTGGGGCATAGACTATGTATATGCCAACGAATTGGAAATCGGTCCCGATGGCAAGCTTACCGGACGTCATGCGGGCGAAATTGTGGATGGTCGTCGCAAAGCCGAGTTGCTGAAGCTGATTGCTCAAGTGGAAAAAGTCGATAAGATGCAGACCATTGCCGTGGGTGATGGAGCCAATGACCTTCCCATGTTGGCTGAATCCGGTTTGGGAATCGCTTTCCACGCCAAGCCTCGTGTGGTGGCCACTGCCAAGCAGTCTATCAATACGGTGGGCCTGGATGGTGTGCTCTATTTCCTTGGTTTCAAGGATTCTTATCTCGACGAAAAGGGGCGCGACCACGGTGGAGATGTGAAATAGTAAGCAAAGCCTATCGCTCAGATTGATAGACAGATGGAAGCCCTCATCAGACAACTTCAGTACCAAACTATCTCTCTTTCGGAGATGGGTAAGGTTCGTTTGATGAAAAGGGTAGATACCAAGTACGTCATTTCACGCCGGCAATTGGAGTTTCTTTTGGAACGCCTGCCGGCGTATTACTTTGTACAAGAAATAGATGGACGATGCTCCATGCCTTATTACACGCTGTATTACGATACGCCCGACCGTGATATGTATCACGATCACAGACGGGGCAGATCCAATAGAAAAAAGATAAGGATCCGCATCTATCGCCATAGCGGACAGGCTTATTTGGAAGTAAAACACAAAAGTGGAAACGGCCGCACCAGCAAGCATCGTCAGGCAGTGGAAAGTGAACATCATCATTTGCCATTGTCTGCCGAATTTTTGCAGAAGCATTGTCAGTATGAATTGCCGCAATTGCAAAGGACCATTGAAAACAATTTCGAGCGTATCACCTTGGTCAGCAAGAATATGGACGAGCGTGTTACCATAGATACGGCCCTGCGTTACCGCAATCATCAAACCCATCAGACCTGCAGTCTCGACGATTTGGTCATCATCGAGCTGAAACGCAACGGACATCGTTATTCCCGCCTTCGCGAAGTCTTGAACGATATGTTGGTAAGCTCCTCGTCTTTCAGCAAATATTGCGTGGGAATGATACTGACTGACAACACATTGAAACAAAATAATTTTAAAGAGAAACTGCATCCCCTGTCGTATAGAGTTCCCTCCTTGCGACAATGTTATGAACGCTAAATTGACTAAGTATGAACGAGTTGGATTTATTTGAAGAAGTAGCCGAAAGCGCGCTCATCGACCCGGAAAACATGGCTCTCCTTTTGGTGAGATTTGCCATCAATCTTGTAGTGACCTGGTTTATCATTCATTTTCAGTATTATAAACAAAGTCGCAGAAGAGATTATTATTTCACCTTTTTCCTGATAAGCATCAGTATCTTTTTCCTGATATTCTTGTTGGGCGGCGTGAAGTTGAAAGTGGGCTTCGCCTTGGGATTGTTTGCCATCTTTGGCATCATACGCTACCGAACGGAAACCATGCCCGTGCGCGAAATGACTTATCTTTTCGTCATTATATCGCTCTCGGTAATCAACGCTTTGGCCATCACCATCAGCTACATGGAGTTGCTGGCCACCAACCTGATTTTTATTTTGGCCATCTGGCTTTGTGAAAAGAATCGTTGGCTCAAGCATACGGCCACCAAACTGGTGCTCTACGACAAAGTGGAACTGATCATGCCCGAGAAACGCGACGAACTCATTGCCGATTTGCAGACGCGTACCGGCTTGCATATCACCAAGGTAGAAGTGGGACACATCGATTTTCTGAAGGATACGGCCATGCTCAAGATTCACTACGACAGCGATTCCGAGGTGAACAACACGGTGAATGAACTATTGAAATTTCCCAAAGATCAACCTATGTAAAAATTGTATGAGAAAGATTCTGTCAGCTGTCCTTGTCTGTGCGCTGTCATTCGGCCTGCAAGCCCAGAGCCTTTGGACCACCATAGACATAGAGAAGAAAATCAACAAACAGGCTTCTGCTTTTGCCGAACTGGAATACCGTACGCATCAGCATACACTCATGAGCGAGCGTGCATCGAGCAGTCTGGGTGTGGAGTACGAATTCAATAAATATCTCAAAGCGCAGGCTTCTTATTCCTTTATCTACCGTCAAAGCAAGGACGAAACCACCAAGAAAAACAATCTCGTTCCGGCTTATTGGTCGCCCCGACATCGTGGCAATCTTTCGTTGACGGCTTCGTATAAATGGAAAAAACGTATTGAGATATCTCTGCGCGAGAATTATCAATATACCTATCGTTATCAGATGTTTGTGCCGAAATACAATGAATTGGGTTTCCGTATTCCCTACGAAGAGGTGGATGAAAAACATAAGCATGTGGCCAAGACGCGCCTGGAAATAAAGTACGACATCAAGAAATCGCCATTCGAGCCTTATGTTTCTTGCGAGGCTTATCACGACATTTCTACCTGGTATCTCGATAAAATTCGTTATACCGTAGGCTCTACCTACAAAATCAACAAGCAACATCGTCTGGAAATGTATTATCGTTACATCAACCATTCCGACGATGATGAAGATGCCGGCTCGGTGCTGGGAATTGGTTATAAATTTAAATTCTGAGAAAAATGAAGAATAGCATCAAGATATGTTTGGCTGCGCTCGGCTTGGTTCTGATGGGCTGCGAACCCATTTATATTGGAGGAAAACTCGAAGAAAGCGGCGGTGGAGGTATGGAACATCCTTTTTCTACCGATGTGGCCCTTTACGACGGACGTTTGGCCTCGGACAGTTTGGCCGATATTGTCGGACGCGATCCTTATATTTTCTGGGAGCAGAATCAATTTCCCTACTTCGTGAAACTTACATGGGACGGCCCGCAGGTGCAGGTGGAAAGCAATAACGACCGCATTCTTTGTGAAACCCAAGGCGCTCATGTGGTGGTAGATATGCTTACGCGCGATGTGGCAGGCGTGGCCATCATCATGCAAGGAAAGAGCGACGATGCTTCGCTCAAAATCTACGGACGACGCAATATCAAGCTCGAAATGAATGGTGTACAGCTCGTTTCGCAGCAAGGTCCCGTTATCAACAATCAGTGTAAAAAACGTCTTTTTGTGCATCTGAATGCGCAGACTGTCAATACTTTGGAAGATGCTCCGCTGTATGCCGACGACTTTTATTATATCACCGGCAACGATGCGCTGAGCGAAGACCGCAAAGGCTGTTTCTTCAGCGAAGGTCATTTGGTGTTCAGCGGTAGGGGCGTCTTGCGCCTGAAAGCCAAGCAACGTCATGGTATTGCCAGCGATGCTACCTTATACCTGCGTCCCGGTGTTACTTTGGTGGTGGACGAGGCGGCCAAGAATGCCATTCACATAAAAGGCGATGCCGACGATGATATGGGCATACACATTGCCGGTGGCTACATCTACGCCAAAGTTCAGGCCGATGCCGGAAAATGTATCAAGACCGATCTGCACTTTTTGCAAACGGGCGGTGAACTTTGCCTGAACACCACGGGTCACGCCATTTACGAAAGTCAGTCTCTCGATGCTGCCGGCGACGAATCGCTCGCTATTTCGGGAGAGAATCTGCTCGATACTTCTTCTCCTGCTTGTATCAAGGCCGATGCCAATGTGCATATCAAGGCCGGAAGTATCTTTTGCAGAAGCATCGGCACGGGCGGAAAAGCCATCAATTGCGACGGAAATATGCTCATTGAAGGTGGCATTATCCAGGCCGTCACCAATGGAGATGATTACTTCCGGATCGATTCTCTCAGCGGCGACACGCTCAGCACATATCCGCATGTGCTCAAGGCCGATGCCGACTTGCGCGTGATGGGCGGACAACTCAATCTGGCGGCCAGTCTGAACAGCGAAAAAGCAGCCGTGCTCAAATCGAATGCCTGCATACTCATGGCCGGTGGCGAACTCTTTGCCTATGCCGGCGACGATGTGCTGAATGCCGTCGATATACATTTCCGTGGCGGACGCAGTTTCCTTTATTCTGTCAATAACGATGTGCTTGATGCCGACCGTGAGATTCTGCTCGAAGATGGCCTGATTCTGGCCAACGCGGCCAATCCCTTCCAAAGCTCCATGACGGCTCCGCTGATGCGCCTTGACGGTGCCATTCTGTTGGCGCTATCCGGCAGCATGAGCCAGTTGCCTGCCCAGGAAAGTCTGCAAGCTTTCCGCCTCCAACGTTTCGACGCCAAGCGCGGCCAGCACCTTGCCCTGATGCAGGGCGATTCTTGCCTGATGGCCTACGAAATGCCTTTCGGTCTCGATTCTTTGGTGCTGCTCAGTTCTCACCCGGCTCTCAGGCCCGACACGCGTCTTTTCCTCGGCTCCTCGGCCAATATCACTTCTTCCACCCAACATTGGCACGGCTTCTACGAAAACCCCGTTTGGGTCGGCGGCCGTCTCGTGAAGTAGGGGGAGAGAAAATATAATGTTTATTACCCCCGAAAGAGCTTTTTTTGATCTGTCTTTCGGGGGTTGATTTTTGCGCGGATTTCAGAAGCGGTCGCTGTTCATGACTTTGGTCCAAGCTTTGACGAAGTCGTGCACGAACTTGGCAAGGTTGTCGTCTTGGGCGTAGAATTCGCTGTAGGAGCGGAGGATGGAGTTAGAGCCGAAGACCAAATCTACGCGGGTGGCCGTCCAGAGCTTGCGCTTGCTGCTGCGTTCCACGATGTCGTACAAACCATCCGGGCCGGGAATCCATTGAAAGTTCATGTCGGTGAGGTTGACAAAGAAATCGTTGCTGAGAACACCTTCGCGATGGGTGAAAACACCATGTTTTGTGTGCCGATAATTGCAGTCGAGCACGCGAAGGCCGCCAATGAGAGCGGTCATTTCGGGCGCATTGAGGCCCATGAGCTGCGCACGATCGAGCATGAGAACTTCGGGCTTTTGGCTGCATCCGCTTGGCAGGTAGTTGCGGAAGGCATCGTGACGAGGCTCGAGAAAGGCGAAAGATTCAGCGTCGGTCATGTCGGAAGTGGCGTCGCCGCGGCCCGGGAGGAAAGGCACCACCACTTCGACTCCGGCCGCCCGGGCCGCGGCCTCCACCGCAGCGCTGCCGGCCAAGACAATCAAATCGGCCATGCTGATACGTTTAGAGAGCATTTTTTGCAAACACGCCAATCGCTTCAAGCTGGCACGCAGACGCTCCGGTTCATTGGCTTCCCAATTTTTCAGAGGGGTCAGACGGATGCGGGCTCCATTGGCACCGCCACGATAATCCGAGCATCGGAAAGTGCGAGCGCTGTCCCATGCGGTGATAATCAGGTCGCGCGGGCTGAGGCGGGCCGACAAGATTTCACGCTTCAATTGGGCGATGTCCTTGTCGCTGAGGCTGTAATCGACTTTGGGAACAGGGTCTTGCCAGATAAAATCTTCTTCAGGCACATCGGCACCGAGGTAACGCGTTTTGGGTCCCATGTCGCGATGCGTCAATTTAAACCAGGCACGGGCAAAGGCCTCTTCGTGCGCTTTCGGATCTTGATAAAACTTTTCGCAAATCTTACGGTAGGCGGGATCGAATTTAAGCGCCATGTCGGCATCGGTCATCATAGGATTACGGCGTTGGCCGGGAATCTGCGCGTCCAAGGGCTTGTCTTCTTCCTTTATCTCTATAGGTTCCCATTGAAAGGCACCGGCCGGACTTTTCTCCAGTCCCCATTCATAATCCAGCAAAAGATGAAGATATTCATGGTTCCAACGGTCGGGATGAGTGGTCCAAGCGCCTTCAAGCCCGCTGGTGACAATATGTCCGGGTTCTTTGTCCGGATTAATCCAACCTAATCCTTGTGCTTCTATGTCGTTGGCTTCGGGGGCGGGGCCCAGTTTCGATGCGTCACCGTTTCCATGCGCTTTGCCCACCGTATGTCCGCCCACAATCAGGGCAACGGTTTCCTCGTCGTTCATGCCCATTCTTCGGAAAGTAAGCCTGACATCGCGTGCGGTCTTGATGGGATTGGGCACGCCATCCACGCCTTCAGGATTGACATAAATAAGCCCCATTTGCACGGCTGCCAAGGGATTGTCCAGAGATTCACGGTCTTTATCATCGGCATACCTGTTTTTGGTGGGCGCCAGCCATTCCTTTTCGTTTCCCCAATTGACGTCTTTTTCGGGCATCCAAATGTCCTGGCGTCCGCCGCCGAAGCCTAACATCTTGAATCCCATAGATTCGTAGGCCATGTTTCCGGCTAAAACAATGAGGTCGGCCCAAGAAATCTTCTTTCCGTATTTCTTTTTGATGGGCCAAAGCAGACGACGAGCTTTATCCAGATTGACATTGTCGGGCCAACTGTTGAGTGGGGCAAAACGTTGGTTTCCGTTGCCGGCGCCGCCTCTTCCGTCGAAACTTCTGTAAGTGCCTGCCGAATGCCAGGCCATGCGTATCATCAAGCCGCCGTAAGTGCCCCAATCGGCAGGCCACCAATCTTGCGGGCTTCTCATCAGTTGTTTCAAATCTTCTTTCAAGGCTTCCAAATCGAGTTGTGCAAAGGCTTCGCGATAATTGAAGTCGCCGTCGTTGGGATTGGTTTTTGTGTCGTGCTGACAAAGAATGTCCAGATTGAGCGCGTCAGGCCACCAGGAAGCAGGTGCCGGCGGCAATTCCTTTCCGTGATGAAAAGGGCATTTCATGTTGTTTTCCATAATATTGAGTTTTAGGTGAAGATAGAAAGTTGTTTCCGGTCTGCTTCCGAAATATGGACGCTTCCGAAAGAACGCGACAAATATAAGCGCATACATAATCAAATGATGCGCTTACGAATATTAAAATAATCTATATCAACTAAATATATGCAAACAACAATCCAAAAACCGGCAGTTTTAACGAGCTCTCAGTTCCCAAAAGGCGAGGGCGGCAGCGGCAGCCACATTGAGCGAATCCACCTGATGCGACATGGGAATTCGTACCACATAATCTGCCTGAGTGATAACCTCTTGTGCAAGTCCGTCGCCTTCGGTTCCCATGATGATGGCCAGTTTTTCCAAGTTTTTCAGCAGTGGATTATCTATAGAAATGGAATTGTCGGTCAGGGCCATGGCCGCGGTGCTGAATCCGGCCGCATGCATATCGCGCTCAATGTCGTCTATCCAGGTCCAAGGCACCAAGAAAACGGAACCCATGGAAACGCGTACGGCGCGACGGTTGAGCGGATCGCAAGAACTTCGGGTGAGTAGCACGGCATCAAAGCCCAATGCCGCTGCCGATCGGAAAATGGCACCGATGTTCGTAGTGTCGGTAACGCTGTCTATAATCACCACTCGTCGGGCGTTTTGCAAAACTTCGCTCAATGGACGCGGAGCCGGTCTTCGCATGGCGCAGAGCACGCCACGAGTCAGGGTGTAGCCGGTGAGCGAGGCCAGCAATTCACGGCTGCCGGTATAAATGGGAATATCCGGACATCGTTCGATAATGGCGGCGGCATCACCTTGTATATGTCTTTCTTCGCAAAGCAAGGCCAATGCTTCGTTTCCCGCGTTCAGCGCCACCTGTATCACCTTGGGGCTTTCTGCAATGAAAATACCTTTGTCCGGTTCTATGTCGCGACGCAATTGGGCTTCGGTAAGCGTGCTGAACACTTCTACGCCCGCTTGCGTCAAGGAATCAATCATGATAATGGGCATAAGCTATACTAATATGTTTTCTATGAGAAGCATGATGAGGAAACCGGCCAGCAGGGCATAAGTGGCTAATTTTTCGTAGCCGTGCGCATGCGATTCGGGAATCATCTCGTCGCTCACCACGTAGAGCATGGATCCGCCTGAAAGCGCCAACATGAAGGGCAGACACCAGGCAGCGATGCCGGCCAGATAATATCCCGCGAAAACGCCTAAAACTTCGAGTAAGCCTATACACAAGGCAATAAGAAGGGTGCGCCAACGGCTTACGCCGGCCACCAACAAGGGAGAAATAATGACCATTCCTTCGGGAATGTTCTGTAAAGAAACCGCCAATGCCACACTCCATGCACTACCATCCATACTGCCTTCTCCTCCCGAGAAGCCCACGCCGGCTGCCATGCCTTCGGGAAATTTGTGTAGGGCAATGGCCAAGACGAAAAGCAGCACGCGGTTCAAGTGTTTGTTATTGATGTGTTCTTCGCGATCGAGACCGGTAATATTGTGCAGATGAGGTGTCAAGGTGTCGAGCAGGTTCAAGAGCATGGCGCCTGCAAAAACGCCCACGATGGGCAGCCAAATCATTTTGAGCGGCACTTGTTCAAAAGCCGGAAGCATCAGTCCCAGCACAGCGGCCGACAGCATCACACCGGCGCAAAGTCCTATGATGGCGTCGTTTACCTTATGCGAAACATTCTTGATGAAAAAGCCTATGATCGAGCCGAGCAGGGTGGATCCACCTACGCCTATGGCTGTGAGTATAATTGGGTTCATCTTATATAATTATATGTTGTTAAATACGACCTCAAAGGTAAATAATCTTTATATTTTGCTACCTTTGCTGCCGATAAAAAATTAGTAGAGATAACATCATTTAATCATTGTTTACCATGAACGATTCTATCAAGATCCATGTGGCCGATTCTATTCGTCAAGCCCGATTGGAACAGTTTCGTGATACAACAGGTAAAACCGAAGTGGAAAAAGGTATCATGCAGGCTATCGAAGATGTGTCCACCATGAGTACCGAAGAGTTGCTATATTCCTTGCTTGATGGAGTTTTGAGTTTTGGCTTCAAGTTGTTGGCCGCTCTTGCCATATATTTTGTGGGTGCCTGGCTCATCCGTAGAATCAAGCGGATGTTGGCGGCTTTGTTTGTCAAGCGTAATGCAGATCCGGCCATAGCTTCCTTTGTGCAGAGTTTTGCCACGGTGGCACTGACCATCATATTGGTGATCGTGGTCATTGGTACTTTGGGTATAGAAACCACTTCTTTGGCGGCTTTGCTGGCTGCCGGTGGTATGGCCATCGGTATGGCGCTCAGCGGAACGGTGCAGAATTTTGCCGGTGGGGTGATGCTTCTTGTCTTCAAGCCTTTCAAAGCGGGCGACTTTATTGAAACTCAAGGCGTTTCCGGTACGGTGGACGAGGTAAATATCACGGCTACCAAAATTCATACGCCCGATAATAAAATCATCATCCTTCCCAACGGTGCCTTGTCAAACTCCATTATCAACAACTATTCCAAGATGCAATACCGTCGTTTGGAATGGATTGTGGGCTTGGATTATGGTTGCGATTCTGCCAAAGTGAAGTCGGTATTGCGCGATATTCTCACTGCAGACGACAGAGTACAGCATGTGGCACAAGGCGCGCCGGCAGATCCTCTTATCGAGTTGTCGGCATTGGGCGATAGTTCGGTACAGTTTGTGATGCGTGCATGGGTGCGAAGCGAAGATTATTGGGATGTAAATTTTGCTGTTAACGAAGCTATTTATAACGAATTACCTTTGCATGGCGTCAATTTCCCATATCAGCAGATGGATATTCATATCAAATGATATGTCAATGGGTTTGGCAGGTGTCGCATAATGGCTTGAAAAAAATGATATTTTTTTTTGCGAAAAAAGAGTTTAAAAAATTTGCAGATTTATCAAAAAGCAGTACCTTTGCGCCGTGTTTGAAACAGCACATGACTCCGTAGCTCAGTTGGTAGAGCAATTGACTCTTAATCAATGGGTCGTGAGTTCGAGCCTCACCGGGGTCACAAGAGGAATCGACAAAAGTCGATTCCTTTTTTTTTTGCAAACTTGTATAGCACGCGATCTGCAAAGCGCTGTTCGTTCGCGCCCTCGGTCATTTACTCAAGTAAACTCCCTTCGGCCGCTCACTCCATCACTTCGCATCTCACGCACTCTCCAAGTTTGCTTTCAAAATTGCATAACACGCGATCTGCCGCGCCCGCGGCGTCTCATCTTCGGTCACGTACCCAAGTACGCTCCCGTCGTCTTCGCCTTACGGCCGCGACATCTCGCGCACTCTTCAATTTTGAAAAAGCGTTGTTGAGTAGTAATGCTGTTTTGAGCAATTTCCACCAAGCACCGAGTCCAAAGACCGAGTACTGCGTCTAATCCCGAGTACTGAACGAAAGTTTTCCAGCGAAGAAACTTCGTATGGGTTTCGAGCGGAAAACTGCGAGCGAAGGCGGAGGGATTGGCAAAGCAAAAGCAGAAGCTGAAAACTGCGAGTGAAGGCGGAGGGATTGGCAGCACGCGAAACAGCCGTTGCCAGCCGCATGGATTGGCAAAGCAGAAGCGGAAAACTGCGAGCGAAGGCTCAGGCTCAGGCTCAGGCGAGAATGTTATTTGCCAGGAAATGTCCAATAGCCACCTACGCAGAGCAAACCTTTGGCACCCCAACCCAATTCTACATTGAAGCCGGCTTGTTTGCCGAAAGAAAAGCAGAGAGGATAAATATTGGCATTCGGAATGACAGCCAAACCGGAATTGTTGGTCGAACTGTTCTTGTCGCTTTGCGTAAAACAATATAAAGAAGCACCCATGCCCCAATTTCCATACATGGCAAAGTTGTCATTCCTAAAGTATTGCGTGCTTGCGCTGAGCAAAAGAGTAGGATAAATACATGTGGCAGTTTTGCTCAAACTGGCGTCTTCC
This sequence comes from Bacteroidales bacterium, assembly GCA_017468435.1. Lineage (GTDB taxonomy): Bacteria > Bacteroidota > Bacteroidia > Bacteroidales > UBA1402 > UBA1757. The sequence continues at coordinate 40,146 of JAFUIP010000011.1, forward strand.
TGATGTTTTGTCCAGGCAGCTCCGCCACCAAAGGCCAATGTGCCGCCAAGCGATACGCGAGGGTTGAGGTGATATTCCAAGCCGACATAAGGGTTGGTCAGGGGTGTGAAAGAATGCTGCGTGACGCCTTCGGAAGTGTCAATCGAACCAAGTCCGATAAGCAAAAGACCAATGTAATCGGTGAATGATAATCCGCCGACACCGTAATTCAATCTAAGCGAGCCTTTTTCTTGAGCGTTTGCCGGAAAAATACTTGCCAAGGCTACGAGAACGGCAAGCAAGCATACATGTAATCGTTTCATAGTCGTTGTGAGATAAGTTGTCGGATAATATGGTTGAAATTGTCATTCGATAATAAATCCTTCAGAGTGAGATGCATACGATAACACCAATAGTTGTGGGTGTTGACCGGCTCGTTGATGCGTTCGCTCATCGGGTCGTGGTGGGCAGTTTCAGTGGAGCAGGCCAAGTAATCCTGCAGCGGGAGCAAGGTCCACATGGCCGGCGATTGCATGTGCAGGGCAATGATTTCACGTACCAATTCAGGTGTGCAAGATTCGGGCGCTTGGCCTTCGTGCTGCAGCATCTGCTGATAGTAGCGTTGCGTTTTTTCCCTGTCTTCCAGCCACCAGGCCCGCAGTGGGTTCATGTCGTGGGTGCCGGTGGTGCAAACAGAAAGGTACGGCAGCGTGCGGGTGTCGCCAAATTCGCAGCCCATGGCCTTTGGCATTCGCTGAATTTCCAAAGAAAGAATGTTCAAGGCGTCCATCACTTCGGGTACGCAGGCGGGCACCATGCCAAGATCTTCGCCGCAAACCAGCATGTCGGTGGCTTCTATTAGCGAAGGCAGTTTGCTCATGGCCGATTCTTTCCAGAATTCGTTGTGACGATGATAGAAAAAGTCTTCGTGAATCTGCCATAGTTTCGCTTTCAAATCCTCGTTCAGCGATTTATAATGATACGATTCGTAGAGCGCGATACGCGGATGCAATAGTTCCGGATGTTGTAAATCTCTGACAAACAATACATCGCTATGCAAAAGGTAAAGATGCTCCAGTATTTCGCTGCATTGTTTTTCCGGAAGATGAGAAAAAGCGTGTTTGCTTTTGAAATAGGCTTTCACTTTGCGTTGCGTATCGAAGGCTTCCTTGAATCGGCAAATGTCGCCATCCGTGTCGAAGAAGATGTCGCAAATCTGTCGGCTGTTTTCGCCAAACAATTCGTCTAAAATGTGCAGGCGAATGTACGGGTTAGTCAAGTCCTTTTCACTCAGGTAGATGCCGGCTTCGCGCAAATCTTCCAGGCGATAGGGAAGCGCAGGCGAGAAACGTCCGCAGAGCCCCCAAACGTCTTTTTTATCAATTTCCCAGATGCGGAAAAATCCTAAAATATGGTCTATGCGATAAGCGTCGAAATAGTCCGACATTTTGCTGAATCGTCTTCTCCACCAGCGGAATCCATCTTCGGCCATTACCTTCCAGTTGTAGGTAGGAAAGCCCCAGTTTTGTCCGGAAAGCGAGAAACTGTCTGGCGGCGCACCGGCCGAAGCCTCCAAGTTGAAGAGTTCGGGATGCGTCCATGCGTCCACGCTGTCGGGACTGATACCGATGGGAATATCGCCCTTGAATGCCACACCAATATGGTGCATATAGTCGTGCACTTCGCTAAGTTGCTGGTCGAGATGGAATTGCAAGTAAAGATGATAAGCAATTTTATCAGCATCCACAAAAGTGGGTTCCAGCATCTTGGCTGCTTCTTGCTCGTTGTATTCGCTCAATATCGGCCATGAACGGAAATTAGGCGTGCCGAAACGGTCGCGCAGATAGCAAAACAAAGCGTAAGGAATGAGCCAGTCGCGGTTTTTTTGCAGGAAAGAAAGATAAGCAGCACTTTTTAAAACTTGGTCTTTCTCTCTCTTAAACAAGAACTTGAAGTATTTTTCCTTGGCTTTGGCTACTTGTTCGTAATCGGCTATGGGCAACGCGTTGAGAATAGCTTTTTCTGCTAAATAGGCTTCCTTTTTCTTGGGCGTGAGGCCTCCCATTTTCTCGATATTCAAAAAAATCGGGTTAAGCGCAAACACCGATACCGCATTGTAGGGATAGGAATCTCGTCGAGAATGATACAGCGTGGTGTCGTTGATGGGCAGGGTCTGTATCATCTTCATGCCGGTAGCAGCAGCCCAATCGGCCATCAGCTTCAGGTCCATGAATTCGCCTATGCCGAAGCCCTCTTCGCTACGCAACGAAAAGACGGGAATCACCACGCCGGCAGCTTTCCAAGGCGCCTGACTGTAACGGAAAGCGTGGTCGTTGCATATCGTTCGTCCTTGGCTGCTACTGAATGTCAGACGACGGTTTTCGCCATCTTCCAAATCGACGATGCTATGGTCTTTCTTGTTGAAAATGACGTATTTATAATGAATGTCGCAATCTTCTGACAGAAGAAGGTTGGCTTTCCAAACAGGGTAATGCGTGTCGTCGAGCGCAAGGATTCTGTCGGCATTCCATTCTCCCAGAGCGGAAATATTGCCCATGATGCCCAAGGATTGTTCGGGCTCGATTTGCGGCATTCGTATTTGGAAACAAAGGTTTTCTCGGCCTTCAATCTGTGCTGATTTGCGCTCGCGACGAAACAGACAATGCCCGAAAGCTCTGGTCATAAAGGCTTCTTCCGCGCTTTTGGTACGCCAAAAATCCTTCAGTGTATGTTCTTTGAAGGCTCCGTTCAGGAAAATATATCTGTCCTTTCCGTATTCATAGAGAAAACTGCCATCATTGCGTCGCAGCGCGTAACGATAACTTATTTCGTTCACAAAATCGGGAATATGGATGCTGCGTTGCCATTTGTTGCCATCTTTGCATTGGAGTATCAGCGGATTAGCCTGGCTCCAAGTGTGACCGATAACGCATATTTGTTCGCCCCATTGGGCTTGGTATTCTATATTGAAATTCAGTAACATAATCTTTTTGAGAAAATAGCTGTATGATGTTGCGAAAATAACATTTTCCCTCGAATTGGCAAGCATTTGCATAAATTATCGGCAGGGCTTTTTTCTGCGCAGGGCTTTTTGTACTTTTGCGTCTGCATGAAATTTTTTTACCTATTAAAATATGAAGAAAACTATTCTTGGAGCTTTGGCATTGATCTCTTTGCTGAGCGTATTGACGGCTTGTCAGCCTAAGGAAAAATTATGGTCGGAAAGAATGGCCGAGTCTGAAATGCAGCGTTTCCCGCAATTGTATCAGTTCGATCACGGCAAACGTCTGTTCTTTGGTTATACTCAGGGTCTTGGCGCGCATTCTATGTTGGAAATGTGGCGTTATACCGGCGATAAGAAGTATTACGATTATGTTTATCAGTGGGGAGATACCATCATCGGTCCCGAAGGTCAGATTCATCTGTATCGTCCGCAGGAGTATAATCTCGATTTTATCAACTCCGGCAAAATTTTGTTCGACTTGTATGCCGAAACCGGCGAGGAACGTTTCCGTATGGCCATTGACACCCTGATGGACAAGCAAATGCGTCAGCAACTCCGTACGCCGGAAGGTGGTTTTTGGCATAAAAAGCGTTACACGCAACAAATGTGGCTCGATGGTCTTTACATGGCTTCTCCTTTCTTGGCCGAATATGCCGTTACCTTCGACGAACCCCAATGGATTGACGATGTGATTCATCAACTCACGCTTATCGGCGACCGCACTTACGACGAAAAATCGGGTCTTTTCTATCATGCTTGGGACGCTTCTCACCAGCAGGCTTGGGCCGATCCTCAGACCGGTCGTTCGCCCAATTTCTGGGGACGCAGCATAGGTTGGTATGCCATGGCTTTGGTGGACGATTTGGATTTCATTCCCGAAAATCATCCGCGTCGTGGCGAAGTTCTGGATTTGGTGAACAAATTGGCCGAAGGTATGTTGCGCTGGCAAGACAAAGAAACGAATCTGTGGTATCAGGTGGTAGATAAAGGTCATCTAGAAGGTAATTATTTGGAATCTTCGGTTTCTACCATGATGATGTATTTCTACGCAAAAGCTTGTAACAAAGGATATTTGCCTCGTGAAACTTACTGGCCCGTGGCTAATGGCATTCTCGATGGCCTCATTGAACATCGTATCGTAGAAAACGAAGACGGCACCATCACCTTAATTAAATGTTGTGCCGTGAGCGGTTTAGGCGGCAATCCTTATCGCGATGGTAGCTACGAATATTACATCAACGAACGTATCCGCGATAATGATGGAAAGGCCACAGGTCCTTTCATACTTGGTTGCATCGAACTTAATCGATAGGTCATAACGAATCAACTACGGGTATTTAAAAAGTCAGCATTCTGAAAAGGATGCTGACTTTTATTTGGTGGCAACGTGAATGCTGCGGAGATACTTGTTTTACACCAATTGTTTGATGAGCGTTTCGCGATCGCCGGCCAGCAGGTCGATGACGGGAATCTCAATCATGGTGTAGCAACCGGGCTGCTGTTTCACGGTGGCGCGGGCTACGGCTACCAGAATTTGAGCGGTGAGGGCAGGGTTGTTGATTTTCATGTTGAACTCGAAGAGTTGGTTCTGTGTCTTGCCGGAAACGCCTTTTCGCGTCATGTTTACACCATGACCCATGTCTTTGATGGCATTGATGTCTTCCACCTGCATCACATGAGTTTCGTCGTGCGCAAAATAATCATCAGCCTTGATGGCAGCAGCCACTTGCTCGAATGCGTAACCCTCTTTTAATTCGATGTAAACCATACGGCGATGAATGCCCGTGCCCAAAGGAATGGTCATGGAAAGCGCGTCTTTTACGCCTTCAACGGATTTGGCTGCCACACTGTGACCCATGCTCATGCCCGGACCGAAATTGGTATAAGTCAAACCCTTGGGCGCTGCAGCCTGCAACAATGCGCGTACTACCGAATCGCTGCCCGGATCCCATCCGGCCGAAATGATAGACACCGCCTGATGGGCCTTTGCCACACTGTCGAGCGATTGTTTCAATTTCCAAATATCTGTGTGAATGTCAAAGCTATCCACTGTGTTGATGCCCATTTCCAAGTATTTCTTGGCGTTTTCTTCCACCTTGCGCGAAGGCGTCGAAAGAATGGCTACATCCACTTTTCCCAAATCTGCAATGTCAGTCACCACAGGAATGTCGGTCAATTCCAAAGGTTTCGTTTCACTGAGGGAACGTCTCACTACGCCCGCAATCTCAAAATCGGGAGAGGCTTGCAAGGCTTCAACCACATACTTTCCGATGTTACCGTATCCAACGATAGCAGCTCTTAGTTTTTTCATCTTTCCAAAATTTATGATAAATCGTTCTATTGTTTACTTGTTTTCTTTTGTCTGAGCCTTCATGTACATGACAATGAATAAAATTTCCACAATGCTCGCCAAAACAATGGTCGATAGGCAAGGCCACAAGGCAGAACCGCTTTTTTGTAAGGCGAGCGAGGCCATGATGACAAGCGCATTGAATCCCACTTCGAACAAACTGATGCCGGCATGAGTCCAACCTAAACCCAAAAGTCTGTGATGCAGGTGACGTTTGTCGGCGATAAAAGGTGATTGCTTGAAATACAGGCGTATGCTTACCACGGTGATGAGGTCCATGATGGGCACAATCAGAATGGCGAAAATAAGGCTTCCGGGATAGGCAATAGTGAGCCAATCTTGCATGATAGCAGGCGAATTGGCCATTCTGATACCGAAAATGGCTAAGAAAACGCCAATCAACATAGATCCCATATCTCCCATAAAAATCTTAGCTTCGCCGAAGTTGTAGATAAGGAATCCCAAAATGGCACCGGACAAGGCCAAAGCTGTCATGCCGTAGGAATAATCGCCCATCCACAAGAAGAATGAGGCAAACACCAAAGAAGAGAACAGTCCTAAACTTCCTGCCAAACCGTCAATGCCGTCTATAAAGTTGAAGGCATTGATGAAACCAACCACGAAAATGAAGGTAAAGGCGATATTGACAATTTCCTTGAGCAGGGTATTTGCTTCGAAAATAGGAATATGCACGAAATGTACTTGCCCCACAAAGACGATGATGGCCGCGATGATAAACTGAAACAAGAGTCTGGAATGCGGAGACGAGGGCACCAGATCGTCGCGGAAAGCGATGAAGAACAAGAGCACCGATGCGGCTGCCAAGCTTCCTAACTCGCGTGAGTCACAGATGATTTGAAACAGCAAGACGCAAAAGAAGAATCCGAGGAAGATGCCGATGCCTCCCAAATTGGATATATCCCGGGTATGAATTTTCCGAGCCTCCTTGCGTTCATCGAACAATGAACGTTTACGGGCCACTTTGATAATGCTGGGCATGGAAATGGCCGCTGTGACAAATGCTACAAAAAAGATGAGTAGAGCCTTCAAAATCATAGGCAAATAGTTTTATCGTTATTTCAATAACGATGCAAATCTCGAATTATTGTTTTGTGAGCCAAAAAAGTTTGAAAATATTAAATTACTTTACTAAAGTTATGGATATCAGTCCAATAATACTTTCTATGGTGTTCGATTCCAATGCAACCGATACAATTTCCTTGTCGGCTTGCAATGGAAGATCGAGCATGACGGCAGCGCCACCCGGAATATTTCTACCTTTGCTGTATTCTACGTCCTTCAGTTGTAAATCGTGTTCCAAATCTCTGGAAACCAATCCGGTAGATAATTGTACGCGATAGGGACGAGGCGCTTTGATATCGAATGCCATGTTATCTTCGAAGAAATCTTGTTCGATAGGTACCCATGTCTCCGGATTCACCAGCAAGAGTGAATCTTGGCTTCCATCTTTGTAAGTAACTCTGACAACGCCGTTTACCATGTGACACTGCTGATGATTGGTGGTACCAGCCATCAGGAAATAGGCATGAGAAGCACGTTTGGCATCGACAGGAATTACTGCCTTGTCAGGATGATTGTCCCATTGCGATACGAAAAGAATATTGGCAGGAACAGAATCCTTAGTTGTCTGGAAACGAATACCTTGAGGCATATTGAAAATGCCGTGTTCGTCGCTCTTTGCACGCAGGCCATCGGCATTGATCTCGGGCAGAATCTTCTGCACGCACCATTCACCGAAACCTTGACTGGGAATCTGCAAACTGGTAGAAGTGGGGCGAGGGCTCATGTACTTGCCAAAAGCGAAAATATCGTCCACTCTTTCGTTGTAATGCGCTTGCATACAGATGCTTTCCTGTTCGGCTTGGCTGTCGAAGGCTATGTTCCACCCATAAAGAGTCTTGGCGCAAATCGTTTTGCCATCCCTGCGCAGTTCCACCAAGTTGCTACCATGATGAGCGCCGGGCAATTCGGTATATTCGCTTATGCTGCCGGCTGAAAGTTGAGCCTGAATGCCCGTATTTTGGTGGTTGAGCCAAATGTCGGCCACACAATCGGTATCGCTGTTGTTGACAAATTGCACTTGCAGACTCTTGGCTTCTTCGCGTTCGCTGACAATGTCAAAAGGCGGAAGCACTTCCAAATCGATGGCTTCCCACCAGTGAGCCTGACCCTTGCTCAGTTCCACAAAAAAGGTATGATGTCCGCAGGAGTTTATGGTATTGTTTTCGCCCAATACATTCTGTGGATCAGAAACTTGCAACAATGTGACATCCTTTGCGGGAATATATTTGAAAACTTCTCCCTGTGTCACGCGGCTTTCGTATTGCAAAACAGGCTCGTCGGCCTTACCTTCCTCTATATCAATGATATAGCTTTCGGCAGCCGGACAATGAATCTTCAATTTAGGCTGATTGATGCTCGTTGACAAATACTCGATGGCGACTTTCTTTCCATTCACGCTGACGCTTTCCACATTGGCCTCAGACACAGGAATTTGCAATTCAAAGGCAGTGGTTTTGCGAAAATCGGGATAAATCTGCCAATGTTGTTGTCTGTCGTTTTTGCTGAAACTATAAGATAAATAAGGCGTTTTGAAATAAGCCGTGTCCCAAGATTCAGGGAAAGAAGGACGAAGCAAAACGATGTTTTCCAATAAGTTAGGTTCAACACCGAACAATCCTTCCACGAAGGCTCTTGAATAAACACCCACCGGATCGGCAAAATCGCGATAAGTTTCGCCACGAGCCGCATCATAAAAACTAACCTGTCCTACATTTCCCGGACTCTTGCCCAAGAACATTCCGTCCATAATGGCGCCCTTCATGATTTGGTAAGCCTGCTCCTGACGCCCGCCTTGGAAATAAGCCAAAGCCGTGTGCATCACTTCCGCAAAAGCGACGTTGTTGATAGACCAATGATAAGGCATCCAATTGGTGGTAGCAGGTACCCAAAGATGTTCGTTAAGCGCGTCTTTTCCACTTGCTTCAACCTTAAAATGAGGCAATTGTGTGTCGATATAGCGCAAGGCTTGATAAGCCTGGAATGGCGTAGGCACCTTGGAATCTATGCTATGGTAAATAGTCCACAATGCAGCATTGGGATGGAGAAGTTGTTTTCCGAGAATGTCCTGATATTCAGCCCAATGTCCATCCTTCTCGAGCCAAAGCACACGGTTGAGCGCTTGCAGAATCTTTTCGGCTTCCTTGCGGTAGGGCGTAGGATCCTTTCCAATAAGTTCGGCAATAACCGCCGCCGTTGTGTTCGAAAAATAATGATAAGCACTTGAGTGAGTGACACTTCCTCCGGTGTATTGCAAGGCGTCGCTGGCCCAGATGCAGCAATAGGCGTCGTAAAGTCCGTCGTCATTGGTATCGAAACAACGTTTTTCCCAAGCCAAATGTCTTTCAAGCACGGGCCACATTTTACGAGCAAAACCCAAATCACCCGTCCAACGCAAATGACGCAACATTTCATCTATATAACAGATGTTCATGTCGTAGTGGTTCATGGTGTTGGGATTGTTGGGATAGCGTGCTATGTAACCCTCGCTATACATCTGAGAACCTTTTACTTTGGCGCTACGGGCAATATTGAGCACCGTGTCCATGATGACACCCTTGTCGGGGGGCGTGGTCATTTGAGATGCGGCATAAGCCCTGAAATGTTCCTCTGCACGATCGTTCCATGCCAACACATCGGCCGTGTAAGCGCCACGCCATCCGGCCAAAGGAACACGCCAACCGATGGCACCATGCTGATATACAGGCGATTCCCAAATACCATCGGCAGCCATCACCAATGCGCTTGCGGCAGCATTGATATAAGGGTCGGGCGTATAAATCTGTAAATGACTCTTAATTTGCTCTATGCTTTCCAAAGTGATTGCATACAAGTCTTTATGATTGATTTTCTTGGCATCTTCCTCGAGCGAGAAACTGATAAAAGTCTGTCCGTTTTTCAGTTTGCCACTGGCGCGAAGCGTAGGATATTCCGCATCGACAGGACTTTGTAAGGGATTCTCCAAATCAGCAATCTCCAATCGGCTTCCCTTCGGGAATTGTCCATGAAGAGAGTAGATTTTAGCCTGAGGATCAAGCAGTTGCTCTTCTGTGTATTGGCTGATGTCTGTCTTGGCTCCGTACCATACCTTAAAACGGTTCTTGTTGATATCGAAACGATTATAGCGACAATAATCTTTTTTCATGCAAAAAGCATCCCATGGATCGGCTCCCAAATCCCCATTACGAGAAAAACGTTTTCCTCTGACAGCACCATATTGACAAATCCATTCCAACTTGGGAGAAAGATTCTTGCAATCCATCACAAACAGAGCGCCTTCCTTGTCGTAACGCGCAAGAGCCGTCAAGGTAATGAGAGCATCTTTTCCGAAACGTTCGTCGCGAATGTGATAAATCCTTTTTCCTGCGCTGTAACGAGATTCAATGTCGGAAGCCTCTTCCAACCAAACAATTTCTTGCTTATTGATGAGCAAACCAATTCTTACATTGCCCAGCATGCCATTTTTTGCGTAAAAGGCAAAAGCAGGAAAGTCGCTGGTTTCCAATCGAAAAGCACTATTATTCCCGTACAAGGCTCGGGTGTAAACTGCAGGTTCGGAACCGCAGAAAACGAATTCCGAAGCATCTGGTTTGTATCTTAATTCGCGGCTATTCGCACGGGTTTCAGCATCGGGACCGGCCGCCATCGCTGGCATAAGGGACATAACTATCATCCCCAAACATAAGAGACTTGCAAGCATCTTTTTCATAATCGTAATTTTGCCACAAAATTAGTGCAAGGCGAGTGCAAACGCAAATTTATTTGCGTTTGCCGAGCCGCAGCCTAATTTGAACAAGCCGAGCGAAGCGAGAGCTTGTAAAATAGTGCAAGGCGAAAGACCAAGCCGAGCGAAGCGAGAGTCCCTTGATGTCAGCCTTGGTAAGAAGCATTGAGCGATGAGCGAAATAGCGGAGCGCAGGTTTTGGCCGTAAATAAACGAAGCTGTTTGAGGTCGAAGACCGAGTTCTTCGTTTTAGGCCAAAAGCTAAGCGGAGCCGCGAAGAGCGTCCGCTTCGCGCCAAGGCTGACGCGAGGGACAAAATCTACAAGAGGAAGAAGACGAAGAGCGTCCGCTTCGTGCCAAGGCTGACATCGAGGCAATCGGATGGCAATCGAAAGTTCCAAAGCAGACGCGAGGAACGAATGCAGCAAGCGGAGCCGCGAAGAGCGTCCGCTTCGCGCCAAGGCAGACGCGAGGGACAAGAGCTACAAGAGGAAGAAGGCGAAGAGCGTCCGCTTCGCGCCAAGGCAGACATCGAGGCAATCGGATGGCAATCGAAAGTTCCAAAGCAGACGCGAGGAACGAATGCAGCAAGCGGAGCCGCGAAGAGCGTCCGCTTCGCGCCAAGGCTGACATCGAGGCAATCGGATGGCAATCGAAAGCTCCAGAGCAGACGCCTGGGAAAGCGGATGACGATTGAAAGGAGCGCCAAGGCAGACGCGAGGGACAAGCGAGGAAGCCTTTGAAGCCGAAGGTTGACGAATAAATAAAAAATTTTTCATCAAAATATACGAAAGCAAAAATCTTTGCGTTAATAGGAATACACGCGTATGTGCGAGCGCAAGGAAACGCGCAAGGAAACGCGCAAAAATGAAGATTAACAGCATAAAGTCAACATTATGATAGAATTTATCAAAGGCGAAATCCGAGATCTGAATCCCACATCGGTGGTGTTGGAAAACAACGGCATGGGATATTTTTTGAACATCAGTGTGAATACTTATGGCGAAATACAGTCGGCAGAAAGATGCTGTCTGTATGTGTACGAAGCCATCAGAGAAGATGCGTATATACTTTACGGATTTGCTAAACCCGAAGAAAGAGAAGCCTTTAAACAATTGATCAGTGTGTCGGGAATCGGCGCCAATACGGCAAGAGTGATTCTTTCATCGTTGAATGTGGCAGAATTGGAACAGGCAATTCTCTCGGAAAACGTGGCCGTGTTCAAGAATATCAAGGGAATAGGCGGAAAGACGGCGCAGCGACTGATTGTGGAATTGAAAGACAAGATAGCCAAATCGGGTATCAGTATTGGAAATGGTGAGGTGACGCTCGTAAAACAAGCCAACAATGAAGTGCGCACGGAAGCCTTGGCAGCTTTGCAAATGCTTGGTTATCAAACTGCTGCGGCTAATAAGGTTTTGAATAATATTCTGAAGGATGATCCCGCCATCAAAGTGGAAGCCTTGATAAAGGCCGCTTTGAAAATGCTTTGATTAAGAACCTAAAAGAAAGCAATGATACCGAGTCGTCTTTTGAAAATAAGCATGATAGGGCTGTCCATTTTGATGGGGACAGCCTTTGCTGCATTTTCACAGACGAGCAGACAAAGCCAATCGGCCGACAGCGCCCGGACAAGCCTGCGTTATCCCGTGCCCATGTCGCAACCACAGAATCTGGACGAAGCCTTGCAACCCGCCATGGCCGATTTGAAAACCCCCGAAAACCTGCGCACCAGCGTGGAATACGACGTGGAAACCGGCGATTATGTATTGGCTACTTATCTTGGCGAAACCCGCATCAGTACGCCGCTTACCATCAAACAAGAAGAGTATTCGCAGTATTGGGTGCAAAAATCGAATGCCAATTTCTTCAAAAATAAGAACAAGATAGATTATTCGAAGAAAAAAGACGAGTTTTCGCTCACCGACATGCAGTTCGACCTGGGAGCGGCAGAAAAGATCTTTGGCCCCGGCGGTGTACAATTGCGTACGCAAGGCGCGGTGGAAATCAGTTTCGGAGTCAAGAACAATATCGTGGAAAATCCTTCGCTCTCGGAACGCGCCCGCAACCGTACTTATTTCGATTTCGATCAAAGCATACAGCTGAGCGTGAACGGAAAAGTGGGCGACAAGATCAACGTCAACATGAATTACGATACCGAGGCCTCTTTCGATTACGATGCCAAGGCCATTAAGCTGCGTTACGCCGGTAAGGAAGATGAAATCATCAAGAGCCTGGAAGCCGGCAATGTGAGCATGCCGGTGAAAAATACCCTGATTTCGGGTGGAACCTCGCTGTTCGGTGCCAAGACAGAATTGCAATTCGGCAAGCTGAATGTGGCAGCCGTTATTTCTCAACAGAATTCGCAGACCACATCGGCCTCGATGGAAGGCGGCACGCAGACAACCCGCTTCGAGATTCCTATTGATGCTTACGACGAAAACCGACACTTCTTCCTTTCGCATTATTTCAGAGACCATTACGACCAATGGATGTCGAAGTTGCCCTATATTTCTTCTGGAATCGTCATTAACAAGATTGAAGTCTGGGTTACCAATAAACGCGCCCGCATGGATAATGCACGTCATATTATCGCCTTTGCCGATATGGCTGAGCCACAGCGCATTTTCAACGATCACTGGAAGCAGACAGGCATAGATTATCCTTCGAATCAAACCAATACCTTATATAATGAGCTGGTGTCGCAATATGCCGGAGCCAGACAAATCAGCGAATCGACGGCAGCCTTGGCGCCCTTGGAAGCGTATGGTATGCAGATGGGCGAGGATTTTGAGCGTTTAGAAAGCGCGCGCCTTTTGCAACCCAACGAATATACCCTGAATAAATCTCTGGGTTACATTAGTTTGAATCAGGCATTGAATCCCGATGAAATTCTGGCGGTTGCCTTCGAATATACCAAGAACGGACAAGTATATCAGGTGGGTGAATTTTCAACCGATGGAGTGGAAGCGCCTCAGGCATTGTATGTCAAGTTGTTGAAGGGAACCAATTTGGAGCCTGCATCGCCCACTTGGGATTTGATGATGAAAAACGTGTATGCGCTGGGCACTTACAACATGCCCGAAGAAGATTTCCGTTTGAACATTACCTATCAGAACGATACGGTGGGTACTTACCTTAATTACCTGACCGAAGGCAAATTGAAGAATCAGATTCTCTTGCGTGTGTTCCGTTTGGACCGACTCAATACCCAGGATGAAGCCTTCCCCGACGGATTGTTCGACTTTGTGAACGGCTATACCACGCAAGGCGCTTACGGACGCATCATTTTCCCGGTGGTGGAACCTTTCGGTGCATACTTGCGCCAGCAGATTGGCGACGATGCCATTGCCGATAAATATGCTTTCGAAGAGTTGTACGATTCTACTTTGACGGTGGTGCAGCAACTTAGCGAGAAGAATAAGTTCCGCCTAGAAGGGGAGTATCGCGCAGCCAATGCGGCCGAAATTTCCTTGGGAGCCATGAATGTGGCGCGTGGTTCGGTCAAGGTGACTGCCGGCGGACGCTTGCTCACGGAAAACGTAGATTACATCGTGGATTATATATCAGGTATCGTTACCATCACCAACAACGATATTCTTTCGTCGGGAGCCAGTATCAATGCCACTTGCGAAGACCAAGGCGTGTATAGCATGGTGAGAAAAACCTTTACGGGTTTGGCCATGGAATATGCCTTCAGCGATCATTTTGTCTTGGGCGGTACATTGATGCACCTGTCCGAACGTCCGCTCACCAACAAGGTGGACATGAACACGGAACCTCTGAACAACACGCTCTGGGGTTTGCACACAGCTTTCGATGTTGAATCTCAAGCATTGACCAATCTTTTGGACCTGATCCCGCTCATCAATGTGACCAAGCCTTCGAAGTTGAATGTGCGTGCGGAATTTGCCCAACTGGTGCCAGGCTCCAACAAGCAGATAAACAACACGGTATATGTGGACGATTTCGAATCGGCCAAGAAGACGGTTTCCCTGAAAGATGTGACCCAATGGCATTTGGCATCGACTCCCTACGATCCTTCGGGAAAATTCATGGAGGCGGCATATTCCAACGATTTGCGCTATGGCTATAATCGTTCGCTTTTGGCTTGGTATTATGTGGATCCGATTTTCACGCAGAGCCGTTCGCAGACGCCCGACCATATCCGTTCCGACGAAGATCAACTCTCGAACCATTATGTGCGTGCGGTGAACCAGAAGGAAATTTATCCCGATAAGGATTTACAGTACAATCAGACCGGCTTGCTCAATATCATGAACATCGTGTATTATCCGCGTCAGCGTGGTCCGTACAACTTCGATGTGAATGGCATGAATCCCGATGGAACGCTCTCCAATCCGGAAAATCGTTGGGCCGGTATGATGCGCAAGATTGAATCGAACCTGACTAATTTCGAAGCCAACAACGTGGAATACATCGAGTTCTGGTTGATGGATCCTTATATTTACGACACGCTCGGTGTGCATAGCGGTGGCGATTTGTATTTCAATTTGGGAGATATTTCGGAAGATGTGCTGAAGGATGGCAAGAAGAGTTTCGAAAATGGTTTGCCTTCCGACGGAGATTCTTTGGTCATCGGCTACACCAAGTGGGGAAAGGTTTCTTCGAAAAATGTCAATGTGTATGCTTTCGACAATACCGAAGGGGTTCGTCGCGTGCAAGATGTCGGAATGGACGGACTTACCGATACCGAAGAAGCGGAATATTTTGCCGATTATGTGACAGCTGTGGAAAACAGGCTCGATGCCGTCACCAAGTCGCAATTCCTGGACGATCCTTTCTCTCCGCTCAATGACCCTGCCGGTGACAATTACCATTATTATAGAGGTACGGATTACGATAAACGCAAACTCCCCATCATCGACCGTTACAAGTATTATAATGGTACGCATGGTAATTCGCAGGCGCGCGTGGATACGGAAGAATCTTACGAAACAGCGGCCAGCACCTTGCCCGACATCGAAGATATCAACGAAGATTTCACCCTGAACGAGAACGAACGTTATTATCAGTATCGTGTTTCTTTGCGCCCGGAAGATATGGAAGTGGGTCGCAACTTTATCAACGATAAGCGCGTGTCGGAGGTGAAACTCAAGAACGGAAAAACCGAAACGGTGTCGTGGTATCAGTTCAAGATTCCGGTGAGCGAATACGAAAAGAGAGTGGGTAACATCAACGGATTCAATAGCATACGTTTTATCCGAATGTACATGACAGGCTTCCAAGATAGCGTGGTGCTGCGTATGGCTACTTTGGAATTGGTGCGTGGCGATTGGCGCGCATACGACAAGGATCTGTACACGGATGTGCTTCCCGAAACGCAGGCTACCATGGAGGTTTCCACGGTCGATTTGGAAGAAAATTCATCGCGTGAGCCTATTCATTATATGTTGCCTCCCGGCGTGGAACGCGAAGGTGACCCGAGCCAACCCGGTGTATATGAGGAAAATGAACAATCTTTGGCTTTGAAGGTGCGACAACTTTCGCCCGGTGATGCCCGTGCCGTTTACAAGAATACTTCTTTGGATTTCCGTCAGTACGATCGTTTGCAAATGTTCCTTCATGCAGAAGCTATGATAGACGATGAGAATCCGCCGGCCGATTACGAAATGACGGTATTTGTGCGTTTGGGTAGTGATTATCAGAACAACTACTACGAATACGAAATTCCTTTGAAACTTTCTCCGCATTTTGTCAACAATGAATATGCTATCTGGCCCGAAGAAAACTTCCTGGATGTGCCTTTTGAATTGCTGACGGCGGTAAAACAACGTAGAAATATCAATCAGAAGAACAATTATACCAAGGTCTATAGCGAATACGATCCTGAAAATGAGAATCATAAAGTAAGTATTAAGGGTAATCCGAGCATTTCTGCCATCAAGACGATGATGATTGGTGTGCGCAACAACGGCACCACGGTGAAGTCGGTGGAAATCTGGGCCAACGAGATGCGTCTGAAAGGATTCAATGACGATGGCGGTTGGGCAGCTCAAGCCAATGCTCAGTTGGCGCTTTCCGATTTGGGAAATATCAACTTCTCCGGACGTTACGAAACGGATGGTTTCGGTGGTATAGAACAACGTGTATCTCAGCGTCGTATGGATAATTATGGCGCCATGAACCTGGCCATGAGCTTCAATCTGGGTCGATTGGTTCCCAAGGAGAACTTGTTGAATCTGCCGGTGAGCTATTCTGTTTCCAGTCAGGTGAATACGCCCAAATACGATCCGCTCAACGAAGACCTTCTTTTGAAAGATGTTTTGCAGGCGGCTGAAACACAAGCCGAAAAAGATTCAATCAGGAATTATAGCCAGACGCTCAAGAATTATAGAAGTTTTACCGTGTCCAATGCCAAGCTCAACCTTAAGAGCAAGACACCGCTGCCCATAGATCCGGCCAACTTTAGTTTCAATTATAGTTTCAATGAGACCTTCGAACGCGATGCCACCACGGAATACGAAGTGACGCGCAATTATCAAGCGGGCATGAGCTACGGCTATAGTTCTCCTCTGAAGGCATTCGAACCCTTTGCTAAGTCTTCTGCCGAATGGCTCAAGTCGCCCTGGATGAAGACCATCAAAGATTTTTCTTTGACCTACATTCCCAATTCCATTACCTTCGGAACCAACCTGAACCGTTATTATTACGAATTGCAAAACCGCGATCTGAGCTCTGTGGCCTCGAATGTTTCCAGCATTATTCCATTGACTTTCAGCAAGAACTTTATGTGGAACAGCGATTTCAATCTCAATTGGAACCTCACACGCAACATGAAGTTCAATTTCACCACCAACAATAGCGCCCGCGTGGAAGAAACCTTGAACACGCCGGTCAATAAGGAATTGTATCCCACTGAGTATCAGAATTGGAAAGATACGGTGATGACTTCTTTGCTTTCGCTGGGAACGCCCATGGCTTATCAACAGAACCTGAAATATACTTGGCAGATTCCTTTCAAGAATATTCCTGTGCTCGATTTTGTGACGGCAAGTTTCCAATATTCAAGTACCTACAAGTGGGACAGAAGCGCCATGATTGCCGATGTGGATATGGGAAATGTTATTGGAAATCAACGCAGTATTTCGGTGAATCCTTCTTTGAATCTGGAGACTTTGTACAACAAGTCGGATTTCTTGAAGGCGGTGAACAAGAAATATGCGTCCACTCGCAGCGCGCAGTCTGCCAAACGCGAAACCTATGCCAGTCGTCAGAAGAAATCGAAAAACAAGGAAGGCAAGATGACTTTGTTGCCCGGTAAGTCGGAATTCAAGCACTACCTGAAGAACAAGCGGGTAGAGGTGCATGTGGTTGATGCCAAGGGCAAGGAAGTGGACGTGAAGTATAAAGTGATGGACGAGAACACCATACAGATAAAGAGCAAGGATTCTTTGCAGGTGAAGGTGGTGGTGACGCCCAAGCCTAGTCTTGACGATGAACCTTGGTACAAGGCTTTGCAATTATCTACGCGCCTGCTTATGTCGGTGCGTAATATCCAGGTGACTTACCAAGAAAACGAAAACTTTACTTTGCCCGGATTCAAGCCGGAAAGCAGTCTGTTCTTTGCTGACGAACAATATGCTCACGCACCCGGATGGAATTTTGCCAGCGGTCTGTACGACCCGGAAGATTTCTTGAATTCGTCCATCAAACGCGATTGGTTGGTGATGTCCGATTCGGTGGTGAGTCCGGCGGTGATGGCTTCTACCAAGACCCTGCGCGTGAAATCTTCTGTGCTTCCTATTCCGGGTCTGAAAATAGACATTTCGGCTCAACGCAACGAAAGCGACAACCGCCAGGTGCAGTATATGATAGCCGGACGTCCCGAAACCAGGGCCGGCAACTTCTCCATGTCAACCATTGCGCTACGCACTTCGCTGGCTCCCATCAATGCGAAAAAGTCATATTACTCTAAAGCCTTCAATCAATTTGTGGCCAACAGAGACATAATTGCTTCACGTTTGGAAGATCAATATCGCCATCTGCATTATCCATCAAGCGGATTCTTGAGCCAGTCTGCCATGGCCGGAAAACCCTATGATGCTGCCAATGGCGCCGTCAACAAGAATTCTGCCGATGTGCTCATTCCTGCATTCCTGGCAGCCTACACCGGTAAATCGGCCATACATTCGCCGCTGGACATTTTCCCGGGCTTCCTTTCGATGTTGCCCAACTGGAGCGTTTCTTACGATGGCTTGTCAAAATTGCCGGCTTTCAAGAAGCATTTCAAATCTTTCAGTTTGAATCATGCTTACAATTGTACGTATAATGTAAGTTCTTTCGGTTCGTACAACACCTTTGTCAGCGCAGGAGAGGGTAATCTCGGTTTCGTGCAGGATGTGCTTAGTGGAAATCCTCTTCCTTCGTCTCAATTTGATATTGCGGGTGTGTCTATCACGGAAAGTTTCTCTCCGCTTATCGGGGCCAAGGCAACACTGAAAAACGGAATGACCATGAAAGCTGAAGTTCAGACCGGACGCACCATGAACCTGAGCGTTACCGGTGGACAATTGGTGGAAAGCGGCAATCAGCGTTATGTGCTGGGCGGTAGCTACAAAGTGGTAGATTTTCATCCTTGGGGCATCTTGGCCAATTCCAAGGTGAAGAACGATTTCTCCATCACGGCCGATTTCTCGTTGAAGAATTCGACAGCCTTGCTGCGCAAGATTGAAGAGCAGTACACCCAGGCCACTTCGGGCAACAAGACTTGTACCGTGGAAATCATGGGCGACTACGTGATAAGCAAGAATTTGAATTTCAAGGTGTTCTACGATTTGGAATCGAGCATTCCATTGGTGTCGTCGTATCCGGTGACCACACAGAACTTCGGCGTCAGTCTGCGATTTACCTTGTCGAGATAGTGTAGAGGCCTTGACTTAGGCTGCGGACCCTATTGTATAGAATCCTTTTCGATTTTCTGTTTAAGGTACTGGATTTTAGCTTGTGCCAAGCGGCTTTCCTCCAACAGACGGTTGATATCTGATAGAACAAAGGAAAGTTCCATTCCGTCCATGATGATGTCTAAATCCTTTTTGCGTAAAGCATAGCTGTGGTTTCTTTTCTTGCCGACAAGCACCACTTTCAGTTCTTTGTCTCTGTGCATGTGGGCAAACTCAATAAGCTGGTTGAGTTTCTGCTGATTGAATCTGACCATTTCGTAATACAGCGTACCATCTTTGAAGTGATAGTTGAGCGCCCCATCGCTGGGAACGTCAAGGCTTTCGCAATAGGTGCCGTCAGACGCCTGCAGACGGATTTTGCTATGTTCTATGGGATAGGTGTTGCAGTAATAACTCGTCAGATAATAACGGCCGTAACTGTCGGTCTTGAACTGCAGATAGCTGCGTTGTGTGTTGTTACCGTGATAGATATGTCCGTTGTGGATATAATATCCGACACTTTCGATGGCAGTGTTGTGTTGGAAGGAAAAATTCTTTTGTTTTTCCGGGAAAGAGGCTTGTCTAACTTTGAGAACACTGTCGCAATAACTACGATTGCGTTTTTGTTCGGCTAATTCGATTTCATAAGAAACTTTTTTCCCTTTTTTGATTTTTTGGTAATCGTCCGGATAAAGGATACGGATGCTGTCGAGTAGGAGTTTGGCTTTCTGGAACTGATTGTTTTCGGCGGCTTCACGGGCTTGTCCGATGAACCACTCCGTCCTGTCCTTGGGCTTGCAGGCCATTCCGAGACAGGATATAATCGTCAGTAAGAGAAACTTGTATATGGTGCCGCGATGAAACATAAACTCTTCATTATTTGAACCGACAAATATATATATGATTCGCCGAAAATTCACTACTTTTGTGTCCTAATTGAATGGAATAATTGTGAATTTACGTGAATATTTGGTGGGAGCCGGTTTTTCCGTTGTGGCACAAGCTGCCGAAGAACTTGGAGTAAGGGCTTGTGTAGTAGGTGGATACGTACGAGACATTTTCTTGGGTCGGGCTTCCAAAGACATAGATATCGTGACGGTGGGAAAGGGTATAGAACTCGCAGAAAGAGTGGCCCAGATTCTCGGCAAACACGCGCATTTATCGGTGTTTCGCAATTTCGGCACGGCCCAGGTGAAGTATCGTCAGCTGGAACTGGAATTCGTGGGCGCGCGCAAGGAATCGTACACCCGAGGTTCGCGAAAACCCATCGTGGAAGACGGCACCATGCAAGATGACCAAATCCGTCGTGATTTCACGGTGAATGCCATGGCTATCAGCCTGAACAAAGAAGACTACGGCGAGCTGATCGATCCTTTCGACGGCCTGGGCGACATCAAGCGAAGAATTCTGCGCACACCGGCCGAACCCAATGTCACTTTCAGCGACGACCCTTTGCGCATGATGCGGGCCATACGTTTTGCCACCACTTTGCAATTCAATATTCATCCGGTCACTTTCAATGCTATCTATGCCAATCGCGAACGTCTGTCTATCGTGTCGGCCGAGCGCATTGCCGAAGAACTCAATAAGATGATGAAGGCTGAGCAACCTTCGCGCGGTTTTGTGCTGATGGACGAATCGGGTTTGCTGCCCATTGTCTTTCCGGAACTTTCTGCCCTGAAAGGTATTGAAACCAAAGACGGACGCGGACATAAGGACAATTTCCAACATACCATGCAGGTGCTCGACAATGTGGCTGCGCAGAGCGAAGATATATACCTGCGTTGGGCGGCCGTTTTTCATGACATTGCCAAGCCGCTCTGCAAGCGCTACGACGAACGTCTGGGTTGGACTTTCCACAATCATAATTACGTGGGAGAGAAGATGATACCCCGTATTTTCCGTCGTGTGAAACTACCTTTGGACGATAGGATGAAGTTTGTTCAGAAAATGGTGGGTTTGCACATGCGTCCCATTGCGCTGGTCGAAGAAACCGTCACCGATTCCGCTGTGCGTCGTCTGCTCTTTGATGCCGGTGACGACATAGATGCGCTCATGATGCTTTGCCGTGCCGACATTACCTCCAGAAATCCGGAAAAGGTACGTCGTTTCCTCGATAATTTCCGCATGGTCACTGAGAAAATGAAAGATCTGGAAGAACGCGACCGCATCCGCAATATGCAGCCACCTATCAGCGGAGATATGATCATGCACGCATTCGACATGCAACCTTGCCGCGAGGTGGGCGAGCTGAAAATGGCCATCAAGGATGCTATTTTGGACGGTGTCATCCCTAACGAATTCCAAGCCGCTTACGACTTCCTTCTGAAAAAAGCCGAGGAAATGGGTTTAAAATTAAAAAACCCTTTGAAAGAGGTTGAATAACTCTGTCGAATGTTGTATTTTTGCGGCTTTCATTTTACGAAAATGAATGTTGCAATAGTCAAATACAATGCAGGAAATGTCATCTCGGTAGAGAATGCCTTGCGTAGGCTCGGGATTTCGCCTGCGATTACTGATGATAAAGCGAGTCTGCTTGCGGCTGATAAGGTGATTTTTCCCGGTGTGGGAGAAGCTTCTACCACTATGGCTTATTTGCGCCAACATCGCTTGGATGAGTTGATTGTCGATTTGAAACAGCCTGTTCTCGGCATTTGTATCGGTATGCAGTTGATGTGCCGTCACAGTGAGGAAGGCCATGTCGATTGTCTGGGTATTTTCGATACCTCTGTGAAACGTTTCCAGGCGACGAATGCCAACGACAAGATTCCGCAAATGGGTTGGAATACCATCTATGAAATGCAAACGCCTCTTTTCGAAGGTGTTTCTCCCGAAGAATATGTGTATTATGTGCATAGCTATTATGCCGAGATTTGTGAGCATACCATAGCCCGCACCGATTATATGTTGCCTTATAGTGCTGCCTTGCATCGCGATAATTTCTACGCCGTGCAGTTTCATCCCGAAAAGAGTAGTGCCGTCGGCGCCAGGATTCTGAATAATTTTCTACAATTGTAAATGGAACTGATTCCCGCCATAGATTTGATTGATGCGAAATGTGTACGCCTTTCGCAAGGAGATTACGCGCAAACCAAGGTGTACAACGAGAATCCGCTCGAAGTGGCCAAGGCCTTCGAAGATGTGGGCATCAGACGTTTGCATCTGGTAGATTTGGATGGAGCCAAAGCGCATCATATTGTCAATTACAGAGTCTTGGAGAACATCGCCACGCACACTTCCTTGGAAATAGATTTCGGTGGCGGGCTTAAATCGGACGAGGACTTGCGCATCGCATTTGAATGTGGCGCCAAGATGCTGACCGGTGGAAGCATTGCCGTGAAAAGTCCGGAGCTATTCGAGAAATGGCTGCAAAAATATGGAGGTGAGCGCATTATCCTTGGTTCGGACGTGAAGGACGAAAAAATCGCCATCAATGGTTGGCAGGATAAAACTAATATAGATATTTGGTCTTTTTTGGCTGATTATCAAGCTAAAGGCGTGCGTAAAACCATTTGTACCGATATCGCTTTCGACGGCATGTTGGCCGGCCCTTCCATTGCCTTGTATCGCAAAATAATAGAACGCTTTCCCGATTTGTATCTGATTGCGAGTGGCGGCGTGAGCGGTATGGAAGACATTCATTGTCTGCAAGAAGCCGGTTTGCCGGCCGTCATCTTTGGAAAAGCTATTTACGAAGGACGTATTTCTTTGCAGGAACTTTCAATCTTCAATTCCAAGAACTATGTTGGCTAAGAGAATCATACCTTGTCTGGATGTTAAGAACGGGCAAACCGTCAAAGGCGTCAATTTCGAAAACCTGCGTGTGGCCGGCGATCCGGTGGAAATGGGCGAATTCTACAGCATGGAAGGCGCCGATGAATTGGTTTACCTTGATATCACGGCTTCGCACGAAGGCCGACGCACCTTTACCAATTTGGTGAAACGTGTGGCCGAAAGATTGAGCATTCCCTTCACCGTGGGCGGTGGTATCAATACCATCCAAGATATTGACAATCTGTTGAATGCAGGCGCAGACAAGGCATCCATCAATTCAGCGGCCATCCGCAATCCTAACCTGGTGAACGAGATTGCCCGAAACTTCGGTTCGCAAATGTGCGTGGTGGCCATAGACGCCAAACTACAGCCCAACGGACGTTGGTTGTGTTATGTGAACGGTGGCCGTATTCCTACCGACAAAGAACTGCTTCCATGGGCTTTGGAAGTTCAGGAACGTGGTGCCGGCGAGATACTTTTCACCAGCATGGATCACGATGGTGTGCAAAAGGGCTATGCCAACGAGGCCTTGCATGTCTTGTCACAACACTTGAATATTCCGCTCATAGCCTCGGGTGGTGCCGGACAAATGTCGCATTTCCGCGATGCTTTTACCTTGGGCGGTGCCGATGCAGCCTTGGCAGCCAGCGTGTTTCATTTTGGAGATATTCGTATTTCCGATTTAAAGCAATACTTGCGAAGTGAGAATGTAATAGTAAGATAAACAGTATTTTATAAACAATAATGGAAAATCTTGATTTTCAAAAATTGAATGGCCTTGTGCCGGCCATCATCCAGGACGCGAAGACACAGAAGGTCTTGATGTTGGGCTTTATGAATGAGGATGCTTTGGCAGAAACGCGTCGAAGCGGAAAAGTGACTTTCTTCTCCAGAACCAAGAATCGCCTTTGGACCAAGGGTGAAACCAGTGGCAATTTCCTCCATGTGGTAGATATTCTGGTAGATTGCGATAAAGACACCCTGCTTATCAAGGCTAATCCTGTAGGTCCAGTTTGCCATACCGGCGCCGATACTTGTTTCGACGAAGAAAACCGCATGAGTGATTTTGAGTTTTTGCGTTATCTTCAAGACTTTATCGACAAACGCTACCAAGAAATGCCGGAAGGTTCCTATACCACCTCGCTGTTCAAATCGGGCGTGAACCGCATGGCGCAGAAAGTGGGCGAAGAGGCTGTGGAAACCGTTATCGAAGCCATTAGTTGCAACGATGAAAGATTCCTTTATGAGGCTTCCGACATGATTTATCATCTCATTGTCCTGCTTACGTCCAAGGGTTATCGTTTGGAAGATTTGGGAAAAGAACTGAAAAAACGTCATAAATAATGGAAGAAAAACTCATCAGCTATCAGCATGTGGATATCTGCTTGGACGATTTCATTGTCTTGAAGGATGTCTGTTTCGAGATTTCCAAGGCGGAATTTGTCTATCTGATCGGTAAAGTGGGTTCGGGTAAAAGTACTTTGCTCAAGACCATGTATGCCGAAGTGCCTTTGCGTCTGAAAGATATGGAATGGAAAGATGCCCAGGCTCATGTCTTCGATTACGATTTGCTGCATTTGAAGAGTCGTAAAATGTTGGCTTTGCGTCGAGAGCTGGGTATTGTGTTCCAGGATTTTAAATTGCTTACCGACCGTAATATCCATGACAACCTGAGTTTTGTGCTGAAGGCCACCGGCTGGAAAAACAAGCTCGAAATGGAAGAACGCATCAACGAGGTTCTGCGTCAGGTGGGCATGCCCAACAAGGGCTACAAAATGCCGCACGAATTGTCCGGTGGCGAACAGCAACGTATGGTCATTGCCCGCGCTTTGCTCAATCGTCCGGCGCTGATTCTGGCCGATGAACCTACCGGCAACCTCGACGTGGAAACCAGCAACGATATCGTAAAACTCCTGCACGAAATCAAAGAAAGCGGCACCACGGTGGTGATGACTACGCATAATTTGAGTTTTCTGGAGAATTTTCCGGGACGTGTTTTTAGCTGTGAGAATGGAAAACTGATTGTCAATCAATAATTTAAATAGAATGAAAGTGTTGAAATTCGGTGGAACGTCCGTAGGTTCTGCCACCCGTATGAAGAGTGTATTCAATATCATCAATAATGGTGAGAAGAAGATTGTGGTTTTGTCGGCCATGTCCGGTACCACCAATAGTCTGCTTGAAATTGCAGCGTATCTGTATAAAAAGAATCCGGATGCAGCTGTAGAACTTATCAATACCCTGGAACTCAAATATTTCCGCACTATTGAGGATTTGTATGATACCAAAGAATACAAAGCCAAAGCCATGGACGATTTGAAACATCATTTCGATTATATCCGTAGTTTTACCAAAAAATTGTTCACGCTTTTCGAAGAGAAAGCCATTGTGGCTCAGGGAGAATTGATGTCAACCATGTTGTTCAGTCACTATTTGAACGAACAGGGTTTGCGTGCGGTTTTGTTGCCGGCACTCGAGTTTATGCGTGTCAATAAGAATGCGGAACCTGAGACCCAATATCTGCGCGAACATCTCTTGCCCATGCTGGAAGCAAATAAAGATGCCGATATTTTTGTGACTCAAGGTTTTATCTGTTTGAATGCTTATGGCGAAATCGATAATCTGACCCGTGGCGGAAGCGATTATTCTGCTTCTTTGATAGGCGCGGCTATCGCTGCCGAGGAAATTCAAATCTGGACGGATATAGACGGCATGCACAACAACGACCCGCGTGTGGTGGAAAAAACCTCTCCTGTCTCTTTCCTCAGTTTCGACGAAGCGGCCGAGTTGGCTTATTTCGGTGCCAAGATTCTGCATCCCACTTGTATTTTGCCCGCAAAATTGGCAAAGATTCCGGTGCGTTTGCTCAATACCATGCAGCCTGAAGCGCAAGGAACTTTGATCTCGAACAAAACGGAAATGCATAAAATCAAGGCAGTTGCCGCCAAGGAAAACATCACCGCCATCAAGATCAAATCGGGCAGAATGTTGCTGGCTTACGGTTTCTTGCGTCGCGTGTTCGAGATTTTCGAAAGCTATCAAACGCCTGTCGATATGATTTGTACCTCCGAAGTGGGCGTGTCCATGACCATCGATAACGATAAGCATTTGAACGAAATTCTGGATGAACTCAAAAAAATCGGTACCGTCAGCGTTGATAAGAACATGGTGATTATCTGCGTGGTAGGCGACTTGGACTGGGAAAATATCGGTTTTGAATCGCGTGTGATCGATGCAGTGAAGGATATTCCCGTGCGTATGATTTCTTACGGAGGCAGCAACCACAACATCTCTTTGCTGGTCAAGGACGAAGATAAGTTGCGTACCCTGCGTTCGCTGAGCGATTATTTGTTTAACAATGAGGCATAAACCATGGCGACACAATTTCCTCTGACATCTTTTGAAGGCCTGCGTACACCATTTTATTACTACGACCTCGATTTGTTGCGCAAAACGCTTGAAATCATTAGAAATGAGGCGCGTAAACAGAGGGTAGTGGTACATTATGCCGTGAAGGCCAATGCCAATCCGCGCATTCTTTCGCATGTGCAGATGGCTGGTTTGGGTGCCGATTGTGTGAGCGGTGGAGAAATTCGTGCTGCCCTACAAACCGGTTTTTCCTCTGATAAAATTGTGTTTGCCGGAGTGGGAAAAGCCGATTGGGAAATCAACCTGGCGCTCGACCATGACATTTTCTGTTTCAATGTGGAGTCTTTGCCCGAATTGGAAGTGATCAACTCCTTAGCAGCCGCCAAGTCGAAAGTGGCTCGTGTGGCGCTTCGCATTAATCCTGATGTTCAGGCAGATACCCATCATTATATTCGTACAGGTTCTAAGGAAAACAAATTCGGTATCAATCTTTCCGATTTGGAAAACATTGTGGAATCGGCTCGCGCCATGTCTCATATCAACTTGGTGGGCATACATTTTCACATTGGTTCGCAAATTACCGAAATGAACAATTTTGCCGGATTGGCGGCTCGCGTGAACGAAATCCAAGATCGTTTGACGGCCTTGCATTGGATTCCCGAACATGTCAATTTGGGCGGTGGTTTAGGCATCGATTATCATCATCCTGATGAGGCTTCCATTCCTGATTTTGCAGATTATTTTGCTACTTTGCGCAGAATGCTTAAATTGCGCCCCGATCAGACACTTCATGTGGAGCCCGGCCGTTCGGTGGTAGGGCAGTGCGGAAGTCTGATTGCGCGTGTGCTCTATGTGAAACAAGCCTCAGAAAAGCAGTTTGCTATTCTGGATGCTGGCATGACGGAATTGATTCGTCCGGCTTTGTATCAGGCTTATCACAAGATAGAACATATTTCGGCTGCGCCTGCGGCGCCCGTTCAGAAGTACGATGTGGTGGGTCCCATTTGTGAATCTTCCGATTGTTTCGGCAAGGAAGTGGATCTCCCCTTAGTGAAAAGAGGCGATTTTATTGCCATACGTTCTGCCGGTGCCTACGGAGAAATCATGTCGTCGAATTATAATTGTCGTCCGAATCCGGCTTCTTATTTTTCAGACGATTTGCATTGAGTTCTTGTTATACAGAATTCCTTTTTTGTTTAATTTTATAAAAATGAGTGTCTTATGAAAAACGCAAAGTCTATGGTAGCCGGCTTGATGATGGTTTTGTCGGTTATGTGTTCTTTTTCTGCCATGGCAGATGAAGGTCGTCGTAAAGTGTCCCGTACCTTCGATTTGGAAAAGTTTGAAGCCATCGAAGTGAATGTTCCTTGTGATATCGAGTACATTTCTTCCGGTACGCCTAGTTTGAGAATGCTTGCAAATTCTGATGCTGTGATTGATGCTATACAGGTGGAAGTAATTGACGGTGTGTTGATTATCAAGTGGGAACAACCCATACGTCGTTTCGGTTCCTTGAAACTCTATGTGGAAAGTCGTTATCTTAATTCCCTGAAAGTGAATGGTGCCGGCGATTTTGAAGCGCTCAAATGTGTTTCTTCCAACGATGAATTCAAGTTGCAAATCAATGGCTCAGGCGATGTGGATATTCATTCGCTGAGTGCCAAGAATCTGTATATCAAAATCAATGGTGCTTCCGACACAGAAATTGCCGGTCTGCGTTGCGATTTGATCGACCTGCAGATTAATGGCGCAGGCGATTGCGATCTCGAAGGCAAAACCGATGTGCTGAATGTCAAGATCAATGGTGCCGGAGATGTGGATGTTTCGGATTTGCAAGTAGGACAGATGAATACCGCCATTCGTGGTGCCGGAAATATTGAACGCCATTAAATATTAGGGTTTCGAAAAGACCTATTGATGGTCGGTTTTCAAATAAAGAAGGCTGTGTCGTAAGTATTTACGGCGCAGCCTTTTGCTATACAGATTTTGCTATACAGATGTCGTATTGGCAATATAAAAAGTCGTGCTGAGAGATTTGCGAAAACTCCGAGTAACAGGATTTGAGTGCCGGAATTCCTTTGTAATCTACTGTGCCACTACAGCAACCTTAAAGGTTGTAGCCCGCCATTGGAAAGCCAAGCTTGTCTCGGTGTTTAGAATAATTTGATGAGTTTCCCAAAATATAAACAGCACGACTTCGAGTACAAATGTACAATCCAGATAGGGTAAATGCAAGATGACAAAGACAAAAAAACTACCGAAAAATCCTTTTTTCGGTAGTTTTTTTCTTTTTTAACAAGCCAATATGCTTATGCGTTCTTTGCTTTTTCAACGATAGCTTTGAATGCTTGAGGTTCGTTCATGGCTAAGTCGGCAAGAACCTTGCGGTTGATTTCGATACCGGCTTTGTGCAGAGCGCCCATCAAACGGCTGTATGAAAAACCTTCCAAACGTGCGGCAGCATTGATACGCTGAATCCACAATGCGCGGAATTCGCGTTTTTTGTTCTTACGGTCGCGGTAAGCATAGGTCAAACCTTTTTCCCAGGTGTTTTTTGCAACGGTCCAAACATTTTTTCTTGAACCAAAATAACCCTTGGTCAACTTAAGGATTCTTTTTCTTTTTGCTCTTGAAGCAACGTGATTTACTGATCTTGGCATTTTAATTAATTTTTTTGAATGATAGCGTCAATCTTGTACTTGAACTTGGTGGCTATGCATTCGGTTAAATAATAAAGTAATTCATTCAGAAACAGCTTATTTCAAAGCCAACAAACAACGTACTGATTCAACATTTGACTTGTCAACCAAGGCACTGTGGCAAAGGTTACGTTTTTGTTTAACAGTCTTTTTGGTCAGAATGTGACTCTTAAAAGCATGTTTTCTTTTGATTTTACCTGTTCCGGTAAGGGCAAACCTCTTTTTTGAACCGGAGTTAGTTTTCATCTTAGGCATGATGTTTACTTTTAAATTAATTTAATTGTTAAAAAATATCATAAACCGTTCACACGGATTACTTCGTTGTTATGCTTCTTCCTTTTCAGGATTCTGCTTGCTTTCGGCTTGAGCCGTCTTCTTCTGAGCCTTCTGAGCTTCGCCATTCTTCTTGGAGAGGGGAGCGATCATCACAATCATTCTCTTGCCTTCCAAAACCGGCATGCTTTCCACTTTTCCGTAAGCTTCCAAGTCGTTGGCAAAACGGAGCAGCAGCACTTCACCTTGGCTCTTGAACATAATGGCACGTCCGCGGAAGAAAACGTAGGCTTTTACCTTGGCACCTTCTTTCAGGAATTCAATGGCATGTTTCAACTTGAAATTGTAGTCGTGGTCGTCGGTCTGAGGTCCGAAACGAATTTCCTTCACCACAATCTTGTTTGACTTAGCCTTCTGATCCTTCTGACGTTTACGTTGTTGATACAAGAACTTCTGATAATCAATCACTCGGCAAACTGTAGGCTTGGCATTGGGAGAAATTTCCACCAAATCTAATTCTTGCTCTTCGGCAATCTGCAAAGCTTGGGCGATGCTGTACACACCTTGCTCCACATTATCTCCTACCAATCGAACTTCTTTCTCACGGATTGCATGATTAACCCGGTATTGAAACTTCAAATCGTCGTTCTTCATTAATTGTTTTTGCGCGTTAAAATGTTAATTATCAGTTGTTTGTTTTAAATTACGTTCATCATTTTGTCTACTTCTTCAAGTAAATCGGCCGCAAAAGTAGTAATTTTTTTCGTTCCTAAATCAATTCCGCCCTGTTTTCTTACAGAAACTTCATTATTTTCCATTTCTTTTTCTCCAACGATGAGCAAATAGGGGATTCTCTTCAACTCGTTATCACGGATTTTCTTGCCGATTTTTTCGTTGCGATCGTCCACGAAGGTACGAATGTCCTGTTTGTTGAGCGTCTTGGCCACTTCTCTTGCGTAGTCGTTGTACTTTTCGCTGATAGGCATCACCACCACTTGGTCGGGCGTGAGCCAAAGCGGGAATTTGCCGCAAGTGTGCTCGATAAGCACGGCGATGAAGCGTTCCATTGAGCCGAATGGTGCGCGGTGAATCATCACAGGACGATACTTCTGGTTGTCGCTGCCTACATATTCCAATTGGAAACGTTCGGGCAGGTTGTAATCCACCTGAATGGTACCCAATTGCCAACGACGGCCCAGCGCATCTTTTACCATGAAGTCGAGCTTCGGACCATAGAAAGCGGCTTCGCCATATTCCACCACGGCGGGCAGACCTTTTTCTTCGCAGGCTTCGATGATGGCTTTTTCTGCCATTTCCCAAACTTCGTCGCTACCTACATATTTTGTGGTGTTGTTGGGGTCACGCAAAGAAATCTGAGCTTCGAAGTTTTCAAAATTCAAAGCCTTGAAAATGATTTCGATGATTTCCATGACGCGGATAAATTCGTCTTTCACCTGGTCTTGACGGCAGAAAATATGAGCATCGTCTTGCGTAAAGCTGCGTACGCGGGTAAGTCCGTGCAATTCGCCGCTTTGTTCGTAACGATAAACGGTTCCGAACTCGGCCAGACGAAGAGGCAGATCCTTATACGAACGAGGTTGCCACTTGTAAATCATACAGTGGTGAGGACAGTTCATGGGTTTCAGCAAATAGACTTCGCCTTCTTCGGGCGTGGTGATGGGTTGGAAACTGTCTTTTCCGTAATGATCCCAGTGTCCGGAAGTAACATAAAGATTCTTGTTGCCGATATGAGGTGTGATAACTTGTTCGTAACCATAATGTTTCTGAATACGCTTCAAGAAATCTTCCAAACGCAGACGCAGGGCAGTACCCTTGGGCAACCACATGGGAAGACCTTTACCCACCATTTCGGTAAACATGAACAATTCCATTTCCTTGCCGATTTTTCTATGGTCACGTTTCTTGGCCTCTTCGAGCAAGGTCAGGTATTCGTCGAGCATGGATTTCTTGGGGAATGAGATGGCGTAGATACGGGTCATCTGCTTGCGGGTTTCGTCGCCTCTCCAATAAGCACCGGCT
Source organism: Bacteroidales bacterium (assembly GCA_017468435.1). GTDB lineage: Bacteria > Bacteroidota > Bacteroidia > Bacteroidales > UBA1402 > UBA1757. The sequence goes on from JAFUIP010000011.1 coordinate 71,341, forward strand.
ACAGAAAGCACCTTGAAAGCCTTGATGGCAGAGGTGTCCATGAGGTGCGGGCCGCGGCAAAGGTCGGTGAAATCGCCTTGGGTATAAGTGGTGATGGTACCGTCTTCCAAATCCTGGATAAGCTCCAACTTGTAGGTTTCGCCTCTTTGACCGAAATAATCCAAGGCTTCTTGCTTGCTGATGTCACGACGAACCAACTTGGACTTTTTGGTCAATAATTCGGCTACCTTGGCTTCGATGGCGGGGAAATCGCTGTCTTTGATAACCGCCGTGCCGGGATCCACGTCGTAGTAGAAACCATTTTCAATGGCCGGACCGATACCGAACTGTATGCCGGGATAAATACTTTGCAAAGCTTCAGCCAAAAGGTGAGAAGAAGTGTGCCAGAAGGCATGTTTGGCTTCGGCATCTTCCCATTTCAGCAACTGCAGTTCGCAATCTTCTTCCAAAGGACGATTCAAGTCGCGGGTTTCGCCATTTACTTTTGCAGCCAATACAGATTGGGCCAGGCGAGGACTGATGCTTTCAGCCACCTGATAAGCAGTGGTTCCTTTTTCATACGAGCGAACGGAACCATCAGGAAAGGTAATATTGATAGTCATTTGCTATATATTTTGGTTATTATCTACAAAGCCGCAAAAATAACTAAAATATATGAAAAAACAGAGATTGTGGGCAAATTTAGTTTTCGTTTGCTAAGTTCTTCATTTGTAGGAAGATATTCTTCGCCACGCGCAAATTTTCCACATTGACTATCGTCATGGAACGCTTTCCGGCCACCTCTCGTAGTTTGCATTGGCGGAAATGATCCGTGGCATAGCGCAAAACCCCGTCGAAAGCCTTCGACTGATAAAAGGACGATTGTTGGTTGGCGACGAAATAAGCTATCATCTGTTGGTTTTTCAAGATGAGCTTCTCTATACCCAATTCTTTGGCAATCAATCTGATGCGCATGAACTCGAGCAAATCTTCCGCTTCCTGTGGCATGGGGCCGAATCGGTCTATGAGTTTCTTGCCGAAAGTATCGATGGCGGTCTCGCTTTCCAAATTGTCCATTTCACGGTAAAGCGTCATTCTTTCAGAAGAGCCGGGAATGTAGCTTTCGTCGAAGAAAAGTGCCAGATCCGATTCCAGATGACAATCGCTCACATATTGCTGTTTGCTGTCGGCCATTTCCTGTGCTTCGTCCTTGTAGAGTTCGGCAAATTCGCTGCTTTTGAGCTCGTGCATGGCTTCCTTGAGAATGCGTTGATACGTTTCGAAACCAAGGTCGGCGATAAATCCGCTTTGTTCTGCGCCCAAAAGGTTTCCGGCGCCTCTGATGTCGAGGTCTTGCATGGCGATGTTCAGTCCGCTGCCCAGTTCTGCAAAGCTTTCGATGGCTTGCAGACGGCGTTTGGCATCGGGCGTCAGGGCTTGTGGCGGCGGTGCCAGCAGGTAACAGAAAGCTTTCTTGTTGCTTCTTCCCACGCGCCCTCTCAGCTGATGCAAGTCACTGAGTCCGAATTTGTGGGCATTGTTGATGAAAATGGTGTTGGCATTAGGAATGTCTATGCCATTTTCCACGATACTGGTGGAAATGAGTACGTCGTATTCGAAATTGATAAAGTCGATGATGATTTTTTCCATCACTTCGCCGGGCATTTGTCCGTGCGCAATGACGGTTCTGGCTTCGGGCACCACATCCTTGATAAGACTTTGCAGATCTGACAGTTCGCTGATGCGGTTGCTGACAAAGAAAATCTGGCCGTTGCGTTCCATTTCAAAACGGATGCCTTCGCGGATGATTTCCTTGTCGAGACAATGTATTTCGGTTTGAATGGGATAACGATTGGCGGGCGGTGTGGAAAGAATAGACAAGTCTCTGGCTCCCATAAGCGAAAACTGCAAGGTTCGCGGAATGGGCGTGGCCGTCAGGGTGAGCGTGTCCACCTGGGTCTTCAGCTGGCGCAGTTTTTCTTTCACGCTGACACCGAATTTTTGTTCTTCATCTATGATGAGAAGTCCTAAATCTTTGAATTTAACGTCTTTGCCAATAAGTTTATGTGTGCCGACAAGTATATCTGGACGACCTTCCTTCAAGGAGGCGAGGAGTTTTTTAGTGTCGGCCGAGCTACGGGTTCTGCTCAGATAATCTACCGAACAGGGCAAATCGGCCAGACGATCGCTGAAGGTATGATAATGCTGCAGGGCAAGCACGGTGGTGGGTACCAGCACGGCTACCTGTTTTCCGTCGGCAACAGCCTTGAAAGCAGCTCGTACGGCCAATTCTGTCTTTCCGAAACCAACGTCGCCACAGACCAGTCTGTCCATGGGCTTGGCGCTTTCCATATCCTTCTTGATTTCGGCCGTTGCCTTGCTTTGGTCGGGCGTGTCTTCGTACATGAAGGAGGCTTCCAGGGCTTCCTGCAGGTAGCTGTCCGGACTGAAACTGAACCCGTTTTCCTTCATGCGCGTGGCGTAAAGTTTGATCAAGTCTCGGGCAATGTCTTTGATCTTCTTTTTGCTACGTTCCTTGATGCGTTCCCAGGCGCCGCTGCTCAGCTTGTGAATAGTGGGTTCTTCGCCTTCCTTTCCGCGGTATTTCGACACACGGTGCAGGTTGTGAATGCTCTCCAATACCACATCGTTGTCGCGGTACATGATTTTGAGCACTTCCTGCTGTTTTCCGTTGATGGTGGTTTTGAACAATCCGCCGAAACGTCCCACGCCATGATCCATGTGCACCACGTAATCTCCAAACTGAAATTCCATCAATTCCTTGAGCGTCAGTGCCATCTTTCCTTGTCGGGCGCGGTCGCTGCGCAGGCTGTACTTGTGGAATCGGTTGAAAAGCTGATGGTCGGTGTAGCATAATATTTTCAGCTGATGGTCGATAAAGCCTTCGTGCAAGGTTTCGTCTATGGCTTGGAATTCAAGCGAAGTGCTTCTTTCGTGGAAGATACTCCGTATTCGGCTGATTTGCTTAGGATTATTGCTAAGAATATAAAGTTGATATCCCTTGTTTTGATACTCTTCCAAACGTTCGGCAGCCAAGTCGAAATTCTTGCCGAAAGCATCTTGTGCCGCGCAATGGAAATCGATGACACTCTGCTTGTTGAAGTGACCTTGTTGGCCGAACTCTATCAGTTGGAAAGGTTTCATTCCTTTTTCGAATTCTGCGGCATTGGTCAGTTGGCTGTTCTCGTTTTCGGCCTTGGCCTCCTGACTGAGCTGATCGATACGGTGTACGCAGTAGCTGTAGTCGAAGAATCCAATCAGACTGTCTTCGGCGAAATGCTTCCATACGGGCTCCATTTTGCCCGATTCTTGGCGGCTTTCAGGTACGATCTGAATGCTGTCGAAGAAGTCTTTCGACAATTGTGTTTCCACTTCGAAACTGCGGATGCTTTCTATTTCGTCTCCGAAAAAGTCTATACGGTAGGGCAGTTCGTTACTCCAAGAGTAAACGTCAATCAGACTGCCTCTTCGGGCGAATTGTCCGGGCTCATATACATAATCTACTTCCTGAAAACCAAACTCGCTCAATAAGCTGAAAATGAATGCTGTGTCTGTTTTCTCTCCCTTATGCAACGACAAAATTTGCTTTTGCAGTTCGTCCTTGGGCAGGACTCTTTCCAAAAAAGATTCCGGGTAGGCGACAATGATTTTCTTGTCTTTTTTTTGCAGGGCGCTCAGCACCACGGTACGCAAGACATTGTTGCCTGCATCATCTTGTCCGTATTTCAGTGAGCGTCTGAAACTTGCGGGAAGCATCAGCACTTGCTCCTTGCCGAAGATATGTGCCAGGTCGTGGTAAAGATAGGCGGCTTGGTCGGCGTCGTCGTGCACCAATACAAAAGAACGGTCGCTCTGTCGGAAGAGGGCCGCCAATACAAGACTACGCGACGAACCGTTCAGGTTTTTCATCAGCAGATGCTCCTTGCGTCCGTCTTTTTCCAAGCTTTGCTTCAGAGCCTTCAGCTCCGCGCTCTTGTCGTAAAGGGGAAGTAAATCAACTAATTTCAAAATATTCTTAAAAAATCGCGCGAAATTACGGAAAAAATCACAGAAATGGCTTATCTTTGGTCGTTTTTAATCATGTTACACATCAATACGATTATCATATGAAATCAGACGCCGTTGTTATTATCCCTACCTATAATGAAAAGGAGAATATAGAGGCAATTATTCGTGCCGTTTTCGGCCTTCCGCAAGCATTTCACATTCTCATCGTCGATGATGGTTCGCCTGACGGCACCGCAGCTATCGTCAAGTCTTTGCAACAAGAATTTCCGGAAGAACTCCATATAGTGGAACGCACGGGTAAATTGGGCTTGGGAACGGCTTATATCTGTGGTTTCAAATGGGCCATCGAACGCAAATACGATTATATTTTCGAAATGGACGCCGACTTCTCGCACAATCCGAAAGATCTTCTGCGTCTGTATAAAGCTTGTAGCGAAGAAGGTGCTGATGCGGCCATCGGCTCGCGTTATATCAATCGTTTGGTGAATGTGGTGAACTGGCCCATCGGTCGTGTGCTGATGTCGTATTATGCTTCGGCTTATGTGCGTTTTATCACCGGTCTGCGCATTTTCGATACCACGGCGGGTTTTATGTGTTATCGTCGTGAAGTGCTGGAAACCATCGAGTTGGATAAGATTCGCTTTAAAGGATATGCTTTCCAGATTGAAATGAAATTTACTGCCACGAAATGTGGTTTTGTTGTGAAAGAAGTTCCTATCGTATTTACCAACAGAGAATTAGGCACTTCTAAAATGAGCGGTGGTATATTCAGCGAAGCTGTCATCGGCGTGATTCAATTAAAGTGGAGCAGTTTCTTCAGAAAATATCCCAAGAAATCTTAACGATCATTCATAAGTTCGCATGATAATGAAAACTACCTTGATTCAAAACGCCTGCATTGTCAATGAAGGACAGATGTTTCAAGGTTCTGTACTGATAAAAGGAGAGCGTATTGTCTGTATTTATAAAGGAGATGATACGCCTTCCTTGTCTGTAATGGAATCCTTGGACGAAATAATAGATGCCCGCGGCAAATACCTGATTCCCGGACTGATAGACACGCATGTGCATTTCCGCGATCCCGGCTTGACGCACAAAGCTGATATGGAATCTGAATCTCGAGCTGCTTTGGCCGGCGGTGTCACCTCTTTTATTGATATGCCCAACACGCTGCCGCAAACCACGAGTCTTCAGGCTTGGCAAGACAAGATGGCATATGCCGCCACGCATGCCAAGGCAAATTATGCTTTTTATATTGGAGCTACTGAAAATAATTTCGACGAATTGTCCAAGGCCGATTATACGAAGGTGCCCGCTGTGAAACTGTTTATGGGCTCTTCAACGGGAAATATGTTGGTGGATGCCGATGCTTCCTTGAAAAAAATCTTTGCCGAACTGCCTGCGCTCATTGCAGTGCATTGCGAGTCGGAAGCTCTGATTCAAGCCAATAAGGCTAAGTACATAGCCGAAGCGGGCGAGGATTTGCCTGTGGCATATCATTCGAAAATTCGTGACGAGGAGGTTTGTTTTCAATCGTCCGAGAGGGCAGTAAGGCTTGCACGCGAATATGGAACGCGCTTGCATTTGTTGCATGTTTCGACGCAGAAAGAACTTTCTCTTTTGGAGGCGGGCGACCTGCAAGATAAGAAAATTACGGCCGAAACCTGTCCGCATTATCTATGGTTGAGCGACGAAGATTATGCCCGTTATGGCTCGCTTATCAAATGCAATCCTGCCTTGAAGCATTCTTCCGACAGAGCTGCTCTTTTAGATGCTTTGAGAATGGGACTGATAGATACCTTGGGCAGTGATCATGCCCCGCATTTGTTGTCTGAGAAACAGGGCAATGCCTTGACTGCGGTATCCGGATGCCCGAGCATTCAGTTCAATTTGCTCCTGATGATGGAATTCGTGAATCAAGAGATGCTGGAAATGAGTACTTTGGTGGAGAAATTCTGCCATGCACCGGCTACCTTGTACCGCATTCAAGACAGGGGTTTTATCCGCGAAGGCGCTTATGCCGATTTGGTCTTACTGGAGCCTGAGCAGTGGACTCTCACAAAGGCTGATATTCTGAGCAAATGTGCTTGGTCGCCTTACGAAGGTTGGACTTTTTCTCATCGGGTGTCATGCGTTTTTCTGAATGGAAGCAAGGTTTATGAAGCCGGCCTATTTTATGAGGCTCAAGCTAAAAATTTGATTTTTAAAAATTAGTTAAAAATACCCTTTTATATTAGGTGTTAAATGTTTATTTTTGCAGCCTGTTAAACGAATTTGAATTTTTATACAAAACCATAAAACGTTTTTAATATGAACAAAAAGAGAGTTTATCTGTTTGGAAACAAAAAGGCCGATGGTAACGGAACCATGCGTGAATTGCTTGGTGGTAAAGGTGCCAACTTGGCCGAGATGAATTTGTTAGGAATGCCTGTTCCTCCCGGTTTCACCATTACCACGGACGTTTGTACCGAATATTTCGAAGAAGGTAAGGATGCTGTTGTGGCCATGATTAAGTCGGAAGTTGAAGCCGCTATGAAGGCTACCGAGTTGGCTGTTGACGGTGCCAAATTTGGTGATCCCGAAAATCCACTCTTGGTTTCAGTTCGTTCAGGTGCCCGTGCTTCTATGCCCGGTATGATGGATACCATCCTCAACTTGGGTATGAACGATCAGGCCGTTGAAGTGATTGCCAAGAGAAGTAATAATCCTCGTTTTGCTTGGGACTCATATCGTCGTTTCGTACAGATGTACGGTGATGTCGTTTTGGGTATGAAGCCTGTTAACAAAGAAGACGAAGATCCTTTCGAAGTAATTATCCACCACATGAAAGAACAACGTGGTGTTACTTTGGATACTGAATTGACCACCGAAGATTTGAAAGAATTGGTTGCTTTGTTCAAGGATGCCGTAAAGAAAAATACCGGTTTGGATTTTCCCGATGATCCTTGGCAGCAATTGTGGGGCGCTATCTGCGCTGTATTCGATAGCTGGATGAACGAACGTGCTATCCTGTATCGTAAGCTTAACAAGATTCCTGCTGAATGGGGTACTGCTGTGAACGTACAGTCAATGGTATTCGGAAACATGGGTGAAAACTCTGCTACCGGTGTTGCCTTTACTCGTGATGCTGCTACCGGTGAAGATATCTTCAATGGTGAATACTTGATCAATGCTCAGGGTGAAGACGTTGTTGCCGGTATCCGTACGCCTCAACAGATTACCATCGAAGGTTCTCGTCGTTGGGCTGCCGCTCAGGGTATCAGCGAAGAAGAACGCGTGGCTAAGTATCCTTCATTGGAAGAAACCATGCCTGCTGCTTTCCAGGAATTGAATACCATTCAGGAAAACTTGGAAAACCACAACAAGGATATGCAGGATATCGAGTTCACTATCCAAGATGGTAAATTGTGGATGTTGCAGACCCGTAACGGTAAGCGTACCGGTGCTGCTATGGTTCGCATTGCCATGGAAATGGTACGTCAGGGCATGCTTACCGAACAGGAAGCTGTGATGCGTATCGAACCCGAAAAATTGGACGAACTCTTGCACCCCGTATTCAAGAAAGCTGCTTTGGCTGCTGCCAAGCCTATCACCAAAGGTTTGCCCGCTTCTCCCGGTGCTGCTACCGGCCGTATCGTATTCTTCGCTGAAGATGCTGAAGCTTGGGCAGAAAGAGGCGAAAAGACCATTTTGGTTCGTATCGAAACCTCTCCCGAAGACTTGAAGGGTATGTTGAGCGCACAAGGTATCATGACCGCTCGTGGTGGTATGACCTCTCACGCTGCCGTTGTTGCTCGTGGTATGGGTAAGTGCTGTGTATCAGCTGCTAACAGTGTTATTATCGACTATAAGGCACGTACCTTGTCTGTTGATGGTTTGACTTTGAAAGAAGGCGATTGGTTGTCATTGGATGGATCTACCGGTTTTGTATATGCCGGCAGCATCGAAACCCAGGCTCCCGAATTGAGCGGCGATTTCGGTGAATTGATGTCATTGGCCGACAAATACGCTCGTCTGAAAGTACGTACCAACGCCGATACTCCCCGTGATGCTGCCGTTGCTCGTCAATTTGGTGCTACCGGTATCGGTTTGACCCGTACTGAACACATGTTCTTCGAAGGAGACAAGATTGTGGCTATGCGTCAGATGATTTTGGCTAAGGACGAACAAGGCCGTCGCGATGCATTGAAGAAGTTGTTGCCCTTGCAACGCGAAGACTTCTACGGTATCTTCAAAGCTATGGAAGGACTGCCCGTGACCGTTCGTCTTTTGGATCCGCCACTCCACGAATTCGTTCCCCACGATGAAAAGGGTCAGAAGGAAATGGCTGATGTAATGGGTGTTACCGTTGCAGAAGTGAAAGAACGCGTTGAGTCTTTGATTGAACAGAACCCCATGTTGGGTCACCGTGGTTGTCGTTTGGGTAACACTTATCCCGAAATCACCGAAATGCAGACCCGCGCTATCTTGGGCGCTGCTTTGGATTTGAAGGCTGAAGGCATCAAAACCTATCCTGAAATTATGATTCCTCTGATTGGTAACGTGTTGGAATTCAACGCACAGAAGGCTGTTATCAAGGCTACCGCCGACGCTTTGTTCGCAGAACGCAACGATAGCATCGAATACAAGGTTGGTACCATGATTGAAATTCCTCGTGCTGCTCTTACTGCTAACCAAATCGCTGAATCTGCCGAATTCTTCTCATTCGGTACCAACGACTTGACTCAGATGACCTTCGGTTACAGCCGCGACGACGTTGCTTCATTCTTGCCCATCTATCTCGAAAAGGGTATCTTGAAGAACGACCCATTCGCAGTGCTCGACCAAGTTGGTGTAGGTCAGTTGGTTAACATGGCTACCCAGAACGGACGTTCGGTTAATCCTAACTTGAAGTGCGGTATTTGTGGTGAACATGGTGGTGAACCTTCTTCTGTAGAATTCTGCCACAGAGTAGGTTTGAACTACGTAAGTTGTTCTCCTTTCCGCGTGCCCATCGCACGTTTGGCTGCTGCACAGGCTGCATTAAGATAAAAATTATCTTAAACTATATGAAAAACGGCTCCTTCTCCTCGAGAAGGGGTCGTTTTTTGTTTGTCTAATTCATTGGTTTTTTATAAGTTTGCTCGAATTTTAACAATGCTATGCAATGAAACATAAGGATTTGCTTAATGCGATGGTAAAAGACAGCGGACTCGCCCCGGATCAGGTTCAGAAAATGACCGACGATCTGGTGCTTTCCATGTCTGACATCCTCTCTAAGGGCGATTCTGTAAGCATTCAAGGCTTCGGTTCGTTTGAAGTGAAGAAGAAGGAAGAGCGTCTTTCCGTACATCCACAAACCAAGATGCGTGTCATGATTCCACCGAAGTTGGTGCCTGTTTTCCGTCCCGGAGCCAATTTGAAAGCAAAATTTAAAGAACGTCAGTATGAATAACAAATACTTACTTTCCGATTTGGTATATCGTTTGCAGAAAAAAGGCTACGATGCAAAGCAAGCTGACTTAGTGGTCCGCAGTTTCTTTGCTGCCATCGAAAACGGACTCGAGCAAGATGAGTTGGTGAAAGTGAACGGATTCGGCCAATTCAAATTGCAAAGGGTAGAGGCTCGTCAGAGTGTGGATGTCAATACCGGTGAACGTGTCGAAATAAAGGCGCATAGCAAAATCAGTTTCTTGCCTGATGCTACGCTGAAAGAATTGGTGAACGAACCTCTGTCTCATTTGCAGCCTGTCGTGATTGACGCTCCAAATGAAGATGTTGCCGATACGCAAACTCAAATGCAAGCGCAAATGCAAACTCAAATGCAAGCGCAAGCGCAAGTGCAAACTCTTTCTGTTGATAATGTTAAACCCGAAAATACCGAAACGATGAAAAAAGAACAAGCCCCGAAAAAGGCCCCGAAAAAAGCTACGACAAAAGATCAAAAGCCTGTTTTTGAAGTGGAAGAAACGAAAGATGTCAAGAAAAACAATCAGAAGAAATCCAATGGATGGTGGCTGATTCTCCTTTCGTTGATAGTGATTGCCTTGGTTATTTATGCCATGACCTCTATGGGAAACAAGAAAGTAAACAAAAAGGAACCTGTTAAGACTGAGACTTCTGCGCCCGTACAACAAACTGTGGTGTCTGAACCTGTCGAACAGACGCCTCCTGCCATCGACCCAAGTGCTTGGCCCACCCTGAAGACTGTTACTCTTGAAAAAGGCCAGCGTCTAACTTTGCTTGCTTTGGAAAACTACGGAGACAAAGTATTTTGGGTGTATATTTACGAAGCCAACAAAGATGTCATGCCTAATCCCAATCAGTTGAAGGCTGGTACGAAGATTCGCATTCCTCAGTTGCCGGTAGGTCTGATCAATGCCAAAGATGCTTCATGTATGGCAAGAGCCAAGGCGCTCGAAGATAAGTATAGAGCTCAATTCGCGAAATAAACCTTTTAAATTTATATACAATGAGTAATCAAGTTGATATCAGAGAGTTGAATGCACTCATCGAGAAAAAGAGCGCCTTTGTGGACATGATTAACCTGGGCATGGATAGAGTCATTGTGGGTCAAAAACACTTGGTGGAGTCTTTGCTGATAGGTCTTTTATCTGACGGACACATTTTGCTGGAAGGTGTACCCGGTTTGGCCAAAACAATGGCTATCAAAACCTTGGCTTCGCTTATTGATGCTAAATACAGCCGTATCCAGTTCACGCCCGACCTTTTGCCCGCCGACGTGTTGGGTACCATGATTTACAGCCAGAAAACGGAGGAATTCTCCGTGAAGAAAGGTCCGATTTTTGCCAACTTCGTCTTGGCCGATGAAATTAACCGTGCGCCTGCCAAGGTACAGAGCGCTTTGCTGGAAGCTATGCAGGAAAGACAAGTGACTATTGGCGACCATACTTTCCCCTTGTCGGCTCCATTCTTGGTAATGGCCACTCAAAACCCCATTGAACAAGAAGGAACCTATCCGCTGCCCGAAGCTCAGATGGACCGTTTCTTGATGAAGGTAGTGATCGATTATCCTAAAAAGGAAGAAGAATGTCGCATCGTGCGCATGAATATTGCCGGTGAACACGAAGCCGTGAAGCCTGTCTTGACTGCTCAGGAAATTCTGGAAGCTCGTAAGGTAGTTCGTCAGGTGTATATGGACGAAAAAATTGAACGTTACATCATTGATTTGGTATTTGCTACCCGTTTCCCGCAGGATTATGGTTTGTCGTCGCTCAAGGACATGATTTCTTTCGGTGGATCGCCCCGTGCATCTATCAGTTTGGCTTTGGCTGCACGCACTTACGCCTTTATCAAACACCGCGGATATGTTATTCCCGAAGACGTTCGTACCGTGGCTCATGATGTCTTGCGTCATCGTATTGGTTTGAGTTACGAAGCTGAAGCCAATAACATGACTTGCGACGAAATTATCAGCGAAATCCTCAACGCAGTTCAAGTTCCTTAATCTGTCTTTGATATGGAAACCACCGATTTGTTGAAAAAGGTTCGACAGATTGAAATCAAGACGAGAGGATTGTCACGCAATATCTTTGCCGGCCAGTATCATACGGCTTTTAAAGGACGTGGTATGGCTTTCTCGGAAGTGCGTGAATATCAGTTTGGAGACGATATCCGTAACATCGATTGGAATGTGACGGCTCGCTTCAATACGCCTTTTGTGAAGGTTTTCGAAGAAGAACGAGAGTTGACGGTGATGCTTTTGGTGGATGTTTCCGGCAGTCGTGCTTTTGGATCCGGCCGAATGTTGAAACAAGATATGGTCACTGAAATTGCGGCGACATTGGCTTTTTCTGCCATTCACAACAACGATAAGATTGGTTTGATTTTCTTCTCCGACAGAATGGAGAAATTCATTCCCCCACAAAAAGGCAAGAAGCATATTCTCTACTTGATTCGCGAACTTCTTAGCTACGAGCCTACGGAGAAAAAGACCGATATTGCTGAAGCACTGCGTTATATGACAAGCGCCATCAAGAAACGTTGTACGGCTTTCATTATTTCTGACTTCCTCGACACCAAGGACTTCAAGACCGACCTGACCATTGCCAACCGCAAACACGATGTGGTGGCCCTGCAAGTGTTCGATCATAGAGAGGCTGTGCTTCCCAATGTGGGTTTGTTGCGCGTAAAAGATGCTGAAACAGAGCAGGAAATCTTGGTAGATTCTTCTTCCCGCAAGCTTAGATATCAGTATGAGCAATGGTGGCAGCAACACCAAGAACATGTGGTTGATACCTTCAAAAAGTCGAAAGTGGATCATGTGTCCATTTCTACCGAAGACGACTATGTGCGTTCGCTGATGGCATTGTTTAACCTTAGAAACTAGAAACTTATGAGACGAATTGCATTATTTTTCCTGTGCTTGTCCATGAGTATTGGTTTGTGGGCTGCCAAGGTGAGTGTAGATGTACGCCTGGATTCTGTCAGCATGTTTATCGGAAACCAGAATCGCTACTACTTGGAGTTGAGCGTGCCTATGGAATCTGAGGTGAATATTCCTGTGTTTCTGCAAGATACCTTGGTAAACGGCATTTACATCCTTGAAAGAAGCGAATTGGACAGCGTCAAAATAGACAATGGCCGCAAGCGTTTGTCTATGAATTATTTGTTGACCTCTTTCGATGCCGAATTGTATTATATTCCGCCGGTTCATGTGCAGGTTGATGGCGAAGATTACGAGAGCAATTATCTGACGCTTAAGGTAATGACCTACGATGTGGATACCACTTCCATGGAAATTTTCGATATCAAGCCCATCGAGAAGGCACCTTTTGTCATAAGCGATTATTTTCTGAGCATTGGTCTGCCCATTCTTGGTATCGCTTTGATTGTCTTGATGGTTTATCTGTTCAGAAGATTTTATCGACCCAAGGAAAAATTGGAAGAAATAGATCCGGAATTGCTTTTGCCGCCTCACGAAGTGGCTTTGAAAGCTTTGGACGATATCAAGCAGGAAACGCTCTGGCAGCAAGGAAGATACAAAGAATTCTACACCCGTCTGACCGATGTGGTGCGTGTGTATATGTCGCGACGTTTTGGCTTTTCGGCCATGGAAATGACCACTTTGGAGATTCTTCCCATTTTGAAGAAAATGCCTGAAACTGCCGAATTGTATCAATCTATGAAAGAACTTCTCGAATTGTCTGATTTTGTGAAGTTTGCCAAGATGAATCCTCTGCCCGAAGAAAACGAACGCAGCATGCGCGATGCTTATTCCTTTGTGGAACAGACCAAGGAAGTTCCCATGGCAGAGCCCTCTGCACCATCCGATACCCATGAAAATGAAACTAAAGATTTGACAGAATGACATTTGCACATCCATATTATTTTTTGTTGCTGCTTTTGCTGCTGCCGGCCATCGTTTGGTATGTGATTAAGCGCAAGAAACGTTATGCCAGCATTCAGGTGTCTAATACCTTTGCTTTCAAGGGTATGAAGCCGTCTTGGAAACAAGCCTTGCAACATCTTCCTTTTGTGTTGCGTTGTTTGGTTTTTGCGCTCGTGGTATTGGTTTTGGCCCGTCCGCAGAGCATAGACAGTTGGCAGAACACCTCAACCGAAGGTATTGATATTGTGGTTTCTCTTGATATTTCCACTTCCATGTTGGCCGAAGATTTGAAGCCCAATCGTTTGGAAGCAGCCAAGAGCATTGCATCCGCATTTGTGGCCGATCGTCATAACGATAATATCGGTTTGGTGCTCTTCGCAGGCGAGAGTTTCACGCAATGTCCGCTCACGACCGATCATGCCGTGTTGATGAATCTATTCGGAAGCATTCAATGTGGTATGATCGAAGATGGTACGGCCATCGGTCTGGGTTTGGCCAATGCCGTGAGCCGCATCAAGGATTCCCAGGCAAAATCCAAGGTGATTATCCTGCTCACCGATGGTACCAACAACAGGGGAGACATTGCTCCGGTGACAGCGGCAGAATTGGCTAAAACCTTTGGTATCAGGGTTTATACCATAGGCGTGGGAACCAAAGGAAAGGCTCCGTATCCATTCCACACTGCTAATGGCGTGGTGTATCAGAATATTGATGTGGACATTGACGAAGAACCGCTCAAGCAGATTGCTTCCCTTACCGACGGCCGTTATTTCCGCGCCACCGACAATGCCACCTTGGCCTCTGTATATCAGGAAATAGATAAGTTGGAAAAGACCAAGATGAAGGTGCAGGAATATAGCAAACGTCAGGAAGAGTTCCGTCCTTTCGCTTTGGCGGCTTTTGTGTTGTTACTGATGGAGATCCTGCTTCGTCAATTGTTACGTAGTTTGCCTTAAATCAGCTGATTATGTTTAGATTTGAACATCCGAATTATTTATATCTTCTGCTGCTGGTGCCTATTTTGCTGGCGCTTTTCCTGTATAGGAATTTCTTGCAGAAACATCGTCTGAAAAAGTACGGCAATCCGGCATTGTTGGCTCAGTTGATGCCTTCCGTTTCGCCGGCCCGCCAAGTTTGGCATATTGTGCTTCAATTGTTTGCCCTCACGCTTTGCGTCTTCATGCTGGCAGGTCCGCAGTTTGGTTCCAAGTTGGAAAAAATTAAACGACAGGGTAGCGAACTGATGATAGCCTTGGACGTTTCCCGTTCGATGAATGCTCAGGACATTGCACCCAGCCGTATGGACAAGGCCAAGCAGACGCTATCGAAACTCATAGACGAATTGTCCAACGATAAAATAGGACTTATTGTCTTTGCCGGCGATGCCTATACGCAGCTTCCCATCACGGCCGATTATGTTTCGGCCAAAATGTTTCTGAACACCATTTCCACTGATATGGTGCCGGTGCAGGGAACCGCCATCGGTAAGGCTTTGGAGCTGGCCATGCGCTCTTTCGGTGCGAAAACCGAGGCAGACCGTGCCATTGTGGTCATTACCGATGGCGAGAATCACGAAGACGATGCGCTCGCTAAGGCGAAGGCTTGTTTAGAGGCAGGTGTGCGCGTTCATGTTATCGGTATGGGACAGCCGAAAGGTGCGCCCATTCCTTTGGGTCGTGCAAACGATTTTCACAAGGATAAAGAAGGCAATGTGGTTATCAGCAAGTTGAACGAGGATATGTGTCGTCAGATTGCGCAGGCGGGTGGCGGCCTATATGTGCGCAGCGACAATTCCAACGCGGCGCTGAAAATGCTGCTCCAGGAATTGGGCAAGATGAATCAGGCAGACATCGAGACCACCGTTTATACAGAATACGACGATCAGTTCCCTTCATTGGCTTGGGTGATGTTGTTTATCCTTTTGATGGATATGTTTATCTTGGAACGCAGAAACGATAAAATGAAAAACATTAAATTATTTTGAGATGAAGTGCTTTAAAATAAGTATGATAACTTGTCTTTGCCTCTTGTTGTCGTTTCCGATGATGGCGCAAAAAGCCGAGCGGAAGCAGATAAGGGAAGGTAATAAGCAATACGAGGAGGGAAAATTCACCGAAGCCGAAATCGCGTATCGCAAGGCCTTGGAAGTGAACGAAGATTCTCCTCAATCTACCATGAATCTTGGCAATGCGCTCTATCGTCAGGAAAAGGCTGCCGAAGCTTTGGAACAATACAAGCGTCTTATTTCTGATGAAGATCATCCTGAAAGACAGGCGGATGCCTATCATAATATCGGAAATGTGATGATGCAGGCGCAAGATTATAAGGCTGCTATTCAGGCTTATCAGCAATCTTTGATCAAACGTCCCTCTGACAATGAAACGCGTTATAATCTGGCATTGGCACAGGCTTTGTTGAAACAACAGGAACAACAACAGCAGAACCAAGACCAGCAGGACGAGAATCAGCAGCAGGAACAACAAGAGCAAGAACAGCAACAGCAGCAAGAACAACCTCAAGAACAAGAGAATAAGCAACAGCAAGAACAGCAACAAGAGCAAGAGCAGCAGGCTTCTCAGGAACAAATAAGTAAGGAGCAGGCTCAGCAATTGCTTGATGCGCTGATGCAAGACGAAGAAGAAGTTCAGGAAAAGGTCAAGGAATTGCAAATGCAGCAGTCTCAAGGCCGTAAAACAGATAAAGATTGGTAATTATGAATAAGATAATGAAAGGATTTGTGCTTTTGATGCTTTGTGTCTTGGCTTGGCCATTGCATGCAGAAGCCTCATTTACAGCGGAAGCGCCCTCCAAAGTGGTGGTAGGACAGCAGTTTCAGTTGAGCTATGTTTTCACCGATGTCGATCCGAAAGATTTCAGAGCTCCTGAGTTTGAGGGTTTTGATGTTTTGTTCGGCCCCTCCACCTCGGTGTCATCTTCCACCCAGATTATTCAGGGAAAACGTACATCGAAGGTAGAACGACGCTACACCTATTACTTGGCAGCCAACAAAGAAGGAACTTATACCATTCCTGCGGCAACGGCTACGGTAAAGAAGGAAACTTTGATATCTAACACGCTGACCATCACGGTTTTGCCTCAGGATGCCCAGCCCTCACAATCTTCAGGTCAGACTTCTTCGGGTGCATCTTCGTCACAGAGAACCGCCTCATCTGATGTGCTTTCGTCGGAAAACCTTTTTGTGCGTGCCATTCCTTCCAAAACCAAGGTGTACGAACAAGAAGCTATTCTGCTTACCTACAAACTCTATTCTCGTGTGGATGTTGCCGGTTTGAACAATGTGAAATTTCCTGAGTACAAGGGATTTATGGTGCAAGAAATAGAAGCTCCTGCCGAAGCGACCTGGGACATGGAAAACTATAAGGGCTTGAACTATCGCACCGTTGTGCTGAAGCAGAACATTCTTTTCCCTCAACAAGATGGCACGCTCACCATAGAGCAGGGCGATTTCGACGTAGTGGTGCGTCTGCGTACCCAAGGCGGACGTTCGCACAGTATTTTCGATAGCTTCTTCGATACCTATCAAGATGTCAATAAGTCGCTCAAAAGCAATGCGGTAAACATTCAAGTAGAGGCTCTTCCATTCGGAAAACCGGCCGGATTCAATCCTTTCTGTGGCCAACTGAGTCTTTCGTCATCCATCTCGACACAAGAACTGAAGGCCGACGAAGCCCTGACCCTTACTTTGACGTTGAAGGGAAGCGGTAACATGAAGATGCTCAAGACGCCGGACATTAAGTTTCCTGCCGATTTCGATGTGTACGATCCTAAGGTAAACAACCAGTACAAGACCAGCACCGCCGGTGTTTCCGGTACCAAAACCATTGAATATCTTGTTATTCCCCGATATGCCGGTACTTTTGAGATTCCTTCTGTGGAAGTTTCTTATTTCGATTTGGCTACCAAGTCTTACAAAACCCTGAAAACGGAGGCCTATACCCTGCAAGTGGCTCGCTCTGAAAATGCCGATGCTGCCACGGTTTCCGGCAATTATACGGCTACTACCAAAGAAAATGTAAGAGTTTTGGGCCAGGATATTCGTTATATCAAATCGGGCAATCTCGAATTGAAACCTTATCCTGTTTACGTTTACGGAAAGTCTTGGTTCCCATGGGCTTATATTGTTCCTTTCGTGTTGTTTGTGATAATCTCTCTGCTGTATCGCAAGCAAATCAAAGCCAATGCTGACTTGGTAAAGGTGAGAACCCGAAAGGCTAACAAGGTGGCCGTGAAACGTTTGAAAAAAGCCGCCGCTTACCTGAAACAAAACGACAGAGCGCATTTCTACGAAGAAGTGCTGAAGGCGCTTTGGGGTTATACCAGCGATAAGTTGAACATTCCTCTTTCTGCGCTGACCAAGGATAATATGGATGCACAACTTTCTGATTGCCAAGTGTCTGAAGATATCCGAAAGGATTATATGGCTATTTTGGAAGTATGTGAGTTTGAGCAATATGCACCTGGTCAAGGTTCTCAAACCATGGATGAACTCTACGCCAAGACCATGGAAGTGATTGATAAAATGGAAAATACCATCAAGAAGCATTAAGATTATGAAAAGAATATTGATTATACTGAGCGTATGTTTCAGCAGTTTTTTCTGTTTGAGCGCCCAAGAACAATTGCCCGTAGATTCTTTGTTGCAAAGAGCCTCACAGTCGTATGCGAGCGGTGATTACAAGTCATCTGCAGCTTATTACGAAGCCATTCTGGCTGCCCACGGCCAATCATATCAACTGTATTATAATTTAGGTAATGCCTATTTCAAGGCCGGGGAATATCCCAAGGCTATTTTGTATTACGAAAGAGCTATGTTGTTGAACCCCAGAGATAAGGATTTGCAGTTTAATCTGGAAATGTGTCAATCTCATGTGGTAGACAAGATTCAACCTTTGGGCGAAATCCTCTTTGTTCGTTGGTATAAGGCTATTTTGAAATCTTGTTCGTCCAACACTTGGGCCTGGATCTCATTGGCTTGTTTTGCCATCTTTTTGGCTTCTTTGGCATGCTACTTCTTCGGTAAAACAAAATTGCTGAAAAAACTTTCCTTTTCTCTTGGCATTTTGTCAATAGTATTTTCTATTTTTACCCTCGTCAATGCAGGAAAACTTTACCATGCCTATCAGGAGCCGGACCAGGCCATCGTGTTTGCGCCATCGGTAACGGTGAAGAGTTCGCCCGATATGAGCGGTACCGATATTTTCTTGCTTCACGAAGGTACTAAGGTTCAGATAAAGAGCCGTTTGGGCGATTGGGTGGAAATCCGCTTGGCCGATGGCAGTGTGGGTTGGATGCCGGAGAATTGTATAGAAATTATTTGAGATGAGCTTTTGGCAAAACATATTAGCATGGGATAGGTCGATGGTTTTGGCCGTCAACGAGATTCACACGCCCTTCCTCGACCATTTCTTTTGGTTGATCTCAGAGACCGCGGTTTGGCTTCCGGCCTTGGTGGCTCTTTTGTATGTGATTATCAAGAATAAAAAAGTCGATTCGATTTGGATTATTGCAGCCATTGCCTTGATGTTTGTCTTTGTCGATCAGGTGGCTGCGGAAATCATCAAACCATGGGTGGGCCGTCCTCGTCCGACGCACGACATGTTGCTCATTCCTTATTTGGAAACGGTAAATGGCTATCGCGGTGGTCATTACGGCTTTGTTTCCAATCACGCGGCCAATGTGTTTGCCTTCGCCACTTTTTCATCTTTGTTGTTCAAAAACAGACCTTACACCATTTGCTTGCTTTTATGGGCCTGTCTGGTCAGCTTTTCTCGCAGCTATCTGGCGGTTCATTTTCCAACGGATTTACTATGTGGAGCTCTTTTTGGAGCCATGTCGGCATGGGCATTCTATTGGGTTTACGCGAAGCTTACAAGGGTGGAGCATCCCGATTTTCAATATAATCGCTTCCAATACACGAAATCTTTGTATAAAAAGCAGGATATTTACATCTTATTGATTATCTTAGCAACGATTTTAACCAGTCTTCTATTGGCTGCTTATTATATTAACTAACAACAATTATTAACAGTAAATATTACAATCATGACAAAAACTATCACTTTCAACGAGTTACGTAGAATTAAAGACAGTTTGCCCACCGGGTCTTCACAATTGATCGCTGACAGACTCGGTATTTCGGTTGACACAGTAAGAAACTATTTTGGCGGTCGCAACTATCAAGGCGAAGGTAAATCTTGTGGTGTACACGTAGAACCCGGTCCTGAAGGTGGTATTGTTCAATTGGATGATACAACGATTTTGGATATGGCTTTGGAAATCATCGAAAAAAGCAAACAATAATTCTGAATCAATAAGTAGAGAGGGGACAAACGGAGTATTCTGATTTGTCCCTTTTTTTATGGCTGAATGTTTGCTTCCATGTTTGAGTAATCGGGTATTTCCTGCAAGAAAACGGCTTTATTTTGCTCGTAATCGATTTGGCAGGCATAATGCTTTAGTCCGTTGCTGACAATCAAATATTTGGCTTGCAGGGCCCAATGATAGCGCAGTATCTGTTGGAAAACCTCATTGTTGATATTGACTGTGGGCGCCTTATATTCGCAGATACAGAGCACTTGCATGTCAGCACCGAAAATAACCGTGTCGCAGCGACGTTTGCGTCCGTTCAGGAGGATGCTGTATTCATTGGCCATTCGCAGGGCCGGAAAATGCTTCTCCTGGCAGAGATAATGGCAAAAATGTTGACGTACCCATTCTTCGGGCGTGAGCGCCACGTAACATCTTCTGAACTCGTCGAAAATCATTGTTTTTTTATCGACAAGCTTGATTTTATGCGGGTAGGAAGGGAGGTTTAAGTCAAACATTTTATACTTTTGTAGTCGATAGCAAAGATAATCTTTTCCTTATGGCCGGCAAAGCAAATACCGTTCAAAGTATTCTACAAGATGCGCAACAAGGGCATTACGCACCCGTCTATTTTCTGATGGGTGATGAGCCGTATTATATAGATATGATAAGCGATTATCTGATCAATCATATCTTGACGGAAGGTCAGCGCGAGTTCGACCAATCGGTGTTTTATGGAAAAGATTTCGAAAGGGGCGCTGCTGCTATCTTTACGGCTGCCAGACGTTATCCCATGCTTTCTCCCTATCAGGTGATTGCCATCAAAGAGGCGCAGTTGATCAAGAACTTGGAAGAAGATTTAGCTGTCTATTATCAGAATCCTACGCCCACCACGATTTTGATTATCAGTTACAAAGGAAAGAGACTCGATAAACGTCGCAAATTGGCTTCACAATTGGAGCAAACGGCTGTGGTGTTTGAATCAAAGGCCGTGAGAGATTACGACATGCCAGCCTGGATTATGCAAGAGGCTGCTTCCATGGGTTTTAGAATCGACGCACGCACCACTCAGATTTTGGCAGATTATTTGGGTACCGATCTGAGCCGCGTGGTGTCCGAATTGACAAAGTTGAAAATTGTTTTAGGAGGTAAAAGCCAGGACATCACGCCCGAAGTGGTAGAGAAACACATTGGTATCAGCAAGGATTTCAACAATTTCGAGTTGGTGAATGCCTTGACGCGAAAGGATATTTACAAAGCCCACCGCATAGCTCGTTATTATGCGCAGAATCCTAAGGAGCATCCTGTGCAGCTGATAACGGTTGTTTTGTACGATTTCTTCTCAAAATTGCTTATCTACCAATATCTTGCAGATAAATCGGCTTCCTTTGCAGCTAAAGCCATGGGCGTGGCTCCATTTTTGGTCAGAGACTATGAAGCCGCCGCTCGCTTGTATTCGGTGCGCAAAATCCTCGACAATATCACACTTATCCGCGAATATGACGCTCGCTCGAAGGGCTTTCGTCAAACTGCTTTGGCCGATGGCGAACTCTTGCGGGAATTGCTTTCTCGCTTGATGGCCTGAGCTTTTTGGCAATATTACCGTTTTTTTGACGATTATACCAGCTTTTTTACCCTCAATCTTTTTTAAACACCATAGCTGTGCGAGCGGGAATGTAAAGTTTCAGCCATTCCAAGCCCGGTTCGCAGTATTTGTCGTTGATGGTGAAGTGTTCCACACTATCGTCGGTCAGACCGAATCCACCGAATTCAGGTGCGTCAGAATTGAGCACGCAGGTGTATTTTCCGGCTTCTGTCATGATGCCGTAGCCCTCGTAAGACTTAAAAGGATGTAAGTTGAAGACAAAGAGCAATTTGCCTCTCTGGAAAGCAAGAATCTGGTCGCCATCGTTGGCGCAGCGTTGTACCGGAGTCTTGGACAACAAGCCTCTCGTCTTGCGGATAAGCTGAATCATGGCCTTATCGAAGGCATACAAGAATTTATACTTCAGATTCGGATCTTCGGCCAAATTCCATTGGCGACGTGCGTGCTTATGCGACCATCCGTTGCCTTCGCGAGGGAAGTCTATCCATTCCGGATGTCCGAATTCATTGCCCATGAAGTTCAAATACCCACCATTGATGGTAGAAGCCGTGAGCAATCGAATCATTTTGTGCAGCGCCATGCCTCTGTTTACCACAGCATTGTCATCGTTGCAACTCATGTGCCAGTACATATCGGCATCTATCAGTCTGAATATGATGGTTTTGTCGCCAACGAGCGCTTGGTCGTGGCTTTCGGCATAGCTGATGGTTTTTTCGTCGGCGCGACGGTTGGTCAGTTCCCACCAAATAGAGCCGGGTTTCCAATCTTCGTCGCTTTTTTCCTTGATGATTTTGATCCAATAGTCGGGGATTCCCATAGCCATGCGGTAATCGAAGCCTATGCCGCCATGTTTGAAAGGCGCTGCCAATCCGGGCATTCCGCTCACTTCTTCGGCGATGGTGATGGCATCCGGGTTCACTTCATGAATCAATTTGTTGGCCAATGTCAGGTAACAGATAGCGTCTCCGTCTTGGTTCAGGTTGTAGTAATCGCCATAGCCATTGAAGGACTCGCCCAAGCCGTGACTTTTGTAAAGCATAGAGGTGACACCATCGAAACGGAATCCGTCGAAACGATATTCCTGCATCCAAAATTGGCAATTAGATAAAAGAAAATGAAGCACTTCCGGTTTTTCGTAATTGAAACAAAGCGAATCCCAAGCGGGATGTTCTCTGCGATGGTCGGTGTGGAAATACTGTCCGGGATCACCATCCAGCAAGCCCAAACCTTCGTCTGTGTTCTTGACAGCATGTGAATGTACGATATCCATGATAACCGCCATTCCCATGCCATGAGCATCGTCGATGAGGTGTTTCAATTCTTCCGGTGTGCCGAAACGCGAAGAAGCCGCAAAGAAATTGGACACATGATAACCAAAAGATCCATAGTAGGGATGTTCCTGAATAGCCATGATTTGAATGGCATTGTAGCCGTTGGCTGCAATTTTAGGAAGCACCTTGATACGGAATTCTTCGTAAGTGCCCACTTTTTCTTCTTCTTGTGCCATTCCGATATGGCATTCGTAAATGAGCAGGGCCTGTTTTTTCGACAATTTGGCAATGGGATGCTTGAACTCATACGCCTCTTCTGGGCTCCATACCTGAGCCGTGTAAATCTTGGTAGCTTCGTCTTGTACACATCGACGTACCCAGGCCGGCAAACGCATAGCCTCGCCGCCATTCCATCTGACAAGCATTTTGTAATGTTGGCCGTGATGTATGGCATCAAGGGGAATTTGAGCTTCCCAAATGCCGTTGTCAAGCCTATGAAGCGCAAAAGACTCATCCACTTTCCAATCGTTGAAATCTCCAATCAGGTAAATGGCTGTGGCATTGGGAGCCCATTCTCTGAAAATCCAAGCTTTATCTGTACGATGCAATCCGAAATAAAGATAACCATTGGCAAATTCGGGCAGCGTCTTCTCGCCACAAATCTGTTTTTCCTTATAGATGGCATAGTCATAACGACCTTGAATAGCTTCTTTGTAAGGACGTAGCCAGGCGTCGTTCTGGTACAGTTTTAGCTTGGTTTTCATAAGAGAATGATAATAAGGATAAAGTATTGTTAGATAAGAACCTTTACGATGACTTTTTTGATTTTGCCATCACCGATGCAAGGAGCGTGAGCATCACCGGGGAAGAAAATACAAAATTCGCCTTCTTGCAAATCTACTTGGGTTGAACCCAAACCTGCAAAGAATTCAACGTCTTTGGTTTCGTTATATTCGGTGGTAACTTCTTTGCATTCAGCCAATTGTTTCCATCCCATGGCTTCTTTTCCCTGCAAGAGAACCTGAATGTCGATGTACTTGCGATGAGCTTCCAAACGAGCGGCTTCGGGTGTTTTGCCATCGGGAGCCTGGATGTTCAAATAAAGTCTGTCACCGTCCAGTTCGAGCTTGCCGGGTTCAACTTTGGTGAGGTCGTGGTTCTTGATGTAGTCGAAAGCTTTCTTGAAAAGAGGATGCATGCCTTCGTACAAATGACTGTTGTTCAAATGATCGAGAATCATAATAAATTGTTTTTTAGGGTTATTTGATAATGTTGTTATTAGCTGCACGAGTACGACAAAGTTAAACGAAATAATGAAAAAATGAGCTATCTTTGCAAGAAATTCATTGACCTTATTTATTCCAATTCATTAAACAGTTTCAAAATGGGACATTTACCACTTATTATTTCAGACTTGGCTCTGATTCTGATAGTTGCCAGTATTACCACTTTGTTTTTCAAAATACTCAAACAACCAGTTGTATTGGGCTATATTGTGGCCGGTATGATGGTTGGTCCGCTCATGTCTATGCTGCCGACGGTGCAAGATACCAGTAATGTGCAGATTTGGGCAGATATCGGTGTGCTTTTCTTGCTTTTTGCCTTGGGTCTTGAGTTTAGTTTCAAGAAACTGCTTTCTGTGGGAAAAACAGGCATCATCACGGCCTGTTTCGAGGTGATTTCCCTTTTGATAATAGGCTATTTCGTGGGTATGTTGTTGGGCTGGGGACACATGAATAGCATTTTCCTCGGCGCCATGCTTTCCATGTCATCTACTACCATCATTATCAAGGCTTTCGAAGATTTGAACATCAAACGAAAAAAGTTCACATCCTTGGTATTCGGCGTTTTGGTGGTGGAAGATTTGGTGGCCATCGTCATGATGGTTTTGCTCTCGACCATTGCGGTCAGCTCGGAATTCTCCGGATGGAACATGCTCACCTCAGTCTTTAAGCTGATTTTCTTCCTGACGCTTTGGTTCATCGCGGGTGTTTACCTTATTCCCGGATTGTTGCAGAAAACGCGTAAACACCTGAACGACGAGACTTTGTTGGTAGTGAGCGTGGGTCTGTGTCTGAGTATGGTGGTGCTGGCCGTCAAGGTGGGCTTTTCTTCGGCCTTGGGAGCCTTTATCATGGGATCTATCTTGGCAGAAACCGTTGAAGGAGAGAGAATTGAGAAACTTATCAAGCCATTGAAAGACCTTTTCGGCGCTGTTTTCTTCGTGTCTGTGGGTATGATGGTGGACATCAAGGTATTGGCGGAATACTTATGGCCCATTATCTTGTTGATTCTGATTGTGTTGGTGGCCAAGATGCTGGCTTCTTCTTTCGGAATGCTTATGTCGGGACAACCGCTGAAGATTGCTGTTCAATCTGGTTTCAGCTTGGCGCAAATCGGTGAGTTTGCTTTCATTATCGCCAGCCTGGGTATGAGCCTGCAAGTGACTTCTGATTTCCTTTATCCGGTGGCTGTGGCCGTTTCTGTGGTCACCACTTTCATGACACCTTATATGATTAAGTTGTCGTCGCCGGTGTATATCTTCTTGGAAAAACATTTGCCCGATTCATGGAAGCATTGGATTAAAAACAGAAATACCGCGGGCTCTAAAACGACTAAACTACAGAACGATTGGATACAATTGCTCAAGCAATACACGATGAACCTTTTGCTGATGCTTATTCTGAATCTGGGTATCATCCTCTTGGCCATGCGTTTCCTGGAACCATTCCTCTCTTCTAAAATGCCCGAAGGACCTTGGGCAGGCATTATCAGCGTGGTTTTGACGCTGGCTGTCATGTCTCCATTCCTTACGTCCATGGTGAGCAATCGCCGTAAGACTTCAGGACACATGATGAACCTTTGGACCATGAACCATTACAACCGCATCATCATTTATTTATTGACTGCGCTGCGCTTGGTTATTGCTTGTGTATTAGTGGTTTATGTTTTCTTGCATTTCTTGCCGCTGCCGCAGTGGATTGTTATTCCCATTGCCATCGTGCTGGTGCTTTTTATCTCTCGTTCGAAATTCCTGATGCGTCATTACTGGACCTTGGAATCGGCTTTCGTTATCAATCTGAATGAGCGTCAGATGGAGGAAAACCATCAGAAGATTCTTGAGAATCAGGGCGTCCGCAATCTCAACGATATTGGCGAAGTTTCGTGGCTCGACCGCAGTCTCTATGCTTATAGCATGAAGGTAGGCGAGGAGTCCTCTCTGATTGGTAAAACCTTGGAAGAAGCCGGTTTTCGTGCCAAATACAACCTGATGGTGATTCGTGTGATGCGTGAAAATTCCATGCTGAACATTCCCGGACATAGTTATAAAATCATGGCTGGCGATGTCTTGACTTTTGCCGGCAGAAACCATTCCATGGCCCTTCTGAACGACGATGAACTGAATCTTTCTTTCGTGCAGGATTCTTTCTACACCTTGCATCATTTTTCTCAGATGGAATTGAATGGATCTGATTCTTGGGCACACCTTTGTTGCGCCGGTTTCCCCATTTCAGAGAAATCGCCGGTGGTGAACAAGACCTTGAAAGATGCTCAAATCGGTAGAGGACAAAAATGTTTGGTGCTGGGTGTTGAACGCAAGGGTAAACAATATATCAACCCGGGTTCCTCTTTCCAGATTCTCACGGGCGATATCGTGTGGGTGGTAGGCGAAGAAAGCTTTGTTTCTCGCTTGATTTCGGTGAATGTTTACGGCATGTAAACTGCTTTATTTCATGCGTTTGATGTACTTGTTTCCTTGTTTCATCAGGTAAACTCCCTTTTCTGGTTCAGCTATGCTTCTGCCTTGCAAGTCGAAGTAGATAGCTTGTGTTTCGTTTATGCAGGGCGCTGCAAGGGCAGTGCTCGGCGAGCTGATGCCTTGAATGGCCATCAGCCTTGATTGATAGGAGAGTAGCACATTCTTTAACGCGGTATTCAGGTCGTGATTGCGGTCGTCTTTTTCGTTGTCGAATGTCCATTTGATGTCGCCACCTTCCAGTCTTCCGGCCGATTGGGTAACGATGTCGGCTACTTCTTCGGGGGCATCTGGATGCGAAACATACATGTCTTCGGAGGTGTCAAAATTGTCGTACACCCAGCCTCCTTTGTAAGCTTTGGCTGTTTCCGGCAGCTTTTCTTCACGGCTGCTTACCAACCATGCATCGTATTGTTCTGCGTTATCGGTTTGGTATAAAAGCCTGATTTCTATGTCGCCTTCCACTTTGTTGTTGAAGGCCTTGCTCATGCCGCCCGTTTGGCCGGAAAAGGTTCCTTTGTCGGGATTGCTTGCATAAATGCGGTCTGTGCCTTGTCCGGCTATCATCATGGGTCTCTGGCAGTTGCGGAAATGATTGGCTTCTATAAAGGCGTTGGAAACCTCCGTACAGCCTATGCCATACACCGAAACACCGTCATAATAATTGTTGTAGATATGTGCCGTGCTGTGGTTCAAACGAGGGCAACGCGAGTCGGTATGATCGAACCAATTGTGATGGAAACTGAGAAGCAGGTTGACTTCTTCCTTGGTGGCGCCGCCGCAGCCCATAACCTTTCCGCTGTCGAAGAAGTGGTTATAGTCAATGTTGATGCGCGTTGAGCGGTATTTTAAGTCAATGCTGCCATCTCCTTTCACTTGGTCAGCGTCGCTTCCGGTGGCTCCGTAAAAAATGTCGTTGTGGTGAATCCAGTTGTGGTAATTGTCTGTGTCCATGGATATTCCATCATCTCCGAAAAGCATGATGCCTAAGTTTCGCACTTCAATGCCCTTGGTTCGCTTGAAACAAACGCCGAAACCATGGAGCGTGGCGTCGTTTCCTATACCTTCGAGGGTAATGTTCTCCAGCATTCTGTCGCTATTGTTATTTCCCTGGAAATTAAGATAATTACCATCTTTCAGCCCTTCGAAATCCGCCGCTTTTATACAGCCGATAACGCGAATAAGCAGGGGTGTTTTGTCGCGCCCTTTGCTGTAGGCCGTGAGTATATTTCCCAAACCCGTGTACATGACTTTCTTCTTGCCATCGCTCACTTCGCAGCTTACCTGATTGATGTTTTCATGGCTGACATAGAGTATTTTAACACCATCTTTGAGTCGTCCGTTGCTTTGGTAAGCGCCTGGCACCACGCCTTCGGTAAAGGCAAAACCCTCGCGCCTGAAAGCTTTCACTTCCAGCAGCTCGGTAGTGCATTGCGCCAATTCTTCTTGTTTCTCGTTTAGGGCAACGATGCGCAAAGTATAAGCTCCTGGTTCCAAGCCGGGTACATCCACGCGATACTCATCCGGATAACGACGTATCAGCGGATCATCGACAGGAACATCTGCCAGGCCGACACCGCTGTAAAACACTTGATAGGAGTGAGCGCCTTCAATCTCTTCCCATGTAGCATAGGCCGATTCATACCAAGCGCCTTGTTTGCGCAAATTAATAGCATCAGCTGAAAATGCAGACAAAAGGATACACACCAATAATATAAGGTATGCCGGTTTAATTCTTTTGTTGTTCATCTTTTGCGTAGTGTATTTTTCTTCTTACTCTCATCATTTGGACTCAAAATAAGTGATTTTCATGTGAGAATGCAAATTCAATATAAAATAAGCTAGATCCCGTTCTTTTAATTCCGCAGTGTTTTGATTGTAATGGTTTGATAGATAGATGATTGCGCTGAAATGGATTGCTTTTTGAGTCGCTGAGATTTCGATAAATGATTTTTCACGAGCATTGATAGCTGAATTTTGCAATCATTGGCCGTTAAAGATGAAAATCATTGTTTTTGATTTCTGTTGATGTCCTTGAATAAATAATTCAGCATAGATTTCGCGTTCCTTTTCTAATTCAAAAATGAGCACGTTTTTTATATAGGGTACAGCTGCTTTAATTGTTAAATTAATTAACAATTCCATGGGTTCAATGGAGTGGTGATTTTGCAATTGTATGCAAGTGTTTGCAAGAAGGTGTGTATGCGTATTTGTATGCAGTCGAAAAGATTAAATAATAGAAAAGTTTGGATTTGATTTTGTAAATCTGTTTTTCGAAATTTGAATATCAAAATTAATATAATTAAATCGAATAAATAAAATTCAAATTATTTAAATGTAATAATAAGCCAAAAATAGGGAATAAGGCGACAGGGTAAAGTGGTTACAATAAATTTAGAATAGTATTTTATTGGTTATAAGCTAATAAAGTCTAATGTTAAGTGATTTTTCCGACGCTATTATTGGTTTGAGAAAAATAATGGCGTAATTTTCTAAAGTGATACGTAATATTATATTAGTTAAGTATTTGGTTTTTAGTGCTATAGTGTAATTTATTGGCGATTTTTGTTAACCTTTGTTTAATTATGAAATCTGAAACGGAAATCCATATAAAGAAATTTATATATTTTAATTCGAAAATTTGGTTTAAAAATCGCAAATTCAAGCGATTTTATTTATCATAATTTTTCGAAAGGATGTAAGAAAGACTCAAATCAATTGTTTATATTTGTCAAAATTTTCAATGCATACATACAGTCAATTTATATGAAAAATCGTATACGTGAACTCATGGAAATGGATGGTTTGAATGCCACCGAATTCTCAAAAAAAGTTAAAATCAATACTTCTGTCGTATCCAATATTTTGAACGATAAGAACCAACCGAGCTTCGAAGTGATTCGAAAGATCATTGCGGCCTATCCGGAAGTGGACGTTGCCTGGTTGATGACGGGTCACGGCGATATTTTTGGTGAAATGGCAGACGACGCGGCAAAAGCGGATGAAAATCAAACTCCAGATACACAAGAAAACTCTTTATTCGCCGATTTAGAGGCTGAGAATGTAGCATTACGCACAATCCCCAAGTCTTCTGCGGAATATCCCAAGGAAAAAGGCCGAAAAAGACTTGTAAGACCTGTGCAAGATATTAGTAATCAAAATGTTATTTCTTCAGAAAAGCCACAGAAAAGCATCAGCAAAATCATTATTGTATATCAGGACAACACTTTCGAAGAAATTCTTCCCAAAAGAGATTGATATATTAATAAGGTAAATTCCCCACATTCTTTGGATTTTTCCGGAGATAATCGTTATTTTTGTCTGTTTTGAAAATTAAGTAGATAATTTCATTATATGGCAAAGAAAATAATGGATTTGCGCCTCATCGACAAGCAGTTGTGGTCTCGTTCCGTGCTGCTGAAGTTGCGTGCGCAAGAAGAGGAATGCTTGCCCGAAATTTTTCCGGGCCAATTTGTTCAGGTCAGGGTCGATGGTTCTCCTACCACCTACTTAAGAAGACCTATATCAGTGTATTATGTTGATCAAGCCAAGCAAGAGCTTTGGTTGCTGGTGCAAATGGTGGGTGACGGTACTAGAACCTTGTCGGAAACGGCTATAGGTGCCCTCATCAATGTGATGCTGCCTTTGGGCCGTCCTTTCAGTATGCCCGAAAATCCCGCGGCCAAGCTGATGCTCATTGGTGGCGGTGTGGGTATCGCTCCTTTGCTCTATTTGGGTAAAGTGCTGAAGGATAATGGTTTTCAACCTCAATTCTTGTTGGGTGCCCGCAAGGCTTCAGATTTGACACAATTAGATCTGTACGAAGAATTTGGCGAGGTTTATGTGACCACGGAAGATGGCTCTTTAGGCGAAAAAGGTTTTGTGACGCAGCATTCGGTTTTGGCCAATCAGCCTGATATGATTTATTGTTGTGGTCCGAAACCCATGATGATGGCGGTGGCTCGTTATGCCAAAGAACATGATGTTTTTTGTGAACTCTCGCTAGAAAATACGATGGCTTGCGGTCTTGGCGCTTGTCTCTGCTGCGTGGAAGATACCAAAGAAGGTCATCAATGTGTGTGTCAAGAAGGTCCCGTGTTTAATTTAAATCAATTGAAATGGTAGATACAAGGGTAAATTTGAAAGGTCTGAGCTTGCGAAATCCCGTGCTGACAGCTTCAGGCACTTTTGGTTACGGAGAAGAGTTTGCCGATTTTGTCGATTTTTCCAAAATCGGAGGTATCATTGTAAAAGGCACCACCATTCATCATCGCGAGGGAAATCCCTATCCTCGAATGGCAGAAACACCTTCGGGAATGTTGAATGCCGTTGGTTTGCAGAATAAAGGCGCGGCTTACTTTGCCGAAAAGATTTATCCTCGCATTGCCGACATGGATACCAATGTGTTGGTTAATGTATCTGGCTCAACCATAGAAGATTATGTTGCCTGCGCCGAGATTATTCAATCGCTCGACAAGATTCCGGCCATCGAGTTGAATGTGTCTTGTCCGAACGTGAAACAAGGCGGTATGGCTTTCGGCGTCACTACAGATGGAATTTCGAAAGTGGTGGAAGCCGTGCGCAAAGTTTATCATAAACACCTGATGGTGAAGCTTTCTCCCAATGTAACTAGTATTGCAGATATTGCTAAAGCTGCTGAAGCCTCCGGTGCGGATTCTGTCTCGCTCATCAATACCTTGATGGGTATGGCTATTGATGCAGAAAAACGTCGTCCGAAATTGTCAACGGTGACAGGTGGTTTGTCGGGAGCATGCGTGAAACCGGTGGCCTTGCGTATGGTATGGCAAGTGTCTAAGGCAGTGCAGATTCCCATTATAGGTTTGGGCGGTATTTCTTCGGCCACCGATGCCATTGAGTTTCTTTTGGCCGGTGCATCAGCCATCGAAATCGGAACGGCCAACTTCATCGATCCTGCCATCAGCCAGAAAGTGGCAGCCGGTATCGAGGCTTATTGCGAACGCCATGGTATCGCCTCGGTACGCGAGTTGACGGGAGCATTGATAACAGATTGATACAGAATAAATTATAATTGTATGAAAAAGTATGTAGCTATTTTTGTTTCGATGTTGGCATTGATGTTTGTCAATACTTCATGTCAACCGGAATCATTTGATCAGTATGACCTCGTCGGTGTATGGGAAAACGATGACAATGCCGGTGAATTCTGGCGTTACAGATCTGATTTGACCGGATGCACCTGGGACGAAGGCGACGATGTTACCGAAGAGGAAGCTCAGGAATTTACCTGGACCTTGGTGGTCAACACTTTGACGCAAATCCATATCATCGAAATCAGCAATACGCAGATTCCCAAGATTTACACCGTTACAGAGTTGACTTCCAGCTCTTTGGTGTATGAAGATGATTTTGGAAAATCGTATTATTTTAGCAGAGTGGAATAAATCAATCATTGGAACGAACCATTATGAAAAAAGTTCTGAAAATCACGGCAATCACCCTCGGCTCCTTGGTTTTGGCGGTCTTGATCGCAGTCGGCATCATCATTGCGCTTCTGTTCAATACCAATGTGTTGGCTGATGCTGTCAATAAGAAAGCCTCCGATTTTATCACTTGTGAGTATCACATAGGTAAGATAGAGCCGAGTTTGTTTGGCAGTTTTCCGGAGTTTAGTGTTTGCATCGAAGACCTGTATTTAGGCGATAAGATGTCGGAACATTCCGGCAATGACACGCTTGCGTATGTGGGAAAAGTCCTGGCCAGCGTAGATGTCAAGCGTCTGCTGAAAGAAAAGGAACTTTTTGTGAAGACGGTTTCTTTGGAAAATGTTGCTGCCAATGTTTTTGTCGACAGCAGCGGACTCGCCAACTACGATGTGTTTGCTTTTTCGGCCGATACTGTGAGCGAAGAGGATGATACAACATCTTTTGCTATCCCATTCTCAACTATTGCTTTAGATGAATTGGCTCTTAAAAATCTGAATATTAGTTATGTAGATAATCAGAGTCGAATGAAGGCCAATCTTCATGACTTTGGTCTGGAGGCTTCGCTTTCTTTTGTGGAAGAACGTTTGGCTTTGGCTTTGGATATGGCCAGTCCGGCTCTTTCGTTTGCATTGAATGACACGCTTTTGGTGGATGCGCAGCCCATTTCCTTCTCTCTTCCTCTGGATTTGGATCTGAAGTCCATGCATCTGAACACAGAACAGTTGAATCTTGCGCTGGGTAAGATTGCTTTGCAAATGGATGGACAAGCCAACATTGACAGTCTGTCACAAGATATTCTTTGCGATTTGAACCTGCGTGTGGGTGGCGAGAAAGAACCCATTGCCAACTATTTGCAATTGATTCCCGCTGCATACGCCGGTTTGTTGGACGGCATAGATGTGAACGGCTTGATTGGCCTGAATGCCAGAGTGAAAGGTTGTTACAACGAAAACAGCATGCCTTTGGTCGATGTGGATGTGCAATTGCACGATGCGAATGTCATTTATCAGGATTTGCCCGAAATCAACCATCTTCAAATGGGATTGACGGCTCACCTCGATTTGAACGAACCTAAGCAGACCAAGGCCCAACTGCATCATTTGGCATTGAATGTCAACCAGGCAGCTTTGAATGCCTCTGCCATGGTAGAAGATTTGTTGTCGGACAATCTGAGATGCAAGGCCAATGCTTCCATCGATGCTCAATTGGCTGCATGGCAGGACTTTCTGCCGGATTCCATTGACGTAAAAGGCCGCGTGAAAGCAGATGCCCAAGTGGCTTTGTCTCTGAAAGATATTTCCAATGGACTGAACAACCTGAAACCCATACAATTGCATACAAAAGTTTCGTATCGCGATTTGGATGTGGCTATGGGAGATATCAAGGCTAAATCGACCAAAGGAACTTGTCAGATAGATTTGTTGAAAAAGACAGACCTACCTATTTCTTTGAAATTCAGAGATTGCCAAGCACTTCAAGTGTCCATGGGCGATTCTTTAGCTGCCGATTTGCAGGAACTTAACTTGAACTTGCTTTTGTCCGATGTGCTGGCCGACGCCTCTCGTATCAAAGCCGATGCTGCTTTGGATTTAGGTAAGGCCGTGGTGGAAATGGCGGGAATCAATGCTCAAACGCAAGGTTTGGCCCTCGCTGCCAAGGCTGATCTTTCCGGCGAAGATTATTCGGTGATGAAGGTGGATGCCAATCTCTCTAACCAGGCTTTGTTTGCCGATTTGGGCGAACATCAACTGAAAACGGGAGCCATCAATTTGCATGCGATAATCAATCAAGAAAGCGTGCAGGAAAACATTCTGCATAGCTTGAATCCGAGTTTGAGTATGTATTTGCAATCGGCAAGCTTCAATACCACTTTGATTCCAGAAGAGGTTCAAGTGGCTGATATTCAGTTTGATTATGCCAATGACAAGTTGCGTATTCAGCAAAGTACCGTTCAATTTGGCAATTCGGATTTTCACTTGGACGGACAACTTAGCAATATCATCGCCTTCTTGGAAGAACAATCCTTGCTGAAAGCCGAGCTTAATTTCCTTTCAAACCATACCGATGTCAACCGCCTGATGGAACTGACCTCGGGCTTGGGCGTTGATTCTACGGAAATGGAAATTGATGAAGAAGAGCATCACATTGATATTGAACAAGATAGCATATTAAATGAGCCCAATCCCTTTATCGTTCCCAAGGGAGTGGATGTGCTTTTCCATACCGATATCAAAGAAGCTGTCGTGGGTAAGCAATTGGCTAAGAATCTGAGCGGTAACCTATATATTCGCGATGGTGTGATGATTCTCGAAGAAATTGGTTTCGTTTGCGATGCCGCCAAGCTTCAGCTTACCGCCATGTATCGTTCGCCTCGTCCCAATCATTTGTACGTAGGTCTTGATTATCATATGGTTGACATTCGTATCGATGAATTGCTGAGCATGGTTCCACAGGTGGATTCTGTGTTGCCGATGTTGCGTTCGTTCCGTGGTGATGCCGAGTTCCATATAGCTGCAGAAACCTATCTGAATGCTCGTTACGAATTGAAGAAATCGACCCTGCGCGGGGCGGCTTCCATTCAAGGAAAAGACTTGGTTTTGTTAGATGGAGAAAACTTCACGGAAATTGCTAAGATCTTGCATTTCAACAAGAAAACAGAGAACGTGATAGATACTGTCAATGCAGAAATTACCGTATTCAGAAACGAAGTTGACATTTATCCCATTCAGTTGCAAGTAGATAAGTACAAAGCCATCGTGGCCGGCCGACACAATTTGGACATGAGTTTCAATTATCATGCTTCTTTGGTGAGCCCCTTGCGTTTGGGAGTGGACGTATCAGGAACCTTCGATAAACTGAAAATCAGACCGGTACCTTGTCGATACACCGATCAGTTCCATCCTGCAGAGCGACGCTTGGTAGAGCAACAGCAACTCTCCTTGCGAAAGATTATTCAGGATAGTTTGATTAAAGACTTGTAAAAACCTGTAGAATAAGAAAAGGCTCCCGAAAGGAGCCTTTTTTGTGTGTAATCTACTTTGTTTCTTGCTGTAACAAATCGGGGCGAAGCAGTTTGGTTCTTTCCATGGCTTGCTCCAATTCCCATTCGCGTACTTTTCTTTCGTTGCCGGAAAGCAAGATTTCGGGCACTTTCCAACCCTTATAATCGGCCGGACGCGTGTAGATGGGCGCAGCCAACAAGTTGTCTTGGAAGCAGTCTGAAAAGGCTGCCTGTTCGTCGTGAAGCACGCCGGGAATGAGCCGTACCAGACTGTCGGTAATGACGGCGGCAGCCAGTTCTCCGCCGGTAAGCACATAATCTCCGATAGATATTTCCTTGGTAATGAGGTGCTCGCGAATGCGATGGTCTATGCCTTTGTAGTGTCCGCACAGAATGATGATATTCTCGTACAAAGACATGCTGTTGGCCATTCCCTGGTTGAAAGTTTCACCATCGGGAGAGGTGTAAATGACTTCGTCGTAATGGCGAAGGCTCTTCAAATGCGTAATGGCGCGGTCTATAGGCTCGATTTGCATCACCATGCCGGCCGAGAATCCGAAAGCTGCATCGTCCACGCGACGATGTTTCATATCGGTGGAATAGTCGCGAAGGTTGTGTACTTCAATTTCCACCAATCCTTGATTCTGGGCTCTTTTTATGATGGAACAGTCGAAAGGACCACGTAACAATTCAGGAAGAACGGTAATGATATCTATGTGCATGATTTCAAAATTTCGAAGGCAAAGATACGCTTTTTTCAAAAAACTATATTACTTTTGCCCGCGATTATGGTGACAGACATTCCTTTCAGGATTGTTTGTAAAAGGGAATCCGGTGAAAATCCGGAACAGTGCCCGCTGCTGTAAGGCCCATTATCGGTTTTATCATCAAGTCTGCCAACATCCACTGTCTGATTTTCAGATGGGAAGGAGATAAAACCGGGCCGAGTCAGAAAACCTGCCACAATCTGTTTGTTTAGCTTTCGGGAACAAGAGCGAAGAATAAAGGTGCAGATTCTTGTTTGTCGTTCCCTTTTGTGTAATGTTCATCAAACCGCGTGGAATTCGGGATGATGACAAAAATGTTATTTACAATGAAAAAGATTTTTTCTTTGGCAACGGCAGCCATGATTTTGCTGTTGTCGTCTTGTCAACCAGAAGACAAACAAGAAAAGGTAGTGTGCATCGACTTCGACGAAGTGGCATTGCCCGAGCCGGGTTATCAGCATCAAATGCCCTATGTGAAGAACAATTTGCCTTTGAGTTTTGGTCATTCGTACACCTTCTACGAAGAGTGGGGTTACGATTCATGGACGGGTTTTGTGCTTAGTAATCAAACTGATACCGAAACTCCTGGCTATGTTAACCAATATAGCGTGGCTTCGGGTGCAGCCGCTTCGGGCGACAATTTTCTCGTCTTTTTCAGAGATTCCTACGATGCTTCTCATAACGAGATTGTCTTTACGGATGCGTCGGAACATCTTTTTAAATCCATGGCTTTGTGTAATTCCGCTTATGCTTATTTGTCGATGAAACACGGTGATGATTTCTCTAAGAAATTCGAAGATGGCGATTGGTTTAAACTGACTATCAGCGCTTACGATGTCAATAATGTAGAAATTGGTGCCATGGATGTTTACCTGGCCGATTATCGCGAAGGACGCAAAGAGTTGCTGAATACCTGGAAAACCGTCGATTTGACGGCGCTGGGCAAGGCAAACAAACTTTCATTCGAATTTTCTTCGAGCGACAATGGCGTTTGGGGAATGAATACGCCGGCCTATGTTTGCATAGACAATATCGTTTACGTGGAGAATTAGCCGGAATAAACTTATTTCTTGCAGCTTTTGCTTTTATCTTCAGAGGTCTTTCACTATTTTTGTGCCCAATTAACAAATAATAGGAATATGAAAAAACTGACAATTCTTTTGGGCGTTTTGGCCCTTAGCTTTGCCAATGTGTGGGCGCAGGAAGAAGAAAAGAAAGCCTGGTCGCACAATGGTCTGACCGGTATCAACTTCTCACAGTCTTCATTTACCAATTGGTCTGCCGGTGGTGAAAACTCGATGAGTGGTAATGTGTATTTCAATGCTTCGCTCAACTATGTGAAAGACCAAACTTCTTGGACCAACGATTTGGATGCCAATTTCGGTATGATGAACAGTGCTTCTGTGGGTGAATGGAGAAAGAATATCGACAATTTGCATTTGGCTTCAAAGTACGGACGTACCATTGCCGGAAAGTTCTACTATGCTGCTTTGCTGGATGTGAAGACGCAGTTTGCCAATGGTTATGATTATGCTACGGAAAACAAGAAGAAAGTTTC
Organism: Bacteroidales bacterium; assembly: GCA_017468435.1. Taxonomy (GTDB): domain Bacteria; phylum Bacteroidota; class Bacteroidia; order Bacteroidales; family UBA1402; genus UBA1757. Next base: position 108,432 of record JAFUIP010000011.1, read on the forward strand.
GGCTTTCATGACGCCTGCATATCTGACGCTTTCTGTCGGTGTGGACTACAAGCCTAATGCTAATTTCAGCGCCTATTATTCTCCCGTATCAGGCAAGCTTACTTATGTAAACGATACTTTGTTCTCTACCGCTTATGGTTTGGAAGCCAACAAGAAACTCCGTTATGAGTTGGGTTCTACTTTCAAGGCCAATGTGGCTTATCAGTTCTTCCAAAACAAGATCACTTTGAAGAGCAACATCGACCTCTTTACCGCTTACAACGAAAGCTTCGGTAACATCGACGTGAACTGGGATGTATTGTTGGGTTTCAACTTCAGCAAGTTCCTTACCATGACCTTCCAGTCGACTCTGAAGTACGATGACGATATCAAGTATATCGATCCCGAAGGTATTAAACATGGTGCCAGAATCCAGTTTAAAGAAGTACTGGGTGTCGGTTTGAGCTATAAGTTTTAAGACAATAAGTTGATAAGACGAGCGCAGCCCCGAAGTTTCCTTCGGGGCTGCGCTATTTTCAGGATTGCCATTTGTTCAATTAAGCATCTCTTACTCAATTAAGCAGCTCTTTACTCGGCTGCCTGTACAATTTCCATGCCCTTGAGCAAGGCTTGTTCGTTCACGGGAATAAGGTTGTGATGACGAGCGGGCAAGGTTTTATGCAAGCCCTTGAGCACACTTTCCAAAGCCACGATGTTCTTGATTTTCAAGTATCCACCCAAGAGAATCATATTGAAAGCCTTGGCGTTCTGCATTTCTGCGGCTGCGCTGACAGCTTCTATGGTGTAAATGCTGATGTCTTTGCGCGTGGGTTTGTGACTGATGCCGTGAGGATCGTAAATAAGCGTTCCGCCCGGTTTTACCTTGCTTTCGAATTTATCCATCGACTGTTGGTTCAGAATGATGGCCGTGTCGAATACGTTCAGAATGGGAGAACTGATGCTGTTGTCGCTCACGATAACGGTAACATTGGCCGTACCGCCGCGCTGTTCCGGTCCGTAAGAGGGCATCCAGGTTACTTCCTTGTTTTCCATGAGGGCAGAGTAGGCCAGAATCTTTCCCATTGATAAAACACCCTGACCGCCAAATCCGGCTATGATAATTTCTTCTTTCATGATTATCTGTCTTTTAAATCGCCTAATTGATAGAAGGGGAACATGTTTTCTTCCAACCATTTGTTGGCATTGTAGGGAGTCATTTTCCATCCGGAATTGCAAGATGCCACGATTTCTACCACGCTGGTACCTTTCTTGGCCATGGAGTTGTCGAAGGCTTTACGTATGGCCTTCTTTGTTTTGCGTACTGCGGCAGCCGAATGCACACTCTGACGGGTAACGTAGCAAGTGCCTTCCAATTCAGCCAAAATATTGGAAATCTTCATGGGGTAACCGTTCAGTTCTACATCGCGACCATAAGGGCAGGTAGAAGCCTTCATTCCCACCAATGTACTGGGTGACATCTGTCCGCCCGTCATGCCATAAATAGCATTGTTGACAAAGATGATGGCAATGTTTTCACCACGGTTGCAGGCATGCAAGGTTTCGCAGGCACCGATGGCAGACAAGTCACCATCGCCTTGGTAAGTGAAAACCAACTTATTGGGATTCAGTCGCTTCATAGCAGTGGCAATGGCCGGAGCTCTTCCGTGAGCGGCTTCTGCAAAATCCACGTCTATGTATTTGTAGATGAAAACGGCACAACCTACGGGCGATACGCCAATACAATCGTGTTCCATTCCCATTTCTTCGATGACTTCTGCAATCATACGATGCACCGTGCCATGATTACAACCCGGGCAATAGTGCATAACATTGTCTTTCAAGAGTTTTGATTTCTCGTAGACTAAATTTTCGGGAGCAATGATATTTTCGTTCATGATTATTTTCTTTTGTGGGCAAAGCGTAAGATCAATTCAATAACCTTAGCGACAACACCAACGACAAGCAAAATGGCTGAAAGTTTGTATGAAGCTGAAAAATAGCAAACTACGGCTATAATCAGCAACAACAGACTTACAATGGATAAGGTGGCTTTAATTTCGTTGTATCCCATGATTATAGTTGTTTTTTAAGTGCTTCGACAATTTCTTCGGGAGAAGGCACCATACCGCCCATACGGCCGAAATGTTCTACAGGCACTTGTCCGTTCACAGCCAAGCGAACATCCTGAATCATCTGTCCGGCATTCAATTCGGCGCAAAGCATGGATTTTACCTGTCGGGCATATTTTTGAATGGTTTGTGTAGGGAAGGGCCAAAGCGTGATGGGACGCAGCAGACCGGCTTTAATACCTTCTTGGCGCAACAATTCCACCGATTTCTGACAAACGCGAGCAGCGCTACCGAAGGCAACAATCAGGTATTCAGCATCTTCGCACATAAATTCCTGGTAACGGGCTTCGGTGGCTTCTACCAAACGATATCTTTCTTGGCGACGAACATTATGTTCTTCCATCAAGGCAGGATCCAATTCCAAAGAGCTGATAATGTTTTGCTTACGAGAAGACGGCTTGCCGGTGAGCGCCCAAGGACTGTTCTTGGCAATTTCTTCGTCGGTGAATCGAGGCTTGAAAGGTGGCAAAACCACAGGTTCCATCATCTGACCGATAACGCCATCCGACAGAATCATGGCCGGAATGCGGTACTTGAAAGACAATTCAAAAGCAAGATCCACAAAATCAGCCATTTCTTGCACAGAATAAGGTGCAAGCACCAAAAGATGATAATCGCCATGACCACCGCCTTTGGTCGCTTGGAAATAGTCAGACTGACTGGGTTGGATGGTGCCCAGACCGGGACCGCCTCTCTGCACATTGACGATAAGACCGGGAAGGTCGGCACCGCACATGAACGAAATGCCTTCCTGCATCAGGCTGACACCCGGACTCGACGAAGACGTCATGGACTTCTTTCCGCAAGAGGCTCCGCCATATACCATATTGATAGAGGCAACTTCGCTCTCGGCTTGAAGACAAACCATACCGGTTGTTTCCCAAGGCTTTTCTGCCATCAGTGTTTCCATAATTTCCGATTGCGGCGTAATGGGATATCCGAAGTAACCATCACAACCACAACGGATTGCTGCATGAGCAAGGGCTTCATTGCCCTTCATTAAACGAACTTCTTCCATTGTTACTACAATTTTACTTTGTACACCTTGATACATCCGTCGGGGCAGATGTAGGCACAACTGGCGCAACCGATACAAGCATCAGGCTGCTTCATGTAGGCATAGGCGTAACCTTTTTCGTTGACGTTTTGAGAAAGCGCTAACACATCGGAGGGACAAGCATGCACGCAGAGTTCGCAACCCTTACAATGCTTTACGTCCACTTCGACCGCTCCTTTAATTTTTGCCATAGTTATAGATTGATAACGTTGTGTTTTTTAGCTTAAAAATTCAGGCTGCAAAAGTAGTTATAAATTCTGTATAAGGAATGTATATTTATGGTTTCATTGCAAAAAATCAGCCCAATAGAAATATTTTTCGAAAAGTCCTTGTAAATGAACCTCTTGCGCGAAAATGCCAAATACAGATGAACCGCTTCCCGACATGGAGGCATACACAGCGCCTTGTGCATATAATTCCTCTTTAATCTGCTTAATCTCAGGATGTTTTTCAAAAACACCCTTTTCAAATCCATTAAAAATATGCTCTTTCCATGTTTCAATGGGTTGTTGTATAAGTTGCAACAAGGAGGCTGCCGGTTTTTCGGGACGGACGCCGGCATAGGCTTCGGCCGTGGAAATGTGAATGTCGGGTTTGACAAGAACAATATAATATCCTTTTAATGAAAGATTTATATCTGTGAATTCATCTCCTTTCCCTTCGGCAAAAACGGCTTGATTGCGCAAAAAGAAACGACAATCCGCACCCAAAGAGCTTGCATATTCTTCCAGTTTTTCCATAGGAATATTCAAATGCTGCGCATCATTGATAAGTTTAAGGGCGAAGGCTGCATCGGCTGAACCTCCACCCAAACCAGCGCCGCAAGGAATGTTCTTGTGCAGGTGCAAAGCGCAGGGTTTCAGCTGTGGATGATGTTGTGCCAGAAGTCGGTATGCTTTGGCCACGATGTTGTCTTCGTTTTTGCCATCGAGCGAAATGCCGCTCAGATTCAGTTGAAATTCATCGGCAGGAACACATTCCAAAACATCCTGACAGGCAATAGGATAGAATACTGTTTCTATATTATGATAACCATCCGGGCGTTTGGCGACAATGTCGAGCCCGAGGTTAATTTTGGCATTTGGAAAGCAAATCATTGTCTTATAAATGTAATTGAAAGATAATGATGCAAAGATAAAAGATGTTGATAACTTGTTGATAAGTATTTTGGAAAATATTTTTTTGCTCGGGGGAATCGCGCTACTTTTGCATAAAAGAAGAGACGATTATGGACAATGTAAAAGTGGTATACAAGAAAACGCCTGTAAAACAAGAAGATATCAGTCGTCTTCAACCGCAGGCCCGCGAATTGGAAGAAGCTGTATTGGGTGCTTTGATGTTAGAAAAAGATGCCTTTTCCAAGGTGTCTGAAATTCTTAAGCCGGAGCATTTCTACGAAAAATCGCATCAAATTATTTTCGAGGCCATTCAGAATCTTTCCATCAAACAGGAGCCGGTGGACATCCTAACGGTGCAGGATGCCTTGCGTCGTGCCGACAAACTGGACGAAGTGGGTGGGGCCGTATATCTGATTAAACTGGCTGATAATGTGGTCTCTACAGCGCATCTTGAATACCACTCGCGCATTGTGGCACAGAAGTACCTGGCACGCGAACTGATTCGCTATTCCATGGATATTCAATCTAAGGCCTTTGATGAAACCACTGATGTAAAGGATCTTATGCAGGAAGCTGAATCCGGTTTGTTCGAATTGTCTCAACAGTCGCTCAAGAAGGATGTGGTGCAGATCAATCCCATTATCGACGAGGCTTTGAGCCGTATCCGTGCTGCTTCGCAGCGTACTGACGGCTTGAGCGGTTTGCCCACTGGATTTGCCGAATTGGACAAGATGACTTCCGGTTGGCAGAAATCCGATTTGATTATTCTCGCGGCCCGTCCGGCTATGGGTAAGACGGCTTTTGTACTGTCAATGGCTAAAAACATGGCGGTGGATCATGGTATCGCAGTGGGTGTTTTCTCGCTTGAAATGTCTAATGTTCAGTTGGTTAATCGTCTTATTGTGAATACTTGTTCGCTGCAGGGCGAGAAGATTAAAAACGGTAGATTGAGCCCGGAGGAATGGCAGTTGCTCGACCAGCAATTGAAGGAACTTTATGATGCACCCATTTTCATTGACGATACGCCCAGTCTTTCGGTCTTCGAATTTTCGACCAAGGCACGCCGCTTGGTAAAAGAGCATGACGTAAAGATTCTGATGATAGACTACTTGCAGTTGATGAATGCCAGCGGCGGTAAATTCGGTAACCGTGAACAGGAAGTAAGTACGGTGTCACGAGCGCTGAAAGCATTGGCCAAAGAGCTTGATATTCCGATTATTGCGCTTTCTCAGGTGAACCGTGCATCGGCCAATCGTACCGGAAACACCAATTCGCCCAACAGCGCCAGCGATGCCAAGCGTCCGCAGCTTTCCGACTTGCGTGAATCGGGTGCCATTGAGCAAGATGCTGATATTGTGTGCTTTATCCATCGTCCTGAGTATTACAAGATTCTCGAGGATGGAGAAGGCAATTCATTGGTGGGCAAGGCTGAACTTATTATTGCCAAGCATCGTAATGGTTCGACAGGTGATATCCGTCTTTGTTTCGATAAAGAATTTGCCCGCTTCCGTGACGACGACAACCAGATGAGTTATTCCTTGCCGCAGATGCAAGCTCCTTATTCAGAAGGAGAAGCAGCGGTTTATGCTTCAAAAATCAACGAGCAGATTCCAGATACGAATCCTTTCTAAAACTTGTAGGGCTATTCGGATTTGTAGGATGAAATGTGTAGACTCACGGCCAAGGCTATGCCCAAAAGCAATAGTCGCAACCACCATAGGTCTATGAGTATCGCGCTAATGAGGATGGTGCACCAAAGCATGGATATAGCGGTGATTTTCACCCTTTTGGGGATAATTTTCTTTTCTTGGAAATTGCGGATGTAAGGGCCGAATTTGGGATGATTCAGCAGCCAAGTATGCCATCTGTCGGAACTTTTTGAAAACAAAAAAGCGGCCAACAAGAGCAGGGGCGTTGTTGGCAGAATAGGGAGAAATATACCGGCGATGGCCAATCCGAGTGAAATGAATCCGCAGCTTAGCAGTAAGATCCTCATTACTTGGCGGCTGTCCAGAAGCAACGTTTCGGGCTGACAATGGCGCCTTCTTTCTTGAGTTCGGCCATAGCCTTATCTACTTCCTTACGGTCCAGACCGCTGATTTCTGCAACTTTACCGGCATTGAGTGCCTCGTTTGTTTGCTTGAAAACTTCAAGTACTTGTTCTTTGATGGTCATTTTGTATAATTTTTAAAACTGAGACAAAGATTAAAACTGAGACAAAGTTCGTGATATTTTCTCAATTTTCAATAGGACAAGGCTTTTCGCGGCTTATTTTGGGTGATTTTTTTGTGATGTTTGAAATTTTTCAAAAAAAGTTTCCTGAATACTTGCACAATTAAAACAAGAGCATTACTTTTGCACCCGAATTCAGAACGGCTCCGTAGCTTAATTGAATAGAGCATCTGACTACGGATCAGAAGGTTACAGGTTTGAATCCTGTCGGAGTCACATTCAAGAGAAATCACTGGTTTTCAGTGGTTTCTTTTTTTTTGTTATATGCTTCGGAATCTTCCTGCATTTTTTAGGTGACTATAGCGTTACAATACATAGAAAATCCCCTCAAAGACCAATGAAAAGGTTTCTGAGGGGATTTATATTGCTCGTAATGCAATTGATTGCGCAACGCAAAGATTTGTGCTTAGAACAAATCGTAGCTGCGACGGATAAAGTTGTTGAGCGCTTCGCCCTTGAGCAGACCATTGCTGAGCAGGCTCAAGTCTATCAATTGTTTTACCTTGGCTTCGGCGGCTTCGTCTTCTTTTCCTACCAAGTCCTTGATAAGACGATGATCTGCATTCAAAACGAAAGAGTAGGCCGCGGGCATTTCACCATAGAATGACATACCTGGCTGCAATTTCGACATATCCTGCATACGACGCATGAATTCGTTTTGAGTAAGCACGATGGGCAGAGAATCCTGGCCAAGCGCTTCCAGCTGGATATCGAAGCGGGTTTTGTCCATTAGTGGCAGCAACTTTTCGAAAACGCCTTTCAATTGTTTCTGTTCGTCTTCGCTCAAGCTGACGCTGGCTTTGTCTTCTTTGGGAATGAGGTTCTCAATGATATCGCTGTCCACGCGCACAAAACGCGTCTTTTCGCTCTTGGCTTCCACTTGTTGGATAAAGGGAACATCCAATTCTCCATCCATCAGCAAGACATCGTAGCCCTTGTTTCTGGCAGTTTCAATATAGGTATATTGGCTGTCTTTGTCGGTGGCATAAAGATACACCAAGTTGCCGTCTTTGTCGGTCTGGTTGCCGCTCACCAGGTTGTGATATTCTTCCAGGTTGAAGAAATTACCTTCGCTGTTTTTAATAAGGATAAACTTTTCGGCGCGATCCCAGAATTTTTCTTCCGTCAATACGCCATATTCGATGAAAATCTTCAAGTCGTCCCATTTTTCTTCGAAGGCCTTGCGGTCGTCGTTATAAAGCTTCTGCAAGCTGTCGGCCACCTTTTTGGTGATATGGTTAGAAATTTTCTTGACATTGGCATCGCTCTGCAAATAAGAACGCGAAACATTCAGCGGAATATCGGGAGAATCGATGACACCGTGCAAGAGCGTGAGGAATGGCGGCACAATGCCTTCGATGGAATCTGTTACGAAAACCTGGTTACAATACAGTTGTATCTTGTTCTTTTGCAAGTCTATGCTGCTCTTTACCTTGGGGAAATACAAAATACCCGTCAAGGTAAAGGGATAATCCACATTCAGGTGGATATGGAAGAGGGGATCGTCGCTGAAGGGATACAGGTCCTTGTAGAATTTGTTGTAGTCTTCTTCCTGAAGATCAGATGGTTTGCGCGTCCAAGCCGGTTGAATGTCGTTGATTTGATTGTCTTCTTCCGTTGTTACTTCCTTGCCGTCTTTCCATTCTTTTTTCTTGCCGAAAACAATGGGGACGGGAAGGAACTTGCAATATTTTTGCAAAAGGGACGCGATTCTGTCTTCCTGCAGATATTCTTCGCTTTCTTCGTCGATGTGCAAAACAATGTCCGTGCCGCGCTGCTTCTTGTCGCAAGCTTCAATGGTGAATTCGGGGGAACCTTGGCAGCTCCATTTCACGGCTTCGGCACCTTCCTGATAAGATAAAGTAATGATATCCACCTGTTTGGCAACCATAAAAGCAGAGTAGAATCCCAAGCCGAAATGACCGATGATGGCGTGCGCATCGTTTTGGTATTTTTCTAAGAATTCACCCGCGCCCGAAAAGGCAATCTGATTGATGTATTTGTCGATTTCTTCGGCTGTCATACCAATGCCTTGGTCGCTGATAGTAAGGGTTTTAGCTTCCTTGTCAATGCTGATGCTGACACGCAGGTCGTCTGTGTCGGCGCTGCTCTGACCGCTGGCTACGATGGTTTTCATCTTTTGGGTGGCATCCACTGCATTAGATACGATTTCGCGCAGGAAAATTTCCTGATCGCTGTACAAGAATTTTTTGATGACGGGGAAAATGTTGTCTGTCGTAACCCCGATTTTTCCTGATCCTAACATAATTTTATATAGTATTGATTTTTAAATGTTTATCCGTAATAATTGAAAAGAGTGAGCAATCCTTTTACCAATTCCTGATGCATACGTCTCACTTTGTTTCTGTTGCCTTGCGTAGGCAGTTTTCCATCTTGGGCATCAAAAAAAAGACCCTCACGTTTTTGCAAATAATCCTGCCAACTTGTGCCGTTTTCATGATGAAAAGAGCCGCATCCGTTCTTTCTCGATTCCTGACGGACTTTGTAGCGTTGCTCCATTTGCTGTGGGCTGCGGAACTGATAATGCTTCACTCGGATCTGTCCGGGAAATGTCATGCCGCAGGGTTGTGGTTTCTTTTGGTCTATGTTCCAAGCGAGTCGCTCACTGTGTCTGACAAAACGCGTTTCGGCCCATGTTTGAGGCTTGTAGTAGCGAATCTTGTCTTTGTCGGCTTCGAAATTGCCTTCGAAATGGAATTCCTTCAAGTCTTCGTGGCAAAGCACATAGTCGAAACTTGCTTTGGAGACTTGTTTGTATTTCTTAGGCACCTGAGATATAAAGTCTTTGGGATTGTCTATGTAAAATTCATCGGCATCCATGCGGATACACCACCAGTCGTCTTGGGTCATTTCGTGTTTTACCTCATTGAATACCAAGGCTCTAAGTCCGATTCTGTAGGGTCTTCCGTCTTGAGCGAAGGGAACAATCTGCCCGGGATACTTTTCGGCAAGTCTGTTCACGATGTTCCAAGTATCATCTTGGCTTCCGTTGTCGAAAACGAAAATCTTGTCGCTCCATCGGGTGGCGTCTTCAAGTACGGGACCTATGATGTCGGCCTCGTTTTTGCATAACATGATGCTATAAATTTTCATAACAATCTTTCTTTAAGCAGATTTCATGACAATTTTATTCAATTCCGTATCGTAATGTGCCACGATGCTGTCGCCTTGAATACTCTTGCTCAGAATGACTTCGGCCAGTTCGTTTTCCAAATGACGTTGAATGGCTCGTTTGAGCGGGCGCGCACCGAATTGGATATCGTAAGATTCCTTGGCCAGGAATTCTCGGGCTTCGGCTGTCATACTGAAATGATAACCAAGGTTTTCGACTCTCTTGATAAAGGGCTTCAACTCAATATCGATGATGCGGTCGATAGCCTGCTTGTCGAGTTGTTCGAAGAAGATGGTATCGTCGATTCGGTTCAAGAATTCGGGTGAGAAAGTCTTGCTTATTGCCTTGTTTATCACGCCTTTAGAATATTCGTTCAAGGCGTTTTGGTCGGGTAGTCCGAAACCTATACCTTTGCCGAATTCCTTCAGTTGGCGGCTTCCCACATTGGAGGTCATGATGATGATGGTGTTCTTGAAATCCACGCGTCGGCCTAAGCTGTCGGTAAGGCGGCCTTCGTCCATCACTTGCAGCAGGATGTTGAACACGTCGGGATGCGCTTTTTCGATTTCATCGAGCAAAAGAACGCAATAGGGTTTGCGGCGTACTTTTTCGGTGAGTTGTCCGCCTTCGTCGTAACCCACATATCCGGGAGGCGCTCCCACCAATCTAGAAACGCTGAATTTCTCCATGAATTCACTCATATCCACACGCACCAAGGCGTCGGCCGAGTCGAACATGGTTTCAGCCAAAAGTTTGGCCAAATGCGTTTTACCCACACCGGTGGGGCCCACAAAAAGGAAACTGCCTATGGGTTTGTTGGGGTCTTTCAATCCGATACGATTGCGCTGAATGGCTTTGACCAAAGCATCGACGGCCTTGTCTTGTCCAATCAATCTGGAGAGCAGATAGTCCTTCATTCCCAGCAACTTGCTGTTTTCTTCCTGGGCGATTTTCTGCAAAGGAACGCCCGACATCATAGATACCACTTGGGCAATCTGTTCTTCGTCAACCGGTTTGCGCTGCGTGTCGAGACCCGATTCCCATTCGGCTTTGCGGATGGCCAAGCTTTCTTCTTGTTGGCGGCTTTTATCGCGATAATCAGCTGCCAGTTCGTATTGCTGCTTGCTGACGGCTTCTGCCTGCAAACGCTTGTTTTCGTTGATGGAAAGTTCCAAGGCTTCAATGTCTTCCGGCACATCGATGTTGTCGATATGCACGCGCGAGCCGGCTTCGTCCAATGCGTCTATGGCCTTGTCAGGGAAATTGCGGTCGCTGATATAACGATTGGTCAGAGAAACGCAGGCTTGCAATGCTTGGTCGGAATATGTCACATTGTGATGCTTCTCGTAACGATCCTTGATATTGTGCAGAATTTGCAAAGTTTCTTCTGGTGTGGTGGCTTCCACGATGATTTTCTGGAAACGACGTTCCAAAGCACCGTCTTTTTCTATGCTTTTCCGGTATTCGTCGAGCGTGGTGGCGCCGATACATTGAATAACACCGCGAGCCAAAGCCGGTTTGAGCATATTGGCAGCATCCATGGAGCCTTGCGTGTTGCCGGCGCCCACCAATGTGTGAATTTCGTCAATGAAGAGAATGATTTCGGGATGAGCTTCCAACTCGTTGATAATGGCCTTCATGCGTTCTTCGAACTGACCACGGTACTTGGTTCCTGCCACCATGGATGCCAAATCGAGCGATATGATGCGCTTGTTGAACAATACGCGAGACACCTTACGTTCCACGATTCGCATGGCCAAGCCTTCCACAATGGCAGATTTTCCGACACCGGGTTCACCGATAAGGATGGGGTTGTTCTTTTTTCTGCGACTCAGAATCTGTGCCAAACGCAACATTTCTTTTTCTCTGCCCACGGTGGGATCCAGTCGGCCCTCTTTGGCGGCTTTTGTCAAGTCGTTACCGAAGTTGTCCAAAGCAGGAGTGTCGTTTTGGCTGTTATCTTTCTCTTTCTGAGCGGTTTGAGCAAAACCACCCTGAGCGCCGCCGTAGCTGTTTTTGCCATCTTCATTATAAGGTGCAAATTCATCGTCATCATCTTCATCGTCGGTGAAGCCGATGTTTTTGGGCGCAAGACCTTGACCCTGAGCTTCGATGTTCAATGCGCGCAAGGTAGAGTCCAACTGTACACCTTCCTGATTGAGCAGGGTGGCGGCCAAATTGTCATTGTCTCGGAGAATGGCCAAAAGAAAATGTTCGGTATCGATGTTTTCCTTTTTTTGTCCGCGTGCTTCCAAAATGCTCATGCGAAGAATTTTCTCAAGTTTCTTACTGACAGGAATATCAACGTTTTCCGGAATCAATTCGTCTTGTTTGATGCGGTTTTCAACGATGTATTTCAGTAAATCCACATTGACTTTCTGTTCTTGCAGGCATTCCATGGCACGGTTGTCTTTCTGGCGGATAAGACCCAGTAGCAAATGTTCCGGATCTACGCTGTTATTTCCCATCTTGTGGGCTTCTTCAAGGCTGAAATCCAGCGCCTTGCGTGCTTTGTTCGTGATGTTTTGGATAATCATTTCTATCGTGTGTATGAAGGTTCTTATTGATATGCTTTTCTTGTGAAAGCGCCCTTGTTATGCAAATATCGCGCCAAAGGACAAAATGGCAGAAAAAACAGGCCTCAAAATCATTAAAAAGCCATGGGTTTTGTTTGGATTTTCGTTTGAAATACTGTATTTTTGAATGTTTTTTTGAAATACTTTAAAGGAAAATTTAAATGATTGAAGACGAAAGAATTATCCCGGTCAACATAGAGGAAGAAATGCGTACTTCCTACATCGACTACTCCATGTCGGTGATTGTTTCGCGTGCCTTGCCCGATGTTAGAGACGGTATGAAACCTGTTCATCGCCGTGTATTGTTCGGCATGAATGAATTGGGAAATAACTCTGATAAACCTTATAAGAAATCTGCGAGAATTGTCGGTGATGTGTTGGGTAAATACCATCCTCACGGCGACTCTTCTGTTTATTTTGCCATGGTTCGCCTGGCGCAAGATTGGAACATGCGTTATCCTTTGGTAGACGGCCAAGGAAACTTCGGCTCTGTCGATGGTGATAGTCCTGCAGCCATGCGTTACACGGAATGTCGTTTGCGCAAAATGGCCGAAGACATGCTTCTCGATATCGACAAGGATACCATCGATTTCCAGATGAACTTCGATGATACCTTGAAAGAACCGACGGTTTTGCCCACGCGTATTCCTAATCTTTTGGTAAACGGTGCTTCCGGTATTGCTGTAGGTATGGCCACCAATATGCCGCCTCACAACTTATCCGAAGTTATCGATGGTACGATTGCATATATCAATAACAACGATATCAGCATTCAGGAACTGATGCAATACGTGAAAGCTCCTGATTTCCCCACCGGCGGTTATATTTATGGTTATTCAGGTGTGAAAGACGCTTTCGAAACCGGCAAGGGAAGGGTGGTTATCCGTTCAAAAGCTACCATCGAATCGACCAGCACGCATGACCAGATCATCGTTTCTGAAATTCCTTACGGAGTCAACAAGGCCGAGCTTATCAAGAACATTGCCGACCTGGTGGCTGACAAGAAAATCGAAGGTATTTCCAACATCAACGACGAATCGGACCGCAGCGGTATGCGCATCGTTATCGACGTGAAGCGCGATGCCAATGCCAGCGTGGTGCTGAACAAGCTCTTCAAACTGACGGCTTTGCAGTCTTCTTTCAGCGTGAACAATATCGCCTTGGTGAAAGGTCGTCCTATGTCGCTGAACCTGAAAGACTTGATTCGCTATTTCGTGGAACATCGTCATGAGGTGGTGACTCGTCGTACTCAGTTCGAATTGGCCGAAGCCGAAAAGCGCGCTCATATCTTGCAGGGTTTAATTATCGCTTCTGACAATATCGACAGAGTGATAGCCATTATCAAGGCATCTGCCAACGCCGAAGAAGCTCGCGCTAATTTGATGGCCGAATTCAATCTGAGCGATATTCAGGCCCGCGCCATCGTTGAAATGCGTCTGCGTCAGCTTACCGGTTTGGAAATCGACAAGTTGCATAAGGAGTACGAAGAATTGATGGCAAAAATTGATTGGTATCATCAGGTTCTGGCCAGCGTGGAAATGCGCATGGATATCATCAAGGAAGAGTTGGAAGAAATCAAGGCTAAATATGGTGATGAACGTCGTACCGAAATTATGTATGCTTCCGAAGAATTCAATCCGGAAGACTTCTATGCCGATGACGATGTGGTTATTACCATTTCTCACCTTGGTTATATCAAGCGTACGCCGCTGACTGAGTTCCGCACGCAAAACCGTGGCGGTGTGGGTTCAAAGGGCGGCAATACCCGCGAAGAAGACTTTATTGAATACATCTATCAGGCTTCTATGCACAATACGATGTTGTTCTTTACGCAAAAGGGTAAGTATCATAAACTTAGAGTGTACGAAATTCCCGAAGGCAATAAGACATCGAAGGGTAGGGCCATCCAAAATGTATTGAATATAGAAGGGGATGACAAGGTTAATGCCTACATCCGCGTCAAAGATACTTCGGAAGAGTTCTTGAATTCTCATTATCTGGTATTTGCCACCAAGCAAGGCGTTATCAAGAAGACGGCGCTCAGCGAATACTTCAAGAGTAAGATCAATGGTGTGAAAGCTATTATCATCCGCGAAGACGACCAAGTGATCCAAGTGAGCATGACCGATGGACAAAGCGACATCGTGATGGCCAACAGAAACGGTCGTGCCATCCGCTTCCCCGAAGACAAGGTTCGTGTAATGGGCCGTGTTTCTACCGGTGTTCGTGGTATGACGCTCGATGAAGATGGTAAAGACGAAGTGATTGGCATGATTGTGGTTGAACATACGGAAAATGAATCTATCATGGTGGTTTCTGAAAAGGGTTACGGCAAACGTTCCGAAGTGGATGAATACCGCATCACCAACCGTGGTGGTAAGGGGGTTCGCACCATGAACATCACCGACAAGACCGGTTCTCTCATTGCCATCAAGAATGTCAGCGACGAAAACGACCTGATGATTATTAATAAGTCGGGTATTACCATTCGCCTTTCTATGGCCGATATTCGCATTATGGGACGTAATACGCAAGGTGTTCGTTTGTTGAACTTGGAAAAACGTAATGACGAAATTGCTTCTGTTTGTGAAGTTTTGTCAGAATCGAACGAAGCCGAAGGGGAGAACCCTGCTGAAATGTTGCCCGAAAACGGTGAAACCGCGGTAGAAACAAGTTCTGAAGAATAATAAAATTTGAATACTTAATATGTAAAGCTATGAAGAAAATTATTTTAGTTCTCGCTGCAGTTATGGCTATGACTTGCGGTGATGTGTACGCACAGAAAAAGAATGTGGCACGAGCTAAAGCTAAATTGAATGCTGAAGTTCCTGATTACAAGGGCGCACGCGAAGCTATCGATCCGGCATTGACTGATTCTGTTACCAAGAATTTGGCTGATACTTGGTTTACCGCCGGTAAGATCTATTACAAGCTTTTTGATGAAGAACAGCGCAAGGCTTGGATGAACCAAGGTGCTGACGAAAACCTGATGGCTACCTCATTGATGAAGTGTCTCGACTGCATGGTGATTGCCGACTCTCTCGATCAAATGCCCAATGCAAAGGGTAAAGTTCGTCCTAAATTCCGCAAGCAAATCGTTGAAATCGTGGATATTATGCGTCCCGGTTTCATCAATGCCGGTGGTTTCTATTTCAAGAACCAGAATTACGAAGATGCTATCAAGGCTTTTGAATATTACTTGGTTTATCCTGAATTGAAATTCTGGGAAGATGAAAAGCGTCAGGCCTTTGCTACCGATAGCATGATTCCTACCATACAGTATTATTGCGGTGCATGTGCTTCACAATCAAACAATTCTAAGCTTGCTTTGGAATACTTCAAGATTCTCGACCAAACTTACAAGGCTGAAAATCGTCCCATCCAGGAACAGGAAGAGATGTTCCAATTCATGATTTATGAATATGGTCGTCTGAAAGATTCTGTTGCTTTGATGGAAATGTACAAAGAAGGTGTTCAACGTTTCTCTTTCAATACTTTCTACGCTCGTAGCCTGGTGAACGAATATTTGAGCAAGAACGACTTGGATGCAGCTTTGGGTTGGATTGAAACTGCTATCAATCAGGGTGATTCAACGGCAATCTTCTTCAACTTGAAGGCTCAGATTCTCGAACATAAGGGCGAATTGAAAGAAGCTGAAAAGTTCTATTTGAAGGCTATTGAAAAGGATCCCGAATTTGCTGATGCCATGGGTAGCTTGGGTCGTATTTATTACAACGAAGCTGTTGAAGAACTCGACCGCGTAAATAATATCAAAGACAATCGTAAGTATCAGGTCGCCAAGGCTAAAATGGAATCTTTCTTCTTGAAACCGCTTCCTTATATGGAAAAGGCTCACGCTGTTAATCCTCAGGAAAGAGATTACATTGTTGCATTGAGAGGTATTTACTACAACTTGCAGGGTATTTATCATGGTGCCAAGAAAACGGCTTTGAGCAAAGAATACGAAGCTAAGTACAAAGAAATGGATGCAAAGATGAAGAGCCTCTAATGGTTTTTGTCTAAAGAATCGTCTTACTCAACGAAGCCCCGAAGTCAATCGACTTTGGGGCTTTTATATTAATTGCTACTTTGTTTTTCAGTTTTGATTCCTGATTCCTGATGGAAGAGTGATGTCACTTATATTTCCCTTAATACTCTCTTACGATTACAATTCAACATAATATTAATTATAGCACAAAAGTCACAAGAATTTGAAATTTGCAGAAATGTCCATCATCCCCATCCATGGATAAATTAAATCGCACTCAATTTAGAAGAAATACACAGCTGCAGCGTCAAGTCGGAATACGTCGTGACGTACGGGATTAACCAATTGTGCCAAAGCCAATTCGCACCAAGTAACATTGTTGTATTCCAATTCTATGCCGATGCGCCAATTGGTCGGATTATAGGTATAACCCAAAGAAATGCGGAACAAATCGCCGATATAACGATTGCCAAGATTGCCTTTGTAAATACCAAAACCATAGAAATCGCCATTGCTATTAATCTTTTCTTGCGTACCCAAATTGGCTGAATATCCGGCCAATAAGAATGCTTTGTGCAGTTGCCCGTACGATATGTTTGCGTACGTGGCAAAAGATTTATACTTGTGATATTCCTTGTTTCTGTCAATATAATAGCCTCCAATAATGTTGTGGTCGCTCAAGTTTTCGCCATACAAAACCTTGCCGGATGCTCTGAATAAGTCTTTTTGGTAATCTGCATACGCGATACCGGAGAATCCATGAACCAGACGATTGACTTCACTAATAGGTTTAATGGCCTTATAATCAGCACCAAGACCGAATGTCAGATTGTTTAAACGATAATCGAGGCCCAAGAATACATTGGGAATGACGGCATCTTTTTGATACTGAATGCTGTTTCCTTTAGGTCCGGCACTTTTGTACATGGTTTGATAAATGGCCGCTGCCGTCAAGGTAAGATCTTGAAAATGATGATTATAGCGAATTTGCGGGCTACGGTTGAATGGATTGAAAGGCGATCCGGTATTGATATTCAGCGTGGTAGGCATAATATGCGAAGTGAACATCGGATGCCAGGTCTGTCCCAAAAGCAAGGAAGAATGTTCCCATTGCAGCTGCGTATAGGCTTGACGCAAACGAATCCAAACATAATCGCTGCCGCCACTGAAGTCGGCCTCAATTTTTCCTTTGGCTTGCTTGGCGCCCAGAATGCCCGGTGCGTAGAAATCTGCGCCCATTCGCGTGGTGATACTATGCATACCAGCCGATGCTTGTTGGCCTTCGGGCGCTGCAAACAAAGAAAACAAATCGTTCACTGAATTGACACAATTACGGCTCTGTGCAAAGAAATCGGTGCGGATATGTCCATACACATCGAAACCTTTTTCAGGGGTTTCCTGGGCCAGCATGGCATTGGGACTAAGCAAGTGTCCGGCCATCATAGCGATGGCAATCAAAGATCCGGTGAAAGATTGTTTCATTGTAAGTGTTTAATTATCAGTTATTTCTGCGAACAAATCGAAAGTGTCCGCTTGTGTTATGCGAGCCATGTAGAAGTCTCCAATGTTCAGCTCTCTGTCTTTGGTAATAAGAATTTCGGGATCCACTTCCGGGGAATCGTATTCGCTGCGGGCAATATAATAATCGTCCTCTTCCCTGTCTATAATGACTTTCAGGCACTTCCCCACTTTGGCTTGGTTGATTTCTTCTGAAATGCCGTGCTGAATTTCCATCAGCTCGTCTAAGCGAGCTTCTTTCACTTCTTGAGGCACATCGTCTTCGTAATGATCGCCGGAATAAGTGCCATCTTCGCTAGAGAAATAAAAGGCACCCATGCGTTCGAAACGAACCTTTTGCACAAATTCCTTCAACTGGCGGAAATCTTCTTCCGTTTCGCCCGGATGTCCGGTCATTAAAGTAGTACGAAGGTGAATATCAGGCACTTCCTTACGAATTTCTTCAATGAGTCGGTAGGTTTCTTCTGCATTGATATGGCGTTTCATTTGTTGCAGCATATGGTCGCTACAATGCTGGAAGGCCATGTCGAGATAATGACAGATGTTCTTGCGTTCGCGCATCACACGTAAAATATCCATGGGGAAAAGATGAGGATACGTGTAATGCAAACGCAACCATTCAAGTCCTTCAATGTCAGAGAGTTTCTCCATTAATTCGGCCAAGTTGAACTTGCCGTAAAGGTCTTTTCCGTAGTAAGAGAGGTCTTGGGCAATCAGTTGTACTTCCTTTACCCCACCGGCCACCAGTTCTTCCACTTCGCGAACAATGTCTTCCATGGGACGAGAACGATGTTTTCCGGTAATCAGCGGAATGGCGCAGTAAGCGCAATGTCTATTGCAACCTTCTGATATTTTGACGTATGCGTAGTGCGAGGGCGTGGTCAGAATGCGTCTGTGTGCATCTTCTTCGCGGTAGCTGCAGCCCAAATCTGTTAAGATGTTCGGCCAATTGAATTTGCCATAAAAGGCATCCACTTCGGGAATCTCTGCTTTTAATTCGTCGGCATAACGTTGTGAAAGACAGCCAAATACAAATAGTTTATCGATAATGCCTTCTTGTTTGGCCTGAGCATATTCCAGGATGGTTTCTATGGATTCCTCTTTGGCGTCCTGAATAAAACCGCAAGTATTGATGATGACCACACCGTCTTCTATGTGATCGCTGTTATGGCTTACCTGAAATCCTGCCGCCTGCAACTGATAAAGCAAGCGTTCTGAATCGACCAGATTCTTCGAACAACCTAATGAGATGATATGGGCTTTCATGCACTTTACGACAATTTGTCACCAAACAAAGAGTCAACGAACTCCTGACGATTGAATACTTGCAGATGATCGATACCCTCGCCTATTCCGATATACTTGACGGGTACTTGGAATTGGTCGGAGATTCCGATGACAACGCCACCCTTGGCAGTTCCATCCAATTTGGTGATGGCCAATGCGTTCACTTCGGTGGCCTTGGTAAATTGCTTGGCTTGTTCAAAAGCATTCTGTCCGGTAGAGGCATCGAGCACCAACAAAACTTCGTGTGGAGCATCGGGCACTACTTTCTGCATCACATTCTTGATTTTGCTAAGCTCGTTCATCAGTCCGATTTTGTTGTGGAGACGTCCGGCAGTATCGATGAGCACTATGTCGGCATCATTGGCTACAGCCGATTTCAGGGTGTCGAATACCACGGAAGCAGGATCTGCGCCCATTTTCTGTCGGATGACAGGGGCTCCTACTCTTTCGCCCCAGATTTCCAATTGTTCGATGGCAGCGGCGCGGAAAGTATCGGCAGCGCCCAAGTAAACCTTCTTGCCTTGTTGTTGGAATTGGTAAGCTAATTTTCCGATGGTAGTGGTTTTACCCACGCCATTGACACCCACCACCATGATAACGTAAGGTTTGGATTTCAGCGGAGAATCGAAGTCCTTCAGTTCTTCCTGTTCGTTTTCGATGAGCAAATTGACAATCTCTTCCTTCAGGATAGAATGCAATTCGTTGGTGTTAAGATATTTGTCTCTTTTGATACGAGCTTCGATGCGTTCTATGATACGCAAGGTGGTGTCAACGCCAACATCAGAAGTGATGAGGATTTCTTCCAATTCGTCCAATACCTCTTCGTCAACGGTGGATTTTCCGGCAATGGCGCGTCCAATCTTAGTGAATACGCTTTCTTTGGTTTTTGCCAAGCCCTGATCCAAATTGGCCTTCTTTTCTTTAGAGAAGAAACTGAAAATACCCATAGATTACCTTATTTATAATGTGTATAAATCAAAAATAGCTTGTTCCATAATGAAACAAGCTATTTGAATGATCGCATATCAAATTATTTCTTGATATATTCGTTTACTTTTTCGTTGGGAACCATCTCTTCATTGAAGGCGTAAGCACCAGTCTTAGGAGATTTTACCATTTTGATGATTTTCACAGAAGTACGACCTTCACCGGTCTGCATACTTGCAACTGCTTTCTTTGCCATAGTCTATACCTTATTTAATTTCTTTATGAACTGTGACACGTTTCAAAATGGGATTGTATTTTTTCAATTCCAAACGGCCAGTAGTATTCTTACGATTCTTGGTAGTAATGTAGCGAGATGTACCCGGCATACCACTTTCTTTGTGTTCGGTGCATTCCAAAATTACCTGCACTCTGTTTCCTTTTGCTTTCTTTGCCATTGTGATAATCTCCCTTAGTTAAGAATTAATACATCTTCCATGCGCAAGTAACCTGCTGCAGCCGCATCTTTCATTGCTGCGTTCAAACCTTTACGGTTAATGTCACGCAATCCAGCTGCAGAAATAGTAAGTGCAATCCAACAATCTTGTTCTACCCAATAGAACTTTTTGCTGAACAGATTGACATTGAATTTTCTTTTCGTACGTCTCTTTGAGTGAGAAACGTTATTGCCAATCATTGCTTTTTTTCCTGTGATCTGACAAATTTTTGACATTTCAATTGATATTTTATGGTTTAAATTTCTCTAATTTTTAGCGACTGCAAATGTCGGCTTTTTTTGTGGAATAAGCAACAATTCTTGTGATTATTTTACCTAAAAAATAAAATAATTTGACAACATTCTGAATATCAATCGTTTATTATATTGCAACGCTTGAAAAAGGCGCAGCGTCAATAGGACAAAAGTCTTTATCTAAGTATTTGAAATAGCCACAGATAGCCACCATAGCCGCATTATCGGTGGTATAAGAGAATTTGGGCAGGTGGATATTCCAATGATAACGTTTTGCATAGTCTTGAAAGGCTTCCCGCAGCGCGCTATTGGCAGAAACACCACCGGCCACCGCCACTTCCTTGATGCCGTATGCCTTGCTTGCCTTGTACAATTTGTCCATCAGAATCGAGACCACCGTTTTTTGCAAAGAAGCGCACAAATCATTCTTATTTTGTTCGATGAAATCGGGATTATTTGCCACTTCGTCGCGCAAACGATACAGGAAAGAAGTCTTCAATCCGCTGAAGCTGTAATTGAAATCAGGAATCTGCGGTTTGCTGAATTTGAAGGCATCGGGATTACCCTCCTTGGCCAGTCGGTCTATGTGCGGGCCGCCGGGATAAGGCAAACCGAGCATTTTGGCACATTTGTCGAAAGCCTCTCCTGCTGCGTCATCTATGGTCTGGCCTATAATCTCCATGTCTTTGTACGACTTTACCAACACAATCTGTGAATTACCACCTGAAACCAGCAGGCAAAGGAATGGAAATACAGGTGTCTTGTGTTCTTCGTCTTTTTCCTGGATGAAATGGGCCAAAATATGCGCCTGCAAATGGTTTACCTCAATCATGGGAATGTCGAGTGCGCGGGCAAAACCCTTGGCAAAAGAGCTTCCCACCAGAAGAGAGCCCATCAGGCCAGGACCGCGGGTGTAGGCCAAGGCGCTGATATCTTCCTTCTTGATGCCGGCCTGCTTGATGGCCAAGTCGACAACCGGAACGATGTTGTGTTGATGAGCTCGCGATGCTAATTCAGGCACGACGCCGCCGTAAAGTTCGTGTACTTTCTGGCTGGCTATCACATTGGACAACAGGCAATCGCCCTTCAGCACGGCGGCAGAAGTATCGTCACAAGAAGATTCTATACCTAAGATATAAACAGATTCCATTTTTTCTTTCTATCTTTGTCAGTTTTTATGCATTTGCTCTAAGGGAACGCAAAAGTACAATTATTTTGAGAAAGAAAACTCACATAGGGTATTTTATTCTGCCGATTATCATCGGTATTGCATTCTTGTTGTCGGATAACAGCCGTTTTCAGCAAGGAGTGATGCGCCCTGCCCTTTGTGCCTTTCTGAAAAAACAAAACCTTGATGTTGAGATAGATTCCTTGCGATTCAAGTGGCACGATGCCTCGATAGAACTCTTCGGTGTGCATGCAAAAGACAGCTTAGGAAACGACTATCTCTCCTTAGGCAAAGCCGATGTCGATTTGCAATTGTTGCCGATTTTTTGGAAAGAGATTCAGGTGCGATCCTTGCGCTTGAACAGGCTTCACTTGAATCTATCCAATCTGCCTACATTTCAGCAGACGCCAAAGGCCGAAAAACAAACAAAGAAAGCTTTTTTAATAAACCTCCATCATGTCGTACTGACCGGATCTTCAATGTATTACCGCTTGCCTTCTCCTGTCAATGAAGATTTGGAATATATTGAAGCCACGAATTTGCAGGCCAAGATGACCGGCATATGGAACAGCGATTATCAAGAGTTCTCTATAGATGGATTGTCTTTTGTCACCAATAATGGATTCGTACTCGACAATCTTGCTTTGACTGCAAGCCTGGAAAATCAAAGAAAGCTGGAAGTGACAAAATTTGAAATTTCCCTGCCTCATTCTTATCTTTTGAGCGATTCCATCGATTTGATTTACCAAGTTGGTCAAAAGGATTCTTTGCAATTGTTGAGAGACTTCTGTGTCTATTCAACCTTGTCAAGCGAGGATTTTCCCACGCTTTCCCAAATATTCGAAGAGGCCGGTTTGGCGGATCGTAGAGCAGATATACATTTACATCTTTCTGGTGCTTCGCATCATGTCGTGGTAGAAGAATGCAAGCTGGAAGTGAATAAGTTCTTCGCGCTGAATGGCATGATGGATATTTATCAAGAATCCGCAGAAAACTGGCATATAGATAGTGATTGGGAAAATATTTATGTTCATACGGAGCTTGTGCCATACCTACAATCTTTGTTTCCGGAGAATAGATTCGATTTGCCTCTCATTGTCGAAAATCTCGAACGCCTGGCCTATAGCGGCAGCATTCAGGTTTATCCGCAACAATTGCTTATGTCAGGTCTTATTTCGAGCGCACCCGGTGTCTGTCAAACAAATGTCAATTTGAAATACGATTCCATTGCTTCGACTTTCGATTGTCAAGCCTTTGTTGAAACGCCTTCGCTCGATTTGGCTCAGTTGTTGGACAATGAGATGTTTAATGGAAACAGCGCTTTCAATGTGCGGATCGATGCCAAGCATTTAGGCGATTCACGATATAAGGCGCTTGCCGAAGCCAATATAGATCGTTTCGCTTTCAATGATTATAATTATCAGGGAATTACTCTACAAGCTGATCTTGACGGAAAAGGTTTGTACAAGGCAAATATCGATGCGGATGATGATAATTGTAAGTTGGTTGCCGATTTTCAATTGGATGCTCGCGGAGAACGTTCCGATTGGACTTTGACCGGCGACTTCGATCAACTTAACCTGCAGGCTTTGCATTTCCTCGAAGGAAACGAAGAAAATGCACATCTTTCATTCAATCTTGATGCGCACATGCAAGGCGACACCTTGGAGCGTCTGATTGGTTCTATCGTGGTGGATTCATTGGATTTCTATCATCACGGAGTTTCCTATCAACAGCCTCGCATTGAGTTGACAAGCAATTTGCACAACGATTACGCACATGTCAGCCTTAGCTCCGAGCAGGTGAATGCCGATGTGTACGGCGATATGAGTCTAAAACTCTTGTATCAGGAATTCAACGAGCAGATTGCCAGCCGTTACGTGCCCAGTTTGGTATCCAATTCGCAAAAACATAAAAACAGCGTGTTGGGCAATCGATTCTCTTTCAGTGTTAACCTATCCTCGACCGAAGCGCTGGCGAAAGCTTTTTCTTTGCCGATTTCTGTGGTCGATACTGCGCAAATTGATGGTTACTACTACGATGAAAAGGGTATTTTTGCCTTGAATGTGGCCATTGACAGTCTTCGCCTGCAGCAGCAGTACATTACAGACAGCCGTTTGTCTATTGACAATAGTGGATCGGATATGCTGAAACTTGAGTTGGCAAGTGCCTATCAGCCGGCTCCCGAAACCGATGCTTTCCATCTAAAACTTGATGCCAAAGCCTTGAACGACAAGGTGGATATGGAAATTGGTATACAGTTGGACAATAAGGTGCCCTTTGCTCAGTCGCATAGTTCGCATCAGTTTTATCGCGATGAATCCGCTTCTCTTGCTTGTCAATCTTTGCTAAACGTTCCATACATTCTGTGGAAAGATTCTGAGTGGCAATTAGACACTACCTCAATAGATTATTCTCAACATAAATTTTATATCCATGATTTCTCTTTCCACCACGACGATCAGTTTATTCGTTTGGATGGCTGCATATCCGACCAGGCCGAGGATACGCTCAATGTTAACATTTCGGATATAGACTTAAAGTCGCTTACCCAATTGTTTCCTTTGAAAAAGAAAATTCCCAAGCCCATGTTGTTCGGTGCTTCCTTGTCGGCAAAAGCGGCAGTCAGAGCCTTGCTCGGAGAATTTATGCTCGATGCAGATGTCAAGGCCGAACATTTCGAAATCAACAATAGCCCCATGGGTGATCTCGAAGCCACGGCACGCTGGAACAATACGGATTCATGTCTGGAAATCAGTGGATCGTCGAAAAATGCAGATATGCACACCGGTGCTATTTTTGGAGAATATCATATCGCAAAAGACTCCTTGTTCTTGGGTATACATTCCGAAGGTCTTCCCTTGGATTTTATATCATATTTTACCGATCCCATGCTGGATTTGAGCGCTCATGCCTATGGCGATATTAATATATATGGTAAGCCGGCGGCTATGAAATGGGATGTGGAAGCCGATGCCTTTGTGCCGGATGGCGAGCTGTATTCTTCTTTTATCAATACGCGTTATCGTTTTTCGGATTCCATTCATCTGACGCGTGGTAATATTCACTTCAATCAAATCGAATTGTTCGATGAATTCAACAATACCGCCATCTTGAACGGAGGTCTTTCGCATCAGAATTTTCTACGATATGGATACAATTTGTCTCTGAACATGAATCGTCTTCATTTGATGGATTTGCCTGCCTCTTCGGGTGATAACGGTTTTTACGGAGAAATTGTTGCCAGTGGATTGGCGCGCATGAGCGGCACGGATAATGATATTCAAATCGATTTGGACGTGCGCACCGAGGATCATACCAATTTTTTCATGACATTGTCGGAAAACTTGTCTGAGGGCGATTATTCCTTTATTGAATTCGTCAAGACGGACGATCGCGAAAACTTGGCCGACAAATCGATGGCCGGAACTACTGAACCTTTGCTGGCTGGGACAGATATGAGCAAATTGGGCAATGTTTCCGTGTCTATGGAACTTGAACTGACGCCAGCCGCCAATTTGATTCTGGTAACCAATGCGGCTTCTGGCGATGAAATGAGAATGAGTGGAAGCGGTACGCTCAGAATGTCTTACGATAACAATCAAGACCTTCAGTTGTACGGTCGTTACGAGCTTGAAAAAGGAAAATATGGTTTTACCTTCCAAGATTTGATTCACAGAGATTTTAATATTTTGCAAGGAAGTGCCATCAACTTCTCGGGCGATGTGATGTCTGCCGACTTGGATATCAAGGCCAACTACTCTATTCTGAATGTGGAATTGTCTGATATTCTCGATGAAAGCGATATGGCTTCGCTCGATTTGAACCGTACCGGCATTCCGGTGAACTGTCAGATGAGTATTTCCGGAGAATTGCAACAGCCGGAAATCGTGCTCGGTTTGGAATTTCCTTCGGCCGACGAAGAATTGCGCCGTCGCATCATGAACATTATCAATACGGATGAATTGCTGAATCGTCAAATCGTTTACCTCTTGTTGCTCAATCGTTTTGCCGTGACCGATAATGTGCAGAATGCCGATGCGGGCGTCAATAACATGTCTGCGGTGGTGGATTTGGGCTTGAATTCATTGTCGAACCAGCTGAACAGAATGATTTATCAGGTAATGGGCAGTGACAATCTTTCGCTCGACTTGAATTACCGTTATGACGATATGGCCGAAGGATTGGGCGAATGGCAGGTGGCTATGACCGGACAATTGCTCGACAACCGTCTTTCCATTAACGGAAACATCGGTTCTCGCGAAGATTTGGTGAACGATAATACCCAATTCATCGGTGATTTCGATTTGGAATACAAATTCTCCCAGAATGGACGTTGGCGTCTGAAGGTATTCAATCGCTCCAATGACAGCCGCTACTTCAAATCTGCTTTGAACACACAGGGTGCAGGTTTGGTGTACAAGGAAACATTCAACTCCTTCTCGGAACTCCGTCGCGACATTATTGAGCGTATCGGCCGACAAATCAAGCGAAGCAAGGCCGAATCCGATTTGCCTAAACGCAAAAAGAAAGCCCCGAAGCATTGAACGATGTTCTGAACTTCGAGGCTTTTTTGTTGGATTATCTCAGGCTTCGATCTTTGATCAATACGCCTTGGCGATGATAACGCGCTGAGCGGAGGGCTTGCCGGTGACCATACACTTGCCGGGCGTTTTGTCGCCTTCCAGAGGCACGCAACGGATGGTTGCCTTGGTTTCTTCCTTGATGCGTTCTTCCGTTTCGCTGGTGCCGTCCCAATGGCAAAGGAAGAATCCGCCGTCTTCGATGCGAGCCTTGAATTCGTCGTAAGAATCCACTTCGTAAATGCGACTGTCGCGAGCTGCTTTGGCTTTCTGGAACATATTGGCCTGGATATCGTCGAGCAAGTTCAAGATGTATTGACCCAATCCTTGCAATTCGCGGGTTTCCTTGGTCAAGGTGTCACGGCGTGCAATTTCGATGGTGCCGTTTTCCAAGTCGCGCATACCCATGGCCAAGCGCACGGGAACGCCCTTCAATTCGTATTCTGCAAACTTCCAGCCCGGCTTCTTGGTGTCGTTGTTGTCGAATTTGACGCGGATACCGAGGGCTTTCAGTTCAGCCATGATTTGTTCGGCTTTTTCGGCCAATTGGGCTCTTTGTTCTTCGTTCTTGTAAATGGGAACAATCACCACTTGGTCGGGAGCCAATTTGGGAGGAAGCACCAAACCATTGTCGTCGGAGTGTGTCATGATAAGCGCACCCATCAGACGGGTTGAAACGCCCCAAGAAGTAGCCCAAACATATTCAGGTTGATTTTCCTTATTGACAAAAGTAACATCAAAAGCCTTGGCAAAATTCTGTCCGAGGAAGTGAGAAGTACCGGCCTGCAAAGCTTTTCCGTCTTGCATCATGGCTTCGATGGTATAGGTGTCGAGTGCGCCGGCAAAACGTTCGTTTTCCGATTTGACACCGCGAATCACGGGCATAGCCATGAAGTTTTCGGCGAAATCGCCATATACGTGCAACATTCTGCGAGCTTCTTCTTCGGCTTCCTGGCGCGTGGCGTGAGCCGTATGACCTTCCTGCCACAAGAATTCAGCGGTACGCAAGAATAAACGGGTACGCATTTCCCATCTTACCACATTGGCCCATTGATTGCACAAGATAGGCAGGTCGCGATAAGAGTGGATCCAGTTTTTATAAGTACTCCAGATAATGGTTTCAGAAGTAGGGCGAACAATCAGTTCTTCTTCCAATTTAGATGCAGGATCGGCAATAAGCTGGCTGCCGTCTTCGGCCATTTTCAAACGAGAGTGCGTCACAACGGCACATTCCTTGGCAAAGCCTTCCACGTGTTCGGCTTCGCGACTCAGGTACGATTTCGGGATGAACAATGGGAAATAAGCATTGACATGTCCGGTTTCCTTAAACATACGATCCAATTCGTCGCGCATCTTTTCCCAGATGGAATAACCATAAGGTTTGATAACCATACAACCGCGAACGGCAGAGTTTTCTGCCAAATCTGCCTTGACTACCAAGTCGTTGTACCATTGAGAATAATTCTCAGCTCTTGAAGTTAATTCTTTTGCCATAATTGTCTGTTAATTTCAAGCCGCAAAAGTAGTGTTTTTAAGCTGCAAAAACAAGTAAAAAATCTTATCAATATTTTGCGGTGGAAGCGAAGAAATAATTAACTTCGCCATTCGTCAAAAAATAAAAATACTGTGGATAAAATAATTGAAAATCTGAATGATAGACAAAAAGAGGCAGTGCTTTACAACCAAGGTCCCTCTTTGGTGATAGCCGGAGCAGGTTCGGGAAAAACCAAAGTGCTGACCTGTAAAGTGGCCTGCTTGCTCAAGTTGGGCCTGGCACCATGGAACATTCTTGCCTTGACTTTTACCAACAAAGCGGCCCGCGAAATGAAAGAGCGTGTGGCCAAACTGGTGGACCCTCGCTCGGCTTCGCGCCTATGGATGGGCACTTTTCACTCTCTGTTTCTGCGTATTCTCCGCACGGAAGCTGCTGCTTTCGGCTACCCCTCCGACTTCAGCGTCTATGATACCAACGATACGAAAAGTCTGTTGAAAACCATCATCAAAGAATTGCAACTCGACGACAAGACTTATAAGGTGTCGTCGGTGGCGAGCCGCATTTCCAATGCCAAGAACGCGCTGATTTCGGCCGAAGATTACTTCAATTCGCCTGATATCCAACAAAGAGACCGAGATAGTCGTATGCCTCGTGTGGCGCAGATTTATGCCCAGTATGTGGCTCGTTGTCGTCAGGCAAAGGCTATGGACTTCGACGATATTTTGTTCAATACGAATGTGCTTTTCCGCGATCATCCGGAAATTCTGGCGCAATGGCAGGAGCGTTTCCAATATATTCTGGTAGATGAGTATCAAGATACGAATGCTTCTCAGTATCTCATTGTCAAGAAGTTGGCTGAGCCGCATCATCGTGTTTGCGTGGTGGGAGACGATTCGCAAAGTATTTATTCATTCCGCGGGGCGAACATTGAGAATATCCTGAAATTTCAGAGCAATTATCCTGAAAGTAAGCTCTTTAAGCTGGAACAAAATTATCGTTCTACGCAGAACATCGTCAATATTGCGAATAGTTTGATTTCCAACAATCAAAACCGAATCAAAAAGGAAGTTTTCTCGCAACGCGAAAAAGGCAATCTCATCCAGATTATGGGAGCCATGAGCGATGTGGAAGAGGCTTATATGGTGGCCGGAAAAATTGCCGAAATGCGCAATCGCCAGTACGAGCATTGGGCCGATTTTGCCGTGCTTTACCGCACCAATGCGCAATCTCGTGTGCTGGAAGAAGCCATGCGCAAACGCAACATCCCTTATCGAGTGTACGGCGGCATGTCCTTCTATCAACACAAAGAAATCAAGGATATTCTCGCCTACTTGCGTCTTATGCTCAATCCCGACGACGAAGAATCCATCAAGCGCGCTTTCAAATATCCTTCCAAAGGCATAGGCGATACCACGCTGAATAAGTTGCAAGATGCTTCGCGTCAGCACGGCGTTTCTCTATGGACCGTGCTTGAAAGTCCTATTAATTATGGTGTGGTGGCCAATAACGGCACGCTCAACAAGCTGGCTGCTTTCCGTCAGATGATTGAGCAATTGCAGGCCAAGGTGAACGAACTGAGCGTGTACGACTTTACGCAGATGCTTTTGCAAGTGAGCGGCATCAGCCAGGACATGCTCAAGGAAACCGGCGTGGAAGGTATCACGCATCGCGAAAATGTGCAGTCGCTCTTGGCCGGTATGCACGAATTTTGTCAAACCCGCTTGGAAGAAGGTATCGAAGACACAAGCATGGCTGCTTATCTGTCTGAAGTGGCGCTCAATACCGATCAAGACGAAGAAGACAATGAAGATAAGGTTTTCCTGATGACGGTGCATGCTTCTAAGGGATTGGAATTCAATAATGTATTTGTGACAGGCATGGAGGAAAACATCTTTCCTTCCCAACGAAGTTGCGAATCTCAAGCCGAATTGGAAGAAGAACGTCGTTTGCTCTATGTGGCCATTACCCGTGCCGGAAACCGCTGTGCGCTGAGTTTTGCCAAGAGTCGTTTCCGCAATGGCAATACGGAGTTTTCGCGTCCGAGCCGTTTCTTGCGCGAATTGGATCCTCGCCTCATCGAACAAGGCAGCGCTTCCCTTTCATCGCCTTTCGGCGCTTCTCCCTTTGGCTCATCATCCTCTTATGGTTCGTCTTCTTATGGTTCGTCTTATTCCGGCCAGTCTTCGTCCATGAATCTGCAGAGAAAACAAACTTATCCGCAAAGGACAAGCCCGATGCCTAAGCCTCGCAGCACGTCTCCGTCCATGAATACAGCTTCGTCCATGAGTGCAGAAAGTCCTCGTTCTTGGAAGAGAATGCCGGCCTCTCCTGCCACTGCTTCCACTGTCGGACAAGCTGTTCCCGGCAAGACAGGCCTTGCCTCCGTGCAAAGCAGTAAGGGAAATTTCGTGGTTGGGCAGAAAGTTTTGCACGATCGTTTTGGCGAAGGCCGCATCACCAGTATAGAAGGACAAGGTGACAATTGTAAGATTGGCGTGGAATTTGTTCATTCGGGTTTCAAGATGCTTTTGCTGAAATTTGCCAGCATGCGTCCCATTGAATAATTCATAATCAAACACATAATATGAAAACACTCACTAAAGACATCAAATATATCGGTGTCGATGATTTGGATTTAGATCTCTTTGAAGGTCAATATATTGTGCCCGAAGGAATGGCATACAATTCTTATCTTATTGTGGATGAGAAAGTTTGTGTGATGGATACTGTCGATGCCCGTAAAGGCGATGAATGGGCTGCCAATTTGGCCGAAGCCTTGCAAGCTCGTCAGCCCGACTATCTGGCAGTATTGCACATGGAACCCGACCATTCTGCCAACATCGTTCGTTTTTTGGAAGCTTATCCTTCGGCTATTTTGCTTTGCACCGACAAGGCTGCCAAGATGTTGACTCAGTTTTTCGATTACGATTTCTCCGGCCGCGTGCAGGTGGTGAAAGATGGCGAAAAACTCTCTTTGGGACAACACGAACTGCAATTTGTAACGGCGCCCATGGTGCATTGGCCGGAAGTGATGATGGTTTACGAAAGCTGCGAACAAGTGCTTTTTGCTGCCGATGCCTTCGGTAAATTCGGCGCATTGGTCAATGAAACAGACGATTGGGCTTGCGAGGCGCGTCGTTATTATTTCAATATTGTCGGTAAATATGGTGCCCAAGTGCAAGCCGTACTGAAGAAAGTGTCCGCTTCTCCTATCCAAATGATCTGTCCGCTGCATGGTCCGGTTTTGAAGGAAAATCTTTCGTATTATCTGAATCTCTATCAAACCTGGAGTCAATATAAGCCTGAAACAGAAGGCGTTTTCATTGCTTTTGCCTCTATCTACGGAAATACTGCCAAGGCAGCGCATTATTTAGCCGATTGTCTGCGCGAAGCCGGTGTAAAAGTGGCTATCAGCGATTTGGCACGCGAAGATCAGGCCGAAGTTTTGGAAGATGCTTTCCGTTACGATAGAATGGTCTTGCTGGCTGCCTCTTACGATGGTGGATTGTTTCCGCCCATGGAGGAATTCCTGATGCATCTGAAGGCCAAAACCTATCGTCAGCGTCGTGTAGCTTTGGTGGAAAACGGATCTTGGGCGCCTTCGGCCGGCCGTGTCATGAAGGAATATCTGACGGCTATGAAGGAAATCGATTTGTACGAGCCGCTCATCAGCATTCGTTCTGCCATGAAAGACGCCGACAAAGAAGCTTTGAATGCTCTGGCGCTTGCTTTCTCAGCCGGACTTCTTCTCAAAGCTAAATAAAGATTGATTTCTGCCGCGACCCCATACGATGGACCCCATCCGCATTGTCATTACGCGAAGAAAAACCTCCCGTCTGTCCATGAGAATTGGCAAAGACGGGAGTGTTCGTGTTTCTGCGCCTTATTTTTATCCGAAAGCCAAGATAGAAGCTTTTATCGAGTCGCATCGTAGGTGGATGGCCGACGCTCTTGAACGTCATCAGGAAAAGTCGCGGCAACGTTCTGATTTTTACGCGCAATTGCCTTTGGAAGCTCCGGCTCAAAAACGGGCTGCCAAAGCTAAATTACAAGAATTGGTGACTCCCATGATTCAGGAATATGCCGGAATTATGTCGGTTTCTCCTTCGGTTATCGGCTTTAGGGCTAGCACTTCGCGCTGGGGCTCCTGCAATGTGAAAACAAAGAAGATCAATTTCAGTCTTTATCTTTTGCTGCTTCCCGACAACTGCATCCGTCACATCGTGGTGCACGAGCTGGCGCATCTCTTGGTTCCCAACCACGGCCCTCGCTTCTATGCTCTGATGGACAAGTACTTTCCCCAATGGAAAGCCGCCTCTTGCCAAACAAAGGAAATACTAAAAGGGTACTAAAAAAGACCAATCGCTTGAATAATAAGCAATCAGTCTTAGCTTGGTGCCCAGAACAGGACTCGAACCTGCACGTCTCTCAACACTCGCACCTGAAACGAGCGCGTCTACCATTCCGCCACCTGGGCATCAATAAATAATTGGATTTAAAAGTACCCAGGATGAGACTCGAACTCACACGGACTAATGTCCACTACCCCCTCAAAGTAGCGTGTCTACCAATTCCACCACCTGGGTATTAAAACGATAGCGACCATTGTCGCTATTGGTTGTTTTGAGCGGAAAACGAGACTCGAGCCCGCTGCGCGGGCATTTCTCGCGTCATGGTTAATGGGTCGCGAGTTCGAATCCAACATTTTCTTAACTCTGAGCGGAAAACGAGACTCGAACTCGCGACCCTAACCTTGGCAAGGTTATGCTCTACCAACTGAGCTATTTCCGCAGGTGCTATTGCCTTTGCTTTAGCGGCCACAAAAGTACAAAGATTTTTTATACTTACAAATTATTTTATCAATTTTTCGAATGAGGCCGGCATTTTGCTTTCAAAGCACATTTTTTCACCGGTGATGGGGTGCGTGAACGACAATTCGCAGGCATGAAGCGCAATTCTATTGATGTCATTCTTGTGTCCGCCGTACTTGATGTCGCCGGAAACCGGATAACCGATGCTGTTCATTTGTACGCGAATCTGGTTCTTTCGGCTGGTGTCGAGGTTGAAATGCACCAGACTGTATTTGTCGTTGGTACGGAGCACCTGGTAATGTGTCACGGCCTTCAATCCATCGTCGGGATTGTTGCTGGCATACACGATAAGCGCCTTGCTTTCCCACAAATACGAGGTAACCGTTCCCCTGCCGCTGCCATCGCCGGTGTTGAGTTGACCTTCGAGTACGGCAATGTATTTGCGTTGGTTCACAGCAAAACGCCAGTTTTCTTGCATCAGCGCTTGCACTTCCTTGGTTTTGGCAAACAATAGCAGGCCGGAGGTTTCGCGATCGAGACGTTGCACCACAAAAACCTTGTTGCCGGGCGATTGTTGCTTTACGTACTCATTCAGAATGGAATACGCCGTTTTCGTTTTCTCGCGAGAGGTGGCCACAGACAAGAGTCCGGCGTCTTTTTCCACCACCATCAGGTATTTATCTTCGAATACCACCTTCAGTTTGGGGTGCTTCAATAGGCGTCCGGCAGCCTTGTCCCAATGCACTTCTACCACATCGTTTTTTTCCAAAGTATGATCGAATGCCCTGACAACCGTCTTATTGACTGTGATTTGCTGATGCGCGAGCAAAGACTTTACCGTGGTTCTTGACTGATCTTTCAAAGTGCTTAAAAGAAAGTTCAGCAACTGGTCGTTGGCGGCAGTTACCGTGTAGGTGGAAATTCTATTTTTTCTGCTATTCTTCATCGTTCAAAATTTGCTGCGAAAATACTGCTTTAATTTCAATAGACCACTTGTGGAGTGCTAAAAAATCGGCCGTTTTGTATATTTTGTGTATATTCAATCAAATTCCATAATTTCTTCCCTATTTATGCAATTTTACATGATTAAATACTTATCTTCGCGACTTAATTTTTAGAAATAAATAACAAAATAGATAATATGTTTTTACATCCGGAAGAAGCTCTCGACAGAGAGGGCATTAGAGCCTTACAATGGCAGCGTTTGCAAGATACTTTGAAACAATGTCTTAGCTCAGTTTTTTACCGTCAACGCTTTCAGGAAGCGAATTTGACCATAGATGATATCACTTGTTTGGAAGATATCCGCAAGATTCCATTTACCACCAAAGCCGATTTGCGTGCCACTTATCCATTTGGCATGGCCTGCGTTCCTTTGGAAAAATGTGTGCGTTTGCATTCTTCCAGCGGCACAACGGGCAATCCGACCGTGATTCTTCATACCCAGAAAGACCTTGACGAATGGGCAAAAGCGGTGGCAAGATGTCTGCACATGGTGGGTCTTCGTCCGGGAGATGTTTTCCAGAATTCATCTGGTTATGGAATGTTTACCGGAGGTTTGGGCTTTCAATACGGAGCCGAACATTTAGGTATGCTCACCGTGCCAGCAGCGGCGGGAAACACCCTGCGTCAGATTAAGTTTATCAAAGATTTCGGCACCACGGCTCTTCATGCCATTCCTTCTTATGCCACACGCCTATACGAAGTAATGCAGGAAGAAGGCGTGGATCCCCGCAGAGACACCAAGCTCAAAACATTGATTATAGGCGCCGAACCTCATAGCGAGGCCCAAAGAAAGCGCATAGAAGAAATGCTGGGCGTGAAGGCTTACAACAGCTTCGGAATGTCTGAAATGTGTGGCCCCGGCGTGGCTTTCGAATGTCAGGAACAGAATGGCTTGCACATCTGGGAAGATTATTATCTGGTTGAAATTGTCGATCCTGAAACCCTGGAACCTGTGCCCGACGGCGAAGTGGGTGAATTGGTACTCACCACGCTCAACCGCGAAGCCATGCCCTTGCTGCGCTATCGTACCCGCGATTTGACGCGTATTCTTCCCGGCCAATGTCCTTGTGGACGTCAACATGTGCGTCTCGACCGTATGAAGGGCCGCAGCGACGATATGATCATCTTGAAAGGTGTAAACATCTTCCCCATTCAGATTGAAACCATCTTAATGAAATTCAAGGAATTGGGCAGCGACTACCTCATTACCTTAGACACAGCCGAAGACAACGACATCATGATTGTCGAAGTGGAACTGGGCGAACTCTTCACCGACGATTATGCCAAATTGCAGGCGCTCAACAAAGAAATCACTCGCCAGCTCAAAGACGAGATTTTGGTGACGCCGAAGGTGAAGCTCGTTCCGAGAAATTCATTGCCCAAGTCGGAAGGAAAAGCAGTGAGAGTGAAAGATTTACGTAAAAAATTCTAAAGCAGAAAATATATGTTACATCAGATTTCCATTTTTATAGAAAACAAGCCAGGCACCTTGCACGAAACCCTGGGCATCATTAAGCAAGAGAATTTGCAAATCGTTGCTTCAAGTATTTCTGATACAGCAGAATACGGTATATACCGCGTGATTACGCAAAATCCTCAGGAAGCCTACGAGGCGCTCAAAAAACACTCCCTGACCATGATAATGTCTGAAGTATTGGCCATTTCCTTGGAAAATGTGGTGGGAACAGCGGCCGATACCATTTCCCTTTTCACGCAGGAAGGGCTTAACATCGAGTATCTTTACTCTTTCATGTGGCATCATAACGGCATCCTGATCATGCGTACCAACGACCAGGAAAAGGCCATGGAGATCATCAAGAAGCATGCCTTGGTTTGCGTGGAAGAAAGTGATTTACAATTCTAAGCATCTCACATAATATGTTTGGTATCAGCGATCCCGGTATTTGGTTGGCCTATTTGCTCGAATTGGCCTGCCTTGTTTTTGGTATATACTACGGCATCCGTTATTGGAACGAGGATGACGAAGAAGAGAATCTCACGAAACAGGAAAAACGATGAATTACATTCTATTAGGTATCATTGCCATCGTCTATGTATTTATCTTGGTGGCATTGAGTTGGTATGCGTATAGAGGCACCAAAAGTGCCAGCGACTATATGGTGGGCGGACGCAGCATGAACTCTGTGGTGATGGCGCTTTCGTATGGAGCCACTTTTATTTCGGCTTCGGCCATCGTGGGTTTCGGAGGCATGTCTGCCGCCTTCGGCATGGGATTGCAATGGCTCTGTCTGTTGAACATGCTGGTGGGTGTGGTCATCGCCTTCATCTTCTTCGGAAAGAAAACGCGACGCATAGGTTACTCCTTGGGTGCCAACACATTCCCTCAATTGATGGGACGTTTTTTCCATTCCAAGGCTTTGGAAATCATCAGCGCGGCCATCATTTTCATCGGTATGCCGCTTTATGCGGCCGTGGTGATGAAAGGTGGCGCCGTTTTTGTAGAGGAAATTTTCCACATCGATTATCACTTAGCCTTGTTGGTGTTCACACTCATCGTTTCGGTGTACGTCATTACCGGAGGCATGAAGGGCGTGATGTACACTTCTGCTTTCCAGGCAGTTCTGATGTTCGTCTGCATGTTCATTCTTTTAGTGGGATTGTACAAATCTTTAGGAATGGGTTTTGTAGAGGCTAACCAAATGCTCGATTCCATGGACGCGATGGTTCCTGAAAGCGTGGCGGCCATCGGACACCAAGGATGGGCCAAGATGCCTGTATTCGGATCGGAACAATGGTTCTCATTGGTCACTTCACTCATTTTGGGCGTCGGCATCGGATGTTTGGCGCAGCCGCAGCTCATTGTTCGCTTTCTTACCGTGCGAAGCAGCAAGCAACTCAATCAGGGTATTTTCATCGGATGTCTGTTCTTGTTTATCACCGTGGGCGTGGTGTATCATGCCGGCGCACTTTCAAATTTGTATTTTTACCAGAATCATGGCAAAGTAGCCATGGAAATGGTTTCCGACATAGACAAGATTATTCCGCTCTTTATCAATGAATCCATGCCCAACTGGTTCACCATCTTGCTGATGCTCTGCATTATCTCGGCCAGCATGTCCACTTTGAGTTCGCAATTCCATACCATGGGAACCTCGGTGGCTTCAGATATTTACGTGGATGGGATGAAAGACGGCCAAGCACCCAAGCATTTCACCAAATGGATCAAGTTGGGTGTACTCATTTCCATTGTCATCAGTTATGTGGTTTGCTACATGCTTAAGGAAAGTATCATTGCCAGAGGCACCGCCATGTTCATGGGTATGTGCGCCGCGGCCTTCCTGCCAACGTATTTCTGCATGCTTTATTGGAAGAAGGTGACGCGCCAAGGTGCTTTGTGGAGCGTGATAGCGGGATTTGTGGCCAGTCTGTTCTGTTTGGGATTCCTGCACAGGAAAGAAGCTGCCGCCATCGGACTTTGTCAGGCGATTTTCGGAAAACCAGTGTTGATTGAGGCCTATCCTTTCCCCTTGATAGATCCCATCGTTTTTGCGCTTCCCGTCTCGATTTTGGTCATTGTGGTGGTAAGTCTTTGCACGCAGCCTACTTCTCAAAAACAGGCAATGCAAAAATAACGTAGCCTTGTAAACTATCGAGGTTTTCTACGCCTTTCTTTCTGATAATGAAGGAACAAGGTGCATAATTGCCCAAGTTTTCCACAGAAAGTTGCAAGCGTTGCCATTGGCCTTTTCCCTGTAAATGGTAGGATGTAAAAAAGTAATCGAGCCTTTCGCCATGGCGTTTGAAAGATTGCAACAAGACCTCGTTTCCGTCGAAGTCTTCGCTTACGAAACACCATACGCTGAAAGACTTGTAGGCCGGTGATGGCACATACACCGACGATGAAAACTCAGCTGCCTGCAACTCGTTTCTGTAGGCCGACTCTACCCCGGCTTCTATCTTGTATCCCTTGCATTTGTCCAATGAAGAAGGATATGGCATAGGAAGTTGTTTTTCTACTTTGTAATGCTTCACTTGTGCGTAAGTACGCGGGTTTCGTGGATTGTATCCCTGATCCATTTTCAGGAAAACAAGCCAAAGCAAAGCTATTAAAGCCAATATGATGAAGCAAGTGTTTTTAAGCTTGATAGCCAAATCATTGCAGCACGATTTCTCATTCGTCGATGGAGATGTGTCTAAATATGCGCAAAGCAAGAGGAAGTTGGCCCATAGAAGCAGGCCGTGAATGGTTTGCGTGAAGGCTTCTACCATCAACAAAAGATAAAGCGGAATGGCCAAAGCCAGCAGGAATTGTCTGTTTTCCTTGTTTTTTACCGAAAAGAATGGCCCAATCATCATGAAAAGCACGAGTAAAAGTCCGGGCAATCCAAGCTCTATCCAAGTGTTGAGCAAGGTATTGTGCGCGTGTCTTCTCTTGATGCTCAATCCGTTTTCGGCATATTTCTCATCGAGTTTGTCTTTCAAATCACCGCTTCCGACGCCAAACAGCCATTGCCCCTCTTCGGTAAGAATCTCCATGCTCGCTTGCCAAATATTCGAGCGACTGTCGTCTTTTTTAATGGCATCAGGATCGGTCTGCTCTATCAGTTTCAGTCTGTCGTTGTGAAATCTTGTGTAAAAGGTCCAGCCGATGCCGCCGGCCAAAACCAGCATCAGGAGCAATAGGAGGCCCCATTGTTTGAAAGATTTACTTTTGAATAAGAAAGAGGCAAATGCGAAAATGATTAGAGCCGCCAGCGCCAGCAATGGCGTACGACCTTTCAAAAACAGCAAGTGTACCAAAATGAATAAGGCATACAGCCCGAAAATGCCCAGGTAGGTTTTCTTTCCCCAAGAAGCGCTCAAATCTTGACGCAGATACCATAGACAAACCAGCGCCATCAATTGCATGATGCCAAAATATGACCGGTGTTTGAAGTCCATGGCAATCCTCACGAATTGGTCGGAAACGCTTTTTTGGTACAAATAACGCCCTTCTTCGTTGAAAAGATAGTCGGCAAAAGGTAATACCAAGGTCAACAGCAAAGAAATCATGGCGCCGATGACGAAAGCCAAAAGCATGGGTTTCAGGCGATATTTATCGTTGAATCCGAAAACAGCCATCAGCGGAAGCAGGGCAAAAGCCAATCTGCGCTCCAAAACTTTCATAGCATAATCCATGTTATCGGAATACAGGAAAGATATCAGCATCAGTAGAAAAAAGGCGCCTGCAGCGAGCAAGGGAGCCTTATTGGCCGAGAAAGAAGGCCGCAGGTATCGTTTATCGGCCACGACATCGAAAACCCAGGTACATGCCCATGCAAAAAAGACTTTCAGCATCAGAGCATCTGGCCAGGTGAGCGAAAAGACCATCAGTATAGCCATGGCGTAATTGAGCCAGGCAAAGGCGTTTCTGTATTTTTGTCCGTTGGAAAGGCTTGATGTCATAAGTTTTCGTTGGAAAATATGCGCAAAAGTAAGCCTTTTTTTCTAATTTCGCACTTTCATTCAAAACAAGCAAAGTGGGAAGAAGAAATAAAGAAAAAATCGTTCTGGAGAACGTTGAAATACAATCGGTTGCAGCTGAAGGAAAGGCCCTGGCCAGAGTAGATAACATGGTGGTTTTCGTGCCCTTCGGTGCGCCCGGCGATGTGGTGGATATTCAGATTTTGAAAAAACGCAAACAACATGCCGAGGGTCGTATTGTGCGATATGTAAAGTACGCGGAAGAACGTTGTCAGCCATTCTGTGAGCATTTCGGTGTTTGCGGCGGTTGTCAGTGGCAGCATTTGCCCTACGAGGCACAATTGCGCCACAAACAGCAACAAGTGCTTGACAACCTGAAGCATATAGGCAAAGTACCACTGCCCGAATGTCGTCCCATCCTTGGCTCGGAAAACATCATGTATTACCGCAACAAGTTGGAATTCACCTTCTCCGACAAACCTTGGCGCACGGCAGAAGAAATGGCTTCTGAGGTAGATTTTGCCACGCTCGACCAGCATGCATTGGGTTTCCATATTCCCGGCATGTTCGATAAGGTCTTGGATATCAAGCATTGTTATTTGCAGGAATCCTTCTCCGATGAAGTTCGTCTCTTTATCCGTCAATTCTGCGTGGAACATGACTACGAGTTTTTCAACCTCCGTCAGCAG
The DNA here is from genome assembly GCA_017468435.1 of Bacteroidales bacterium. Classification (GTDB taxonomy): domain Bacteria; phylum Bacteroidota; class Bacteroidia; order Bacteroidales; family UBA1402; genus UBA1757. Next base: position 148,299 of record JAFUIP010000011.1, read on the forward strand.
GAGGGTTTGATGCGTAACATGATTGTGCGTACGGCTTCCACCGGCGAAAAAATGCTCATCGTGGTTTTCTATCGCGAAGAACAAGAAAAGATTGAGGCTTTGATGCAAGCCATTGCCGATCGTTTCCCGGAAATCACTTCCCTGCTCTATGTAGTGAACAACAAAGGCAACGATACCATCTTCGACAGAGACATCAAGGTGTTCAAAGGCCGAGATTATATTATGGAACAGATGGAGAATCTGCAGTTTAAGATTGGCCCGAAATCTTTCTACCAGACCAATTCGGCACAAGCCTATCGCTTGTATAGTGTGGTGCGCGAGCTGGCCGACTTGCAAGGCAAGGAACTGGTGTACGACTTGTATACCGGTACCGGCACCATCGCCAATTTCGTGGCCGCCAAGGCTCGCCAGGTGATTGGCGTGGAATATGTGCCCGAAGCCATAGAAGATGCCAAGGTAAACGCCCGACTCAACCACATAGACAATGCGCTCTTCTTTGCCGGTGACGTGAAAGATATTGTCAATGATGCATTTATCGAAAAGTACGGACGTCCCGATGTCTTGATTACCGATCCGCCTCGTGCCGGCATGCATACGGATGTCATTGTCACCATTTTGAAGGCGCGTCCCAAAAAGGTGGTGTACGTAAGTTGCAATCCTGCCACTCAAGCCCGCGATATCAATCTATTGGACGAAGCTTACCGCGTGACTGCCATTCAGACGGTGGATATGTTCCCCCATACCCAACACGTGGAAAATGTGCTTTGCTTGGAACTGAAGTCGCCTTCGGAACATGAAGATGCTTCAAAGCAGGAAAACGAGGCCTAAAACCAAAGCAATCAGCGCTTTCATTCCTTTCATCACAAAGAATGTCTTCTTCGATTCAGCGAAGAGAGGCAATGCGCTGTGTCCGTCTTGCACGATGGAATTGGCCAACAACACGATAAAGGGAATACTGCCGCTCAGGTACAGACTGATGAAGACCAAATGCGGTCCGGATTGTGGAATCAGACCCACTAAAATGGCCAAGAACAAGAGTACCATCGTGTTCTGATTGATCCAATCTAAAGCGCTCACTTTACCACTTATCCAATGAATGAGGAGCAAAGCGGCCAGTGTCCAAAGGAAAATGCGCAGAAAATGATGCTTGATGACATGTCCCCAGAGATGATGTTCCAAGAAATGATCGTTCACAATGACCACCGTCACAAGCACTAAGAGCGCGAGCAAGAGAAAAATCATGTTGAACCACTTCTCTTCCATGGGCAAATGCAGGTGCATTCCCTCGTGCGCATGAGAATGCTCGAATCCGCCCAGCAACAGGATGACGATAAAAGAAATCAAACCGCAGAGCAGCAAAGCGCGGGCAAAACTCATGTGTTTCAGATGTTGTTTCCATTGCTTGGCCATCTCGCGCAGAGAGGCATAATGTTCGTGATGAATCTCAAAATGTGCCATTTCTTTCTGATGCACAGATTGTTTTGGACCGAATCGCCAGCAAAGCCAGCCGACCAGAATGGAGATCAAAAATAGTATCAGCATGATGATGCCCGTTGTCTGTGGCATTTGTACCAACATGACAAAGGTTTCGTCGCCTATATTGCTGAGCATGGCAGCCATCAAGGCTCCAAAATGGAAAATGCCGTGAGTATAAAGGGAGACAGCGGCAAAGCCACCGAAACAACCGGGAATCGTTCCCAAAACAGCAGCAAGAACAATTTGCCAAAACGGAGAGCGTAGCAAAGATTGGCTCCACTTCCCTTGCGTGGCGATATTCAGCACTTCGATAAAGAGCATAATCACCAGCACGAAAGCCGTAATCATTACGGTTTCACGCAGTACATCGCTGATAAAGTGCATTTTATCTTTGTTTGATAGCTTCGTAAATCATGATGCCGGCAGCTACCGAAACATTCAGGGAAGCAATGTTTCCGCGCATGGGTATTTGTACCAATTCGTCGCAAATGCGCAGGTTTTCCACCGCAATGCCTTCGTCTTCAGATCCCATCACGATGGCCAAAGGTCCTTGATACTGAGCATCCGTGTAAGAAGCAGAAGCCTTTTCCGTGGCAGCCACCAAGTGAATACCTGAATCCTTCATGAATCGAAGCGCTTCGCGCAAACTGCTTTCGCGACAAACGGGCAAGGTATGCAAGGCTCCGGCCGATGTCTTGATGGCATCTGCATTGACGGTAACACTCTCGTTCATAGGAATAACGATGGCATCCACACCGGCGCAGGCGCAGGTTCTGGCAATGGCACCAAAATTGCGCACATCGGTCAGACGGTCGAGCACCACGATGAAAGGATCCTTGCCTTCTTCGTACAAATTGGGAATAATCTGCTCCAGGCGCTGATAAGTAACCGGCGACATGAAAGCAATGACACCTTGATGATTTTTGGTGGTGATATGATTGAGTTTTTCCTGCGGAACGCGTTGCACAGGAATATTGCTGCCTTTGAGCGCGGCGAAAAGTTCTTTCGACAAATCGCCTTCGAGATTCTTGCGAATCCAGATTTTATCTACATCCTTGCCGGCGGCAATGGCTTCCAATACGGCACGAATGCCGAAAATCATTTCGTTTCCTCCCCTGGGAGCAGGTCTTTTATAATACATAATGTTAATGAGTTAGCACGATTCCAATAATAATTTTGCATTGTCGAGGGCCGCCTGAGAAACACTGTCGCCACTGAGCATTTTGGCGAGCTCCTGCAGTCTTTCCTCCGGAAGCAACAAACGAGCATTGCTGATGGCCTGTTCGCCTTCTTCCGATTTATATACCTTATAATGATGTTCTCCTTTGGCGGCAATCTGAGGTAAGTGCGTGATACACAATACCTGTCTGTGCATGGCGATGGCTTGCATCAATTTAGCCATCTTGTGCGCGATTTCACCGGAAACGCCGGTATCGATCTCGTCAAACAAAAGACAAGCGCAAGAACTCACTTCTGCCATCATTGCTTTGATACAGAGCATCAAACGAGAAATTTCACCACCGGATGCGATTTGTGTGATCGATTGCACGGCCACATTTTTATTGGCCGAAAACAGGAAGGTCACTCGGTCGGCTCCGTTCTGATCGGCTTGTTTTTCTTCGATTTGTACTTGAAAACGCGCGTGCGGCATACCCAATTGTTGCAACTGCGTACACATATAGGTTTCCATATTTTTCACCACGGCGCGACGTTTCTTGCTCAATTTCGAAGCAGCAGACAAGACTTTTTGATGATACTCTTCCATTTTTTTCTTTGCTGCAGCCAAAGCTTCATCGCCTTGATCTATGTATTGCAGCTTGTCCGCCAAGGAAGTGGTCAGTTCCATCAAGGCTTCGACAGAATCACAATGATGTTTTCGTTGCAAGTCGTAAAGCAGGTTCAGACGATCTTCCACTTGCATGAGAGCTTGCGGATCTACCTCAGTTTGCTGGCTCCAGCGTTCCATGTCGCGTTGCAAGTCTTTCAGTTCGATCAGACAAGATTCCAAACGCTGATGCGCCTCTTCCATATCTGGAAATATCTTTTGCAACTGAGAGGCCGTATTCACCGCATTTTTCAACTGCGCACAGATACCCGTGGTGTCTGCACTTAAACCTTGTTCAATCGAGTCTAATCCGGCTTTGATGTCTTCGGCATGCGTCAACCATTCCCGCTGAGATTCCAGGGCTTCTTGCTCCCCTTCTTTCAGATGAGCATCGGCCAACTGGCTATATTGAAATTGCAGATAATCTTGTTCTTGACGTTGTTTTTGCAGGTTCTCTTCCAATGTCGCCGCCTCTTTGCGAGAATCTTCGTAAGCCTTGAACAAGGCTTGATAAGCTTGCAACTCCGCTTGGTTTCCGGCAATCATATCCAGCACGTTCAGTTGGAAACTATCTTTCCCCAACCATAGGTTTTCGTGCTGAGAATGAATGTCAACCAAGATTTGTCCCAATTCTTTGAGTAGGTTTAACGAAACCGGTGAATCGTTCACGAAGGCCCTGGATTTTCCGTTGGCCGAAAGTTCGCGACGAATGACACAGGAACAAGGATCATATTCCAGGTCGTTGATTTCAAAAAAAGATTTTAGGCGCTCGATATCGGTAAATTCCGCTTCGAGCACACATCGTTCGGCTCCCTCTTTGATAGATTTCAAATCGGCTCTCTGTCCGAGAATCAAGCCGAGAGCTCCAATCATCACCGACTTTCCCGCGCCGGTTTCGCCGGTGATCACCGACAATCCCTTATCGAAGGTCAGTTCGAGAGATTCTACCAATACATAATTGCTGATACTTAGTCTGTGTAACATGATATTAGTTTTCTTTAATGGCTTCTATACGACCACTTTGACCCGGATACAACTGCACCAGAAGGTCGTAAATGGCGTCTTTTTCTTTTTGGGGCGCTTTGGAATAAATTTGAATCACTTCGTCCAACTTGGCATCAGAGAAATTGCTCAACAAAGGCGAACGGGCATCGTTGTTCTTGATGGTTTCCAACAAGGTCAAAGCCTTGCCGACATTGGCTCTCGCCTCTTCCATGTTGTCATACATCATGTCCAAGCCCAAACGATGATACTGATAAGCCAACTGTCTGTAAACCTGTTGCGTTTCGTTGGTAATAGCATCCATCCAAGACCAGCAGTTGTTGTCGTCGGCATGCGCTTTCCAATTGTCGCCCAATGAGCCTTGTGCCTGGGTGACAATGTGTTGGGCTTGCTGGAAGAAAAATTCTCCACCCTTGGGTGAAAAAGTATCAAAATCCATTCCCATAATGAAATACACCCAGAAAACGATGGTTGCCGTCAGGTTATCGGAAATATTGTTGGGATTGTATTCTAAGGTCTGCCCCTCTTGATACTCAAATTCCAAAGATTGACGCAAATTCAAAATGGGCGAAACATAAGAAGCATTGAACACCGGCCGGCGCGACTGTATCTGCAATTCCACCGTGTGCACATTGTCTTCCGTTTTCTGGAAAATGAACATGAATCCACAATCGATTTTCTCTTGTCGTCCGAAAGTGAGTTCTGTCCAATGTTGCGTGTTGAGAAATTCCGTCAGGTTGTTCTTGAAACTTTCGTACACCGCCTTATCTGTACCACCAATTTGGTCCGTGTTGATTTGGACACGGCAATTCAGTTCCTGAGCTTTTAGGCAAAGGCTTTCTATCAAAAGACATAAGATACAGATTAAGAGGTTCTTTCTCATACGAAATTAATTCAGATGAAGGTTGTTCAAGAGATAATCCACGATGTCACGAGCCACTTCCTGCTTGTGCTTCAGAGGATAATCCAAAGTTTCTGTGGCAGAAATGATGCTCACTTTGTTGGTGTCGTGGCGGAATCCGGCACCCTTGTCCTGCAAGGAATTCAGCACGATAGCATCCAAGTTCTTCTTTTGCAGTTTGTTTTGAGCATTGCTCATCTCGTTATGCGTTTCCAGGGCAAAGCCAATCAACTTCTGATCTGCCGTCTTTATTCTACCCAAAGCAGCTGCAATATCCTGATTAGGCGTTAATTGTATGCACAAATCTTCGGCACCTCGCTTTATTTTCTGATCGGCTACGCAGATGGGTTTGAAATCGGCCACGGCAGCGCAAAGAATGCCGACATCGCAAGTGGGAAATTCCTTCATGCAAGCTTCATACATTTCATCAGCGCTCTCGATATCAATGCGTTGGATGTTTCCGGCAGGCGTTTCCAATTGAACGGGCCCCGAAATAAGGCAAACTTCAGCTCCACGACGAGCGCATTCTCCGGCCAAGGCATAAGCCATCTTGCCGGAAGAATAATTGCCGATAAAACGCACAGGATCAATCTTTTCGTAAGTTGGACCGGCAGTAATGAGAACACGCTTTCCGCTCATTTCAGCAACTTGAGCAAAATATTGTTCTAAATACTCCACAATGGCTTCCGGTTCCTCCATTCTGCCCTTGCCTTCCAGTCCACTGGCCAATTCGCCGAATCCGGGTTCAATGATGTGATTGCCATAGGATTGAAGCAGTTTCAGGTTGGCTTGTGTGCTGGGATGCTTGTACATATCCAGGTCCATGGCCGGCGAAACAAAGACCGGTGCCTTCATCGACAGATAGGTGGTAATGAGCATATTGTCAGCTACGCCATGAGCCATTTTGCCGATGGAGGCAGCCGTGGCGGGCGCAATGAGCATGGCATCTGCCCAGAGTCCCAAATCTACATGGCTGTGCCATTGGCCATCGTTGGCAGCGAAAAACTCGCTCACCACGGGCTTTCCCGACAAGGGCGACAAGGTGACCGGTGTAATGAATTCTTTGGCAGCCGGTGTCATCACCACTTGCACTTCTGCCCCTTTCTTTACCAAAAGACGCAAGAGATAGGCCGCCTTGTAGGCCGCGATGCTTCCGGTGATGCCCAATACGATATGCTTTCCTTGTAACATAATTAAAACAAAGTGTTTTGGGTGTTAAGACGAATTCTAGTCAATACTTGTTTGGTGTTCAGGGCAAAATCGCCTTGCATCATCCAGGAATAATAACCGGGATCTCTGCGAAGCACTTCTTGCACAGGGACATCCTTGTATTTACCGAAATTGAATACTTCTTCGTTTTTGTCGTTATATACAATGCGTCCGGCGAAATCCACGTTTCTGCTTTGGCGGGAGAAATCGGCCAGGAAATTCACATCGTTCTCCAAAACATCGGAATAATGATCGAGCTGAGCCTTCAAGACTTCGTATGTAGCCAGCGTATCGGCTTGTGCACCATGAGCGCCTTCCAATTCCTTGCCACAATAAAAACGATAAGCTGCGCTCAAAGTGCGTTGTTCCATCTTATGGAAAATCACCTGAACGTCAATCATTTTTCTTGCACTTAAATCGATGTCGATGCCGTGACGCAAAAATTCTTCGGCCAATAAAGGAATGTCAAAACGATTCGAATTGAAACCGGCCAAGTCGCAACCCTTGATATCGTGGGCGATTTCCTTGCCAATTTCCTTGAACGTGGGACAATCCTTCACGTCTTCATCGCTGATATGATGCACGGCTGTTGCGCCCGCAGGAATGGGAATCATGGGATTCACTCGGAAGGTTTTGCATTCTTCCTTGCCGTTGGGAGAAACTTTCAGATAGGAAATCTCCACGATACGGTCGTACACCACATTGGTGCCGGTGGTTTCCAAATCGAAGAAAACGATGGGATTTTTAAGATTCAGTTTCATACGCAGTGAGCCACATTAAGCTTTAATCATCATAGGCATCAACAGCATCAGCAAATCTTCGCCATCATTGTTTTCGGAAGGCATGACCAAAGCAGCGCGTGCGGCGTCTGAAAGTTTGATGATCACGTCCTTGGTTTCGATATTGCTGAGCATGGTCATCAAGAAAAGCGCCTTGAAACCGATAACGATGCCATCTCCATCATATTGACAAGGAACATTTTCCTGAGCAGATGTAGAGAAGTCTATATTTTGAGCCGAAATCTGAATATTGTTGTCCTTGATTTCCAAACGGATCAGACCGGTGGCTTCGTCCGTGCAAAGAGAAACGCGCTTCAAAGCCGAGAGCATGGTCAGACGATCCACCCAAATGGTGTAAGGATTGTTCTGAGGAATAACGGCGTTGTAGTTGGGGAAACGGCCTTCGATAAGCAATGAAGAGACGCTATAGTCGGGCAAGTGCATCATCCAGCTCTTTTCGCCGAACACAAGTTGAATATCGCAGTTTTCCTTGGCCAAAATCATTTTCAGAATGTTCAAGGGTTTTTTGCGGAGAATCAGCAAAGACGAATCGCCCTCGGTGATCTTGCCGCTGAACTTACTGTTTTTCAGGCGAACCAATTTGTGCGCATCGGTGGCCACGAAGGTGATGTCCTGAGCCGTTACATCCAATACCACACCGTTCATGACAGGACGTAAAACATCGTCGCCCGTAGCGAACATAGTTGACGAAATGCCCTTGAGCAAGGTTTCCGAGTTGATGCTCAATTCACATCTGACATCAGAAACAGGTTTCAGGTTGGGATATTCGTCGCTGTTCAAAGAGGTTGCTGCGAAATTGAAAGTACCGTTGCGATACAAAATATTGACGGCTAAAGTATCTTTATCCACTTCGATGCGGACCGGCTGTTCGGACAATTCCTTGATGGAATCGTAAAAACTCTTGGCAGGAATCGTAAAGTTGAAGTTTTCGTCTGCGTCGATAAGATCCATGCGAGAGACGATGGTGGTTTCCTGGTCCGAGGCGCGGATAAGCAATTTATTGTCTTCGACGGTCAGGAGAAAGTCACTCAAGATGGGCAAAGAAGCATTGGGCACAATAATTTTGCTCATGATTGCCAAGCGGCTGTTCAATTCTGAACTTGATACTGTAAATCTCATAATGTTAGCGTATTAATTGTTATTATTTTCTTTCTGAATTCTTTCTTAATGCGGGTTGGAATCTTCCGGCTCAGACAAACAAAGATAGCGTATTTTATTTCAAAATCACCACCTCCGGGTACAATTTTATATGGAATTTTTCCTCCACATCGGCAGCAATTTTTTCATACAGACGATAGATGTCTTCTCCATGGGCATTTCCGTGATTGACAAGCACCAGCGCCTGCGTTTCGCAAACTCCTGCATCACCTTCGCGATAGCCCTTCCAACCGGCTTTATCGATAAGCCAAGCTGCTGAAATCTTGACACTTCCATCCTTCTGTGGCCATGACGGCATATCGGGATAATCGGCTTGTAAGGCTGCGAAATCGGCCTGCGGAATACAGGGATTCTTAAAGAAACTGCCGGCATTGCCCAATTTGTCGGGATCAGGTAACTTGCTGTTCCTGATTGACAAAACCGCTTGGCGAACATTGGACAAAGAGACTTCTCCCAAAGCTTCCACTTCTTCTTTCAGTTTTCCATAATCCAAACAGAACGAAGGTTTTTTGCTCAATCTGAAGTGCACGTAGCAAACAATGTACAGCTCTTTCCAATCTTCTTTGAAACGACTCATGCGATAGCCGAAACAACATTCTTCGGCTTTGAGGGTCTTCAATTGCAGCGTTTCACGGTCGAATACCTGCACGGCCTCGATGCAATCTTTGGCTTCCACGCCGTAGGCACCGATGTTTTGCACAGGACTGGCTCCCACTTCTCCGGGAATGCCCGAAAGATTTTGCAATCCGCCCCAGCCTTTTTCCACCGTCAATGCCACCCATTCATCCCAATTGATGCCGGCTCCGGCTTGTAGCAGAAGGCTGTCTTCGTCTTCTTCCAGAATCTTCCAATCTTTGATGCAGGAATGCAGCAAAATCCCCTCATAATCTTTGCAGAAAAGCAAATTGCAACAGCCGCCCACGGGCATGATAGGCAAGGCGAAATCGTTGGCTTCCACGAGAATCTGACGCAGTTCATCCACATGGGCATATTCTACCCAATACTCGGTTTTTGCCGGGCAATGAAAACTATGTTTATCTTGTAAATCAATATCTTTCTGAATCAACATAAGCCATAAATTAATCTTGCGAAGATAAGTATAATCTTGCAATAATTAAGTACATTTGCGCACTATCTTTCTTTGTTATGATATCAGTTGTCATTCCAGTTTTCAATCGCGCCAATACGCTGATGCGATGCCTTCAATCTTTTGAGCAGCAAGCATTTCGCCCGCTCGAACTGATTTTGGTGGACAATAATTCACAAGACAACTCCTATCAGCTTTGCCTTGATTTCCAGGCAAAGTACCAATCGGACAATTTTCAGATCAAGGTGTTGCGCGAAACAAAGACCGGTGCTTGTGCGGCACGCAATGCGGGGCTGAGAGCGGCCGGTGGCGATTATCTCTATTTTTTCGATTCTGACGATGAAGTCTATCCTGAAATGTTTCCCTATCTCGATGCCCTCATCAAAGCCTATCCGCAAAAGGCTATGATCTTGATGCGCAGTCATTTGGAAACTGCCGGAAAGAAGCGTCTGCATCCTAAGCGCTGTGCTGTCGATGCGGCCCAGCATTTAGTGGACCCCTTGGTGGTGACGCATTCTTTTTTGCTTCGTCGTAAGTCCCTGGAAAACATTCCGATATGGAATGAGGAACTATCGCGCTGGCAAGATTTCGATTATGCTTTCAAGTTGTTGTGGCTCTTGCGCAACGAGGATATCCTCTTCGCAGACAAGGCTTTGTATTTGATTCATGCTTCCGAAGATTCCATTTCTGGATTCTCCTACTCGAAAGATGCCGAAGCGCTTGAAAATGCCTTGGCTTCCATTGAAAGATTTATCGAGGAGAACGATGCTGACAATGAAAGACTCCGCGCGGCTTTGGCTTTTAGAAAAGTTTCGCTCGCGGCTTTGTTACTGGCTGAAAACACTTTGGCGGCACAAGACTTGGAGACCTGGGAAGCGTACGCACACCAATCCATTCGCGCGGCATCAAAAAAATACCGCCCCTTGCTGCGTTTGCACTTGGCTTACAGCAAAAGAGGCGGTAGAGGTTTCTGGAGAATTTTCTCCCTGTTTATCTAAATTGTTTTCTGAACTGTGTTGCTGAAAATTATTTCTTCAACAACAGCGGATTCCAATCGCCCATCACATTTTCGAGGGTATATTCCTTGGCTTCCTTCTTTGTCAGTTGCTTAGACCATGCCACGCGCTTGTCGTAGGCAGCACCTTCGCCCGTGTTTTCAAATTCATAGTAGCGGGCAGTCTGTTCGTTTTCGGCCTTTCCCCAATTGTGCCAACCTTCGGGACGCATGAAAGAACCCATGTCGCAATGCATGAAAAGCGTCATGCCATATTGACGCCAAGGACGTCCGAGGTACATTTTCTTTACAATGTCTGCTGCCGTAATCTTGCAATTGTTGAAGATGTAACCATACTTCACGTATTCGGGCGTAGAAGCAGCCGTGATGTAAGAATCGCGTTTGCAGTGGAGCTGACAAGCTTCGAACCAAGCCGTCGAAGGACCGAAAATATAGTCGGTAGTGCCTTCTATGTAGCAGTTTTCGAAATAGTTGCGCGTTTGTTCACGTCCGGTGTAGATGGTATCCTGGTTGCCCAGAATATTGCAATTGAAGAAAGCTACTCTGTCGCCTTCCACGTGCAATGCCACGGCCTGGCCTTTCTGCTCGGCATTGTTTTCGATGGTCAGGTTCTGGAAGGTGATGTCATTGCCTTGAACCAAAACCGTATGCGTGCGGAAAGTGCCCATCTTCATGGCCGTGCCGGGAATGTTGATATTGGCATGATCGTCGTAAGTGATGATGGTGTTTTCTTTGTCTTCACCGATGAAATCCACGTTGGTAATCCAAGTATGGACGGTCACTTTTTCTTTGTAAACACCTTTCTTGATGTAAACCACCGTACGTTCGCCGGGCTTGAAAGCGCGGATAGATTCAATGGCGTCCTGGATGTTTCTGAAATCGCCTGAACCATCGCGAGCCACTACAATGTCGTACTTCTTCGTTTCAGCAGCCTTTTCTTGTGCGGAAACCGTGAACCCCATGGCCATCAAGCCAAGAGTCAACAAAAATAATCTGATCGTTTTCATTATCGTATAAATAAAAGTTCTCTGTATTTGGGCAAAGGCCATAATTCATTGTCAACCATCAATTCGAGTTCGTCAATCATGTCGCGGATTTTGCCGAAGAAAGGCTCTACCGTGTCGTGATAAGCAATGGCTTTTTCTCTTTCCTGCGGAATGCGGTTGGCCACTTTTCGTGATTCGACCATGGCATCGGTCAATTGCTGAATTTGCTCGATATAATATTCTATCTTCTTGATTTTCTCCGATTTATCCACAGAAAGAACCTGATATTCTTCGTCTTTATATAGCGTCTTCAATTTAAACAGATTATCGAGCAGAGAAGATTGATATTTGATGGCTACCGGAACGATGTGATTCAGGGCCAAATCGCCTAAAACGCGGGCTTCAATCTGGATTTTCTTGGTGTAGGTTTCCCATTTCACCTCGTTACGGGCGGCCAATTCCTTTTCGTTCAGAACTTTTGTCTGTGCAAACAAAGCAATGCTGGATTCCTTCAGATAAGCATCGTATTGCAAAGGAATGCTGTTTTCGCAATCCAGACCACGGCGAGCCGCTTCGGCTTTCCATTCATCGCTGTAACCATTTCCTTCGAAACAAATAGGCTTGGCGATGCGGATGTATTCACGCAACAAGGCATATAAGGCTTGTTCCTTGCTTTCGCCCTTGGCCATGCGTTCTTTCATGGCCTGGTTGAAATCCATCAACTGACCGGCCACAGCGGTGTTCAGCACAATCATGGACGAGGCACAGTTGGCCGAAGAACCGGCGGCACGGAACTCGAAACGATTACCGGTAAAGGCAAAAGGAGAAGTTCGGTTTCGGTCGGTGTTGTCGAGCATCAATTCGGGAATGACGCTCACGTTCAAGTTCAGTTTAGACTTGGATTTCATTTTGAGGCCGTCTTCTGAATCTTCCTTTTCGAAATCGGCCAGCAATTGTGTGAGTTGAGCGCCCAAGAAAACCGAAATAATGGCCGGAGGCGCTTCGTTCGCTCCCAGACGATAAGCATTTCCCGCACTTGCCACAGAAGCCTTCAGCAAAGCATTATGCTTGTGAACGGCCATGAGCGTATTCACCAAAAACGTGACAAAGAGCAGATTGTCTTTGGGATGCTTGCCCGGGGCAAAGAGATTGATGCCTGTGTCGGTGGTCAGCGACCAATTGCAGTGCTTTCCCGAACCATTGATGCCGGCGAAAGGCTTTTCGTGCAACAACACCCTGAAATGATGTTTGGGCGCCACTTTGCGCATCAAATCCATCAACACCAGATTGTGATCGACGGCCAGGTTGGTTTCCTCGTAAATGGGCGCAAATTCAAACTGATTGGGAGCCACCTCATTGTGACGGGTTTTCAAGGGAATTCCCAATTTATAAGCTTCCAGTTCGAGGTCTTTCATGTATTCCACCACACGTTTGGGAATGGATCCGAAATAATGGTCTTCCAATTGTTGGTTCTTGGCCGATTCGTGTCCCATGATGGTACGTCCGCACATCATCAGGTCGGGACGAGCCGAGAACAAAGCTTCATCCACCAAGAAATATTCCTGTTCCCAACCCAAGTTGGAAGTCACTCTTTTTACATCGTCCAGGAAGAAGGCACAAGTTTCCTTCGCGGCTTCGCAAACTGCCGACAAAGATTTGAGCAAAGGCGTCTTGTAATCGAGCGCTTCGCCTGTGTATGAAATGAAAATAGTGGGAATACAGAGCGTGTCATCCACGATGAAAGCCGGCGAGGAAGGATCCCAGGCGCTGTAACCACGAGCCTCGAATGTGTTGCGGATACCGCCGTTGGGAAAACTCGAAGCATCGGGCTCTTGTTGCACCAACAATTTGCCGTTGAATTCTTCCATCACTTTGTAAGGACCGTCCTTTTGAATGAAGGAATCGTGTTTTTCGGCCGTTCCGTCGTTGAGCGGATGAAACCAGTGCGTATAGTGTGTGGCGCCTTTTTTCATGGCCCACTTCTTCATGGCAAGTGCCACGCTTTCTGCAATTTCCGTATCTATTGCCTTGCCTGCGGCGATGGCTTCTTCTACCTTCTTAAAAACTTTGCGCGACATATACTTGCGCATGGTGTCTATATTGAAGACGTTTTCGCCATAAATGGCGGCAATATTCTTGGGCAATGCCTGTGCCGGAACCACTTTATGGTCGAAGGCTTCCTGCACGAGATTGAACCTCAGTGTCGACATAATTCTCTACAAATTTGTTTAGCTATAAATTTCGGCAAAATTAATCATATTTCAAAAACTCTGACTACTTTTGGCCATCAATTTTGTGCCGAACAAATGCTCAAAAATAATGAAAATCTGTATCGACGATAAGATTCCATACGTGAAAGGTGTTTTTGAGCCTTATGCGGAGGTGGAGTACATGCCGGGCGGCCTTGCGTCGCCCGGCATGGTCCGCCATGCTGACGCGCTCATGATACGCACGCGCACCCATTGCAACGAAGCCTTGCTCAAGGATTCTTCTGTGCGTTTCATTGCCACGGCCACCATTGGCTACGACCACATCGACCAAGCCTTCTGCCAACGACAAGGCATTGCCTGGACCAATGCGGCGGGCTGCAATGCCGATTCTGTGGCCATGTATGTTTTATCGGCCCTGCACTGCTTGGCTTCGAAGCAAGGATTTTCGCTGAAAGATAAAACCATAGGCATAGTCGGATTGGGAAATGTAGGCGAAAGAGTGGCCATTTTGGCTGCTAAGGAAGGTTGTCGTGTACTCAAAAACGATCCTCCCAAACAGAAAGCCATGCAGGCCGCTCGTTCGCAGTCTGACAATGAGCTTGTTTTCAGGGAAAAACCTGAGGATTTTGTTTCCTTGGATCAAGTTTTGCGCGAGTCCGACATCATCAGTTTGCATCCCTTGCTCAGTTACGAAGGTGAAGATGCCACTTATCATTTGTTTGATGCCGACAGATTGTCGCAACTTCGTTCGAATCAGATACTTATCAATGCTTCTCGCGGAGAAGTGGTCGATAACCGGGCCTTGAAAGTTATATTGAAAGAAAAACGCCTGCAAGCCTGCGTGTTGGATGTTTGGGAAAACGAACCCTCCATCGATGCCGAACTGCTCTCTTTGGTGGATATTGCCACGCCGCACATTGCCGGATATGCCATAGATGGAAAGGCCAACGGCAGCACGATGAGCGTCCGCGCCATCGCACGTTTTTTCGGTATGGAGGCTTTGTACCATTGGACGGCCGGCCCCTTGCCCGAATCCACGCCGCCCTACGACATTTTGCTCGACGACAGCGCCTTACGGCAAAATCCTTTGCAATTCGAAGCCCTGCGCACGAAGGCTGCCATTACCAAAGTATTGAGCCAAAACCAAGTCTGAATCACTTGGCGCCCGGTGCGGCATCATTGCCTTGATTTTCTGCCTGAACCGATGAGTTTTGCAAAACTTGTCGTTCTATTTTTACCGCATCCTCCGGTAGGCATTCTTTGCGAAGCATATCGATGATGGGCGATGCAAGACCTTGCATTGTAATTTCCTCAGGACCAATAATATCCATCACTACAATTTCGTTTTTTCCCTTCTTCAACCAAACAGCGGGACAATAGAGCGTCTGCTGCGGACCCACCTTCCAGAATCTTCCCAAGCAATGTCCGTTTACCCAGACAAAACCTTTTCCCCAAGTGGAAAGGTCCAAGAAGCTGTCTCCCCTCTTTTTTAACTTGAATTCTGCCTTGTAATAGCCCGGCTTTTTCCCTACGATCTTGTTCCATTCGACTGGATATGTACGCGCATCTATCAAGTATATCTCCCAGTCTTTCAGTAAGATAACTTCTTCCGCACTTTTAATCAGTTCTACTTTTTCCGTGATGCCTTTGTGGTCGTGAATCTGGCGGGAATAATTGATGCGTCCCATAGCTTCTACAAAAATGCGCAAGGTATCTCCTTGATTCACAGCAGGCATTCTCAGCGTATGCTGCTCTTTTAGTCCGCGATAGAGTTCGCCTATCAGTTTGTCGTTCACGAAAATACGTGCAAAATCATGTGGCTCCGTGATACGCAAATATCCACCTTCTGGGCAAGCCGGCAAAGCACAGGCATAAAGTGCTGAACCATAACCGAAATCCATTTCTTCGAAACTTTGCACTTGCTCGGAAGTTATCACCCGACAAACATTACTTTCCAAAGGAGCATAGCCGCTAAAGTCAATGTTATTCAGCTTAATAATGGGTTTGGCCAGGGGAATCTCTGGCAATGGCTTATCGGAATATTCCTGTAACAAAGCTCTGAGTTTGTGATATTTGTCTGTTGCAGCACCTTGTTCGTTGATGGGAGCGTCGTAATCGTAGGAGGTACAATCGGGCGAGAAATGTGTGTTGTTGGCGCCGGCCCAATGCGCAAAAGAGGTGCCGCCGTGTGTCATGTAGAGCGAGAAAGAAATGCCGTTTTCAAGCATGGTGCCAATGCCTTTTACCATAGCATCGGCCGAGCGTGTTTCGTGCTTGCGTCCCCATCCGTCGAACCAGCCGCTCCAATATTCGGAACACATCAGCGGTGCATCGGGTCGTATGGTGCGCAGGGTTTTGAATTGAGACAAGGGCTTGGCATTGGTGCCGAAATTCAGCGTCCAGATAAGATCGTCGAGGGCATTGTTTTGGAAATTGCTCGACCAATCGCATTGAAACATGGCGGTGCCTTCCCATCCGGCTGCTCGCAAGCTGTCGCGCATGGCGCTCATGTAGGCTTTGTCTGTGCCATACGAGCCAAATTCGTTTTCCACCTGCACCATCAGAATATTGCCTCCATTTTTCAGCATGAATGGCTGTAGTTCCTTGGCCAATCGTCTTTGAAAACGCCCCACGGCTTGCATGAAATTCTTATTCAGAGAGCGAAGTTCCATGTTCTCCTTTTTCAATAGCCACCAAGGCAATCCGCCCATTTCCCATTCGGCGCAAACATAGGGTCCGGGACGCACAATCACCCACATATCGTGTTTTTGGCAAAGTTTCAGAAAACGAGACAATTCTCTTTCGCCTTCAAAATTAAAAACACCTTCTTCCTCTTCGTGGTAATTCCAAAAGACATAAATACATATCGTATTCATTCCAAGCGCCTTGCACATTTGTATGCGATGTTCCCAATACTCTGCCGGAATGCGCGCGTAATGAATTTCAGCCGCCTTGATAAGAAATGGCTCTCCATCCAAGAGAAAATGTCCCTTGCCGGCTTCGAAGGTATGTACTTTGCTTTTACTTGCCGCCGAAAGTTCGGTGCTAATAGAAATACTGAAAATCAGAGATATAATAATTATCAATCGTTTCATTTCGTTCTTTGTTGTTTCAGACAAAGATAGTTAAGATTCTTTTTAATATCTTCGCGGCACTAAATATAATGCAGATAAAAATTTGAAGACAATATGAAAAAGAACCTATCTATCCTTTTGGCTTGCTTTCTTTTAACAGGAAACCTCGCCCTTGCACAAGACGCTACCATGTCTAGTGATTTTGCACAATCGTCGGACACCAAGGCTCAGCGCCTCTCATTTTTCAATCATCTCGATGTGGCTGTAGAAGCCGGTAGCACCGGTATAGGTTTTGATGTAGCTACCAATCTTGGCAACAGTCTTCGTCTGCGCGCCGGATTCTCAGCCATGCCGGAATTTACTTTAGGTATGAACTTTGGCGTGGATGTCGATGAACAATTGGGTCGCACGGCCGAGGAAGGCACAGGCGAAAGCACTTTCGACAAACTCTCCAACATGATCGAAGGAATGACCGGCACCAAGGTGAGTCAGAATATTGAAATGCTCTGTAAACCAAACTTCTACAACTTCAAACTTTTGCTCGATATCCATCCTTTCCAGAACAAGAAATGGTATTTCAGCCCGGGTGTTTTCATTGGTTCTGCCAAGATTGGACATGCGTATAATGCGCCGGAATCCATGCCCACGCTGTACGCGGCCAATATGTATAACACCATGTACAACAACGCCATGAATGATGAACCTATTATCGTGATGGGCTCTTTCGAATTGTACCCCACTGAGAAACTGATTGAAGAAATGTTTTCTTACGGAGAACTCGGATTCAAGGTGGGTAACAGAATCTCGGATGGCTCTGCCTATAAGATGATGCCTAACGAATATTGCATGGTCAGTGCCGACATGAAGGTAAATGCCGTAAAACCTTATCTTGGTTTTGGTTACGGTGGCAATGCCCTGGCATCTTCCAACAAGAAATTAAAATTTTCATTCGATTGCGGTCTGCTTTTCTGGGGTGGCGTTCCCAGCCTTGTTACTCACGATGGCACCGATTTGGTGCACGATGTCACCGGCATTGAAGGCAAAATGGGTCAATGCGTCGATCTGGTAAAGTGTCTCAAAGTCTTCCCAGTCATCAACCTCCGCTTAACGAGAACGATTTTTTAAACTTCCGCTCGGCTTCGCTCCGGATGCAAGCAAAAATGCGACACCGTTCTGTAACGATGCCGCATTTTCTTTATTTTGCAAATAGCGTTCTGTTTCGCGATGTCTTATCTGGCGATTTTCTTCACCAATTTCTGTCCGTTGATGATGTAAAGACCTTCGGGCAAACGATCGAAATCTTCTTCGCAAGTGCCCACCTTGACACCCTGCAGTGTGTAAATGGCAGTAATGCCGGTATTCATTTCCACGACTTCCAAAGCATCGGGCTTTGCCTTGACAATGATTTTGCAGGTAGCTGTGCAATTGCCAGACTGTGCTGTAATGATGGCTTCGCCGGCCTTCAAAGTGGTGACTATTCCATCTACAACGGTGGCGATGCGCTCGTCCGAACTGCTCCAGACAATGCTTTTATCTGTCGCATTATCAGGCGTAACGGTAGCCACCAACCTTAGCGATTCGCCTTCTGTCAGTTCCACTTCGGTCTTATCGAGCGTGATACCGCCAACAGGAATGACTTTCGCTTTGACAATGATCTTGCAAGTGGCCATAAATTCGCCGGCCTTGGCTGTAATCACGGCTTCGCCCACCTTCAGGCAAGAAACAGCACCATTCACAACGCTAGCGACACTTTCGTCAGAACTGCTCCAAGTGATGGTTTTGTCGGTAGCATCAGCAGGCGTGATAGTGGCCACCAGTGTTACCGATTCGCCCTCGGTCAGTTCTACTTCGGTTTTGTCGAGCGTGATGCCGTTAACGGGAACATCGGGTGTGTCGGGCTGATCCTGGCTTTGTTTTGCTTTTACGATGAAGGTACATGTGGCCGTGTGTTCACTGGCTTTGGCACTAACGACAACTTCTCCGGCTTTCCATGTGCTGACAAGTCCTTCTGACACCGTTGCAATGCTGTTGTCAGAGCTGCTCCAAGTAATGGTTTTATCCGTGGCATTGTCGGGAGAAACGCTGGCTACCAATTGGAAAGTTTCGCCTTCAGTCAGTTCTACGCTGCTTTTATTAAGCGTAATGCCGCTCACGGGAATCACTTTTGCTTTTACCGTAATCGTGCAATTTGCCGAAAAATCGCCCGCCTTGGCCGTAATGACTGCTGTTCCTGCCTTCAAAGTGCTAACCAAACCATTGGAAACGCTTGCGATACTGTTATCGGAGCTGCTCCAGGTAATGGTTTTATCCGTGGCATTGTCGGGAGAAACGCTTGCTTCCAACTGGAAAGTTTCGCCTTCGGTCAGTTCTATAGCACTCTTGTTGAGCTTAATGCCGCTCACGGGAATCACTTTATTGGCTTCGTATTCTTCGGGAGAAACCACCTTGATTTCATCGGGAGAACCTGCAGGCACTTTCAAATAAGCCTTGTTGGCCGGCAAATAATCGAGAGAAACTTTCTTGAAAACCAGTTCACCGGCTGCGTTCAGGCCTAGCACGCGCATGGTATTGGCATCGTAGGCAGTCAGGTTCCTGTGAGCTTTGGTTCTATTGCAGAAATACACACCTCCCAAAAGATTATCCTTAGGCGCAGTCGTACTCTTATCGACGATATCGAGCTTGTTGGTGGCGGGATTGTTGGTGGCACACTTAATCAGCATGGGCGTTGCACTGGGAAGCACTTCCCCGCTGAATTCCTTATACACTGCCATTCCTTGATCTACCTTATATATATAGTAGGCCTTCATGCCTGCAGAATACATGCTAAAAGGGAAAGAAGCGTAAAAAGAAGCATAGTAGCCATCTTTCGTCTGGAATTCGGGTGTGATGCCAAAATAATTATCAGCATCTGCCTTCACCGGATGCACATACCAATCTCGGTAAGTGCCTTTGGCATTGGTACCGAGCACGCCATCCACCACTGAACTCATTTCTACATCTCCTAAGTACATTTTCAAATAATCATTGCTTTGAAAAGCCTTGTAGGTGTTGCCGTCTTTGTTGAGAGAAACCTTCAGATAGTAGCCGATAATTTCGTAGGTGTCAGTACCTTGTGCGTAAAATTTAAAACCCGCACTGGTTTCGTGAACGTACAGAATAGAACTAGGATCCGATACTACATTGCTGAAGTTTTTGTATAGTTCCACTGCCCCCAAATCGGCAGAAGTAGATGCAATATCGATACTTCCCCTATTGTCTCTCACGGTGATATATCTTTCCGAACCAACATTCTGGATACGATAATAACCATTACCCTCCAACTTTGCTGACAGGGGAAGAATACATATAGAAAGCAATAAGGCAATAAGTAGTTTTTTCATATAAAGAAAATTATCCAACAACCACCAGGATAAACCTGATGATTGTTGGATGATAAGATGTTTACGTCAAGATTATTTCTGAACAATGCAGATAGCAACACGGTTTTCAGCAGGCGTTCCGTAAGGCTGTACGCTTGCTCCCTTGAAATCGATGGTCATGCGAGATTCGGCAATACCTTCTTCTTTCAAAGCCTTGGCAACAGCATTGGCACGAAGTTCAGATTTGTGCATGTTTACTCTGTCGGTACCGGTGGCGTTGTCGGCATAACCGGTGATGAGTACAACTGTAGTAGGATTCTGCTTCATGTAATTGGCAATTTCACTTACCTTGCCCATTTCTGACTTGGTAATCTTGGCACTACCAATGCCGAAAACAATGTCGCGTTGGAAAGGTTGAGCAGCTTCTCTTTCGGCAGCTGCAACAGCTTCAGCAATCACTTTGTCTTGTGCAGCCTTGGTTTCTTCCAAGTCTTTTTCCAAAGCATTTACCTTTTCTTCCATAGGAGCGACTTTCTTGTCAACATATTCCTGAACGATTTCTTCTACAGACTTGGTAGGTTCAACAGCGCGATGTTCGTGAGTCTTGCCGAAGCAATACTTAACACCGGCCAATGCGTTGAAATACCAGTCACTGTTGCCGGCTTGTTTTGAATTATATTTGTCAGAAAGAGTCACAGCCTGCACTTCGATACCGGCGCTCAGGTTGTCAGTGATGCGGAAATCACCGGCCAAACCAACATGACCATTCAAGAAGGCCTTGGTGCCATCCCACAAATATTCGAGAGCATCGTCGGGAAAGTTTCCGGTCTGACTAAGAGAAGCTTTCAAATCGTCGTTTGCAGTAGCGGCTTTATCGTTAGCAAAAGTAACATTAAGGCCCAAACCTGCGATAGCGCTCAATGAAAACAAACGATCGGGATTGTAACCGCAGATAGCGTTAGTAATATTGAATGTTCCATCCAAAGAAGGAGCAACATAATTCCAAGCCCAACGAGCATCATCCTGACCAGCCTTGCTTTGCCATGCATTGATACCGAAACGAGCACCAAGCAATTCGCTAAATTGACGACCAAAGGTCAATTGAGCATTAGGAGCAACCAATTTGCCGAATGATACTTCACCCAAAGTATATTGAGCACCAAACTGTCCTTGTACATACCAATGAGGTACAAAAACATTTTCAGTCTTTTCTGCCTCTTGTGCGCTCAAGCCGAATAAAGCTACAGCAGCGAGACACGACAATATAAATTTCTTTACTTTCATAGTTTTTCTAATTTAAATGTTTATCCCTCAATGTGTTTATTTTACCTGAATATAATACTTGGTATTGCTGATATAACCAGAGAAGTCAACAGCAGAATAAGTGATTTCGTAGGTATAACCAGACTGACCATTGAAGTTGATAGCGCGGGTCTGACCATCCAATACGGTGTTCAAATCGCCGGTGTTAGCAGCTCTGGCAACGCTTTCAACGCTATTTCCATGGCTATCGAAAGCAGCCGTTACAGCCACAAACTTCTTCATGGCAGGTGCCAAGATTTCACCGGTGTAGCTGGTGGGAACCAAAACAGCAGAAGCAGCATTAATCTGGCTAGGAGCAGCCTTGATAGAACTCAACTGAGCAAAACCATCGGTAGTGCTAACCAACATAGTGGGTTGCAATTTGCTGTTGATAGAGTTAAGCAGACTGCAAAGCTTGTTGTTGATCTTGTCGAGGTATTCATTCAATTTGTTTTCAACCTTTACGAGAACATCATTTACCTTATTTTCTACATCTTCAATCTTGCCGTTAAAGCTAGACAACATATCATTTACGTCGTCCAAAATGCTGTCGAGGTCATCGAGGGTGCCACCCAATTGACCAAGAACATCTTCAGAAGGAATTGAAATGGTTGTATTAATATTAACAGGAATATCGATATCCTTAACAATAGCAACTTTGCCGTTTACAATGTCACTCTTCTTGATTTCAACTTTTTGAGCAGGAACAACTACTTCACCCACCTGGATAGAACCATCATATACAGGCACCGTAATAGGAGTTGTCCAAACTTCTGTTACATCAGCAATGGGAACATCAACTTCTTCATTCAAATGATAGGTAATAACATCATGATATTCAAAGTTGAATGAAATAGTATCTTCAATAATACCTGCCAAGTTGATAGCTTGCAATTTCAGAGAAAGATCGTTCAAGCCCAAGTCAGGAATACTGATGGTACCAATTCGGTCGAACACTTTGTTTATCAAACTGCTTACGCGACCAATGCCGGGGAATGATTCAACATTAAGATCGGCCAAAGAGTTGTAAGAAAGAGGCTTAACAGCCACAGCGGCTACACCATAATCTGAATATACACTGTGTTTGCCCAATGAATCAGTATAGATAGCTTCTACTGCATAAGCATCAGCGATATCGTTTACGGCATTGTACAGAGTCGTGATAGCATTGCTCAAGTTTACACCGTCACCGATAGATTTGAAATCAGCCAAAACATTTTTCAAGTCTTCTACTTCAACGCGGATTTGAGCCTTGTCGATATTGGCAGGATCCAAAGTAGCAGATACTTCGTAGAAACCATTGTTAGCTGCACGGGTGTAACCGAAGTTGAGTTTCTTTTCAGACTTAACCAGCGGGCCGAGAACAACGGCAGATTCTTCACCAAGACTGTTCTTCAAACCAAGCTTAATACCGGTGGTGTCAACATCGTTGGGGTTGATGGTGAGATACAAAGTACCGGCATTGCCTTCAGTACCAACAAGAACGTCATTCTTGTAACCGAAAGAAGTTTCGGTAAAACCAAGGAATGCGGCTTCAGCATCGGTAAACGCAGCAGAAGGATCCACATAGTTGGAAGTGCGAACGGTCGGGAACTTCAATTCGTTGGCGGGGCTTGAAATAACATTGTAATAAGCAGCCAAGATGTTAGATCTCATACCGGTAGGCAAGTTGAAATAACCAACAACGGGGCTGTAAGCACCATTCACAACTACACTTGAGATACGCTTGTTCAAACGGTTTTCAACGATATTCATTCGCTTTTCGAGATCGGTCAAAGCATCGCGGATTTCAGAAACAGCTGTCTGCAAATCTTTGATATCTTGCTTGAGCAATTCGTCGGCATCTTGGAGATCCTTGATTTGAGAAGAGTGAGTGGCAAGTGTGGCGGTAGCAGCAACCACGGCAGCATCAAGAATGCCAACCTGAGTCTGCAAGCTCTTGATTTTGCTTTCGTTTTCTCTAATCTTATTCCAAATAGCAGCCGTGTCGCAATTGCAAGACTTAATCTTGGCCAATTCTTCTTTCAACCACTTGATTTCAGAAGCATTGGTAGCAACAGCAACAGCAACCTTACCTACAGAGTCGAGAGCTGCAGCATACTTGGTGTTGATTTCCGTTCTGAGAACCGTTGCTACACTATCCAACGCCTTGTCAACATAAGCAATGGTAGCATAAGTCTTAAAGATGTATTCGATGGTGTCAGCATGGATTTTCTGAATGCTATCCAAAGCATGCAATGTGCTATCAACCTTGATCTTCGCATCTTCCAATACTTCGATGCGACCATCCAATTCAGCTACATCTTGCAAAAGAGCCACAATACTATCAGAGTTTTCCTTGTCGGCTTTTTCCAACTCAATGTGCTTGGCGGCACAATTGTCTTTACATTCGTTAATTGCATTTTCCAATGCGGTCTGCAAATCGGCGAGATCTGCGCTCATATCCGCATTCAAATCAGCAATCTGGCCCTTCAATTCTGCATTGACATCGGCAACGTAGTCGTTACAAGAAGAGAAGAACATGCCCACAGCACATATCACTGATACGGACATGATCAATTTTCCAAATTTTTTCTTCATGATTAAAAAGTTAAAAAACATATTAAAATATCTAATTATCAATTTATTATATGATCGTAGTCTTCTTTTTTCTATCAAAAATCTCCTACGTACATATTAGGGTGCAAAATTACTTATTAATATCTTTTCTGCAACGATTGTGGCGCTATTTTATTAAAAAAAATTGGTACATTTTGATACACTTTATTTTGGGGCAGCTAATTAAGAATCAATCTCTTTGTATATTTTTGCATCCATAAAACAAATTCGAAACAAAGTGACAAGAATGAAAACAAATATGACACGCAGAAGCTTATTGGCCATTGGCTTTATTGTGGCAAGAAGTCTCTTTCTCGATGCACAAATGCCAGCACAAGAAAACATTGCACAAGGCATGAAAGATGCTTACAAAGATTATTTCATGGTGGGAGTGGCTGTCAATCAACGAAATATATCTGTGCCGGAGCAGCAGGCATTATTGCTTCAAGAGTTCAACAGCATCACGGCCGAGAACGACATGAAACCCGGCCCCACCGAGCCTCAAGAAGGCGTTTATCGCTGGGAAAAGGCCGATGCCATCGCCAATTTTTGCCGGGAAAACGGACTGAAAATGCGCGGACATTGTCTTATGTGGCACAATCAGACCTGCCGCTGGATGTACGAAGATAATCCCGATAAAGAAGTCTTTTTAGCCCGGATGCGCAGTCATATCCACGCCGTGGTGAGCAGATATAAAGATGTGGTGTATTGCTGGGATGTTGTCAATGAGGCACTTACCGACGACGCCATGGCAGAAGATCCGTATCGCCAATCTCCCATGTACAAGATTGCCGGCGAAGATTTCATCTTTAAGGCTTTCGAATATGCCCGCGAGGCCGATCCCGATGCCCTGCTCTTCTACAACGACTACAACGAATGCGACCCTGTCAAATCGCAACGCATGGCAGATATGGTGAAAAGAATGAAAAAAGCGGGCGTTCCCATCGATGGAATCGGTATGCAAGGCCATTACAACATCTATAGTCCTACGGAAAAAGAATTGGAGCAAGCCATCCGGAAATTTCGCAAAGTGGTGGATCATATCCACGTCACCGAGCTGGACATTCGCGTGAACAAGGACATGGGCGGGAACTTGCGTTTCAGTCGAGAAGGCATGGAAATCAGCGATTCCACCGAACAATTCCTGGCCGACCAATACGCCCGCGTTTTCCACGTTTTCCGCAAATATCACAAAGTTATTGATTGCGTCACTTTCTGGAACCTGAGCGACAAAGATTCATGGTTGGGCGTTCGCAATTATGCCACGCCCTTCGACGCTGATTATCAGCCCAAGAGAGCCTACGAATATATAGTCGAAAAGAAGGCTCCGCTTTGGCCGCAACCTGAAAAATCTGATAAATGAGTTTTATCTATCTCAAAAGCGGCAAGATTTCTTTCTCGAAAATAGATTTTTCTATCAGGCGATAGTGTGGCTCGTAATGCAAATTATAAGCCTTGCTGTGGTGTACGGCGTAATGGCCTTGTGCCAACAAATCTTCGATAGCTTTGGCATCTTCCTCGTAATGAGGCAAATTGAGTTTCATGGAGCGGATAATCTTTTCAATCTTTTTCCATTCTTTGGCCCAATCTTCTACTTCGATGGCAGGCAAAGCCGTGACGCTGCGGATAAAAGCCGAAAAGAAAACTTCGTAAGAAATAGCTCCGCTGGTAATGGCTGCCAGGGAAACACGATAATAGGCGGCTCTTTCGGCAGATGCCTCATACAAAGGCACATTCACATTCTTTACCTGCGATAATTCCTGACGCAGATAGGCTCCGGCTCGCGCTGTGTCAGAAACGATATGCCCCGGGCCGAAGCGATCTTGGAAAAAGTTTTTGTAAATATCCTGCAAAGTAGATGCTGGATATTGCTCCATCTGGCGAGCCACCGCAAAACGAACTTGCTTCCTGTTGAGCGCCTGCATGGAAACAGCCGGAACAACAAGAAGCAAGAAGATTATAATGAGATACTTACGCATCATTTCTTATCTATGCTGCGAAGTACGTATTCGCGAGAGCCCAAACCAATGGCAGCTGCATGCTCAATGATGTGAACACCATGTCGCGAGTTGATTCGCTTAATCAAATCGGCTGCGTCGTCGCCTTTCGTCGAAGGATAATTGAAGACCAGATCCACGCAAGCTTGATCGAGGGCCACCGGGTCCAAAGAAGCCAAAATGCCGATGTCGTTCATCTTGGGTGCGGCCGGATGCGCATCGCAATCACAATCGACAGACAGATTGTTCATCACGTTGATATAGACAACTTTACCATCGAAATAATCGTGAACAGACTGGGCGGCAGAAGCCATAGCTTCGATAAAATGATCTTGCTTGGCCGTATGTGTCCAGATTTTTTCCTTTTTATCGGTCTTTCCGGCAGAGTGAATATAAGCCTTGCCGTTGGCAGAAGCGATACCAATAGACTGATTCTTCAACACACCGCCGAAGCCGCCCATGGCATGACCTTTGAAGTGTGCTAAATTAATCAGATAGTCGTAGTTAAGCAGATTTTTACCCACGATATTATATTTAATATGTAAGGTATCGCTCACAGGGATAATGGTTTCCTCTTCGCCGTCAAGCAAATCGACGGGTGCGATGGCAGAAAATCCGTGTTCATCGAACACTTTCAGGTGCTCTTTCGTGGTGTTGCGACGGCCGGGATAAGCCGTGTTGCATTCCACGATGGTACCGTTCACTTTGCTGACAAGATCCTTGATAAGAGCAGGTTGGAGGAAGTTTTTACCGCCGGGTTCACCGGTTGAAATCTTCACGGCCACTTTACCTTCGGGCTTTACACCCAGCGCATCATACACTTTGACAAGCGATTCGGGCGTGATTTCCGTGGTCATGAATACCACGGGTTTTCCGTTAACGACATTGGGATTTTTGCGGCCGGCTGCGCAGAACAAAAAGAATGCGAGCGACAACACAATCAGGATGGAAAAAAATCTCGATAATTTCATCTTTGTTATGTTAAATCTGTTAGTATTCAAGTAGTATCACCATTATTTACTTATATAAAGGTCGGTCAATGCCAGGATTACTTTGACGTGCAAGTAAGCTAGCATCAAAACCGCGCCGAAAGCACCGATGGTGAGCGCCATGGCCAGGGCGTAGAGGAACGAAAGACTGTGCAACAGAATAAACGCAATGGCTATCAGATACCAGCATCGGAGCGAAGTGAGCCTATGTAACAATAATGCCATCGTGGCGGCGAACAAAGGAATCAGGAACATCAGGTTTTCGTTGATGGCAAGCAACAGTGCCAAGCTCAATATCATGAGAATCAGCAAAACAGCATAGAGATGATTATTGGCATACAATCGAGCTGCCGTTTGCGGAGCGCTTTTGCGTATAGAATGAGAACTTTGTCTTTGAATGTTCTTTCGTTGACGCCAATAGAAGAATCCCATCAGACATACCATGAGCAAAGCGGTGATAATCATAATGATATTGTCGGCCTTCACGCCTTGCACAATACCGAAAGGCTTGAAGATGGCACCGGAAGCCAAGCAACTCAAATAAGCAATCAATTCTCCTATCAGAAGCACGCCGATGGCCATCAGGAGCGTTTTCAGCGCAGCCGGCCAGATTTGAGCGAATTTTGCTCTGCCTCTCATCAAATCAAGCAACAAAAGCAGAATAAAAATGATGTATATACCTACATTTATCCAAGTATAGGTTGTTTTAGAGAAGTTGAACAGACCCAGCAAAGGCATGCTGAAGTTGATGCTGTTTTCGTCTGATCTCAAGACATCCTTATCGGAATAAAGAGGATTGGTAAGATATTCTTCAACCAAAGGAACTATCTGAGAGCCATAATGTTGAATCGATTTTGGCGTGACAAAAGAAAAATTGTCGAGATTGGTGTGATAATGATTGATATCGGAGATGGTAGAAAAGTTCAGGCCGGGAATATCATCCTTAACAATGGTAAAATCAGTAAAGTTGGGCATAAAACCATATACCACCGTGGTCAGAGAGTAAGTGTGTGGATAGCGGGCCGTTTGCTGATAAAGTTTTACCAATTCCTTGCTTCCGGGAGAGGTTTCGAACAACAAGGCCGGGCCAAAAGGACCACGGGCTTCCACATTAATCATCAAACCAACTTGGTCAAACACTTCGCGATGTTCACGCCAAAGCGCCTTCATTCCCTGCATACCGGGTTCTTCGGCGTCGGTAAACAAGATTTTAAAGGATTGTTTCCACTCGGAACGATACTTAAGTGCCTGATTGAGTGTTTCCAAAATAACCCCCACTCCGTAGCCGTCGTCGGCCGCGCCATACGACCAAACCGTATCCTGGCGGGGCATGGGTTGAGAATAACGCGAATCGTAATGCGCCACCATCATAAGCGAAGTGTTCTGATTGTCAGCGCTATCTGCATGAAGCGGAGCGAATTCGGCCAAAACATTGTAAGCATCGAAAGTATAGACAACATGCTTGTTTTCAGGGCCTACCAAATTCTTGTGTTCAAATACCGTGATGCTGTCGGCGCCCATTTCTTGCAGTCTTTCCAAGAGATACTGACGCACCTTTGCTCTTTCCTCAGGATGCGCCACCGAGTGATGCTCCTGCGAAATTACCTTGATATCTTTCACCACTCTCTCTGCAGAAAAACCTTCTGAATCAATATCTTGCACCTTCTGACGAGTCCAAAGACCAAAGGCAATCAGGCTTACCAAAGCAATCGTGGCCAGCAAAATCGATAATTTAGTTCTACTCATAATTCTTCTAAATAATTCCTCTCTAATCTATTTGATATGACAAGCGGCAAAGGTAATCATTTTCGTGTCACTTGCTAATAGAAATTTACCTAATGAAACTCATGGTGGACTTTTCTTCGTCGGAGGGACGGCCGGGCGCAGGTTTGCCTTGCGCGCATTTCAGCTGCCAAGCCATGTTACGGGCAAGTGTGCGCATGGTCTGCATGCCTTCGCCATCGTTGGCGGCCTCGCCGGGAGTGCGGCCATACACAATGTTCCAATATTGCGAAGAAACCACCGGCATATTCATGATATGGAAAGGCATATTGAGCGATTCGAAAGCAGCTGTTGCTCCACCTCTGCGACACACGGCAATAGAAGCGGCAGGCTTGCCCGAAATGCTTGCGCCATTGGAATAAAAAGCACGTTGGATGACAGACAATAAAGCTCCATTTGGTTGACCATAATACACCGGAGAGCCTACAATGAGGCCATCTACTTCGGCAAATTTTTCCGATATGCGGTTGCATACATCGTCGTCGAAAATGCAACGACCAAGGCCTTTGGCAGAACATTGTCCGCAAGCTGCGCAACCTCTGACAGGCGCGTTTCCAATCCACATGGTTTCTGTTTCAATTCCTTCTTTATCAAGCTGTTTAGCCACTTCTGCCAATGCGGTGGCCGTATTTCCCTGCTTGCGAGGGCTTCCATTAATCAATAAAACTTTCATGTTTGTTTATGTGTTGGATTTTTTCAATTGCTTCCACAAAATTACAGAATTCAGCATATCTGAGCAATTCGTCTGTCATATTTCGTAAGGAAATATTTCCGGCACAGAGCATCACAAGGCATCGACCATGCGGGTACGAAACGACTCGCGTGCCTTGCGGACATAGAGTTTGACCACATCTTTGGGCAGATTCGACGAGCGGACAAATGCCCTTGTTGCATCGGGAAACTTGGCCAGCGCAGTCGCCAACAGCCACGCCACGCCCATTCGCACATAGTACGGCTCCGCGCCCTGCACAGTGCCTTGTTGCGCCACCTTCGGCTTGCCTTTGACGCTCTTATACTTTGACTTTATGCGCCCGAAATCGAGCTCGTTGATGCGATGGAAGATTCGTTCGAGCCAGTCTTCATTAAGGAAATAGCACATCGTCACCACCACCGCAAAACGCACCTCAAACTCGTGTTTGGAGCCGAACCAAGGCTGCAAAAAATCCCACAAAACTGCCTTGTCGGCACGCGTCATCCACTTGGCGTGAGCGCAGTAGGAGTCGCACACCGCCCAATTATCCAGCACGGGCACATAGCGCTTTAACATGGCCAAACGTTCGTCAAGCGAGCATTTTTGAAGATTGATAAGATAGCCCCAAATGACGGTTTCCTCGTAGCAAAGGCTCTCGCTCGACACTGCCTCAAAAGCACGAATCACTTCGGCTCCATTGGTGCAAATTTGACGCGTTCCATCGGGCATAACGACCTCACCGCCCTCGCGTGCGAGTTGCTTTGCCACCTGCTTAATCTCGGGCGAATGAAGCCCCATAACACGCCTTTCGGGCAGCGCATTCACTATTCGCAAATGTCCCTCTCTGTAATGCGAATCATACAAAAAACGTTCACAAACCAAAGGCGCTATAAGATGTTCTATCATTTCTTGTTCAAGTTGGTCAATGCGCCGAGTGCGCTCATCAGGTTATTTTTCAGCTTCTTTTTTCAATAATTGTCGTTTTAGTTCCAAGACTTCGCCCTCGCGCTGACCCAAATATCCACCCATACCACCATCGGCCGACAAAACCCGATGACAAGGCACTTCGGGCGCAAAGGGATTACGTTTAAGTGCTTGTCCCACCGCTTGCGCAGAACCACAACCCACTTGACGAGCCAAGGCGCTGTAAGTGATGGTTTTTCCCGCCGGAATATCCAGCAAGGCCAAATACACTCGTCGTTGAAATTCGCTGATAAAATCTGCTCGACTGACACGCTGACGAATATCGTAAGGACTTTGTTTTTGCAAATGCCACATCGCATGACCGAAAAAATCGCGCTCGCCCACCGGCTCGAAGCCCTGCGAACGATATAATCTATCTGCTTGAGGATTTTCTTTGTCCACAATAAGGCCTATGCGACTGTAGCCTTGTTCAAATATTTTTTCGCAAAATGCATGCAAGAGCACTTTACCAAGTCCTTTTCCACGAAAAGGCGGCAAAATGGCAATGGAGTCCAGGTAATATTCGCCCGCTTGCGTTTCGTCGGCAATATCCGGCCGTTTTCCCGTCCGTTTCTGAATGATATCCAAGGTGGTTTTTCTGAGTTTTTCCAAGTCTGCTCCATCATAAGCCACCACGGCACCCGCCGGAAGGCCTTCGTATTCAAGTATGAGCGCACGACGCCAACTATATTGCGTGTTGCTTGAGGCCGCCACTGCTGTCAATGCCGACAAATAATCTTCGCCACAATATTGTTGCAAACTCTGCTCATCACCAATAGCCATTGCCACCGCCTGCGCAATCGTTGTCGCATCGCCCTTTCGCACCTCGCGAATATTGATTTTATTGTAGATTGAATTCATGCTGCAAAGATAAGATAAAAGATGGAGCGCAGGTTCGACAGTCCGCAATGGTATAAAAAAAAGCTTAGAAAACTCTGAGACTTGATTGAGAGCGGGAAACGAGAGTTTAACCTGTGTTCGCCCATCATTTTGAAACCGAAAATCTTGCGATTTTTTAGGTTTACTTTTGAGCCCCGAAGTAACGGTTTCGACCGCTTTTTCGGTACCGAATTTACCGCACTCTTCTCTCCTTAATCCTTGTACTCTAATCACTTATACTTAGGCATTTTTTTAATTACAAAGTACAACTAAAAATCAGTTAAAAAAATATTATTCTTTTCTCGAAATAGAACGATTAAAAAAACCTCAAAAGTAAACACGAAAAATGCGTTCGCTTTTGAGGTTGTTTAGGGGTGTAGATTGATATGTCTTTCTATGAGAATAAATCCTCCAAGGTTATCTCATTTTGGACTATTCCGGAATGAGCGTTTGCCTTAATACCAAATGTGGTCACCATTGTCAGATGGACAGCCTTTCGTGTATTGGTTGCATTTATAAATGCCGACTTCTTGTTTCGAAGTATTTGCTCGTATTCTGCGTCGATTACATACTCAGATAATGAATACTTCATCTCACAGAGATTGATGACCTGGTCTTTTCTATCGATAAGCAAATCAATTTGTGCTCCATCACTCGTCTCATCAGTTTCTTTGCGCCACGAATATACATTACTCAACACGCCAGCAATGCCCAATGCTGCCTTTATTTGCTGCATGTGGGCCATACACAAACGCTCAAAAGCCAGACCGCTCCAAGCACGATGCATCGCCGAGTCTATGGATGCCGACCAGAAATGCTCATCGTTATTCTCGTTTTGCCGGATAAACTTAAAGTAAAAGAGCGTGTAGTTATCAATAAGCTGATAAATAGCCTGCTTGATTTTCTTGCCAAAGCCGTTGTATTTTCGGATAAATCCACAATGCTCGAGTTCGTCCAGAACCTTGCTTAATGCACCGTTGCTATACTTATCGGTGGCTACTATTATTTCCTCTCTGGTCATACCAGCCTTTTTCTTACCCAAAGCAGTTACTATATCTATATACTGCTCTGGCGATTTGAATAGCGATGCATAGAGCTGATTAAACTCGTTTGATAGTTTACCATTCTTGGCAAAGATAATCTTGTCTATATTTTGAGCGAGGCTCAACCCCTTTTCGAGCAGGCTCCAATAGTATGGAATACCTCCCAACACCATATAGCACTCTGCGAGTTGATATCGACTCATTTCAAGTCCCTTGCTTTCGGCAAACATCTCACACTCCTTCAGAGTGAAAGGTTGCAGGGATATCTGCTTGGTAACTCTATTATGGAGCCCCCCGTGGTCGTTAATCACTTTATTGATAATCCAGGATGTCGCAGAGCCGCAGATAATCAAAACGATGTCTTTACGTGCCGATGCCCAACCATTCCAAAAGTGCTCAAATGCAGAGATAAAGTTGGAGCGAGCGGTATCCATCCATGGCAGCTCATCCAAAAATACAATCTTCTTCTCGTCTGTTGAGTTCTTCAAATATGCTGAAAGCAGACTAAATGCCTCCAACCACGATTTCGGTATAGGACAGTCGTCATATCCAGCATCACGAAGTGAGATGGCAAAACTAAATAGTTGTTCCTTGGTATTACCCTTTGCTAAACCAGTGTGTTGGAATGTAAACTTGTAGCCGAAAGTTTCGCGAATAAGATATGTCTTACCCACACGCCTACGGCCATACACCGCAACAAACTCCGAGTTCTCCGATTGAACTGCTGAATGCAATATCTGCTGCTCTTCTTTTCTACCGATTATCATAACTTTTACTTTTAGCTACTGCAAATATAATACAAAAATCTATTATAATTTGCCAAATCGCATTAAAAAATCGAGATTTGGCAGATTATAAGCAAAAATAATAGCGATTTGGTGATAAAATAGCCCGCCCAACGCAAATGTTCAGCGGGCTTATGGTTTCTAGAATCTCCTCTTTCGAGGAGTACAAACGCCGTTCTGCATAAGGTCGCCGAGTAACGCCTCAACCACGCCAACCAACTCGTGGCCAACGGTTATGCCGGGCACAGCACGAGGCACACAGCCGTGCTTGATATGCAGATCGCTGGTACAGATACTGCCGAGCGTAATGCGCAGAATGGGCATCGCGCCAAGCGTGTTTTGCCTCCTCGGAGAAACTGCCGAGTTCGTAATTGTCGTACTTCGCCACCTGGCAAGTGTTGTAGCCGATGATGCGTTCTGGCTCGCCGAGAGCCGTTGTGAGGCACCACTCCATCGTGCCGAAATGGTTGCTGTTGTTGCGCTCGGGCGTGCCGTTCATCGTCTCGACAAGCACCACCGGCATACGCTTCGGTGCGGTCAGGCTGTAATCGTTATACGAGAGCCACGGGAACGCCAGACGCTGCAACAGCTGCGCCGTGTTCATACTCTTTCGCGGACTACCATCCACAATCACAATCTTTTTCATATCGCAATGTTTTTACTTAAAATCGTTCAAGGTATATGCCATATCAAAGTTACACATTTTTTCGATACTCGGTTGGGGTTATGCCGACTTCGCGTTTGAAGAAGCGACAAAAATAGGGCGTTGTTGAGAAATTAAGTTCCTCGGCAATCTGCTCGATGGTAAGCCCCGAACTGCGCAGAAGCAGTTTTGCTTGCAGTGTTACAGCACGATTTATCCAATCACTCGCCGCAGTGCCACTTGTCTCAAAGACCAAACGGCTGAGGTATTGAGGCGATATATTCATTCGCTCGGCATAGAACGGTAGGTCGTGTTTGCCTCGACGCGTGTTAAGTTGCTCGACAAACAGGCGAAACAACTCCTCTCTGCGCCCCTTTGCGTGGTGGCTAATCGCTATACTATCCACAATGCGATAGTGTAGCGACAGTAGTAGGTGTTCAACGCTCCGCCTATCGAATGGTTGTGTAGCCGAAATGGTGTATATCAGTCGAAAATACTCCTCCATCCACAGCTCGTGTTCCCTGCCAACAAGGTACTCCTCTTTGATATTTTCACTCGCTGCGGAGAGCGTAAATCCCAACAAATCGACTACCGAGTTCGCATCATAGTCGAGAATCTCCGCCACGGAGTTTTGTCCTATATAGAGTGCCTCACCCTCCGAAATTATATATTCACGAAGGTTGATAGAGAAGCGGACAAAACCACTCAACACCCTGACGATGCGGTTCTCCATAAAGCGGTATGGCTCGCCCCTCTTCATCACGCGCCCAATAGCTACAGCGACCTCGACGCCTCGATTAATAGCAAAATCGGGGTGCGAAATAAGTGTCGCATCCTTAAACTCCGCAAGAGTATCTATCGCAATTTTGTTTATCTGTGCCATATTGCAAGGATAATATAAAAGAGGATAATTTGCTACAAAAATAGTAATTAAGTATTGAAAAGATAATAAACAACCTTTCTAGGATAACAGCCGACAGCATAAAAATGGCGAACTTTGCATAAACTCAAAAACCTAACAAATGAAAAAGTTTATCAAAAACTACGCGCTCGAAATCTACACTGTAATTTCACTCGGCCTGCTACTTGCAGGTGCATTGATGGATGACCTCTCGGTAATCCAGAAGTTTGTAATGGTTTTCAACTTGCTCTTCATCCTCCACGAGTGGGAAGAGGGACACTATCCTGGTGGTTTTATTGACCTTATATCGGGTATGATTGGCAAGGATGTGCCTGTTGAGACCAAGCGTGCAAGCCGCATCCCTACGGGCATTCTGCTTATTGCCTTTACCTTTGTTCCATTCTTCTGGGATGACTGCGTGATTTTCATATTGGTAACCGCAACTCTTGGCATATTTGAGGGCATTGTTCATATGATGGGAATTAGAGTCTTCCGCTTGCCAAAGTTCTATTCGCCAGGAATGGTAACAGCGGAGTTGGAGTTGTTGGTGAGTGTGGCGTTGATTGTGTGGTTAGAGCAGAACAACCTCGCTTCGGCATCGGATTATGTCTTGGGTGTTGTGATTATGATTGCTTGCTTTGTGGCAATGCAACGCACGCTTGTATGGATGGTTGGAATAAAGTATAGCGACCTTCCCAAATACATTCGCAAACAGTGGCAAAATAGACAAAACTAATTAGAGTTATATTTACTCTCTATCCCACGATTTCTGCTTGTCCTCGTCAGTAATTGGTCGCACAACACGGCATGGATTACCCACTGCAACCACATTCGAGGGGATATCCTTGACCACCACCGAGCCACCGCCAATCACGACATTCGAGCCGATGGTAACGCCTGGCATAACCTGCACGCCAGCGCCAATCCACACATTGTCGCCCACCGTGATAGGATAGGCGTACTCCAAACCTCGATTTCTGCGTTCGGCATCAATGGGGTGTCCAGCAGTGTGAAAACCACAGTTGGGGGCAATGAAGACATTGTTGCCGAACTTCACCTTAGCGCAGTCGAGAATCACTGTGTTGTGGTTAGCGAAGAAGTTCTCGCCAATCTCGATATTATAGCCGTAGTCGCACCAAAACGGAGCAACAATCGAGAAACTATCGCCCGCGGTTTTGCCCAATAATTGACGCATAATCTTCTGCTGCCCAATGATGTCCGAAGGTCTCAAGTGGTTGAAATCATAGCAGAGATCCTTTGCCACCTTGCGCTCTTCAATAAGGTCTGAATCGTTGTTTGCATCATACAACACCTGATGCAACATCTTCTCTTTTTCGGTCATCGCCTTTCCCGTCTCAAATAATGTGTGCTTATTCAACTACTTCAACATAAAAACTGACCGGTCGAAAGCCGTCATTGCACGAGAGCATAGCCGAATGGGGATTCTTCATCCATCCATCAAAGAAGTTACCCCCGCCCGCAGCCAACTCGCGCACAAATGGCAACAGCGTCTCCCAAGCGCTATCGCACATACCCTCAGGCTTAGCACAATTCTCCACGATAAAGGTCTGCCCAAAACGCATATCGCAAGTATGTTCAATAGGATTTTCGTAT
Source organism: Bacteroidales bacterium (assembly GCA_017468435.1). GTDB lineage: Bacteria > Bacteroidota > Bacteroidia > Bacteroidales > UBA1402 > UBA1757. The sequence goes on from JAFUIP010000011.1 coordinate 184,588, forward strand.
TGCGCCATAAGGTCTGCATACTGCGTAATACGCATCACGGTAATTCTAATCTTCTTCATCCAATCTCACCATTTATTCTTCGTTTAACAACCGAAAAAGCCTTCTGATAGAGTGCCGAGTCTGCCATTGTCTTGAGCATCTCCCTAAATCGACTCATCGGCACGGCAAAGGTTTTATTTTACCCCAAAGGTAACGATTTATTTTGCACGCCACTCCGCAAAGCATATTTCTTTTTCTCTGCGCGCGGCCGGGTTTTATGGGTCGCTCCTTCAAGTCTCATTTTCAAACAAAAAAAAGCAGTCATTTCTGACTGCTTTCATTTGTTTGAGAGCGGAAAACGAGACTCGAGCCCGCGCTACGCGCGGACATTGCTCGCGGCCGGGTTTTATGGGTCGCGAGTTCGACAGCTGCTATTGTCATAAAATCAAAAAAAGGATAGCTTGTGACTATCCTTTTTCTTGATTTTGAGCGGAAAACGAGACTCGAACTCGCGACCCTAACCTTGGCAAGGTTATGCTCTACCAACTGAGCTATTTCCGCGATTGCGAGTGCAAAAGTAGTACAAATTTCTGAACTCGCAAATTTTTCAATCAATTATTTTTAAGAAAAATTTTTATATGCGGATTTTCAATAGATTACAAATGAAGATTTTTTTTACTTCACTTTAATCTTTTCACGAATTTCGGCAGGAATAGCATCCTTGTGAACCAAAATATTGATGGTTTTGTAAGCAACAAAAGCTTTAGAAGCGTACCAAGTACCCTTATACGTGTTGTTAGTACCCCAAGAATTCTTCACCATATAATAAGGTTTGCCATTCTGATCTTCGGCAATACCATAAATCATCATACCATGGTCGTCGGTAGATTCCCAGTTGTCGTAAGCCGTCTGACGCATTTCGGGAGTTACGTCGAGTTCGGGCATAGGCTTAGAAGTCAATTCTTTGCGTTTATCTTCCTTGCTCAAGCCCAACCAACGGGCAGCATCAGAACCCGTCAGATCAGAACCACTTTCATCAACAGCCACGGCAATGCCTTGACGCGTAAATCCGGTTTCGCTCACGTCAGAACCCCAAGCCACGGGATAACCAGTGTTGATGGCGTTGTCGATGATGGCAATCAGTTCGTCCATGGTCACATTGTAAGATTGTCCCCAGCGCCAGTTGTCTTGTACTTCGATGACAAACTTTTCATACAGAGGATGATGCAAGCAAGCGCCCACAGAAATATAATCGTCCATGTTCAAGCCCAATTCGGCAGCGAAAGACTTGGGCGTATATTCTTTGCCTTTGTAGGTAAATTTTTCGGGACATTCGCCCAAATAAGTATCATAAATAGCAGACAAGCCTTCTTTCCAAACGGGAGTCAACTTCTTCAAATTTCCTTTGGCGATGGCATCTACATAGGCACCGGCAACGGCATCCAATTCATTGTGGACAGGCAACATTTCGCCGTAACGAATGCCGGGCATGGCATCCTGAGGAACAATACCATAATGTTTCCAACAATAAACAGCGTCATAGAAACTGCCACCGGGCGAGAAGGAAACGTCTCCATGCAAGCGCACACTCTTTTCAGCGCGATCTATCATAGTGTGATGCACCACAAACATTTCGGCCAAATCGTATTCACCCTTGCCCATGCGGAGCAATTCCGATTCGAAAAAAGCCAAAGAAGAAAAACTCCAACAAGTGCTCGAGCGGTTCTGATTTTTGATACTGGTGATAGGCACTTCCACTTTGGTGGTAAATTTGAAGCCCTTGTCGTTCTTGGCTTCAGCGGGAGTCTGAGCGCTCAAAGTCAGCATAAACAAAGCTGCAAGGCTCACTGAAAAAAATTTGTTCATCATTATTATGTTTTAAAAATTGTCGTCAAAAACGAGGCAAATTTATATTCTTCGAAGGGAAAAAGCAAATCAATCAATGTCCAATCTGATAGCGCACTCCTGCCTGAATACGATGCGGCGCGGCATCTTTCAAGCCATGTTGATATTGCAGGAAACAATCCAATGCAGGCAGATGATACGTGGCTTTGAAGCGCAAAACCCTATGCTGATCTCCTTTTTTAAGCCATCCTTCGTAGCCGCCGAAAACCGCTTCTGTAGAGATATTTCCGCTGTCGGCTTTCAATTTGAGCGCATAAATGGGCGCGTCGTTCTGGTATTTATTCTTCATCTGATACGAAAGAAATCCAAAATTCGTCACTAACCTGAGACGACGGACAAAGGCCGATTGACTTTCCCATAAATTCTTGCCGCCTTCCATCATGAAATAATAACCCGGCGTATCGAAATAACGCGAATTGCGCTGAGATTTTTCCGAACTGGTTTTCATGGTGATATTGGCAATGATTTCGGGGATAAAGCCCTGCTCGTGCCAAATGGCGATGCGCGTGGTAAAATAAATGGAGCCCACCATCTCGAAAGTACGGCCGTCTTCTGCCATGGAAACACGTTTGTCGCGAACTTCCCTTGTCACTTGTGCATGTTCGAGCATGCTACCCCAGGCACTGAAACTAGCCCTGTCGGAGATGATATATTCAGCATGGAAAGCCATGTTTTGTGTTTGATCGCCATCGCCCCAGAACACATCGGACGAAAGCTCGAAAGAATGATGTGATGGAATGCGGGCATCCTGAACTTCGGGAAGCGGCAAGGCATTCGGACCAAAATAACCCTGCGTATAAGTGTAAAGTGCATACATATTGCCATGCTGACGTACATATCCGTGCAAATCGGCCCACCAATCGGGCGCCGGCTGCGCGAAAGAAAATAAGGTGCAACATAATGCAGCTAAAAAACTCAGCTTGGCTTTCATCAGATTTATTTTGGAAAGATGGCAAAATTACTACCTTTGCGAGCATTATGCAAATAGAATCATGAAGAGAGTACTGATTTTCGTTTTATCTTTTTTACTTATTGGCGGACAAGCATTTGCGCAGAAAGATTCCAGCATGATACTACCCTATTCCGACTGGTATTCTTTCGAGGCGCCGGAAAAAGGCTACACCGAGAAGTTCTTGAAGTCAAGCATCGCACCTTTGGCATTGGCTGGAGCCGGATTGTTGATACAAGCCAACGAGCCCTTTAAACACGAATTGCAGACGCATCTCGATTGGAACAAGGATTTTCGCGTTCCCATGTACGAAGACGAACTGCGCTGGGCTCCTTATTATGTGGGCTTCATGTTGCCCGTTTTTGGTGTATATCCCAAGCATAAAGCCTTGCATGCCATTCCTTTGGCCATTGGAGCCTATTGCTTGGCAGACGTTTGTGTTTCTTCTTTAAAGAGAAGCACCGGCATACAACGGCCCAACGAAAAATTGCATCATCTGTATAATTCATTTCCATCGCAACACACGTCCATGAGTTTTGTGGCGGCCACTATCCTGCATCACGAATATGGCCATTACAGTCCGTGGATTTCGGTGGGAGGCTATGCCGTGGCAACGTATGTGGGCTACACGCGCATCGCACAGAGTTATCATTGGACGGCCGACGTTTTAGTGGGTGCTGCCATCGGCACTTTCTGCACGAATCTGGTGTATTGGGCCTACGACGGACTCTCCGACTGGATTTGCCAAGATGATGAAAGCCTGAGCATCCTGCCCGCTTACGACGGACGCAACGCTTATCTGAGTTTGAGTTATCAATTTTAAACCTACTGACATGAAGTATTTATTTTCAAGCATGATGATGTTTGTTCTGAGTATCATGACACTCAGGGCAGATGTGGTAGTGGAGGCAGAAAATGCCGAATTCGACGGAAAGGTGGCCAATAATCACAGCGGTTATTCTGGTTCGGGTTTTGTGGATGTCGGCAACAAGAGCGGCAGCTACATTATTTTTCAGTTTTCCATAGACCGCGCCTTGCCCGAGGCCGAAGTCAGACTGCGTTGGGCCAACGGCAAAGACGATTCTCGCGACATCGAAGTCCAAGTGAACGGAGAAGTGGCCATCGCACAATATCCCATGGGTACCAGCGGCGGTTTCACCACTTGGTTGGAATCTACGCTGACCTTGCCCTTGCGCGCCGGCAAGAATAAGATTTGTTTCACTTCACTCACATCGGTGGGAATGCCCAACATAGACAAAATCACCATCGTGGGAGCCGAGCCCGGTCCGGAGGAATTCGCTCTCAACGTGAGCATCAACGGAAAAGGCAGTGTCATCAAGCAACCCGACCAGCCCTTCTATGTGAGCGGCAGTCAGGTGCAGCTCACCGCCGTTCCCGACAAGAGCAAAGGCGCCGTTTTTACCGGCTGGAGCGGTGCTTCAAACAGCAAAGACAGCATCATTACACTGACTATCAGCAAGAACACTGATATTTCGGCTCATTTTAAATCATCGTCTTACACAAGCTATTACTGTGCGCCCAAAGAAAAAGGCGGTAGCGACAGCAACGATGGTAGCAAGGAGGCTCCCTTCTTCAACCTGAGCAAGGCCATCAGCCTGATGGAACCCGGCGACACGGTATTCATGCGCGGCGGCATTTATCGTTACAATGCCACCATCAATTTGAAAAACAGTGGCAATGCGGCAGAGTATTACCATATTTTCAATGAGCCGGGAGAAACGCCCGAACTCAATTTTTACGACATCATTCCCGACTATAGCAACACCTCGCAAAGAGGCAACGGACGCGGTTTCAAAGTGACGGGCGATTATTATCACATGAAAGGACTGACCATCTGCCAGGCGCCCGACAACGGTATCAAGGTGGAAGGTTCGCACAATATTTTCGAGCTTTTGGTATTGCATCACAACGGAGACAGCGGCATTCAAATCGGCCTGAGTTCCAATGCGGCCGATGCTGCCGACAAGGTTTGCAACAACCTGGTAAAGAACTGCGATTCGTACCGCAATTACGACTGGGGCACCAGTTATGAAAATGCCGACGGTTTCGCCTGCAAGCTTTCGCCCGGTGCCAACAATCGTTTCGTTGGCTGTCGCGCCTGGGAAAACTCCGACGACGGCTGGGATTTCTACATGACTCACTTCCCCATCTATTTAGATTCTTGCTGGACCATGGGCAATGGCAACGAAGAACTTATCAAAAACGATCCCGACTGGGAATGGGGCCGCAACAACAGCATCGGTAGCGTCAATTGGCAAGGCGATGGCAACGGATTCAAACTCGGCGGTGATGGCTGGGCAGCCAAGCATCAGGTAAACAACTGTATCGCCTTCGACGGATACGCCACCGGTGCCGGATTCAGCGAAAACAACAACTCGGACAGCATTTTCCTTTTCAACTGTCTATCGTTCTACAATATCAAGAATTATCGTCTGAGAAAATATCCCTGCGATGTAAGAAATTGCATCAGCTTCCATCAAAAGCCTAACGGAGGCGGACAAAGCGCCTTATACGACATCATGGAAGGCAGCATAGAGTTGAACAATTCCTGGAACAGCATCAATGGCGAAGCTCCCATGGTGCCCTACAAAGACACTAACAACAAACTCTTCGATCAGGAAAGCATTTACGAAGATTTCATCAGCTTGTCAAAGGAAGATTTCTTGGCACCGCGCGAGGCCGATGGTTCTTTGCCTGACAATGGTTTTGGCCGTCTGAAAGCCGACAGCCGTTTCGTCGATAAGGGCACGAACCAGGTAAAAGGCGTGAGCAAAGAAACGCATGAGCCCTTCGTGATAGATTTTGTGGCCGGCGTGGATTATTTCGGAATTGCCAAAGACTTGGGTGCTTACGAAACCGATGGAGATATTTCTTCGATTCCATGTTCAGGCTCTGATATCGATTTCTTTAAGAATTATCCCAATCCGGTAAAAACGCATACCACTTTCTTTGTGCAAAGCCAGGAAACGGCAACAGCCACGCTGGATATTGTCGATCTGGCCGGAAAAGTCGTTTTCCGTCAACATCTGGATTTGATGAAGGGCGAAAATCGCCAAGTTCTCTTCCAGTCCGATGGCTTGCCGAGCGGTATTTACCAAGCCGTGTTGAAACAAGCCGGAAAACATCAGATTCTGAAAATAGTCGTTGAGAACTGATAGATTCAAGCCATTCTCATACAGCACCCAACCCCGAAAGCCACAAAGGACTTCCGGGGTTTGTTTTGTCTACGGCAGGGCCGACGCTTGATGGATGACTTGCAAAAGCCCTCAAGCGTTTTAGTTGCTGAATGTGAGCAGTCCGTCGGCTTCGTCCACCAATACCGGCTTGTTGCGATCGATTTTGCCCGACAACAACTCGCGACTCAATTCGTTCAACAAGTAACGCTGAATGACGCGTTTCACCGGACGAGCGCCGAATTCCGGCAAATAACCTTCTTCGGCAATGAAATCCACCGCCTTGTCGCTCAGTTGCAATTGGACGCCGTTTCCTTCGAGCATTTTGCGGATCCGACTTACCTGAAGCAAGACAATTTGTCTGATTTCATCGCTGCTGAGCGGCGTAAACATGATGAGCTCATCCACGCGGTTCAAGAATTCCGGACGAATGGTTTTCTTGAGCAGTTCGAAGACTTGTTCCTTGGTTTTTACCATGATCGTTTCTTGGTTGTCCGCATTCAGGTTTTCGAAGTTTTCCCGAATCAATTCAGAACCCAGATTCGATGTCATAATGATAATGGTGTTCTTGAAATTAACCACACGGCCCTTGTTGTCGGTGAGACGGCCATCGTCGAGCACCTGCAGCAGAATATTGAACACATCGGGATGCGCTTTCTCGATTTCATCGAAGAGCACGACAGAATAGGGCTTACGTCTGACAGCCTCGGTAAGTTGTCCGCCTTCGTCGTAACCCACGTATCCGGGAGGCGCTCCGATAAGGCGGGAAACGCTGAATTTCTCTTGATATTCACTCATGTCGATACGCGTCATCATGCTGTCGTCGTCGAAGAGGTATTCTGCCAGTGCCTTGGCCAGCTCGGTCTTACCCACACCGGTGGTACCCAAAAAGATAAAGGAACCAATGGGGCGCTTCGGATCCTGCAGACCGGCACGACTACGTCTCACCGCATCTGAAATAGCCTGAATGGCCTCGTCTTGACCGATGACACGACGATGCAGTTCCTCTTCTAGATGCAAGAGTTTTTCTCTTTCGCTCTGCGCCATCTTGCTCACGGGAATGCCCGTCCATTTCGAAACAATTTCGGCGATATCGTTGCTATCGACTTCTTCCTTGATCATGGGATGATCGCCCTGAATCTGATGCAAGGCCTCCTGTTCCTGCACAATGGCCGCTTCTGCTTCCTTTATTTTTCCGTAACGAAGTTCGGCCACCTTGCCATAGTCGCCTTCGCGCTCGGCTCTTTCCGCCTGAAACTTAAAGTCTTCGATATCGATTTTCAATTGTTGGATCTTATTGATATGCGTTTTTTCCGTGGTCCAAGCCGATTTCAGTTCGTTGGCCTTTTCCCTCAGTTCGGAAATTTCCTTGTTAAGTTCTTCCAATTTCTTGTCGATATCCTTATCCTTCTTAATGGCTTCGCGCTCAATTTCAAGCTGTTGAATATTTCTTTCCACCGTATCGAGCTTTTCCGGAACACTGTCAATCTGCATACGCAAATGCGCCATGGCTTCATCCATCAAGTCGATAGCCTTGTCGGGAAGGAAACGATTGGTGATATACCTGGCAGACAGATGCACAGCCGCAATGATGGCATCGTCGGTAATCCTCACTTTATGATGATTTTCGTAGCGTTCTTTCAGGCCACGGAGAATGGAAATACTGCTCGCTTCGTCGGGTTCGTCCACCATCACTTGTTGGAAACGACGTTCCAAGGCCTTGTCTTTTTCGAAATACTTCTGATATTCTTCCAGAGTGGTGGCACCGATGGCACGCAATTCGCCACGCGCCAAGGCAGGTTTCAGGATATTGGCCGCATCCATGGCTCCTTCTCCCTTTCCGGCGCCCACCAAAGTGTGGATTTCATCGATGAAAAGGATGATTTCGCCCTTGGATTGCATCACCTCGTTGATCACCGCTTTCAGACGTTCTTCGAATTCGCCCTTATATTTGGCTCCGGCCACCAGCGCGCCCATATCCAATGAGAATATCTGCTTGCTTTTCAGGTTTTCAGGCACATCACCACGAATGATTCTATGCGCCAGACCCTCGGCAATGGCCGTTTTTCCGGTACCGGGTTCCCCGATAAGGATAGGATTGTTTTTGGTACGACGGCTCAGAATCTGCAGCACACGGCGTATTTCCTCGTCTCTTCCGATAACAGGATCCAATTGGCCGCTACGCGCTCTTTCATTCAGATTTTGTGCGTATTTCTCCAAAGAACGATAAGTATCTTCGGCATTCTGCTGGTTCACTTTGCTTCCCTTGCGAAGTTCCGCAATGGCTTGTCTCATCAGGTTTTCGTTCAAGCCTTGGTTTTTCAACAATTCCGAAGCCTTGCTCTTCACTTGCAGAATAGCCAAAAGAATGTATTCCAAGGAGATATATTGATCTCCGTCTTTAGAAGCATTGTCTTCGGCTTTGCGTAGCACTTCGGTGGCCTCTCGGCTCAGATATGGATCTCCCCCGCTCACCTTTGGCAAAAGCGAAAGTTCCCTTTCGATTTCCTGTAATAAATACACCTTGTTGGCATCCGATTTTCCGAGGATGAAATCGACGAGTTTGTCTCCCACCTCGATGGAAGCTTTCAGTAAGTGCAGGGCCTCGATTTGCTGTTGGCCGCGGCGGCTCACTTCGTTCAAGGCCGACTGAATCAGCTCTTGTGTTTTAATGGTCATTTTGTCTGTGTTCATAGTGATTCTCCTTTCAAACAGTTGTTAGATTTTGTGGCCACATTTTCAAAATACGTACCAAGCCGACAGAGAATGACATAATGACAGACAAAAAAAAGAGAACCTCCTTCGAAGAGATTCTCTTTGGGGTGGAAGATCGGACTCGAACCGACGACACCTGGAACCACAATCCAGTGCTCTAACCGACTGAGCTACATCCACCATGTTGACGCATCAAGTATTGCTTGAATTGCGGCTGCAAAGGTAGTGATAATTTTTATTTTTGCAAGCATCTTGTTTATGTTTTTTAAAAATTCGTATTTTTGTATTCATAAAACAGAGGTATGAATACAGAATTATTCGCGCGTATTGCGCAAAACCTGCAACTGAAACCACATCGCGTAGAGTCGTGCATCACCCTCATTGAAGAAGGCGCCACCATTCCTTTCATCAGCCGTTACCGAAAGGAAGCCACGGGAAGCATGAACGAAGTGGAAGTGGCAGCCGTTGCCGAACAATACCAGAAATACAAAGAACTGGAAAAACGCAAGGAAAGCATTCTTTCCACCATAGAAGAACAAGGCAAACTCAGCGATGCTTTGCGCCAGCGCATCGAAGATTGTTGGGAAGCCAATCTGCTCGAAGACATTTATCTGCCGTACAAGCCCAAACGTCGCACGCGTGCCCAGATAGCCCGTGAACAAGGCCTGGAGCCCTTGGCTCAACTTATAGAAAAGGAATATTTCAGCGATGAAGCCGGCCTGCGTCAGAGAGCCAAATCATTTTGCAAAGATAAGCTCGAAAGCATTGAAGAGGTGCTGCAAGGCGCCCGCGACATCGTGGCTGAAAACATCAACGAGAACGAGACTTGCCGCTCTGCCGTGCGCAGGGAGTTTCAATACACGGCTACCATTGTTTCCAAAGTAGTCAAAGGAAAAGCCGAAGAAGCCGATAAATACCGCGATTATTTCGATTTTTCGGAAAGCCTGAAACATTGCTCTTCGCATCGTTTGTTGGCCATGCGCCGCGGTGAAAAGGAAGGATTTCTGCGTGTCAGCATTCAGGCTGACGAGGAAAATTGTCTGCAAAAACTATATCGCATCAACATCCGAAAAAACAATGCTTCCAGCCGTCAATTGGAATTGGCCGTGGAAGATGCTTTCAAGCGTTTGCTCAAGCCTTCCATCGAGAATGAATTCGCTTCGCTTAGCAAGGAAAAAGCAGATGCAGAAGCTATTGCCGTGTTTGCCAAAGGTTTGAGGCAGGTACTGCTCGCCTCTCCTCTCGGTGCGAAAAGGATTCTGGGCATAGACCCGGGATTTCGTACCGGTTGCAAGGTGGTTTGTATAGATGCACAAGGCAATCTCTGCTGCGACAGCCTGATTTTCCCGCATCCTCCCAAAGCCGACCCCAACGCGGCCGGCAAGGAAATCTTGAGACTCGTGGATACATACGACATACAGGCCATTGCCATCGGGAACGGCACGGCCGGCAGAGAAACCGAAAGTTTCGTGCGCTCGTTGGGCCTGCCCAAGGATATCGACATTTTCATGGTGAACGAAGACGGTGCCTCCATCTACAGTGCATCGGCCATTGCCCGCGAGGAATTCCCCGACAAGGATGTGACGGTGCGCGGCGCGGTAAGCATTGCCCGCCGGCTCATGGACCCATTGGCCGAACTGGTGAAAATAGACAGCAAAAGCATAGGCGTGGGACAATACCAGCACGATGTGGACCAGACTGCCCTGAAACATCAACTCGACTTGGTGGTGGAATCTTGCGTGAATGCTGTCGGTGTGGAGGTGAACACAGCCTCGAAGCATTTGTTGAGTTATGTATCCGGACTGGGTCCGGCCTTGGCGCAGAACATCGTTCAGTACCGGCAGGAAAATGGCGCTTTTCGTTCGCGCAAAGAACTGATGAAGGTGCCTCGCATGGGAGCCAAAGCCTTCCAGCAATGTGCCGGTTTTTTGCGCATTTCGAATGCCGAGAATCCGCTTGACAACTCTGCCGTGCATCCGGAAAGTTATGCCATCGTGGAAAGCATGGCCAAGGATCTTCGCTGCACAGTAGCCGATTTGATGAAAAGTACCGATTTGCGGGCCCGCATCGACAAGGATAAATACAGCCAACAAGCCGGCGAAGAAACCCTGAAAGACATTTTCCATGAATTGGAAAAACCGGGACGCGACCCGCGCAAAGCCTTGGAAAGCTTCCGTTTCGACGACAGTATCAAGCAAATAGACGATATCAAGGTAGGCATGATTCTCCCCGGCATCGTGAGCAACATCACCAATTTCGGCTGCTTTGTCGATCTGGGTGTGCATGTGAAGGGACTTATCCACATTTCACAAATGGCCGATCGTTTCGTCAAGGATCCAAGCGAAGTGGTACATATCGGCGAGCAAGTGCATGTCCGCGTCATAGAAGTAGATAGCAAACGACAACGTATCGCATTGAGTTTAAAAAACAATTGAGATGAAAGCTATATTTCAATTTTTATCGGAGCTGCAACAGCATAACGAACGTCCTTGGTTTCTGGCACATAAGGAAGAATTTCAGCAATGCCAACAAAAGTTCTTCCAAGAAATAGACCGCCTTATCGAACTTATCGCGCGCTTCGATCCGAGCGTGAGAAATCTGCAGGCAAAAGACTGTGTTTATCGTATTTACAGAGATGTGCGTTTTTCTGCAGACAAGAGTCCTTACAAGACGCATTTTTCGGCTTATATCAATCCGGGAGGCAAGAAATCGGGCTATTCGGGTTATTACCTGCATCTTTCTACCAGTGCGCCCGACAAAGATTATCCGCACACTTGTTTCTTGGCTGCCGGCGACTACATGTGCCTGCCCGAAGTGCTGAAAATCTTGCGCGAAGACATCGTGGCCGGCCAAGGTGATTTTGAAGCCATTGTCAAGGCGGCGCCTTCCTTCTATTTGGAAACGAGCAACAGCCTGAAACGTCTGCCCAAGGGATTTTCCGAAGATGATCCGTACGGCGAATACCTGAAACTGAAGAACTTCTGCCTGATTCATCCTTTTACCATCGAAGAGGCGCTGCAAGAAGACTTTATCCCGAAAATGGCCGATCTTTGCCAAGAAGCGCTCCCCTTTCTTCAATACATCAATCGGGCGATTGCCTATAGCAAGGATACAAGATAATGGCGCAGAAATTCATCATTACAGCTGCCGGATACCTGCGTTTGGGAGAGGTCAACATGCACAAGGATTTGTTGCAGGCCGGAGATGTTTGCCTTGGCGGCGGACTTTACCGATTCGACTACATCAATGCCAAAATTCTTTTGGATGGAGTGTCGTACGATTTCGGAAGGCCGCGTTGGCATTTGTTGGAAGAAGATGCAGTGACGCTGAAAGTGCCCGCTATGTACAAGGGACTGTCATTGGTCTATGAGTACCACAATCATTACGACGATGATTATGTGGTGGCGCAGCATCTAAAAGTGGAATACGTATAAAGTCAATGGTCGCGGAGAACCTCGAGCAAGACGATGCCTTTGAAGCGCTTGATATCCTGCAGATAATCGTGAAGCGGCTCGCGGGTAATCATCACTTGTTTGCCCGAAGAAGAGGCATGCAGCATATACAATCGGCCCTCTTGACGGCAAGTGAATCCCAAATGGGCAAAATCCAATCCGGGCGTGCTTCCGATAATGGCCACCACCAAGCCCGACGGAATATCTTTTTCGTAGAGCGGTAAATCGTTCTTGGGGATAAAAGCCATCTGCTTACCTGTCATACTTGCTTCTATTTCAGCTATTTTTGGCACAAATTCCGGATGAAAACCTAAAGCCTTGTAAGACTCCGGATGGCTTGACATGTAGTTCAAATGCACCGTATAAAGCGAATCGCTGTAGCGGGAAGTGATATCCTTCACATAAGCCTTACGGATATTGTCCTGAATCCATTCGGAAGTATAATGCAGGCGCGATGTGTAATCGCCGCGAATGCCGTTTCGGTAGCGGATATTCTCCAACAATTGAGGAAAACGTTCCCAGGCTTGTTCTGTCTTATATGATTTCCCTTTAGATTCCTGGGTATCAATTTCTTGCAACAAACAATGAAGCGCCACGACATTTTCCACGAAAGTCATGCAATCGAGTTCGCGCAGGTTGATGACCAGGTCTTCTTCCCCATCGGCCGATTCCAGCGTGGCCGCCACATAAGGCTTTCCCAAAAAATAATGCGTCAAACTGTCGATATAGTTGGAAGGTTCCCATTGATATTGACCGCATCTTTGCAGCAAATCGCAGAGAATCCGCTCGTCTTGAGTCATTTCCTTCTTATCGGCTCGACAAGAAGAAAAAATCGTCAGCAGACACAGCAAACATATACATCGAAGTTTGAGCATCATTTCAGAGTCGAATAATGAATCCGCTTATCAATAAATAGCCTTCGAGCCGGCCAACAAGGTGTTCTTCATCAACGAAACGATGGTCATGGGGCCGACACCACCGGGAACAGGCGTGATGAAAGTGCAGTTGGGAGCCACTTCGTCGAACTTCACGTCACCGGTCAGCTTGAAGCCGCTCTTGGTTTCGGTAGATGGAACGCGCGTGGTGCCCACATCGATGACGGTAGCGCCCTCTTTCACCATGTCGGCGGTGAGGAAATGAGGACGGCCCAAGGCGCAAACAATGATATCGGCTTTGAGACATTGCTCCTTGATGTCGGTAGAATAGCTGTGAACCACCGTCACCGTGGCGTTTCCGGGATAATCCTTGCGCATCAGAAGATTGGCCAGAGGTTTACCTACGATATTGCTTCTACCTATGATAACGACATGTTTTCCGGCGGTAGGAATTTCGTAACGCTTGATCAGTTCGAGAATACCGGCCGGGGTAGCTGAAAGGAATGAAGGTAAACCAATGCAGGCACGACCCACATTCACCGGATGGAATCCGTCCACGTCCTTGCGGTAATCGATGGCTTCCACAATCTTTTGTTCGTCAATATGTTTGGGCAAAGGAAGCTGCACAATGAAACCATCTACCGTGTCATCGTTGTTGAGTTTATCGATGCAAGAGAGAAGTTCTTCTTCGGTAACATCGCTTTCGTAACGAATCAAAGACGACTTGAAACCGCAAACCTCGCAAGCCTTAATTTTATTGGCCACATAAGTTTCACTGCCACCATCATGACCCACCAACACGGCTGCCAAATGAGGCGCTCTTTTTCCTTCGGCCAACATCTTGGCCACTTCTGCTGCAATTTCCTTTTTTACCTGATCGGAAACCGCCTTACCATCTATCAATTTCATAAGGAACTTTCTTTAATACGTGATTATCTTTTTTTCTTCTTGCCACCATGCTTGGCACCGCCGGGTTTCATGGCACTCACCGTTCTCATCATCTTGCGAGTCTCTTCGAAACGTTTCATCAAGTTGTTCACTTCCTGGAGCGAAGTACCACTACCCTTGGCAATACGTTGACGACGGCTGGCAGCGATGATCTGAGGATTTTCTCTTTCTTCGGGCGTCATAGACTGAATAATGGCCTCGATGCTCTTGAAAGCATTGTCGTCTATATCTACGTTCTTGATAGCCTTGCCCATACCGGGAATCATGGAAGCCAAGTCCTTGATGTTTCCCATTTTTTTGATTTGCTGAATCTGCGCCATGAAATCGTTGAAGTCGAACTTGTTCTTCATGATTTTCTTGTGCAGACGACGCGATTCTTCTTCGTCGTATTGTTCCTGGGCTTTTTCCACCAAAGAAACCACGTCACCCATACCAAGGATACGATCGGCCATACGCGTAGGATGGAACACATCGAGCGCTTCCATCTTTTCGCCGGTACCGATGAACTTGATAGGCTTTTCCACCACAGAACGGATAGAAAGGGCCGCACCACCGCGGGTATCACCATCCAACTTGGTCAGCACCACGCCGTCGAAGTCGAGACGATCGTTGAATTCTTTGGCGGTATTCACGGCGTCCTGACCGGTCATGGCATCCACCACGAAGAGAATCTCATTCGGGCGCACGGCCTTTTTGATGGCAGCGATTTCCGTCATCATCATTTCGTCCACGGCCAAACGACCGGCAGTATCTATGATAACCAAGTCACAACCCGTTTTACGGGCATAAGAAATGGCGTTTTCGGCAATCTTGACCGGATTCTTCTCGTTTTCTTCGGTATAGACAGGCACTTCGATCTGGGCAGCCAACACCTTCAACTGTTCGATAGCGGCAGGACGATACACGTCGCAAGCCACCAAGAGCGGATGTTTGCCACGCTTGGTTTTGAGCATATTGGCCAACTTGCCTGAGAAAGTCGTTTTACCGGAACCCTGAAGACCCGACATCAGGATGATGGCAGGATTGCCCTTCACATCTATATCGACGCTTTCGCCACCCATCAATCGTGCCAACTCATCGTGCACGATCTTAATCATCATTTCTTGCGGTTTAACAGCCGTCAAGACCTTCTGACCTATGGCTTTTTCTTTGACATCGTCGGTGAACTGCTTGGCAGTCTTGAAGTTGACGTCGGCATCCAAGAGCGCACGGCGCACATCTTTCAGCGTTTCCGCAATATTGATATCGGTAATCTTACCTTGACCTTTCAAAATCTTAAACGATCTCTCCAGTCTCTCGCTTAAATTCTCGAACATATCTGTATGGTTTAAATTTTCTCAAATAAGGCTGCAAAAGTACATAAAAAAATCAAGGCTTCAAAGGGATATCCACATAGATGGGAAGATGGTCGCTGAAACCGCCGAGATAGCTAAAACCCAGATAGGTACGAAATGGTTTGGCTTGTAGATACCTCTCATCGTATTGCAAGAGAAAATCCGCATCGAAAACATTTGCTTTCAAACACTTATCATACAAAGAAGAGGAAACGACAAACTGATCCAACATAGCCCAATCACCCTGATAACAATGCGTTTTGATGGCATTTTCCTTGGCCATTGTCCACATCAGATTGTAGAGATTTCCGGGCACGGATCGGGCAAAAGTGTCGGGAAGCGCCTGCAAATGTCCGGCCAAGGAGGCATCCTGAGGTTCATCGTTGAAATCACCCATAATGAGGATATTGGCCCAAGGATTATCCTTTAGCAGGCTGTCGCACTCCCTTCGAAGCATATCTGCCGCATGAGCACGCAAAGCAGCAGTTGCTTGGTTTCCTCCATATTTCGATGGCCAATGACAAACAAAAATATGCAGAGTATCAAGCCTTTCCGTTTGCAAGGCTACATAAAGCAAGGGCCGGGTCCGCTTGGTGGAATCTTGCGGAAAACGCAGATGATGCAGTCGGCTGTCTATATATTTCAGACGATAACGATGATACGCCAGACAAAGGTCTATTCCGCGGGCATCTTCCGACTCGGCATACACATAACGATGCTGCGTCATGCCGGCTTCGTGCAAAAGGCTTTTCAGATTCTCTTCCGTCTCTATTTCGGCCAAGGCAAAAATATCGGGAAAACGTTGCTCCCCTGCCACGGCCAGCACTTTGGCCAATTGATGCGTCTTATGACGAAAGCGTTTGGGCGTCCAATGATAATCGCCTTCCGGCAGAAAAGCATCGTCCTTAGTGAGACTGTCGTCACGGCAATCGAAATAATTTTCCGTGTTGTAAAATAGGATTCTCAAATATTCCTGCGATGCATTTTCCGCAGCCATGGAGAAAACAGAAAAGAATACATAGGCCAAATAGAAGGCTTTGGCCGCCTTGAAAAAGTGTTTCATGGTAAATTGATTAAGGTTATTATAAAAAAAGGCGCCGCTTTAGACGACGCCTTGATAGTTTTCGTTTATTTGAACAACCATCGTATCAGGTCGTTACCATTTGCATAAATCAGCAAGGCGAAAAGCAGGATCATACCCACGGTCTGTGCCCTTTCCAGGAATTTGTCGCTGGGCTTGCGGCCGCTTATCCATTCCACCAAAAGGAAAAGAATGTGTCCGCCATCCAAACCAGGAATGGGAAGAATGTTCATAAAGGCCAGCACGACAGACAGGAAAGCCGTTGTTTCCCAGAAAACGCGCCAATTCCATTGAGCCGGGAACATACCGGCAATGGCACCGAAACCGCCCAGACTTTGAGCGCCTTCCTTGGTGAAAACATATTTCATATCTCCGGCATAACCACTCAGTTTAGACCAGGCCAATTGCACACCTGCAGGAATGGACTGCCAGAAATTATACGAGATATCCTTGGTTTCATACAAGTCGAAAGGCATCATGGCCGAGAAGCCCACCATAGCCGTGGAATCGAGCGCAACTATCGCCTGGCCGGCAAGGCCCTGACGATAATACGAAATGGTCACCGTGCTGTCTTTGAATTGCTTAATGGTAGTGGCAAAATCGGTGAAAGTCACTGTCGGGATACCTTGAATGGCCACCAAGCTGTCGCCGGCCAGCAAACCGGCTTTCTGTCCGGGAGACTTAGGCATCAAATCTTTGATGACAGCGGGAAAACGGAAAGAAGCGAAGCCTTGTTTGGCCGCCATGAGCTGCTGCATGAAATCACTCGGAATATTCACTATGGCCGTATCGCCCTGACGAAGCACCTTCACTTGCGAGGCTTCCACTACGGCACGGAAAGATTCGTCGTTGAATTGCTCAATATTGAAATCGTCGGCAGAAAGAAGAATGTCGCCATCTTGAAAACCAGCCTTATGCGCAGGCGCTGAGAAATCCATACCCAAGGGCACGTTCTGAACAGGAAGATACGACTTTCCCCAAATACCTAAAATCATGGAATACAGCATCAAAGCCAGGATAAAATTGAAGAGTACGCCTCCGGCCATAATCATCAATCGGGGGAAGGGCTTTTTGGTACGGAATTCCCAGGGTTGAGGTTCGGCAGCCAAATCTTCCAGGCTCTGGGTTTCATCTACCATGCCGGAAATGCTGCAATATCCGCCAAGCGGCAACCATCCCAAACCCCAAACCGTGCTTTCGGGATAATTTTTCCAATGTTCGGGTTCATTCTTCGAGAGAAAATCGAATTCAATCTTGCCATTTACCTTCTTGAATCGCATCAGGCTGAAACCGGGATTGAAGAATAGATAGAAGCGTTCCACGCGGGTTCCGCTCAATCGGGCAAAAAGGAAATGTCCGAATTCGTGGATGACAATCAGTATGGATAAACTGGCAATTAACTGTAAGGCTCTGATAAGAAATGTTTCCATAGTAAATTATATTGTTTTCAAATATTCGCTTGCGATGCGTCTGGCTTGGGCATCGGTTTGTACATAATCTTCGTAATCGGGTTGCATGATAAAACTTGCATGAGCCATGGTGTAGGCAATCATATCGCTCATTCCGAGGAAAGAAATCTTGTCTTGCAAGAACGAAGCCACGGCTATTTCGTTGGCGGCATTCAGAATACAGGGCATATTGCCGCCCTTTTCCATAGCCTCATAAGCCAAAGCAAGGTTTCTGAACTTTTCCTGGTCGGGTCGTTCAAATTCCAATTGGCCAATCAAGGGAAAATCCACACGCTTATAGTCTGTTGCAAAACGATAAGGATAAGTGAATGCATACAGAATAGGCAACTTCATATCGGGCAAACCCAGTTGTGCCTTCACCGAACCATCCTTGAACTGAACCATGGAATGCACGATGGACTGCGGATGCACCACCACATCTATGCATTTGGAATCCAGACCGAAAAGCCATTTGGCTTCAATCACTTCGAAACCCTTGTTCATCATGGAAGCCGAATCGATGGTAATCTTGGCGCCCATGCTCCAGTTGGGATGTTTCAAAGCTTGTTCCTTGGTAACGTGCTGCAACTGATCCATGCTGAACTTTCTGAAAGGACCGCCAGAAGCCGTCAAAATCACTTTCTCGAGAGGATTCTGCAATTCAAGACACTGAAAGATAGCCGAATGTTCAGAATCTACCGGCAAAATGACAGCTTGATTTTCCTTGGCCAAACGATTGATGATTTCACCGGCCACCACCATGGTTTCCTTATTGGCCAATGCAATATCTTTACCGGCTTTCAATGCCTGAATGGTTGGTTTCAGACCCGCATAACCGACCATGGCCGTCAGTACCAAATCGACGGGAGAAGCCTGCACCACATCTTCAATAGCCTTTGCACCTGCAAAAGTCTTGATAGGCAAATCCTTGAGCGCATCTTTCAAGCGTGGATAGTAGCTTTCATCGGCAATAATTACCGTATCGGGCATATATTTTTTGGCTTGCTCAATCAGCAATTCCACATTTCTGTGAGCCGTGAGCGCATAGACTTCGAAAGAATCGGGATATTCCGAAACCACTTCCAGAGCCTGGGTTCCGATAGAACCGGTAGAGCCAAGTATCGCTATTTGTTTTGACATGATCGACTATTTAAAAAGTATGTATTCTTCCGGATTCAAGGGACGACCTTTGTGCCAAAGTTCGAAATGCAGATGCGGATTGCTTTTATCCCTGGATTTTCCAATGAATGCAATAGGCTCGCCGGCCTTCACTTCATCGCCCACCGACTTCAGTACTTCGGTCATCTGCTGATATACAGACACAAAGTCGTTGTTGTGCTGCACCATTACGATGTAATCGAAATCGGGCGTGTAAGTAGCCAAGATGATGCGACCATCCAAAACCGACATCACCGCTTGGCGCGACGAAGTGGTGGCAAGGTCAATGCCGAAATGCTTTTCGTCTGAATTGTATGCACGGGCCAGCTTTCCATTGACGGGCATGTAGAACAGCCATCCTTCGGTATCCACACGGGGCTCGAAAGCCGTCAGATTGTATTTTTCCTTTTCCTCGTAAGCTTGGCGATAAGTTTTTTCTGCCTCGGAAGCATCTTTCAAAACAACGGCATGTTGTTCGGCCAAAGAATCGAGATTGATGGTGGTATCCATTTCGTATTGACCCGACATCAAGGACTTTACCACATCCATATACACTTCCTGGCGCTCTATTTTTTCGCTTAATTCTTCCAAACGGAAAGCATCTGTAAGCATTTGCTGCTTCATTTTCGGATCGAGATAACCGGGAAGAATATGCTTGATAGGCGTGGCAAACAGCACAATATAGAAGAGAATGCAGACAATAGCCAAAACACTCAGAGAGTAAACCCACATCTTGGTCTTGGTCAGACGCATGGTGAAGAACATGTCCAAGGTGTTCTCGTTCATGATGGTCAAACGAAACTTACGGACATGTCGCTTATGTTTTTGTTTATTGTTTTTCTTCATTGATACTTGATTGATGACGCCGTTCAAAGATTCCCGCAAAAATAATGAAAGAGAGGCTTGAAAACAACCGTTTCCGACAATTTTTATCGGATATGTACTTTTCCATCTTTATCAATGGAAAAATACTCGTTACAGAAAGTTTTTTGAATTTCGCCCTGTTCCAACAGTTCCTTGGGAGAACCTTGCAAAAGACCTCCGCCGCCAGGCTTCATCAACCAAATTTTTCCGGAAGATTGCAAGGCCAATTCCAATTCGTGGGTAGAATACAGCACCGCTTTTCCCATATCTCTGGCCAGACTTTCCAACAGGCGGTCCAGAATGATACGGTTGGGCAAATCCAAATGCGAAGCCGGTTCGTCGAGCAGAATAACAGGCGTATCTTGCGCCAAAGCCTTGGCAATCATCACACGTTGTTTTTCTCCATCGGAAAGGTCGCTGATATATTTTTGTGCAAAGGAAAGCATACCGACCCTTTCCAAAGACTCGTCGATGATTTGTCTGTCTTTGCGTTCCAATCGGCCGAAACGGTCTGTGTAGGGGCTTCTCCCTAATGAAACGATCTGATGGACCTTGCTGTATTCGATTTGCACATCTTGGGTAAGCACCACGGAGAAAAGCCTCGATTGCTCGGCCAAACTTAGCGTATTCAAGGCTACATCTCGAAAGAAAACATTTCCGGAAAGGGGCGCTTGCAGGCCGCAAATGCTTCTGAGCAAGGTCGATTTTCCGCTTCCGTTGGGACCAATCAGGGCAATCAATTCGCCCGCCTGCACTTCCAAGTGAAGATCTTTCTGCACAGCGATATTCTTGCCGGCATGATGATAACCTATGGACAAATTTTCACAGCGAATCATCTTATTCTTCATCCAAATCCAACAAACCTTCGGGGAAACGCATGACAAGTATGCGTTGTTTTCGGTCTATTCCCAGCATAAAATCTTCGGCCGCAGGCACTAAAATCTCATTTCCATCGGATATTTTCAAGCGAAAAAGCACATTTATGGTGGTATCGTCCACCGCTGTCACTTCGCCGATAAAATTGCCTTCGGGGCTCTCTATGCGGAAACCTTCGAAATAATGCCATGAGGGAATATCAGACGCTTCATCGGCATCGTCAGCATAAGCCTTCGGGTAGAACACATCGTGGTCGGCAAGCAGTTTTGCTGCCTTTTCATCGTCAATATCTTCCATTTTGACCAAAGCAGTCGTTTCAGTACGGAAGCGATAGGATTCCACGAAAAAAGGAACGTATATACCGTCGATTTCCACAACCCAATAGGGCGATTCGGTGCGGTCGAACACATCGTCGCTGAAAGTGAAATTGATTTCGCCGGCAATGCCATGCGGCTTGTAGAATCGGCCAATCTTAAAGATATCTTCTGCCTTGATCATACGCGGGTGATATGTGCGCCCAATTCATTGAGACGCTGGTCAATATGTTCGTAACCACGGTCTATTTGGTCTATGTTGCTGATGCGGGAAGTGCCATTGGCCGACATGGCTGCAATGAGCAAGGCGATTCCCGCACGGATATCGGGCGAAGACATCGCGGCCGGGCGCAGGCGATGCTGCTTGTCAAGGCCTATCACGGTGGCACGGTGCGGATCGCAAAGGATAATTTGCGCGCCCATGTCTATGAGTTTATCCACGAAGAACAGACGGCTTTCGAACATTTTCTGATGAATCAATACGCAACCCTTGGCTTGGGTGGCCACCACCAGCATCACACTGAGAAGGTCGGGCGTCAGACCCGGCCAAGGCGCATCGGAAATATTCATGATGGAGCCATCGATGAAGTTTTCAATCTCGTAATGATCTTGCTGCGGGATATACAAATCGTCGCCACGGCGTTCCATCTTGATACCCAAACGCTCGAAGCTATGCGGGATGATACCCAATTCGTCGTAAGCCACATTCTTGATGGTCAACTCAGAAGCTGTCATGGCCGCCATTCCGATAAAACTGCCCACTTCGATCATATCTGGCAAGAGTGTCATGTTGCATCCGGAGAGTTTCTCCACGCCTTGAATACGCAATAGATTGGAACCCACGCCGCTGATCTTGGCGCCCATTTGGTTGAGCATACGGCAGAGTTGCTGGATATAAGGTTCGCAAGCAGCATTGTAAATTATCGTTTCGCCTTTAGCCAAAACGGCTGCCATCAAAACATTGGCCGTTCCCGTCACGGAAGCTTCGTCGAGCAACATATAACAACCTTTCAAGCCATTTTTCGACTCCACCATGTAGCAATGTCTGGCCGAATCGTATTCGAAGGTAGCGCCCAATTTCTGAATACCGATAAAGTGCGTATCCAAACGACGGCGTCCTATCTTATCGCCTCCGGGTTTGGCAATCATGGCAAAACCGAAGCGGGCAAGCAGCGGACCGAGCAACATCACCGAACCTCGCAAGGCCGAAGTCTTGGTGAGGAATTCGTCGCTACGCAACACGTCCAAGTTAATATCCTTGGCTTGAAACGAATAGCAGCCCTTGGCACGACGCGACACGCTGACACCCAAATCACCCAGAAGCGAAATCAGGTTGTTCACATCCAAAATATCGGGCAAATTGTTGATGCAGACTTCTTCTTCGGTCAGAAGCAACGCACAAAGCAATTGCAATGCCTCATTCTTGGCGCCTTGAGGCGTAATGCTACCATGCAGACTATGTCCGCCTTCTACGATAAACGATGCCATAAGTTCTTATTTACGACGGTTATTGGTTTTGCTCCCATTTTTCTTTTGAGAGCCGTTCAAGTCTTTTACATCTACCAGATGGATACTACCCTCTTCCAAACTAATTTTTCCATGGGAAAGAAATTTCAGATCTTCGAGAATCTTGCCATCTTCGGGCACTTCCTTGTTCATGAGGAAATAACTCTTCTTCATGTGGTTGGCAATCATAGCCAAGAGATGCTGACGCTCCTCGCCTTCTTCCATTTCAACGGCCTTTTCGATGAGTTGTTCCACCATGTGTCCATAATGACGCACCTTGATACCTTCGTTCTGATAGGGCACCTTTTCCGGACGCGAACTCAAGGATTCCGGACGCAAGGGTTCGAAAGGATAATCTATATCCAGCTTGAAATCGGACATAATAGCCAGATGATCCCAGAGTTTATGCTTGAAATCGGCCACATCGCGCAAATGAGGAAAGAGATTTCCCATGATACGGATAATGTCATGCGCACAGCGACATCGTTCTTCGCGGTCTTCGATACTCATGGCATAATCCACCATACGCTGTATGTTGCGGCCATATTCACTCAGCGCCATCTTCGGCATTTGGGTATTGTATTCCAGTTCGTTAACTTCCATAATAAAATGATATCAAGCATTGATGATTTGTTGTAGTTTGGTAGGAATCGTCGCCTGAAACTCCTTCAGATAGAAAGGCTCACAGTAAGCAACATCTTCGAATCGTTTGGCCTTATAGGCTTCCAAAGCGGGCTGTATCATCCATTCGGCCTGCAGAACCACCTCTTTGTGCTGCAAATGATCTTTTTTGATAACCGGCAGACATTTATCGGAGCCATCGCCCAAAATGATTAGAGCGGCTTCCTGAGGGAGATTGCTGAAACTATCTTCGTTCACCACCATAGCCTGCACTTCGCCTAAGGCCTTTCCGCCGGAATCGTAGAGACGCGTATAGACTTCCATGCGACGGGCATCGATCATCGGACAAATGAAAGAACCTTCCGGTGCGGGAAGCGCCGCCTGCGCCAATATATCGAGCGTGGGCACAGCAATAAGCGGAATATCAAGCGCGTAACACAATCCCTTAGCCATGGAAACACCGATTCGCAAACCCGTGTATGAACCAGGCCCGAAACTCACGGCCACTGCGTCCAGACTGAGATTGTTTTCTTTTGCATACTGCAGGGCTTCGTCCACAAATACGCCCAGACGACTCGCGTGCGAGGGACCATCCTGCGACAATTTGCTGAACAGACACTTGCCATCGCAAGCCAAAGCCACCGAACAATTCTTGGTAGCGGTTTCTATGTGTAAAATGATAGCCATTAATCTTCTTTTTTCATCAGATAATCTTCAATCAGTTGCGCACAACAACGCACATATTCGGCACATGGACGTTTGCGGTAATACTCCGGTGTGCGCTCGCTTGCCATGGGGTCGGTAGAGACTTTGACACAATTGCCGGCCAACAATTCTCCACAAATGATGGATCCGTTTTCCTGCTTGAAAGCCGCCGCCAGTTGTTGCACCATTTCGTAATTATGCTTCTTGGCTTCGCGATCTTCGGGATGGGTGCAACCGTTTTCCATACCATTCACCATGAACATACCGCTCACTGCTCCGCAAACCTGACGCATACGTCCCATGCCACCACCGAAAGAGGCCGACAATTTCAAGGCAGTTTCTTTGTCGATACCGTATTTATCGGCATAAGCCGCAAAGACAGACTGCGCACAATTATGTCCTTCTTCCTGGAAAAGGCGAACTGCTTTTTCTACCCTGTTTTCTTCCATAAGCATCAGAGATTGTCGAACATAGCTTCCATGCTTTCACCTTCTTCCCATTGGGTTTCAAGGGTTTCGCAAGGAGCAAGATAGGGTTCGGGAATAGCAAAAGAGTCGGTCTGCAAATAGCCCAAGGTGGTATCGGCATAAACCTTATTAATATACAAGGCGTAGATAGGAAGCGCTATATTGGCACCCTGTCCGTCGCTCATGTGATCGAAGTGTATGTCACGGTCTTCGCCGCCGCCCCAGACACCGCTCACCAGCTTAGGAGTGATTCCCATGAACCAGCCGTCGGAGTTGTTCTGCGTGGTTCCGGTCTTACCGCCCATATCGGCCTTGATATTGTAACGGAAACGCAAACGAATACCGGTACCCTCGTTCACCACGGCACGCAACATGGTTTGCATCTTGTATGAGGTTTCCTGGCTGAACACTTCCGTCATCTGCGGAGAGAAATGTTCCAGGGTATTTCCGTTGTTATCTTCGATGCGGGTCACAAACAAAGGCGCCACGCGAATACCGCCATTGACAAAGGCCGTGTAGGCACTTACCATTTCACCCACCGACACATCGCAAGAACCAAGACAGAGCGAATACACCGGATCCAGATGTCCGCTGATACCGAAAGATCGCAACATTCTCACAAATGAGTAAGGCGACATTTTGCCCATGAGATATGCCGAAATCCAGTTGTTGGAATTGGCCAAGCCCCAACGCAGGTTTACCATTTCGCCCAATTGTTTGCTGCCCGTGTTGCGCGGACTCCAGGCTTCGCCGTTTTCCGTCATCAAGGTAACCGGCTCATTACGAACAGGATCGCAAGGTTCGAAACCTTCTTCCATAGCCAAGGTGTAAAGATAAGGCTTGATGGTAGAACCCACCTGTCGGCGACCCAACATCACCATGTCGTATTGGAAAGGAACAAAGCTTACACCACCCACATAGGCCTTCACATGGCCGTTGTATGGATCCATCGACATGAAACCGGCGCGGAGGAAATGTTTGTGATAACGGATAGAATCCAGCGGAGACATCACCGTATCTACCATACCTTGATAGGTAAAAACTTCCATTTCCACAGGCGTTTTAAAAATCTTTCTGATTTCAGCTTCATTCTTGCCGGCCTTTTTCAGCACGCGATAACGTTCACTCTGACGGGCATTCATCCAAAGAATGGAATCCACTTGCGCAGCGCTGAGATGTTCTGTGTACGGTGCATAACTTCTACCCTTTTTCTCGCGGAAGAATTTAGGCTGCAAATCCATGGCAATATGTTCATACACTGCTTCTTCTGCATATTGTTGCATACGAGAGTCTATGGTAGTGTAAATCTTCAGACCATCGGTATAGATATTGTAATAGCTTCCGTCTTTTTTCTTGTTCTTTTTGCACCAGCCAAACAAGGGATTCGTTTCCCATGCCACAGAATCGTCACGGAACAATTGATCTTGCCAAGAAGCGTAGTTCTTGCGTTCAGGCTTGCTATGCATCATCATCACACGCAGATACTGACGGAAATAAGGCGCCAAACCTTCGGTATGGGAAATACGTTGATAATCGGTAACCAAAGGCAGGGCCTGCAAAGAATCGCATTCTGCCTGTGTGAGGTAGTTGGCCACCACCATCTGACTGAGAACCAGATTTCTACGTTTCAGTGAGTTTTCTTTTTTGCGGATAGGATTATACAAAGAAGGATTCTTGAACATTCCCACCAAAGTGGCCGCTTGTTCTATGCTCAGGGCATCGGGCGTGGTGTTGAAATATACTTGGGCCGCGTTCTTGATACCCACCGCGTTATAGAGAAAATCGAACTTATTGAGGTACATGGTCATGATTTCCTCTTTGGTATAGAAACGTTCTAGTTTGACGGCAATCACCCATTCGATGGGCTTTTGCAAAAGACGTTCGAAGGTGCTTTCGGCCGTGGGCGTGTATAATTGCTTGGCCAATTGTTGTGTCAGCGTACTGCCACCACCGGCACTTTTCTGACGGAGAATACCACGTTTGACAATGGCGCGGAACAATGCTTTGAAATCTATGCCGGAATGCTTGGCAAAACGGATGTCTTCGGTGGCTAAGAGCGCCTGCACCATGTAGGGCGACAGATCTTCGTATTCCACGGAGACACGGTTGTCGGTATCCATGTAATAGGTTGTCAGCAACTTACCGTCGGCTGTATATACTTCGGTGGCGTATTTGTTCTTGGGATTCTGAAGTTCTTCGATGGGCGGCATATAACCAATTTTTCCATTGGAAATCATCGAGAAAAGCACAATACAAGCGACAATTCCCAAGGCTAGCAGCGCCCACAATATCATAAAAAACTTCGAAATTCTCGATCTTTTCTTTTTCTCTGTTTTATTGTTTTTCACCATCTTATTTTTCTTAAAAATCAAGTGCGCAAAAGTAAAAATAAATTTCCTCAATTAAAAAGCATTCTCTACCTTTGTGCGATTAAAAAACACCCTCATTATGGAAAGCAAAAATCTTGTCTCTATCACGGATTTCTCGAAAGAGCAAATCTTACACATTCTTGATTTGGCCGAAGGTTTTGAAGCGAATCCGAATCAGAATATTTTGAATGGAAAAGTGGCGGCCACTCTCTTTTTTGAACCCTCCACACGTACCCGCTTGAGTTTCGAAACAGCAGTGAACAGATTGGGAGGCAAGGTGATTGGTTTTTCTGATGCTTCTACCTCAAGTTCCACCAAAGGCGAAACGCTGAAAGATACCATCAAAATGGTTTCCAACTATGCGGACATCATCATTATGCGTCACTATCTGGAAGGCGCAGCCCGCTACGCCACCGAAGTGAGCAAAGTGCCCATTGTCAATGCCGGCGACGGAGCCAACCAACATCCCACGCAGACCTTGCTCGACATGTATTCCATCCGCAAGACCCAGGGCCGTTTGGACAATCTGAACATTGTCATGGTGGGCGATTTGAAATACGGACGCACCGTGCATTCGCTGCTGATGGCCATGAAATACTTCTCGCCTACCTTCTACTTTGTGGCGCCCGAAGAATTGGCCATGCCCAACGAATACAAAATCATCTGTCAGGAAAATAATATTCCATACCACGAAGTAAGTTCGCTGAGCCAAGATATTATAGATCAAGCGGATATTCTGTATATGACCCGCGTACAAAGAGAACGCTTCACCGACTTGGTGGAATACGAACGCGTGAAAGATTTATACATTTTGCACAACGACATGTTGGAGAATTCTCGCGAAAACTTGCGCATCCTGCATCCGCTGCCCCGCGTGAACGAAATCTCGCAAGATGTTGACGACAATCCGAAGGCTTATTATTTCCAGCAGGCACAGAATGGTTTGTACGTTCGTCAGGCCATCATCAGTAAAGTTTTAGGTTTAATCGATTAATCTTTGTCCGATATGACAGCAAAAAGTGAAATGCAAGTGAAGGCCTTGCGCAATGGCACGGTTATCGACCATATTCCTTCTGACAAGTTGTTCAAAGTGGTTTCCATCCTCGAATTGGACAAAATAGATCAACAGGTGACCATCGGTTACAATCTTAACAGCCAGCTTTTGGGAAAGAAAGGCATCATCAAAGTGGCCGAACATTTCTTCGAAGAAAAGGAAATCAACCGCATCGCGCTTATTGCGCCCAATGCCAAGATCAACATCATCCGCGATTACGAGGTGGTAGATAAGAAAAAAATTTCCCTTCCCGAAGAAATCAAGGGCTTGGTGAAATGTGTCAATCCTAAATGTATCACCAACAATGAGCCCATGTTGCAACGTTACAAAGTGATAAGCAAGGATCCTGTGGTGGTGAAATGTCATTACTGCGAAAGAGAAATGTCGCAGGACGAGATAAAGTTACTTTAAGTCTTTTTGACAAGATGAAACAACAGTGGAAGCCCGGCACCATGATTTACCCGCTCCCCGCGGTGATGGTCAGTTGTGGCGCCTGCCCTGAAGAATATAACCTGATTACCGTTGCGTGGACCGGCACCATTTGTAGTGAGCCGGCCATGTGTTATATATCTGTTCGTCGAGAGCGGCATTCCTACGAAATCATCAAGAATAATATGTGCTTTGTCATTAATTTGACAACCAAAGACTTGGCACAGGCAACCGATTGGTGCGGTGTGCGTTCGGGCAAGCATTTCGACAAGTTCAAGGAAATGAAGCTGACGCCCGAGCCTGCCAAAATGGTGCAAGCGCCCATCATCGTGGAATCGCCGGTAAACATTGAATGTCGCGTCAAGGAAATCATCAGTCTGGGCACGCACGACATGTTCATTGCCGAGGTACTGAACGTGCAGGCAGATGAATCACTCATCGATGCGGAAAGCGGCAGATTCGATTTGGAGAAAGCAAACTTGTTGGTGTATGCCCATGGTCAGTATCACGAAATGGGAAAAGCCATCGGCAAATTTGGATGGACGGTAGAAAAAAAGAAATGATTATCATCTAATTATAATTATCAATGAAAAGAGATCAAATTATTTTTGACATTATCGAAAAGGAACGTCAGCGTCAACTGAAAGGCGTTGAGCTGATTGCCTCGGAAAACTTTGTAAGTGAACAAGTGATGCAAGCCATGGGTTCTTGCTTGACCAACAAATATGCAGAAGGCTATCCCGGCCATCGTTATTATGGAGGTTGCGAAGTGGTGGATGAAAGTGAAACTATTGCTATTGAACGTCTGAAAACGCTTTTCGGCGCAGAATATGCCAATGTGCAGCCCCACTCCGGTGCCCAAGCCAACATGGCTGTTTTCATGGCTGTACTGAATCCTGGCGACAAGTTCTTGGGTTTGAACCTTTCACATGGTGGTCACCTTTCTCATGGATCTCCTGTCAATTTCTCAGGTTTGGTTTTCCATGCACTTGAATATAATGTGCGCGAAGACACAGGCCGCGTGGATTACGATCAGATGGAAGAAGTGGCTTTGAGAGAACGTCCCAAGTTGATTGTGGGCGGTGCTTCTGCTTATTCGCGCGAATGGGATTATGCCCGCATGCGTGCCATCGCCGACAAGATAGGTGCCATCCTGATGATCGACATGGCTCACCCTGCGGGTCTGATTGCCGCCGGCTTGCTCAACAATCCCTTGAAATATGCTCATATCGTTACTTCAACCACTCACAAAACACTGCGTGGTCCTCGTGGCGGTATCATCCTCATGGGCAAAGACTTCGACAATCCTTGGGGCAAAACAACGCCTAAGGGTGTTATCAAGAAAATGTCGCAATTGCTGGATTCTGCCGTATTCCCCGGCACTCAGGGCGGTCCGCTGGAACACGTTATCGCAGCCAAGGCTGTGGCTTTCGGCGAAGCTTTGTTGCCCGAATACAAAGAATATCAGATGCAAGTGAAGAAAAACGCCGCCGTGATGGCTCAAGCCTTTATGGACAAGGGTTACAAAATTATTTCAGATGGTACCGACAACCACTCTATGCTGATTGACCTTCGTGCCAAGTTCCCCGAACTCACCGGAAAGGTGGCCGAACAAGCACTTATCAAAGCCGATATCACCGTCAACAAGAACATGGTGCCCTTCGATAGCCGCTCTGCTTTTCAAACTTCGGGTATCCGCGTAGGAACGCCTGCCATGACCACTCGTGGCGCCAAGGAAGCCTTGATGCAGGAAATCGTTGAATGGATGGATGCCGTCATGTCGCATCCCGAAGACGAAGCCATCATCAAAGCCGTTCGCGAAAAGGTGAATGCCACCATGGCCGAATATCCTATTTTTGCGTATTGATACCGAAATTGATGTAAATTGATGGATATCGCAAGTTTTTTCAAGAAGGACCGTTTTGCCGCTGCTGCCGACATCCGGATAGAGGAAGTGCGCAAAGCCTATGCCCGTTGCAGTATGAAGATTCAAGACAAACATCTGAATGCTGCGGGCTCTACACAAGGTGGCGCCGTCTTTACTCTCGCCGATTTCTGTTTGGCCATCGCTGCCAACACGCAAGGAAAAATGGCCGTCTCTACCCAAGCGAATATCCAATTCATAAAAGGAAGCGTTGCCGGTGATACGCTTTATGCCGAAGCCCGGGAACGTTTCCTCCATAAAAGCACCGGTGTTTATCAAGTGGAAGTGCACAACCAACATCACGAACTGATTGCACTTTTCCAAGCCAACGTGTATCGCAAAGACCTTATTCCTCCATTCGAACCCATTTCAGAATGACACAAGACGTAACCCGAACGTCGCAAAAAGACGAAGCCAGACTCATACAGCGTGATGTATTGAAGTTGGCTATTCCCAGTATTTTGGCAGGCATCACCATCCCTTTAGTGGGAATGGCCGACACAGCCGTGGCCGGAAGATTGGGTTCTGCAGCGCATATTGCCGCCATCGCCTTGGGCTCCACCATGTTCGACTGGCTCTACTGGAACTTGAGTTTCCTACGCACCGGCACTTCTGGATTGAGCGCGCAGGCCTTTGGCAGGGGCGATTTCAGACATGCGGTAAGATTATTCACTCAGAGTGTTTTGCTCGCCTTGGGTTTGTCTTTAATCATTCTACTCATACAAAAGCCTTTCGCCAAATTATTCTTTCTCATCACCCCCTGTTCGCAGGAAACCATGCAATTGGCGCTAGAATACTTTATGATACGTGTTTGGGCGGCGCCGGCGGCGCTATCTTTGTTCAGCATCAGAGGTTGGTTTTTGGGCATGCAAAACAGCGTAGGCCCCATGATCATTGAAATCGTGGTGAATGCTGTGAATATTTTCGCCAGTTTTTACTTGGCGCTGCATCTACACATGGGTGTGGCCGGTATTGCTTTGGGCACGGTTATCGCTCAGTATTCCGGACTCTTATGCAGTTTTGTATTGCTTTGGATTTACTTCAGACAATACCGCCATCATTTTTCCCTTTGGGAAGCCTTCAATTGGAAAGAGTTGAAATCCTTTTTCAGCGTCAATGCCAACTTATTTTTGCGCTCGTTTTGCATACTGCTGATTTACAGTGGATTCAACATGTTGGCATCTCGTTTTGGTGACATGGAACTGGCCATTGCCTCCATCATGATGAAGTTGCTTTTGCTCTATTCTTATTTTATTGACGGATTCGCTTACGCCGGCGAGGCCTTGGTAGGACGTTTCATAGGCGAGAAAAACGAGAAATCCCTGCGACTCTGCATCCGCATTCTGTTTTATTGGTGCATCTTTATCGGCGTGGTTTCCACCATTGTCTATATCGTGGGCGATCAGTGGATGCTTCGCGTCATCACCTCGGTAGAAGAAGTGTTGAATGCCTGTCAGGCATTCCTTCCTTGGCTGTACGTGATGCCCTTTATCTCTTGCATCGCCTTTACCTGGGACGGTATTTTTATCGGCGCCACAGCCTCGAAAGCCTTGAGAAATGCCATGTTCTATTCGGTGGGAGCCTTTTATCTTACCTACCTTATCATGAATCCCATCATCGGATTCCAATCTTTATGGTTGGCCTACGCCGCTCACTTGGTAGCAAGGTCCATTGCCATGAGTTTGTACTCAAAGCGACATATTTACGGAAGAATTTGATTGATTTAATGCACAAGAACCCATGCCTTTGCATATTTGGGATTTGATGCGCGGAATTCGGACAAGAAAAATAAAGCCTCTTCCCTATCCTGATAAGATTCTGCATACACGCGACATCGTTCGCTGCCTACCGCAATGCCCAAAGATGGATATTTGTCTTGCAAATGACGGCTTTTGATGTATTGCTCGGCTTGTTCCACATTCGGAAAACTCGCAATGACAATCAGATATTGTTTTTCGGCAGATGGATAAGAATGCACAATATCTTTGGATGAAAGCGCCGCGGACGATTTCGTTTCGGCCATAACAGTTTGCGACAAAGCTGGTTTCGTTGTCTGCCTTGATTCTTGTTTCGGTTCTTGCCATGAGGCTGTCGGAACAGGCATAGGCGCAGGAAGTGATTCCACCGAAGGTCTCAAACTACACAAAGGCAGAACGGCAGCTTCTTGAATATCCAAACGAGGCAGACTCGTGCGAGGCTGCAAAAGCATATTGTCTTGCAAGAGAGTAAACAATAGCAGTAAACAGGCTGCCACAGCAGTCACGTACGAAGTCCAATGCGTATGCGTGCCCGACGAAGCGGTTTGTTTCGGCTGCGGCATGGGTTTACTGCAAGCTTTCAAGCCAAAAGCCTCGGGATGCAGGTTGTTGGTCATAGCCGGTGTAAATACCAGCGGTTGAGCGGGAAGTTGGGAGAAGGAGCCCAAAGATCCGAAAGACAATTGCTGATGTTTCGAAAGGTAATCCTTCATGTCGGCCACAGCTTGACGAATTTGCTGGTTGGCCGCCTCGAAACTTAAAGATTGTCGGTATTGGTATTCCTGACAGAGCAAACCATCATTGAAATGGAGTTTGGCATTAAAACTCAAAGTTTTGCCTGAAGGAAAATACAATTGATGAACCTCATCGTAATAAGCAGCTTGTTCTTGATGAAGAAAACCTCCCAGACCGGGCACAACCACACAGTCGTGCTCAATCAGGAGGTTTTCAATATGCTTGATCAATGTCTGCATTATACGATGAACGTCTAATTAAGCAGTGTCAAATTAGCCTTGGATAGCCTTGATACCGGGCAAAGTCTTACCTTCGATGGCTTCGAGCAAAGCACCACCACCGGTAGATACATAGCTCACCTTGTCGGCCAAACCGAACTTATTGACGCAGGCAACAGAATCGCCACCACCCACCAAAGAGAATGCTCCATTGGCAGTAGCTTCGACAATAGCATCAGCAATAGCACGTGAACCTTCGGCAAAGTTGTCAAATTCGAATACACCGGCAGGACCGTTCCACAAAATAGTCTTGGAACCCTTGATTACTTCGGCAAAAGCCTTGCGGGTTTCCGTACCGATGTCCATACCTTCCCAACCTTCAGGAATTTCGCGAACGCTTACAATCTGACGATTGGCATCGTTAGAGAATTTGTCGGCAATCACAGCATCGGTAGCCAAATACAACTTCACGCCATTTGCCTTAGCCTTTTCAATGATAGACAAAGCCAAATCCAATTTGTCGTTTTCGCAGATTGAGGTACCGATTTGGCCACCCAAAGCCTTGCTGAAAGTATAGGTCATACCACCCATCAATATCAGGTTGTCAACCTTACCCAACATATTTTCGATGATATCGATCTTGGTTGAAACCTTAGAACCACCCATGATAGCGGTGAAAGGACGAACCGTGTTGCTCATTACGGTTTCAACAGCAGTCACTTCCTTATTCATAAGGTAACCGAACATCTTGTTATCAGCATCAAAATAGTCAGCAATCAAAGCAGTAGATGCGTGAGCGCGGTGTGCAGTACCGAAAGCATCATTTACATAACAGTCTGCGTAAGAGGCCAATTTCTTGGTAAATGCCTTCTGGCTTTCTTTCACGGCTTTCTTGGCAGCAGCCTTTTCTTCGTCGGTGGCATCTTCGGCCAAACCGCGGGGCTTGCCTTCTTCTTCGGCATAGAAACGCAAGTTTTCGAGCAAGAGAGCTTCACCGGGTTTCAGAGCAGCCACTTGAGCATCAGCATTCTGGCAGTCTTCGGCAAAAGCAACGGGAGCACCCAGACATTCTTGAACATGAGCCAAAATAGCCTTCAAAGAATACTTGGGATCCGGGTTCTTTTTAGGACGTCCCATGTGAGAACCGATAATCAGCATACCACCATCAGCAATAATCTTCTTCAGCGTAGGCATAGCAGCGCGGATACGGGTATCGTCAGTGATGTTTTGATTTTCGTCCAGGGGCACATTGAAGTCCACACGAACAAATGCTTTCTTTCCAGCAAAATTGAATTGGTCAATCGTTTGCATAATCGCTTGAATATTAATAATTAAAAAAACATTTCATTGTATATCCGAAATCTCGGATTTGAGAGAGCAAATTTACAAATATTTTCCGATGATTCCTAATCAATATGAAAAACTTCGGACAAGGGAATGCTCACAGGAGAATTATCCGGGTTAACTTCCATGATATCAGCCATATAATCCCACCATTTCTGTTGAATGTCGAGATGTCCGAGTTCCTGCGAATTGCTGTTTCCAGACACTTTCTGCACGGCAAACAAAACATCCGTTTCTTCATCAAGAAAAATGGAATAATCACTGATGCCCGAGTCCTCGAGCAATTGCACAATTTCCGGCCAGACCTGCGCATGACGACGACGGT
The DNA here is from genome assembly GCA_017468435.1 of Bacteroidales bacterium. Lineage (GTDB taxonomy): Bacteria > Bacteroidota > Bacteroidia > Bacteroidales > UBA1402 > UBA1757. Next base: position 219,134 of record JAFUIP010000011.1, read on the forward strand.
ATTCAGCCTGACAATCGGGTTTCAATTTCATTTTAAAAGCAACTCTTTCCATATTCATTCAGTTTTGATAGTGATGGTGGCAGAACGCAAAGCCTTGGACGTGACCTTAAGTTGGATATCTCCCTTGCTGCCGTCAGATTGCAGAACGACCACCAATTTGCCGTTGAAGGCATGCATACGAGGCTCGTGAAACATTTCCAAAGAAGTGGCATCGCCATTGCAGACCGCTTTGAAGACACCCTTTCCTTTCACACTGAAACGCAATAAGTTATCGGCTGTAGGACAGAGATTTCCGTCTTTATCGACAATATCCACTGTCACGAAGCAAAGTTCATCTTCACCGGCCGGCATGACCCGGCGATGCGGAGTCAATTGCATGGCAACAGGCTTACCGGCAGTCTTCATCGTCTTGGTTTCCATTTCCTTGCCATCATTGTCGTAGGCCACCACGCGCAACTCGCCCGGCTGATAAATCACCTCATTCCAGCGCAAACGATAACGATCCATGCGCGACGAAGCATCTTTCTTTCTAATTCCCTGACTGACACCGTTTACAAACAATTCAGCCTGTGGATAATTGGTGTATACATACACCGGAATGGTATCACCTTCCTTGCCCGGCCAAGTCCAATGCGGCAAGACATGAAGTGTAGATTCTTCTGTGTTCCAACGACTTCTGTACAGATAATAGCGATCTTTGGGCAAGCCGGCCAAGTCGCAAATACCAAAATACGAACTGCGCGAAGGCCAATACATATCGTAAGGCGTGGGTTCACCCAAATAATCAAAACCCGTCCAGACAAATTCGCCAATCACCCAATCGTGGTCGTCTTGCCAAGGCCAATCGTCATCGGGCAGATTCGACCAGGGGCAGGCTTCCACATCGTACGAAGAACATTGTCCGTCGGGATGAGCAAGGCCCTTGGCCTCCTTCACGGGAAAATGATACACTCCGCGCGAACTGACCGTGGAAGCCGTTTCAGAACCCAATAAAAATCCCTGAGGCAGACGCTGATGCGCTTCGGCATACAAAGGCAGACGATAGTTCAATCCGGGCACATCCCAATAGGCAGCAAATCCGTTCTTGATGGTACGTCCCACCTGGTCCATACCCATGGTGACGGGACGCGTCGGATCCAAACGATGAAACAATTCTTGCAAACGCCAACCTTCTTTCACGCCTTTTTCAGACCACTGATCGGAGACCTCGTTGCCGGCGCTCCACATAACGATAGATGGATGATTCCTGTAGCGAATGACCAGATTTTCAACATCTTTGTCAACCCATTCTTTATAAAAACGATTGTATCCGTTCTTGCATTTTGCCTGCGCCCATTCGTCGAAAGATTCCGCCATCATCATCAAACCCAGTTCGTCGCAGAGTTCCACTTGCTCGGGCGATGGCATATTGTGAGAACTACGAATGGCATCGCAACCCATTTCCTTGAGAATGCGCAATTGACGCTCCATGGCACTTCGGTTGACAGCTGCACCAAGCGGGCCTAAATCGTGATGCAGACAAACACCCTTTATCTTACGCGTTTCACCATTCAGACGGAAACCATGCTCTGCGTCCACTTCCACACTGCGAATGCCAAAGCGGGTGGAAAGCGTGTCAATCAACTCATTATGATGATACAAATAAGAAACGGCATGATAAAGATACGGATGTTCCGGCGACCACAATTCAGGATTCGGCACAGCAATGTCTTGCACAAAAAGCGAAGCATTCATCAACTTTGACGAAGTTGATTCGGCCACCTGTTTGCCATTGGCATCGAGAATAATTGTGCGCAACTGCAAGGAGGCTTTCGGCTGATGGATGGTGGTTTCCAGGTGAACCCAGGCCTCTTGCTCCGCAATGCGCGGCGTGGTGAGCCAAGCGCCCCAAAGATCTATACAAGTAGGCTCCGTCACCAAAAGACGCACATGACGATACAGGCCGGCTCCGGGATACCAACGCGATGATTCGCCCACATTTTCCAGACGCACAGCCAATTTGGTAGGCTTGGAAGCGTCCACTTGCTCAGTGACATCGAAATAGAAAGAATTGTAACCGTAAGGCCACTCGCCTACTTTTTCGCCGTTCACAAACACTTGAGCCTGACTCATGGCGCCATCGAAAAGCAGCAGCAATCGTTTGTTGCGCAAGGCCTCATCGGCAGGAAGTTCACAACGATACCAGCCCACCCCGATGTAAGGAAGCGAGCCGGTACGTCCGGTTTTTTCCGTAGGCACTTTTTCTCCGTTCTGTTCTATGGCAACCACTTGTTTGTCGATATCTTTGTCGAAAGGACCGCTGATGGCCCAATCGTGAGGAATGCGCACATTTTCCCAGGCAGCCGCATCCGAGGCATCATCGCCCAAGACAAACTGCCAATCACGCAAATTCATTTCCCATCGGGTCTCGGCCCGAGCAAAGAGCAGCGCCGAAAACAGCAGCGCACAGCAACAGAAACGTTTCATCGCAAATAACCTTTATTTCAAATACTTATCCAACCAACCAAAGAAAGTACGTTGCCAAAGAATGGCATTCTGAGGTTGCAAAATCCAGTGGTTTTCGTCGGGGAACACCAACAACTGAGCATCCACGCCACGAATCTTGGCCGCATTGAATGCCGACATTCCCTGTGAAGCCAAAATGCGGAAATCCTTTTCGCCATGAATACAAAGAATAGGCGTATCCCATTTATCTACAAAGAGATGCGGAGAATTGGCATAAGAACGTTGAGCAATGGCATTCTGCTTGTCCCAATAAGGACCGCCCAAATCCCAATTGGCAAACCAAAGTTCTTCCGTTTCAAGATATTGTTGCTCCAGATTGAAAATACCGCTGTGTGCGATAAAAGCCTTGAAGCGCTTTTCGTGATGTCCGGCCAACCAATATACAGAGAAACCACCATAAGAAGCACCCACGCAACCCAATCGGTCTTCGTCAACGAAAGGTTCTTTGCTAAGGGCATCGATGGCAGCCAAATAATCACGCATGTTCTGGCCACCGTAATCACCACTGATCTGTTCCAGCCATTCTTGTCCGAAACCAGGCAGGCCATGACGGTTGGGAGCCACCACAATATAACCCTGAGCCGCCATCAACTGAAGATTCCAACGGAAAGACCAGAACTGACTTACAGGCGATTGCGGACCACCCTGACAATACAACAAGGTAGGATATTTCTTCGAAGGATCGAAATGAGGCGGATAAACCACCCAGGTGAGCATATCTTTCTTGTCGGTAGTACGAATCCATCGTTCTTCCACCTTGCCCATGGTCAATTGATCGAAAATATGGTCGTTTTCCTGCGTCAGCACTTGCATATCGCCATTGGTCAAATCCACGCGCACCACTTCGTTGGGACGCGACAAAGAATGACGGGTAGCCAACAGACATCCATCAGCGGGCAGCGCATTTTCGAAATCGTAGTCGCCACGGCTTATCTGACGAATCTTTCCATCGGCCAGGCTTAGTTCGTAAATATGTGTGCGGGCGTGCCAAACACTCACGAAATACAAATGCTTTTCATCGGCCGACCAAGCCAAAGAGCCGGCTTCCTGATCGAAATCGGCAGTATAATCGCGCATCTGCTTCGTTTGGCCATCATAAATCATCAAACGGTTTTTATCCGATTCGTAGCCTTCACGTTCCATGCTCAAGAAAGCAATGTAACGACCTGAAGGAGAATACAAAGGATTGGTATCGTAGCCCATCATGCCTTCGGTCAGGTTTTCGCATTTGCCGTTTTCCAGATGATACAGATAAATGTCCGAATTGGTAGAAAGGCTGTATTCCAAACCCGTTTTCTTGCGACAAGTATAAGCAATGGTCTTGCCATCGGGCGACCAAGCCAATTGTTCGATGCCGCCATGAGGCTTCATCGGGGATTCGTAAGGTTCGCCTTCCAAAAGATCCTTCACATTGTCCAAGGCACCATGGTTAAAATCGGCCACAAAAGGATGAGGCACAGAAGTTTGCCATTCGTCCCAATGCTTGTACATCACATCGTTGATGACCAAACCGGAAGACTTGGGAAGATCGGGATACAATTCGGCAGTGGTCTTTCCGTAAGGCACTTGCGACACAAAAAGCAATTTACTTTCGTCGGGAGAGAAAAGATAGGCATCGATACCGCCTTCGTAAGCCGTCAGACAAGAAGCCTTGCTTCCATCGGCCTGCATACGCCAAAGTTGCATGCTGCCATCGTTCGAAGCCAGATAATAAATATGCTTTCCATCTTTCGACCAAGTAGCCTGATACTCACCCTTGGGAGAATGCGTCAGCGCCTGAGAAGTGGCCGAAGCAATATCCAAGAGGAAAATTTCTCTGTTCGAAGCATTCTGCTCCACACTATAATAACTTACGCCATACAAGGCTTTCTTACCATCGGGCGACACTTGCACATCAGACACGCGGCCCATTTTCCACAAGACTTCCGGCGACAAAAGATCGCTTTCCAATTTCACATCGGCCTTACCGATATAATCCTCGCAGGTCTGCTTGTCTTGACAAGCCATCATCGTCAGTGCCATGGTCAAAATCAAAAATTTTTTAATCATATCTGTTTATTTAAATTGTATTTTTTGAAAAATTAGATGCCAAAATTACGGAAAATTTTCGTTTGTTTTGTAACAATTTCGTGTTCGCTGCATCTATAAGGAAGTTTAACGCAAAAATCAGTTCATGATGAAAGAAAAATTGACAAAACTTTGGGGAAAAATCAGCAAAGTGCTTCTTGTTTTCCTCGGATTCCAATTCCAATCTTGCATTTTCGGCGCCATGTACGGATGTCCCTATGCCGATTTCAATGTCAAAGGAACTGTTACAGACGAAGATGGCAAAGGCATTTCCGACATTCAAGTAATAATAGACGTGTATCAATCCTGGACAGATGACATCGATTCTACCTACACGATGCTGGATTACACCGATACCTTATACACCAACGACGAGGGCAAAATCTCCAAGAAAAACAGCGACATTTTCGACGAGCCTGCTCATGTCCGTATCACATTGAACGACAATCTGGAAGGTCTTGACAATGGCGGCGATTTCGAATCGAAAACCCTGACAGACAATGACGAGATAAAACTGCGTCAAACCAAGAAAGGCGGCAGCGGATGGTACAATGGTGCCTTCGAAGCTAGCTTCAAGACCACATTGAAAAAGAAAAGCTAATGAAACTCAGGCAAAAAATCGCCTTAGAATTGGCCCGTTTGCAATATCGTCAGCAAAATGCGGGCCATTCTTTGTATCAGTTATTTTGGGAATGTACCCTTCGTTGCAATTTTGCTTGCCGTCATTGCGGTAGCGATTGCAAAAGTCTAGCCCATGTGACGGACATGCCTTTTGAAGATTTTCATAAGGTATTGAAAGACATCAAGAAAGAGATGGATGTGAGCCGACTGTCGGTGATTATGACTGGCGGAGAACCGCTTTGCAGAAAAGATTTGGAGACTTGCGGACGTGCCATTTACGACATGGGCATTGCCTGGGGCATAGTCACCAATGCCTGGTTGCTCGATGAAAAACGCCTGATTTCCTTGCTGAAAGCCGGTATTCACGGCATCACCATCAGTTTGGACGGCATGGGAGAGACGCACGATTGGATGAGGGGTAAAAAAGAATCTTTCAACAGAGCTTCTTTGGCCATTCGTCGCATCTGCGATTTCAACCGCGCGGCCAAAGACGGACAAGGCGCCTTGGGCTTTTCTCGTCTCTCCGCGTCCGACGCCATCGCTTTCGATGTGGTTTCTTGCATCAACAAAAGAAGCCTGAAACAATTGGAAGCACTGAAGGAACACTTGATAGCATTAGGCGTGAGCCATTGGCGGGTATTCACCATTTTTCCCGTAGGTCGCGCAGCCGATGATCCGGAACTGCAACTCGATGCACAAGAATTCAAACAATTGATGGATTTCATTGTGGCCACTCGCCAAGAAGGACGCATACATCTCGACTACGCCTGCGAAGGATTTTTAGGTGATTACGAAGGAAAAGTGCGCGACCATTTTTTCACTTGCCAAGCCGGACTCAGCATCGCTTCCATCCTGTCTGACGGCAGCATTTCGGCATGCCCGAGCATTCGCTCCGACTATCATCAGGGGAATATTTACCGCGGCGACAAATTTACGGATATTTGGAAAAACAAGTTCCAAGCCTATCGCCAGCGTGAATGGATGAAGAAAGACAAGTGCGCCGATTGCGAATTCTTCCGCTACTGTCAAGGCGGAGCCATGCACCTGCGCGACGGCCAAGGTAAACTGCTTTTCTGCCACTTGGACAGACTGCCGCCTTATCGGATGCGCTGATAAGCGCGGACTTTCTTTTCGTCGTTGAGGATGGCGTTCATGGCCAGAAAATCGAAAATCAAGCCGACGAGCGGCAGCGCGAAGCCGAAATTCAAGCCAAAAGTGGCATCCAATTGTGCTTTGGTCACAAACAAAGCAATGAGGAACACAATGTAGAAACCGATAAGAGCAATAAGGTTGAAGATACAGAAGCGAACCTGTGTCAAGCGTTTCTTGAAAAAGAAGATTGCCACAAAAGCGCTCAACGCACAGACGGCCAGAATCACGCCCAGGGCCCAAAAACCAATGCTTTCAGCCTGACCTACAGCCGTTTTCACTGCAAATGCCTCATAACTATATACAGCTTCTGAAGTGAAGAAGCTACCCCATGGCATAAAAATGGCTGTCACCAAGGAAGCGACAACCATCAATAAATACAGGGTCTGGATACGTTGTATCATTATTTCTTCTTTTCAGTCAGCGGATTACGATGATAGATTTTACCATCAATATATTCCTGCGTAGCAATAAGCGTAGGCTTGGGCAATTTTTCGTAGAAACGAGAAATTTCAATTTGTTCACGGTTTTCGAACACTTCTTCCAAGTTGTCGGTGTACGGAGCAAATTCCTGCAATTTCTTTTCCAATTCAGACTTGATTTCTACACCAATCTGATTGGCACGCTTTGAAATGACAGCCACTGCTTCATAAACATTTTCTTCACCCACCATGGCACGAAGGTCGCGGGTTTGTGTGTTGGTAGGAGCTACCGTTTTCTTGTAATCCATAAATTATTCTTTTTAGTTTCAATTATCATTATTTCGTACCGGTTTTCAGCACTTTCTCAGCATGTTCGAACATACGCTTGGCTTCCTTCTGGTACTTGCTTTCCGGATATTCCGTGGTAAAGCTGTAATATTCGTCAATCATACGACGGAAACGCTCCGGTTGCTTGGCAGGAACGCTTTCCTGGGCGTAGGTATAACGAGCCTTCAATATCATAAAAGCGAAATCTACGCGATAAGCCGAAATCGGAAAATCGTTCAAGGCATTGTTGGCCGTAATGATACAAGACTCGTAATTGTTACCCATGTAATTGCCGAGATTATAGTACAACTGACAGTTAAGCAAAGCCTTGTAAGCCAACTTTTCCATCAGTTCGTCCATCATGCGTTCCACCTCGGGGCGATATTGGCTGTTGGGATAATATTCCAGAAACACGTTCAGTTCGTCCATTGCCTGAATGGTACCTTCTTGGGACAAACGCGGATCCGGAGAATCTTCGTAGGCAGCCTTTCCCGACATAAAACGACATTCTTCGGCAAAAATACCCTTCGGATAAGTTTTGTAATACAACTGATATTGATTGGTGGCTGAATAAAAATCCTTGCTGCGATAGTACGCATTGGCCAACATGTAAAGCGTCTGTTCAGAACGTTCCGTGCCCTTGTAAATAGCCTTCAGTTCTTCCAGCAATTCTATGGTTCTAGCGTATTTTCCCTGCTCGTAATATTCATTAGCCTTCTCCCACTTAGCCTCATAGTCATCACTCTTGAGGAGTTTGTGATATTCTCCACAAGATGTTAACACACAAGTAATCAGCAAGATAAACCAATATTTCAGTTTCATTCCAATTTATCCGAAAAAAGTCTGCAAATGTAGTTATAATTCAAGACAAATACAAGTCCTTCTTTTCAATAATTAGAAAGAATAGATTTCGTCTGCATCGATGAGTCTTTGTTTGTTGTCGAGCAAGACACGCACACAATCGTTCAAGTTGTCGGGCGAGAGAATGACACGAGCGTGGTCGCCTTCGGCAAAAGCATACATATAAGCAATGCCCACGCCGTTTTCAGACAAGATGGCAAGCGCTTTATTCAGAGAACCCGGCGTATTGGGCGTTTGCAAGCAGACAACATCGGTGAGCGAAACGGCGAATCCATGTTCTTTGAGCAGATCTTTGGCTCTCTGAGGTTCGGAAACCACCACGCGCATCATACCGAAATCGGAGCTTTCGGCAATGGTGAAAGCAGAAAGATTGATACCTGCCTGGCCTAAAATTTTAGTCAGTTCCGACACGCGGCCGGCCTTATTTTCCAAGAAAACGGACAATTGTTGGATAATATTCATGGTCGAGAATTTTTATTTGTTAGCATAAACGTTTCGTTTGTCAGTAACGCGGCGAGCTTTGCCCTCGCTACGCGGAATACTGTTGGGTTCCACCAATTTAACCTCTGCAGAGATACCCAGCACACTCTGAATGCGGGCAGAAATACGTTTTTTCAGGTCGAGCATGCGGCTCATGTTGTCGCTGAAGAATTCCGGACGCATTTCCACGTGAACTTCGAAAGTATCGGTATTGTTGACACGATCCACATACAGATGATAATGCGGCGCAGCTTCGGCAAATTCGAGCAAAACACTCTCGATTTGTGTGGGGAACACATTCACGCCGCGGATAATGAGCATATCGTCGCTGCGACCCATGATCTTTTCCATGCGCACATTGGTACGTCCACATTCGCAAGGTTCGTACACCAGGCGCGTCAAATCCTTGGTGCGGTAACGCAACAGCGGCATGCCTTCTTTGGTAATGGTGGTGAACACCAATTCGCCCACTTGGCCGGGAGCCACAGGCTGCAGGGTTTCCGGATCGACAATTTCAGGCAGAAAATGATCTTCGTTGATGTGCATGCCGTTCTGGCAGCTGCAATTGTACGACACACCCGGACCGATGATTTCCGTCAAGCCGTAGATATCGAAAGCCTTCAGACGCAGTTTCTCTTCAATTTCATGGCGCATTTCTTCCGTCCAAGGTTCAGCACCGAAAAATCCCACGCGAAGCTTCAATTTATCTTGCAAACCTTTCTTGTGAATGCTTTCGGCCAGATACAAAGCATACGAAGGCGTACAACAAAGCACCGTCGAACCGAAGTCTGTCATCAATTGGATTTGTTTTTCGGTATTGCCCGATGAAATGGGAATAACGGAAGCACCGATGCGTTCAGCGCCGCTATGTGCGCCCAAACCTCCGGTAAACAAGCCGTAACCGAAAGCAATGTGGAAAATATCTCTGCTGTCGCATCCGCCGGCACTGAATGTTCTGGCCAAGACTTCCGACCAGATACCCAGGTCTTTACGTGTATAACCGGCCACCACAGGCTTGCCCGTCGTTCCGGAAGATGCATGCATGCGCACAATTTCAGACATAGGCGAGGCAAACAAGCCGAAAGGATATTGATCACGCAAGTCGGTTTTCACCGTAAAAGGCAACTTCACAATATCATCCACCGTCTGTATATCTTCGGGCATGATGCCCATTTCTTGCATTTTCTTACGATAAAAAGGCGTATTTGCGTACACTCGTTCCACCGTTTCTCTTAATCTCTTCCCTTGCAGAGCCCGCATCTCATCGCGACTCATGCACTCATAACTCTTGTTCCAAATCATTGTAGTACGTAATTGCAAATAGCATTCAAAATGAAAAATAAAGTGACAAAGATAAATTCTTTCTCCGAAAACTCCTACTTTTGCATTCAGAAACAGAGCGAAAAAAATTCATGTTCAAAATACAATCGGCATATCAACCCACCGGCGACCAGCCACAGGCCATAGAAGCCTTGGTGCGCGGCATAGAGCAAGGCCAACGCGCGCAGACATTGCTGGGCGTCACCGGTTCGGGAAAGACATTCACCATCGCCAACGTGGTGGAGAAAATCCAGAAGCCGACATTGGTACTGAGCCACAACAAAACCCTGGCCGCCCAGCTTTACAACGAATTCAAGTCGTTTTTCCCGGACAATGCAGTGGAGTATTTCGTATCCTACTACGATTATTATCAGCCGGAAGCCTATATTCCCAGTACCAACACCTACATAGAGAAAGACCTTTCCATCAACCAGGAAATCGAGAAACTGAGATTGTCGGCCACCTCTGCCCTGCTTTCCGGACGAAAAGACGTGCTGGTGGTGTCTTCCGTTTCCTGTCTTTTCGGCATGGGAAGCCCGGTAGATTTCAGCGAAAACACCATTCACATACACCGCGGACAAAAATTGAGCCGAAATGTTTTCCTGCGACAATTGGTAGATAGTCTGTATTCGCGCAACGACATTGCCTTCAATCGTTCTTGTTTCAGGGTAAAAGGCGACAACGTCGATATTTATCTTTCGTATGCCGACAAAGCGCTGCGCGTGACATTTTGGGGAGACGAGATCGATGAAATCGAAGAAATTGACCCTATTACCGCAGGAAGACTCTGTCGTCTGGACGCTTACGACATTTATCCGGCCAATCTTTTCGTCACCAGCAAGGAACGCACACAAATAGCCATCCGACAAATACAGGACGACCTTTGTCAGCAGGTAGAATTTTTCCGAAGCATTGGCAAAAACCTAGAAGCCAAACGTTTGGAAGAACGCGTCAACTACGACTTGGAGATGATCCGCGAACTGGGACATTGCTCCGGCATAGAGAATTACTCTCGCTACTTCGATGGACGCGAAGCCGGCACCCGGCCCTATTGCCTGATGGACTTTTTCCCCGATGATTTTCTTTTGGTCATTGACGAAAGTCATGTCACCGTGCCTCAGATTCATGCCATGTGGGGCGGCGACCATGCACGCAAAATGAATTTGGTGGAATACGGATTCCGTCTGCCTGCCGCCATCGACAACCGTCCGCTCACCTTCGATGAATTCGAAGCCCTGTGCCATCAAACCATTTATGTGAGCGCCACGCCGGCCGATTACGAATTGGAACAATCGGAAGGTGTCATCGTGGAGCAGCTGATTCGCCCGACGGGATTGTTGGATCCGCCCATCGAGGTGCGTCCCAGCGAGAACCAGATTGACGACTTGATGGAAGAAATCCGCCTATGCAGCGAACGCGACGAGCGCACCCTGGTGACCACCCTGACCAAACGCATGGCCGAAGAATTGTCGGCATATCTCATTAAGAACGGCGTACGCTGCGAATACATACACTCCGACATCGACACTTTGGAACGCGTGGAAATCATGGAAAACCTGCGCGCCGGACTGTACGATGTGCTGGTGGGTGTAAACCTCTTGCGCGAAGGCTTGGACTTACCCGAGGTGTCGTTGGTAGCCATTATCGACGCCGACAAGGAAGGCTTCCTGAGAAACCGTCGTTCGCTCACGCAGACGGCCGGCCGCGCGGCCCGACATGTCAACGGAAAGGTTATTTTCTATGCTGACAAAGTAACTGAAAGCATGCGCCTTACCATTGAAGAGACCAATCGCCGCCGCGCCAAGCAAATGGCCTACAACGAAGCGCATGGCATCACACCGCAAGCCGTCGGAAAACAATCGCACAATAGTCTGACTAAAACCGAAGCAGCCACCGGAAGAGCCGAAGCTTCTTTCGCAAGCGCCACCGGCATCGGAAGCAATAAACTCAAAGATTATTCAACAGAAATCAAGGCAACACCCAGGGCGGCCGACCCCGTTTTGGATTCGCTCAGCATCGCCGATCTGGAAAAAGTCATTGCCAACACCAAGCGCTTGATGTACGCAGCCTCCAAAAAGATGGACTTTCTGGAGGCCGCTCAATATCGTGATGAATTATTCAAATTGGAAGACAGGCTCAAAGATTTAAAATCTTAAAAGCGCAATCCCAGGGTCATGGCAATGTTGTCTTGCGAATAACGCAGATTGCTCACATTATCGTAAGAACGGCCCAGACCGTCAATATCAATTCTGTTGTAGTAAGGATAGAAATGCTCTACAAAACTACGGTTTTGGTATGCAACATCAAAGTAGAAAGCATCAAACTTGAAGCCTAGGCCCAAAGAGAACACATTGGTACCTGAATTGTTCACAAAAGCGTAGTGCGGAGTCAATGAAGGAGTGTTAACCACCTGACGATTAGCCACAAGCGCGTCTTTCACAGGCGAAGGAAGATGGGCATATCCACCTCTCAGAGTCATGGCATCGTTGAAACGCCATTCGGCACCCAAACGCAAATTGCCCACATTTTCGAGAGAAGCTTCTATATCCTGACGCAGATCCTCGTAAACGAAGCCGTTTCCATCGTAAGCATTCATCGTGGTGTAATCCACCATTTCGTAATCCACACTGATCATACCGCGACGGCCCAATTGAAGTGCCGCACTGAGAATCACCTTCTGGGGCGAAGTCATTTCATAATAGTAATAAGCATAATTGTTCTTGTCGCGGATGGATTTATTCACCGGGAAGCCTTCGTCATTCAACACCTCATAACTATTCATTTCAGAGGGAGCAACGATATCGGTCATGGAATAAACCGTAGGCGAATGATACGCCACGCCCAAACGCAAAGATGGGAAAGGACGCACAATGGCTCCCACTTTCAGATTGTAACCTATGCCCGAGCTGCTGAATTCGTTGCTATAATCCATAGCTCCACCCTTTTCAAAAGATTCTTCGTAAAAGGAAGACATGGAATAATCCAGACTTTGAACACCCGCCGAAACGCCTAAATACAACCAATAAGCATAATTAAAGGCCATTGAGAAGTCCCAAACATCGTTACGACCGGTTTCCACAAGTCTTTGTCTGTAATCGACTCTTTCACCCAATTCCAAGATAGGATTATAGTTCACATCCAACAGATATGCTTCATAAGCCATCGTTTCCATGGGATCACCGGGATTCAGATTATCCAAAATAGACACCGGAGATCCGTCACGCTTAAGACTGGTATTCTTGAAATGATTGGCCAAACGGTTGTATGAAACGGCAAAATTGATATAAGCCAGATCTTCGGGCGATTTCCTATCATTTGAAAATACATAATTGAAACTACCCGTACTCAATTTAGATTTATCGGCTCTCGAATACGCCGATTCCACATCTGTATTGGCCAAACTGAGCGTGTAAGACAATTCTCCACCTCGGTAAATACCCAGACCCGCAGGATTGATGCTGACAGCCGTTGCATCCGCGCCCACAGCACCCATGGCATTAGCCATAGACATTGAATGAGCCGTACCCAACAGATCCTGCTGACTATATTTCAACAAATCGAATACTTCCTGCGCCATAGCCAAAGTGCAGGCCGACAAAAGCGCAACTATTGATATAAATAACTTTTTCATAAGAATCAGTGTTTAATTATCTGCGACCGGAGCTGCTTCCACCAGAGCGACCACCGCCGCCTGAATATGAACTACCAGAGCTGCCAGAGAACGAACTTCCCGAGAAGGAACTGCCTGAAGAATACGAACTTGAAGAACTTCTTGAATAAGACGAACTGCTTCCCGAATAAGAGCTTCTGCTCGATGATGATGATGATGATGAGCTTCTGCTCGAAGATGAAGAGCTTCTATTTGAAGACGAAGAACTTCTGCCTACCGAAGAGGAACCTCTACTGTTAGACGAAGAACTTCTGCCTACCGAAGAAGAGCCCCTGCTGCTCGAAGACGATGAACCGGAACGTACAGCCGATGAAGATGAAGAAGATGAACTGCCACGTCTTACAGAACTGCCGGAAGAGGTTGCCGAACCCCTGTTGGACGAACTCGAAGAACGAACGCCGCTTGTCGTGGCCGGTTGACGAGTCGATGAAGTTCTGCCCGTGCTAAGGGCCGTGCTGCTCGAGCCACGAGAAGGAGTACGCGAAGCCACGCTGCTTGAAGAACGCGCGCTTCTAGCCGAAGCATAATCGTTATAAACAGCTGAGCGAGAGTTTCTGGTAGTGGTACTTCTATCCTTCGAAATAGCCGAAGGTCTTCTGCCTGCATAATAGGTCGGATGGCCCCAAGCATCGTGCGGACCATTGTTCGGATGATGCGGACGGTGCACCGGGTGATGGTGGTGATGATGGTGATACGAGGGCCAGAATGGATCGTAATAAGCACAAGACCAACCATAATACCAAGGATCATAGCCACCCCAATAATACCAATCGTGGTGATAACGATGCCAATGATAATCGTAAGTATAGTAATGATAATTGTAAGTCCAGTACGGACGATAATACATGTCGTACGCCCAAGGACTCATCCAAGCATGGTAGTAATAATCGTCCCAACGATTGTCGTCGTAGAAAATGGTCACTTCTGCACCTTCCTCGAGATAGATGTTCATGTAGCCATCGTCGGTGATATGCGTGGTAAAATCGGCATCGTGGAAACGACGGATGCGCTCGCTGTACTGGAATTCCTGGTATTCTTCGGCACTAATCAAAACAGAATCCGAAGACGAAGCCTTGTCGGCAATGCCTCTACGATTGTATTCGTCCACATCGCGCGTGGCAAGGCTTGCAGGTTGAACCTTTGCCTCTTCTACAGATTTATCTTCTTTCAAATTAAGCGATAAAGAATGTTTTTTAGCCAACTTCGGATGATAATAAGCATCATCATTGTACGACTGGGCAGAAAGATTTGCCGTCGATACAAAAGCAATCGTACATAAAAGTGTCAATATTCGAGTTTTCATAGCGATATAATTTTTAGCGAATTTACTCTTTAGACGAAAATTTCGCAAAATAGTTTCAGCCAGGCGGCAAATTATAACATTTTTTATCATTTTGAACGCAGCAGAAAAATTGTTTACCTTTGCAGCCATACTCAAAACGATGATTCGTCTAACTCAGACTGCGAAGATATGAATATTTCTGAACGTATTCAAAGCATCAAGGAAAAGCTTCCAAAAAATGTCAATTTGGTAGCTGTTTCGAAGTTCCAGGCCATAGAGAAACTGCAGGCCGCATACGAAGCCGGACAACGCATTTTCGGCGAAAGCAGAGCCCTGGAAATGAGAGACAAACATGCACAATTGCCCCAAGATATTGCATGGCATTTTATCGGACATTTGCAGAAAAACAAAATCAAATACATCGCGCCATTCGTCAAGATGATACACGCAGTGGACAGCCCGGAACTGTTGGCCGAGATCAATAAGGAAGCTGCTAAAAACGCACGTGTCATTGACTGTCTGCTGCAAGTGCATATTGCGCAGGAAGAACACAAATTCGGCTTCAGCACAGAAGATTGCCTGAGCTATTTGCGCAGCGGAGAATGGAAAAATTTAAGCAATATCCGCATCGTCGGCCTGATGGGCATGGCCACCTTCACCGACGACACACAAGAAATACGCAGCGAGTTCCAATCGCTGAGACAATGTTTCGATACCGCTAAAAAAGAATGCTTTGCGCAAGACGATTGCTTTTGCGAACTCTCCATCGGCATGTCAGACGACTACCCCATCGCCATTGAATGTGGCAGCACTCTGGTGCGCATAGGCACCGCTATTTTCGGAGAAAGACAATAGAGGCAATCAATCCTCGTCCAAAGGAATTTTCTCGATACGAGTCTGATGACGACCGCCGTCGAAAGCCGTGTTGAAGAAAAGTTCGATAATTTCGATGGCAGTTTCCTTTTCGATGAATCGGGCCGGCAAACAACAAACGTTCGCATCGTTGTGCTGACGGGTCAGCTTGGCAATATCCGTATTCCAACACAAAGCACCACGAATAGACTGATGCTTGTTCACCGTCATGCAAACGCCTTCGCCGCTACCGCAAATGGCAATACCGCAGCAAGATTCGCCGCTTTCGATAGAGTCTGCCAGAGGATGCGCAAAATCTGCATAGTCACAACTATCGGGAGAATAAGTCCCAAAATTGATAAAGGGAATGTTCTTTTCTGTGAGCCAGTCACATACAAATTCTTTTAATTCATAGCCCGCATGGTCGCTACATATCGCCACCGGGGTACTGTCGTCGGGAGTCATATTTTTTTGAGTAAAAATTATCGTGGCACAAAAGTAATACACTCTGCACAATTTGGCAAATTTATTTATTAAGCAAAACAACCATTGCAATTTCAATGATTGTTTATACATTTGCGGCACAATAATTTAAAAAGCAACGATTATGGAATTATACGCACTAACAGACAATATGATTCTCTCGAAGCTTGGTGAAACCATAAAACGTTTGAGACTTGAACATAATGTCAGTCAAAAAGATCTCTCGCTGTCAGCCGGAGTTTCAATAAGCAGCGTGGCAGCATTGGAGCGAGGAGAAAGCGTATCTCTCAAGACTTTGATTCCGTTATTGAGAGCGCTAAATTCATTAGATATGTTATCTGATTTCTTTAAAGAACCAGAAATCAGCCCGATTGTATACGCCAAGCTATTAGATGGCCAAAAGTCACGAAAACGCGCATCTGCAACTAAGAATAATAACGACAAAACCGAATTAGAATGGTAAATTTAGCAAAAGTATATATCTGGGGTGAATATGCAGGTGCTGTGCTTTGGAATGAAAGTACGGGAACTGCCACATTTGAGTATGAACCATCTTTCGCCAAGAATAATTGGGATCTATCACCCTTAAAAATGCCTATTGAAAAGAATGGACCACATTCATTCAGGGAAGTATCTACAGAGACATTCATGGGACTTCCCGGACTTTTGGCAGATGCTCTTCCAGATGCCTACGGAAAGGCACTATTGGACAGATGGCTCAGTTCCTTGGGCAGAACATTTGCCAACCCGGTGGAACGATTATGTTATCAAAGTAAGCGTTCAATGGGGGCATTGGAGTTTGTACCTGCCAAAGATGATTACTTAGACCAATCATCTGCCATTGAAATCAGTTCTTTAGTTGAAATTGCCTCAGAGGTATTATCGAATAAAGCCGAACTGAACACAAACCTCAATGAGGACACCAAAGAAGCTATTGTTAACATTATAAAGGTGAGTACATCGGCAGGCGGACAACGAGCTAAAGCCGTTATTGCCTACAATGACAAGACAGGAGAAGTTCGTTCAGGACAAGTTGACGCGCCAGAAGGTTTCAGCCATTGGCTATTGAAATTGGATGGCGTAACAAATTCCGCTTTAGGCGACCCTCAGCAATATGGAAAGATTGAGTATGCCTATTATAAAATGGCATTACAAGCAGGATTGGAGATGACCGAGTGCTGTTTACTTGAAGAGAATGGAAGAGCTCACTTTATGACAAAGCGTTTCGACCGTATCGGAAGCAACGAGAAAGTACATATGCAGACACTCTGCGGATTGGCGCACTACGACTACAAGATGTTACACGCTTACTCGTATGAACAAGCGTTTCAGGTAATGCGCCAGCTTCGTTTGCCCTATGGACAGGCCGAACAAATGTTCCGAAGAATGGTGTTCAATGTCATTGCCCGTAATCAGGACGACCATACAAAGAACATATCGTTCTTGATGGACAAGACCGGCACTTGGAAATTATCGCCTGCATACGATGTGTCGTGGGCATACAATCCAAAAGGTGATTGGACATCGCAGCATCAGATGTCTATCAATAACAAGTGGGATAATATTACCCGAACTGATTTACTGGCCGTGGCAGAAGCCATGCACATTAAGCGTGCAAGCTATATAGTCGATGAGATTTGCCATGCGGTTTCTATGTGGCCGACAATTGCCAAGGAATACGATATTCCATCAAATACGATGACGGAGATAGACAAGACCCTGCTATATCGTGCTTATTAAACACTCGGCGCCCTCGCCGGAAAACTCTCGCTTAGAACTCGGGATTGGCAATGCGGCTCGCAGGGCAGCCGGTACAAGGCTCGGCTGCCCGCTCGCTGCGTGTATTGACAAATGATGGCGCGTGAGGGCGTGCACTTATTTTGGATAAATTTTGGCTAAACGCCCGGCGCTCTGCCTTTCGGCCTCGCGCGGGCTACGGGCAGACTGCGCGAACCGCGTGACCGTCGAAGCGAGTTTGGTAGTAGTAGTAGTCCACAAAACTCGAATTGAAGTAAAAGAGGTACGCGTTGTACGGAGTGCTCTCGTAGAGTGAACTCGACCAATAGCCGCCGCGGGAACCGGCATAGTAAACAGAAGTACCAACGCGGCAGCCGGCCGCCGGCAGAAATATGCTGTTTCCGTTGGTCTTGCTAATTACTTTATATCCTTCTACTCCGTTGTGAACACTCCAAGTCCAGATGCAGTTATTAAGTAATTCATCTAGTTCTGCTTCGCTAGGCATTCTCCAACTTCCACCCCAGTACGCACGGGCAGCATCATCAGAAATTTCGAGGGTGGTTTTGTTATCTACTATACCTCTGCTACTTTCAGTATTGTACTTGGTAAGGGTTGAAGATGAGCCATTACAATACTTATATGTACTCCAATCATAGTTTGTTTTCGGTGCTGTTTCGCCCCAAGCGAAATAATCGCCGTAGCCGTCGGGCGTGGTGGCACCCACGTTACAAGTGGCCCATTTTACAGAAAGGCCAAGATCCACATAGTCGTGGCCGTTTTCTGTGCCGGAAACTACTTGTTTATGATTCCACTGCGCATAGAGCGTGATATCTTGCGTCAAAGTGATTTCTTGACCATCAGTGTATGACGTGCCGCTGCCATCGGCAGCAGTGTTCCAACCAGCAAAGGTGTAGCCGTCGCGGGTAAATTTATTGGCAGCAAGTGCTTGCGAAACGCCGGCTTCAAAAGTTTGCGCAGCCATGGTTCCCGTACCGCCGTTGGCGTTGAAAGTGACAGTATAATTCACAATGTCCTTTTTCCACTGCGCATAGAGCGTGATATCTTGCGAGATGGTGATGCTTTGCTTATCAGTGTAGCTGGTACCACTGCCATCGGCGTTGGTATTCCAACCGGTGAAAGTGTAGCCGGAGCGAGTGAATGCATTAGCTGCAATCGCTTGCGAAACGCCGGCCTCGAAAGTTTGCGCAGCCATGGTTCCCGTACCGCCGTTGGCATTGAAAGTGAGTGTCACAAAAGTGGATGGCTTATCATTATCGGAGAACACTGCGCGAACTGTACGACCGTAGTAGCGAGCGTCGGATTCAAGATACACGTTGTATGAATCAAAATACATGCCATAGGCGCTGTTATTATAGTCAGAGCACGAATTCGACCAGTAGTATCCGTCCGAGCCGACATAGCGGAGAGAGGTACCATCGCGATTGCCTGCCGCCGGCATAAATATGCTATTTCCGTTGGTTTTGCTTGTTACCTTGTATCCCTTTACTCCATTTTGGGTGGTCCAAGTCCAAGTGCAGTTATTTCTTAATTCGTTTTGCTCCGCTTTGGTGGGCATACGCCACTTACCACCCCAATTGGCGCGGGCCGCATCATCGTTGAGTTCGAGGGTGGTTTTTCTATCTACCGTACCGTAGCCGCTGCTTGTGTTGTATTTAGTAAGCGAATCATCGGAACCATTACAATGTTTATAGGCACTCCAAGCATAGTTTGTTTTAGGTGCCGTTTCGCCCCAAGCGAAATAATCACCGTAGCCGTAGGGGGTGGTAGAACCAATATTGCAGGTAGCCCATTTCAGACCGCTGGGTAGTCCAAGGTCCACATAGTCGTGGCCGTTTTCCGTGCCGGAAATAGAACTTCCTCCACCAGAGCCACCCGCAGATTCCCATTGCGCATAGAGCGTGATATCTTGCGACAAGGTTATCGACTGCTTATCTGTGTAGGAAGTACCGCTACCGTCGGCGTTGGTATTCCAGCCGGTGAAGGTGTAGCCAGAGCGGGTGAAAGTGTTGGCCTTAATTGCTTGCGAAACGCCGGCTTCAAAAGTTTGCGCAGCCATCGTTCCCGTACCGCCGTTGGCGTTGAAAGTGAGTGTGAATGTTTGAGCCGCTGAATCATCTCCATAGACTGCGCGAACTGTGCGACCGTAGTTGCGCATGCTACTACTCCATAACACATTGCCCGAATAGAAGTACATGCCATAGGCGCTGCGCGGATCGCCCTCGTCGAGTGTACTCGACCAATAGTAGCCGTAGTAACCGACAGTGGTGAATGAAGTTCCATTCCGGTAGCCTGTCGCCGGCATAAATATGCTATTTCCGTTGATTTTGCTTGTTACTTTGTATCCGCTTACTCCGTTTTGGGAGGTCCAGGTCCAAGTGCAATTGTTTATCAATTTATCCCATTCATTATCGGTGGGTATGCGCCATGCGTCGCCCCAATTTACGCGGGCAGCATCGTCGGAAAGTTCGAGGGTGGTTTTGTTATCTACCGTACCGTTGCTGCTGTTGGTGTTGTACTTGGTAAGGGTTGAAGATGATCCATTACAATACTTATACGTACTCCAACTATAATCATCCTTCGGACTCGTCTCTCCCCAAGCAAAATAATCGCCGTAGTCTTCTGGAAAGGTAGCGCCTACATTGCAATTGGCCCATTTTACAGAAAGGCCTAAATCTA
This sequence comes from Bacteroidales bacterium, assembly GCA_017468435.1. Taxonomy (GTDB): domain Bacteria; phylum Bacteroidota; class Bacteroidia; order Bacteroidales; family UBA1402; genus UBA1757. The sequence goes on from JAFUIP010000011.1 coordinate 239,607, forward strand.
CATAAGTAGGTGTAAACAGCTCCCACTGCGCATAGAGCGTGATATTTTGCGACAAGGTTATCGACTGTTTATCTGTATAAGAAGTACCGCTGCCATCGGCATTGGTGTTCCAGCCGGTGAAAGTGTAGCCAGAGCGGGTGAAAGAGTTGGCTGTAATAGTTCGCGCAACGCCTTCTTCAAAAGTCTGCGGATCCATTGTACCCGTGCCGCCGTTGGCATTGAAGGTTAAGATAAAGCCTTTTCTTTCCCATTGCGCGTAGAGCGTCATATCTTGCTTCAAAGATATGTAGTGCTTATTTGTGTATGAAGTGCCACTGCCGTCGGCTTTGGTGTTCCAGCCGGCAAAGTTGTAGCCGTCGCGGGTAAAAGTGTTGGCAGCAATTGCTTGCGAAACGCCTTCTTCAAAAGTCTGCGGATCCATTGTACCCGTTCCGCCGTTAGCATTAAAAGTTAAGCTATAGGTTCTTCTTTCCCACTGTGCGTAGAGGATACAGGATTTATTTAAAGAGACAATTTGTCCATTTCGATAAGTCAAGCCTTTGCCGTCGGCACGGGTATTCCAGCCGGCAAAATTATAGTATTCTCGAGTAAAGCTGTTGAGCTCCAAATTTTGCTTCTCGCCATCTTCGAAACGTTGTGCTTTCATATCGCCTTGACCGCCGTTGGCATTGAAATTAACAAAGACGGCTTCAGGCACAATCCAAGGCTCGCAAGTGGTGAAGAGCAAGCCTGTCAATAATGTACAGATAATGAGGAAACTATATTTTTTCATAGACTTTTACTATTTGGCCAAAGGCAGGTTAAACATAATGGATGCATTTAAAGCCACTTCGCCGATGGCCAGATGGTAAGAGGGCGATACCGCCGCAGAGAAATTATTGCCAAAGTTCATTTGAACGCGACAAGCTGCCAATATGCCTTTATGCAGGTTGCGGTAAACACCATAGTCGTCGAAGCCGGCCAGGGCGCCATAACCCACTTGCGGTGTCAGCATAAATGATTTGCCTAATTTCAGACCATAACCCGCGCGCAGATCGTATTTCTGTGTTTCAAAGCTTGGTTCGAAACTATAGTTGTATTCCACATTCACACCCTTAAAATAAGCGCCTGCCTGCGTCGAAATCATTATCTTCGGCATTACTTGCACACCGGCACCGGCATACGCCATGAATGTAGGCAATTTCGGCCCTGATGCAGGCTTTTCCTTCTTAGGCTCCGGCTTTTTGGGCGCTTCTTTTTGTGGTTCCGGCTTAGGTTCTTCTTTCTTGGGCTTTTCAACTTTTGCCTTGGAAGATCCCTTTTCCATGCTCACATTCAAAGAAGCCGTCTTACTATGTTCCACTTCGATGGTTTTCAACAAAGAGGCGTAGCCGGCACTTTCGAGACGAACCTGATGCGTTCCGATGAAAATATTATTGAGTAGCAAGGGCGTTTCCCCTACCGGCGCATCATCCAAATAAACACTGGCACCAAAAGGCATGGACATCACCTCCAAAGAGCCATACAATGCCACCGGCTGCGGCAGCGTGATGCTTTGCGCCTCGTTGCCCGTAACCTTCACAAGCACCGATGCAGACTGATGCGAGGGCTTGCGCACTTCGGCCTTGTACTCGCCCTCTTCCAAGCGCACCAGGCAACTACCCTTGCCTTTGAGTTCATTATCCACCCAGATTTCGCATTCTTCGTCGGCGGCAAGCAAGGTGATGGCTGCCATATTCGAATCTAATGACACATCGATTTGCGTGGTATCATTGTCCGAAACAAGAGCTTCTGTTTCAAGCACTTTATAAGAGGGTTTCATGATACGCAAGCTATGCTTTCCGCTTTTCAGCGCCTCGGTTATCAGCGGAACCTGGCCAATGCGCTCCCCATCGAGATAGACGTAGGCGCCATGATATTCTTCGGCGGCGCTCAGTTCTATCCATCCGAAATTGGGTTTCAAAGACACCTGTATCATAGCTTTATTCTCGGCCGTCACTTCCAACACTCCGGCCTGCGTATGATAATTGGGAGAAGACACGCGGTAATTGTATCGACCATAAGGCAAGCGCTTGGTGGCCATACCCTGCTCATTGACAATGAGTATTTCGTCGTTGATTTCTACCGAGGCATCCGTTGGTTGCACTTGGAACACCACAAACTGCTGTTGCACCGTCACGTTGGTAATGGTCTGCACCTGAGCGGTAACCACTTTCATTTCGTAGGTGCGCGCCTTTTCGATGGGAATGGGGAAATAATAATCGCGCAAATGGCCCAATTGCTGATGGAAGATAGAAATTCGCTTGATGCCGTGCGGCACATAGACCCAGATTTCGCCCACGTGTTGCTCGGTTTTCACAATGCCCACCATACCGCCATCGAAGGTAAAACCTTGCACGGTGGTCGGAATTTTTATCAAAGCAGCCACTTCGCCATTATGGTCTTTTTGCAAAGTACCATACGTATTGGCCGTCAAATCATTTTCAAGAAGTTGGAAGGAACTGACACTGATTTCCTGCGCATTTGCTTTAGAAACAAGCAAAACACTCAGTATCAACAATATACACTTAAATAAACGGGGGGGGTATTTTTTACCATACTAATTTTCTCAAATTGCCTGCAAAAGTAAGCATATATATTGAATTATAAAAGGTTCATTTTGGAACACTTATAAGAATTTTTACGCTTTTTAAATTCCTCCGCCTTCACTCGCAGTTTTCCGCTCGAAGCCCATACGAAATTCCTCCGTCTTCACTCGCAGTTTTCCGCTCGAAACCCATACGAAGTTCCTTCGCCGGAAAACTTTCGCTCAGTACTCGGAATTTCAAAACAAGCGAAAGCGCAGGGAGTTTGCTTTCGCAAATGACCGAGGGCGAAAGCGCAGGGAGCGCCTTAGTTCGCCGCTCACATTGAAGACACCAAAGCTTGCAGGGTGGATGAAATAAGGCGTTCACAAGCTTGAGCCCGAAGGGAGTTTGCTTTCGCAAATGACCGAGGGCGAAAGCGCAGCGAGCGCCTTAGTTCGCCGCCCTCCAAGCTTTGGCCATTAGGGAGTGACCGGCCGCGGTAGGATGAATCCCATCCCAAACCCAATAACTCACGGGCGTCTGCGGATGCTTCTTCCAAGCCTTTTCAAAGAGTTTCTGCGAATCGATAAGCGAGGCATCATACTCTTTGGCCAAGCGTTTTACCACATCGGCATAAGATTGCACCAAAGTGTACCAAGCATCGTAATCATCCTGATATTTTCCCACCGGCGCAATAAAAGGCGTTATCAAAATTATTTGCAAATCAGGATTTTGCTGCAAAGAAGCATCGAGAATTTGGCGGTAATTGGTTTCGTAAGCCTGGGGAGAAAGCAAGGCGCGCACACTGTCGTTGCCGGCTTGATAATAGCAAGCATCGTTGATGCCGACCATCACCGTCAAAACATCGGGTTGCAGGTCCAGGCAATCTTGCTGCCAGCGCGAAGCCATATCGACTATGGTATTTCCGCTGATGCCACGGTTATGGAAAACAAACTCTTTTTCAGGATATTGGCTCATAAGTTCGGAAGCACAGAGAAAGACGTATCCATGGCCATAAATATGGTTGAGGTCTTTGTAACTGCGTTTGGATGTATGGCTTTTAACGCCCCAATTGCCATCGGTAATGGAGTCGCCGATAAAAAGAAAAGTACTACCCGATTTGGCATTGTCTTTCCAAAAATCGTAATGAAAAGCCAGCACTCCGATCAGAGCCAATAGGATAATCACATTGGCCATAGAGAGGATAAATATTTTCTTGTTCATAGACGATATTTTTCTTTAAAACGTAATTGTTGTTCCAAAACGGCTGTCTTTTTCATTTCGTAACCGGCTGCGCGGGCCGTCAAGATGGGACAAGTGTACATGGTGTCGATTTCCATGGGGCGCGAAGCCTCGTAATCGAGTTTCATGCTGGGCGAATACGGCGTCATTTTCTCGGTGGAACGAATCATTTTATCGACAAAATCGGCCGGAATATGAGCGCCACAAGCATCGGCGGCTTCAATCACTTCGGTCATCAAATCTTTCAGCAACTGACGGATGTCGGCATCAAAAGTAAGCTTGTCGGTGGAGGCATTCATCAAGACGGTGAGGCCGTTGTAGGGAATGTTCCAAACGAGTTTTTTCCAACGAAGAAAATTCAGGTCTTCAATGTATTGCGTGGGAATGCCGGCTTGTTGCAAATCGAAAGAAACCTGATGGAGCAATTCGCCCACAAAAGGACGATACGGCTTCAAGCTCGATTTATACGGAGAAAGGCTAAGTTCTCCATATTCAGCATGATGCACCTTTCCGGGGCCGGTTTTGAAACTACAGATAAAAGCGGTTGCGCCGGCCAAGTTGATATCGGGCAAATCTTTTTCCAAGGCTTGCTCCAAGCCGAGTCCGTTCTGCACGAGAATCACCAAGGAATCGGGATGCAAAATGGGCGGAAGAATATCTTTCAACTGATTGTTGCTCAAAGTTTTGGTACAAACAAGCACCACATCGCATGGAGGCATTTGCCGGGCATCGTTATAGGCATTGACCTGCGTCAGATGGAAATCGCCTTTGACGGATTCCACCTGTAAACCATGTTCTTTGATATGTTGATAATCGCTTCGACAAAGGAAGTGTACTTCTTGTCCGGACTGTGCCAAGCGGCCGCCGTAATATCCGCCTATGCCGCCCACACCTACAATGGCATATTTTCGTTTCATTTCGTTCTGTTTTGAAAGCACAAAAGTAGGTATTTTCGTCGCATTATCACAGAAAAAAGCAAGCACGATTTCTTTGCCTTAAAGCGCCGAAACCGTGCTACACTTATTAAATTGATTCTAAAGGATTAGAACATTGCTTTTACTTGATTGTAAACATTCTGTGCGGTGAAGCCCAGTTTTTCGTCCAATACCTTGTAAGGAGCAGAGAAACCGAAGCTTTCCAAACCGAAGATTTTACCATCGCTGCCAACCAAGCCCAAGAGGTTCACGGGCAAACCTGCGGTAAGACCGAACTTCTTGACACCGGCGGGCAAAACAGATGCCTGATATTCAGGACACTGACTGCGGAACAAACCTTCTGAAGGCGCATTCACGATGCGAACCTTGATACCATCTGCGCGGAGCAATTCGGCACCGGCCACCAAAGTAGCCACTTCCGAACCGGTAGCCACCAAGATAATATCGGGATTTTCGTCGGCACCGGCCACTACGTAAGCACCCTTGGCTGCCTGGTCGTAATCGGTACCTTCGGGCAAGAAGGTGATGTTCTGACGTGACAGAATCAAAGCGGTGGGCGTATGGGTATTTTCCATAGCCAAGCGCCAGCAAGTGGTGGTTTCGTTGGCATCGGCAGGACGGAGCACCAACATTGAGTTCTGACCGCTGTGGTTTTTCAGTTTTTCCATCAAACGGATTTGAGCTTCCTGTTCAACGGGTTCATGGGTAGGACCATCTTCACCTACACGGAAAGCATCGTGAGTCCAGATGAACTTAACGGGAAGTTCCATCAAAGCAGCCATACGAACAGCGGGCTTCATGTAGTCTGAGAATACGAAGAATGTACCGCAAGCGGCGATGACGCCACCGTGCAAAGCCATACCGATGCAGCAGCAAGCCATGGTCAATTCGGCTACACCTGCCTGGAAGAAAGCACCTGAGAAATCGCCCTTCTGGAAAGCGGTGGTCTTCTTCAAGAAACCATCGGTCTTGTCTGAGTTGCTCAAGTCGGCAGAAGCACAAATCATGTTGGGAACTTGTTCGGCCAAGACGCTCAAAACAGCGGCAGAAGCATTACGGGTAGCATCGTCGGTCTTCTGTTGAACGGCGGTCCAATCTACCTTGGGAGCTTCACCGGCAAACCAAGTCTTCAATTGAGCGGCCTTTTCGGGATTGGCAGCAGCCCAAGCTTGTTCTTCGGCCACGCGTTCTGCCACGATTTTCTTCAATTCTTCGGCACGAGCGGCATACATAGCCTTTACATCGTCGTAGATAACGAAAGCATTGTCGGGATCGGCACCCAGGTTGAGCATGGTATTGCGATAAGCATCGCCACCCAGAGGAGCACCGTGAGTCTTGCAATTGCGTTCGTACGAAGTATTGTCGGCTTTCAAAGCGCCCTTACCCATGATACATTTACCGATAATCAAAGAAGGACGTTCCTTTTCTGCCTTGGCAGCTTCGATGGCCTGACGGATTTGAGCACAGTCGTTACCATTGATTTCGATTACGTTCCAACCCCAAGAACGATATTTCATGGCGGTATTTTCCGTCATTACTTCGGCACATTCGGTAGAGAGCTGGATATCGTTGGAGTCGTAGAACATGATGAGGTTATCCAGACCCAAGTGACCTGCAATACGGCCTGCACCTTGTGAAATTTCTTCTTCTACGCCACCATCTGAAATATATGCGTAAATGGTTTCCTTGTTGAAAGTAGGATTACCGGTGCGGGTAGCCAAGAACTTGGCAGCGATGGCAGCACCAACAGCAAATACATGACCCTGACCCAGAGGACCTGAAGTGTTTTCGATACCTCTTTCGATGCAACGTTCGGGGTGACCGGCGGTGGGCGAACCCCATTGACGCAATTGTTGCAATTCTTCCAAAGAGAATTTGCCAATCATTGCCAACTGAGCATACAACATAGGAGCCATGTGACCGGGATCCAAGAAGAAACGGTCGCGACCTTCCCATGCAGGATTTTCAGGATCGTACTGCAAATATTCTGAGTACAACACGTTGATAAAATCGGCACCACCCATAGCACCACCGGGGTGACCAGACTTTGCTTTTTCAACCATTGAAGCTGCCAATACGCGGATATTGTCGGCAGCGCGGTTCATAAGTTTGATATCGTTCATGATTAATTATGTAAATGTTATCGTTATTTTTTGCAATCGACTGCGGCTTGCTCAATAGGCAAACCGGCTTGATAAGTCTTGATATAGCGGTTGAAACCTTCCACATCTTCGGGACGGGGAGCAATTTCCACACCGGCATCTCCGGCAAAGACTTTGGTTTCGAGGTAATCAGCCAGCGCAAGCGACTTGTCGTTGTTGGCCATGTAGGCAGCCAGCAGCGCAATACCCCAAGCACCACCTTCGCCGGCAGTTTCCATCACCGAAATGGGAGAATTGAGCGCAGCGGCCAAAATACGCTGACCTACGCCCTTGGTCTTGAACAGACCGCCATGACCGGTGATTCTGTCCACCTTCACCTTTTCTTCGTTGAAGAGCACGTCGTTGCCGATTTTCAGCACGCCCACGGCCGCATGCAGATGCGCACGCATGAAGTTGGCTAAGTTGAACTTGTCGTTGGCAGAGCGAACAAACATAGGACGACCTTCCGACAAACCGGTCACGTGTTCGCCCGATACGTAATTGTACGAGAGCAATCCTCCGCAATCGGTATCGCCTTTGAGCGCGTTGTTATAAAGTTTTCCGAAGATTTCGTTCATATCTACGGGGAATCCCATCAATTCTTGATATTCCTTGAAGATATTAACCCAGGCATTCAAATCGGAAGTACAGTTGGCACAATGCACCATGGCCACTAAGCTACCATCGGGCGTGGTCACCATGTCAATCATTTCATGAGGCTTGGAAAGATCCTTCTCCAAGACAATCATGGAGAATGACGAAGTTCCCGCCGACACGTTTCCGGTGCGTTGTTTCACTGCATTGGTGGCCACCATTCCCGTACCGGCATCGCCTTCGGGCGGACAGAAAGGAATACCGGCCTTCAAATGTCCTGAGATATCCAACTTGGCAGCGGCTTCCTCTGTCAGATAACCGGCGTTCTCCCCTGCCACCAATACTTCGGGCAGAATATCGAGCAAGGTCCAGTTGTAAGCCTTCGGAGCTACAAGACGATTGAATTTGTCCACCATGACGGCATTGTAGGTCTTGGTGTCGGCATCTACCGGAATCATACCGGAAGCATCGCCGATGCCCAACACTTTCTTGCCAGTCAGTTGCCAATGGATATAACCGGCCAAGGTAGTCAGGAAGGTAATATCTTTGACGTGATCGGCATCTTCCAGGATACATTGATACAGATGCGAGATACTCCAGCGAAGTGGAATATTGTAAACGAACAATTCTGACAATTCGGCAGCGGCTTTGCCCGTATTGGTGTTGCGCCATGTGCGGAAAGGTACCAGCAGTTCGTCCTTGGCATTGAAAGGCATATAGCCGTGCATCATGGCACTGATACCGATACCTGCCAAGCTTTCAATTTCCGTTTCATACTGACGATTGACATCGGCTCGCAATTGTGCGTAACAATCTTGCAAACCATGCCAGATAGCCTCTACGCTATAAGTCCAAAGGCCGTCCACCAACTGGTTTTCCCATTCGTGGCTACCCTGTGCGATTGGCTTGTTTTCTTGGTCGATGAGCACCGCTTTGATGCGGGTAGAGCCGAACTCTATACCGAGAACGGCTTTACCGGCTTCTATCGTTGATTTTGCATTCAGATTCATACAGAAATCTTTTGTCATCTCCATTAACGGAGTGCCTTATTCAACATATAATAAACTTCGTTCATGCGCAATTCCTTCTTGAACGATTCGATGGTGGTATCGTGGTTGATATGCAACATTTCGATACCGGCGATTTCTGCGTAATCCTGCCAGTATTCGGCATCCAGATCGTAAGAGAAAATGCTGTGGTGCGTACCACCTGCCAAAATCCATGCGCCTGCACCTGTTTCGAAATCGGGTTCGGGAATCCAGAGAGCAGAAGCCACGGGAAGCTTAGGCAGAGGCTTGGTTTCGATACAGTTCACGTCGTTCACGATCAAGCGGAAACGATTGCCCATATCTACCACGGTAGCAGTAACGCCCTTGGCCACTTTGCTGGTAAATACCAAACGAGCGGTAGGTTGCTTACGCACACCGATACCCAAGAAATGAACTTCAAGACGGGGCTTTTGAGCTGCAATCATCGGGCTGATTTCCAACATGTGAGCTTGCAGGATGGAGCTGTTCTTTCCGTTGAAATTCAAAGTGTAATCTTCCAGGAAAGAGCAACCCATGGGCATACCCTGAGTCATGAACCAAACGCTGCGCAACAAGGCGGCAGACTTCCAGTCGCCTTCGCCGCCGAAACCGTAACCTTCGGCCATCAGGCGCTGTGAGGCCAAACCGGGAATCTGGTCGAAGCCCACGAAGTTAGGATCGTTGATATCGTCGTTGCCCAAGTCGTCGAAGTTGGTGGTGAAACCCTTGGCGCCCTTGGCTTTCAAAATGGCACGCAAAGACAATTCTGCCTTGGCTGCGTTCCAAACCTTCTGATAAGCTTCTGTGCCGGGTGTTTCTACTTCTGCATCGTGATCGTAAAGCTTCATGTATTCAGCCACCAAGGCATCCACTTCGGCATCGGTCACTTTCTTGAAATATTCCATCAATTCTGATACGGGCGTGTAATCTACATGATAACCCATCACTTGTTCGGCAGCCACCTTGTCACCATCGGTCACGGCCACATTGTTCATCTGGTCGCCGAATCGGAGAATGAGCATATCCTGAGCATCGGCCCAAGCTGCGGCTACGCGAGCCCATACGGCAATGTGTTTCTGTGCAGATTCGTCTTTCCAATGACCTACCACCACCTTGCGAGGAATACGCAAACGAGCGCAGATATGACCAAATTCGCGGTCGCCGTGCGCACTTTGGTTCAGGTTCATGAAGTCCATATCCATGGTATCCCAAGGAATTTCGGCATTGTATTGGGTATGGAAATGCAAGAGTGGTTTACGCAGCGACTGCAATCCATGAATCCACATTTTGGCAGGAGAGAAAGTGTGCATCCAAGTGATGATACCTATACATTTATCGTCGTTGTTGGCGGCCTTCATCACGGCTTCCACTTCTTTACTGCTGTTGGCGGTACCTTTGTACACAATCTTCACGGGAATGTTTCCAGATTGGTTCAAACCATCCACCATATCTTTAGAATGGGCATCTACAGCTACCACTGCATCACCTCCGTACAACAATTGCGCACCGGTGACCCACCAAATTTCAAATTGATCAAAAGCGTTCATAATGATATAATTTTAATGTTGTTGACCTTTTTGTCCGTAATAGGCATTAGGACCATGTTTTCTCATATAATGCTTTTCCACCAGAAGCGGATTCATCGTCGTATCGGGATTCAATGTGAATGAAATGTAGGCCATCTTTGCACATTGTTCCAATACTTTGGCATTATACACGGCATTGTCGGCCGAAGTGCCCCAAGCAAAGGGACCATGGTTCTTCACCAACACACCGGGCGTATGATCCGGATTGATATCCTTGAAAGCCTCTATAATAACAGTTCCTGTTTCTTTTTCATACTCAGCCATTTCCGACTCAACCATAGCACGCGTGCAAGGAATGTCCTTGTAGAAATAGTCAGCGTGCGTGGTACCGATGTTGGGAATGCTCATGCCGGCTTGTGCAAAAGCGGTGGCATAAGTAGAGTGCGTATGAACGATACCTTTTATATTAGGAAATGCCTTATAGAGTTCCAGATGAGTAGGTGTATCGGAAGACGGATTCAATTCGCCTTCCAATACATTGCCTTCCAGATCGATAACAACCATGTCTTCTACCTTCATATCGTCGTAGGAAACACCCGAAGGCTTAATCACTACCCTGCCGCTTTCACGGTCGATGGCACTGACATTTCCCCAAGTAAAGATAACCAGACCGTGCTTTACCAAGTCCAGATTCGCCTGAAATACTTTTTGTTTAAGTTCTTCTAACATGATGATTCAGATAAAATTACCATAGAAGGATATACAGAACTGCCAAGATTGCGATGACACAGATGGCACCGATATTGAAAGTGCGGTCGGTGCGGAACAATGACAAATCTACGCTGAGCGCCTTTTCGTCTTGTACCTTGTCCTTTGCATTCGAATGCAAGTAAATACCCAATACCACGAAAGCAGCAGCCAAGAAGAAGATGGCTTCAAATCCATAGAACTGCAAGCTTTCCAAATGACCGCCGGTCCAGTAAGCAATCTTTTGAACCAAACCGAGCACTGCCATCAAAATACCGCTGTAAAGCAGGATGCGGCCCCACTTCAACTGAGTCTTCACGGTGTGTTCGTCCATTTCTTCGGCCTTGACAGTCTTCTTGCTCATCAAAGAAATCGGGATGAACAAGGCCACCAATACCATGAATACATATCCCATACGCAGCAAGAAAGGCGTATCAGGCATGATGAACTTGAAGAGGATACTGAATACAAACGTACCGATGGCAGCTACGATGGCAGCCGTACCCGAAGAACGTTTCCACAACAGACCCAAACCGAAGATCACCACGATACCGGGATATACGAAGCCTGAATATTCCTGAATAACCTGGAAGGCCTGGTCGGCACCACCCATGATGGGATAAACGGCAATCAAAGCAATCACCAAAGCCACCACCGAGGTAATACGACCCACGTTCACCAGCTTGGTTTCAGAAGCATTCTTATCGATGAACTTCTTGTAAATATCCATGGTAAAAATGGTTGAAGTCGAGTTGAACATAGAAGCCAAAGAAGAAATAACGGCTGCGGTCAATGCGGCAAACGACAAACCTTTCACGAATACAGGCGCAAAGTTACGGATCAAGAATGGATAAGCATCGTCTGAACGGGTGATACCGCCGCTCAACAGACCTTGGCTGATCAAAGTGTCTTTAATTTCAGGATTGTTCCAGATAAGGAAGGCACATACACCGGGGATACAAACGATGAAAGGAATCAAAATCTTCAAGAATGCTGCGAAGATCAAACCCTTCTTAGCTTCGGCCAAACTCTTGGCAGCCAAACCTTTTTGGATGATGTACTGGTTGAAGCCCCAATAACCGAGGTTGGTCAACCAAAGTGCACCTACGATAACAGCAATACCGGGAATATCAAAATAAGGATCGCTCTTCAAAGGCAATTCGGGATTACGTTCTACTACGAGGTTAAAGTGCTTGTCTCCAGGAATTTCTCCCAATTTATCCATCACAGAACCCAAGGCAGAAATAGCACCATCGGCACCAACCAGAGGAGCAATGGCATCGAGGGTAAAGTAAGCGGTAATCAAACCACCACCCACCAAGAATGTCACTTGCAATACGTCGGTCCAAGCCACGGAAGCCAAACCGCCATAGATGGAGTAAACACCGGCAACCAAGAACAGAACCAAGATGATCACCATCAGGGTCATATCCATGCCGGCGAAACCGATAATGGTAGGCAAACCGAGAATCTGCTTGATGGCCAATGCGCCCAACCATGAAACTGAAGTCAGGTTGATGAATACATACAAGAACAACCAGAAAATCGAGAATGACAAACCCACACCATTGTTATAACGATCGCTCAAGAACTGAGGAATGGTGTAGATGTTCTTCTTAATCATCACCGGCAAAAGGAACTTGGCCACTACAATCAGGGTGGCAGCAGCCATCAATTCGTAAGCGGCGATGGCGATACCTGACTTGTAAGCCGAGCCTGACATACCGATAAATTGTTCGGCAGAAATATTGGCAGCAATCAGTGAAGCACCTACAGCCCACCATGTCAATGTGTTACCTGCCAAGAAGTAATCCTTTGAATCTTTTTCTTTGCCTCCTTTATTACGGGAAAGGAGCAAACCCATACCTACCAGAACAATGATATAAAAGACAAATACAATATAATCTATCGTTGCAAATCCATTGTTCTGTAGCGCCTCAATAATCTTCATAATCTACTTAATTGTTTATCATTCAACGTTTAGGGCAATCGGCCTTTTTGTCGCAGTTAGCTGCTTTGGTGCAATTTGCTTTCTTGTCGCAATTGGCTGCCTTTTCGCAATTTGCTTTCTTGTCGCAGTTGGCTTTCTTGTCGCAGTTGGCAGCTTTGGTGCAATCAGCCTTCTTGTCGCAATTTGCTTTCTTGTCGCAGTTGGCGGCTTTGGTGCAATTAGCTTTCTTGTCACAGTTAGCATTCTTGGTGCAATTGGCTGCTTTTTCGCAGTTGGCGGCCTTTTCGCAATTAGCTTTCTTTTCGCAATTTGCTTTCTTGTCGCAGTTGGCTGCTTTTTCGCAATTAGCCTTCTTGTCGCAGTTGGCTGCTTTTTCGCAATTAGCCTTCTTGTCGCAATTTGCCTTCTTGTCGCAGTTAGCGGCAGCCTTGCCACAAACACCGAACTTATAGATACAGATGCTCTTGTAAGTTTCACCCGGGCGAACTACCACCGAGGGGAATTCAGGACGGTTAGGACTATCGGGATAATGCTGCGTTTCCAAACAAATGGCAGCACGTTTATTATAAACATTACCCTTCTTTCCCTTCAATGAGCCATCCAAGAAGTTTCCGGTATATACCTGAACACCAGGCTCGTTGGTATAGAATTCCAGGGTTCTTCCTGAAACAGGGTCAGCCAATTTACCAGCCAATTCCTTAGGACATTTGGTATTCAACACCCAGTTGTGATCGTAGCCATTACCCTTCTTCAACTGATCGAAATCGTAGTTGTCGATGCGTTCGCCAATGCGGGTAGGTTGACGGAAATCCATGGGCGTACCTTCTACGGAAGCCATTTCGCCGGTAGTGATAAAGATGTCATTGACAGGCGTATAAGCATCGGCATTCAAATAGAGCATGTGGTCGAGCACGCTTTGTGCATTGCCGCTCAGGTTGAAGTATGAATGGTTGGTCAAATTGACAACGGTAGGCTTGTCGGTAGTGGCTTCGTAAGCGATAACCAAAGAGTTACAATCGGTCAAGGTATAGGTAGCCTTCATAGTGAGGGTGCCGGGGAAGCCCATTTCGCCATCGGGAGAAGTGTAGCTCACCACCAACTGCTGGTCGTTGACTTGTTCAATGTCGAACATACAGTATTGATAACCTTTCACACCACCATGGAGACTATTGGTACCATCGTTTACAGAAACTTGATAATCAACACCGTCAATAGAGAATTGACCCTTGTCGATACGGTTGCCATAACGTCCGATGAAAGCACCGAAATCCGTCTTGTTGTCCAAATAAGGTTGAATATTGTCGAAACCCAATACAATGTCGGCAAATTGACCATTCTTATCGGGCGTGCAGATAGAAACGATACGGGCACCATAATTCATCATGGTGATTTCCACACCGTTGGCATTCTTCAAAATATACAGGTCATTCTGTTTTCCGTCGATTTCAGTCTGGAAATCGGCGCGGTTCAACTGAGCCTTTGGCGCGTCGTACTTCTTGCCGCAAGAAGCAAGAAGCAGACAGCTTGCCAAAAGAGTCGAGCATAAAACTTTCATCTTCATACCTTAATTATTTAGGCTGTTTACCGATGTATGCCAAGATACCGCCATCCACATACAAGATGTGACCATTAACGGCATCAGAAGCCTTAGAAGCCAAGAATACAGCAGGGCCGCCCAATTCTTCGGGGTTCAACCAACGGCCGGCAGGCGTCTTGGCAACGATGAACGAATCGAAAGGATGACGTGAGCCATCGGCTTGTCTTTCACGCAAAGGAGCGGTTTGAGGAGTAGCGATGTAACCCGGACCGATACCATTACATTGGATGTTGTATTCGCCATATTCTGAGCAGATGTTGCGGGTAAGCATTTTCAGACCACCCTTGGCAGCAGCATAAGCAGAAACAGTTTCACGACCCAGTTCAGACATCATAGAGCAGATGTTGATGATTTTACCTTCGCGACGTTCCATCATTTCGGGAAGAACAGCGCTGGCGCAGATAAACGGACCCACCAAGTCGATATCGATAACCTGTTGGAATTCGCTACGCTTCATTTCGTGCATAGGAATACGTTTGATGATACCGGCGTTGTTGACCAGAATATCGATCTGACCCACTTCCTGATGAATCTTTTCAACGGTAGCCTTCACTTGGTCTTCGTTGGTAACGTCACAAACATAGCCATGAACGTTTTCGATGCCGGCTTCCTTGTAGTTGGCCAAACCTCTTTGCAACAATTCTTCGTTGATGTCGTTGAAAACGATGTTCTTGATACCGGCTTCAGCAAAAGCCTTGGCAATATTGAATCCGATACCATAAGATGCGCCTGTCACCCAAGCGTTTTTTCCTTCGAGGGAAAACATGTTCAAATAGTTCATTGTCGTTATTGTTTTAGATTGTTATTGTATTGCAATATAGTTTCTGTTATTTCAAATCGGTGATCTTTGAGAAATCCTGGTCGCCGTAGTCGAGGTTTTCGCCACCCATACCCCAGATAAAGGTGTAGTTGGAAGTAGCAGCAGCGCTATGGATAGACCATTCGGGAGAAAGAACAGCCTGATCTCCCTTCATCCAAATGTGACGGGTTTCATCCACTTCGCCCATGAAGTGGCAAACAGACTGGTCTTCGGGAACTTCAAAATAGAAATAGGCTTCCATACGGCGGCTGTGTACGTGAGCGGGCATGGTATTCCAAACAGAACCGGGAGCCAATTCGGTCATACCCATCTGCAACTGGCAAGTGGGCAAAACAGATTGAACAATCATGCGGTTGATGGTACGGTCGTTGCTGCCTTCCAAAGAGCCCAGGTGCAGAATGTCGGCATCTGCCTTGGTCACCTTGCGGTCGGGATAGGTGCAATGAGCGTTGGTAGAGTTGAAATAGAATTTGGCAGGCTTGGCAGGATCCTTGCTTTCGAAAACAACATCCTTGTCGCCACGACCCAAATAAAGCGCTTCCTTATAGTCGAGTTCGAAAACTTCGTCGCCATGGCGCACGATACCGGCACCACCTACGTTGAAAATACCCAATTCACGACGGGTAAGGAAATAAGGAGCTTTCAGGGGATCTATCGCTTCGAGCTTAAGCGCTTCGGCTACAGGCATGGCACCGCCAACCACCATACGATCGTACATGGAATACACCATGTTCACTTCGTCGGCAACAAACATAGTTTCGATCAAGAAATCTTTTCTGATACGCTTGGTGTCATAAGCCTTAGCATCAGCGGGATGTGCAGCATAGCGCACTTCGTAATTCGTTTTCATTGTCTTTTAATTTAGAATGATTATTGTTGTTGTTTATCAATTTCTTAGCATCGACATCCGCCTACTTGACGGAATATACCGAGTTTAATCTTGCAAAAATAACAGAAAAGTCCTGAAAAGCCACATTATTCCTAATTTTTTTTATCTCGATTAAACCTTTTCCACCAAGCCCTATCAAAGGGTCGTTTAAAAATTTAGCATTTACTTTTTTTAGCTTGACATGAAATCTATATTCTGCTGTATAGTTCTTCTTATTGGAAGCATGACCTCTTTGGCTGCCGATTATAACATTCAATCCAAAGTACTCGACAAAAAATCTGAAGCTGCCATCGAAATGGCTACCGTGCGTCTGTTGTCGGCCAAAGATTCCTCTTTCGTCTGCGGAAATGTCACAGACCAATATGGGGTTTTCAATCTGAAGAAAGTCAAAAGCGGCAATTATATACTTGAAATCAAATTTTTGGGTTACGATAATTATTATCAGAACATTCAGGTTCAAAACAAATCAATGATCCTGAAAAACATTCTCATGCAGGAATCTACCCAACACCTCGACGCGGTTTCCGTGACCGGCATGGCCGCCCAGATGCTCGTGAAAGTGGACACCATAGAATTCAACGCTGCTGCCTTTAAAACCACCGAAAACGCCGTAGTGGAAGACTTGCTGAAACGTCTTCCGGGTGTGGAAGTGAACGACGGAAGCATCACCGTCAATGGTGAAACCATCAAACGCATCAAAGTGGATGGCAAGAAATTCTTCGATGGCGACATTGAGATGACCACCAAAAACCTCACGGCCGACATGGTGGAAAAAATCCAGGTAATCGATGAAAAATCGGACATGGCCAAGCTCACCGGCTTCGAAGACGATGAAACGGAACGCATTATCAACATCACCTTAAAGAAGAATCGCAAAAAAGGCATTTTCGGAAACATCAATGGTGCCTTGGGTGCCGACATGACGCAAATCGGACCGAAAGCAGAAGGCATTGACTTGGGTTCTTACGGAAAAGGCTACGATTGGGGCCAATTTTTCAAAAATGATGCCCGTTACAACGGCAATGCCTTTATCAACTTCATGTACGGAGAGTCGCAAACCGCATTGGTGGGCGGTGCCAACAATGTCAACAATTCGCGCAGCAGCCGTGGACGTGGCGGCAGAAGCTGGGGAAGCGGAGGTGTCACCCAAACACAAAATGTAGGTGTCAACAACAATACGCAAATCTCTGAAAACCTTATCGTCGGCGGAGATGTATCCTACAATCATTCTACCAATTTCTCTGAAACCGAAAGCACACGCGACAACTGGTTGGCCGAAGACACTCTTACCAACAACAATAGAAGCAATTCTCATGGTGCCAGCAACAACGGAAATATCCGTTTGGAAATGGAATGGAAGATAGACAGCATGAACACTTTGGTAGTGCAACCTAGCATGTCATTCAGCCAAAACAGAAGTAATAGAAATTCAGAATACGACTACTACACCAATGGCGACAGCACCAGCTGGGGAAACAGCCACAACACAAGCCTATCGAACAACCGTGATGCCCGCCTCAACCTCATTTATAGCCATAAATCGAGAATTAAAAGAGGTCGTACATTTACATTCAACTTAACGGGAAGCATGGGCGAAGGTTTATCAGAAGGACATAACAATTCCAATAAATTCACCACGAAAGAAACACAAATCATAGACCAAGAAACCACCAATACTTCCGATTCGAAGAGTTTCAACTTCAGAGGATCTTTCGTAGAGCCTTTGTGGAACATGAAGAACTTCATGGAATTGTCGACCTCTGTCAATTACAGCAAACGCAGTTCGGAAAAACTCCAATACGACAAGAACGATGAAGGCATATACGACATTCTCGACACGGAATACAGCAACTCTTACCAAAACAGAAGCATGTCGGAAGTGGTGGAAGCCAAGTATCGCTACAACGATGGTGTGGTAAATGTGACCGCAGGTTTCAAGTTGCAACCTTCTCAAAACTACAGCCATACCGAATACAAGAACGAAGAACCCGCCTACATCACAGAGCAAGATGTGGTTAATTTTTCGCCCAGTTTGAGTCTTCGTTACAATTTCGGAGACCGTCGCAACTTCATCCGCATGGAATACAGGGGCAACAGCAGCCAACCCAGCATTTCTCAAATGCAACCTGTTAAAAACAACAACGATTTGATGAACGAAACGGTGGGTAATGCCACTTTGCTTCCCTCCTACTCTCAAAATCTGCGCTTCATCTTGACGAAATTCAATCCTACCACTTTCGCCTCATGGAATGCCACCATCAATGGTTCCATGACACAGAACGCATTGGTTTCCAATAGCATTTACGATGCTACCGGCAAAAAATATAACCAAACGGTGAACGCCCTGAAAAATCCTTTCAACTTCAGCGGAAGTTTCATGTTCAATGCACCCATCATCGAAAACCGTCTGCATTTCAACACCAGAACTTCCATGAATTACAGCGAGCGTTTTGGCTACACCTCTCGTCTGCAAGATCTCAATCTCGACATCAACCATCTGCCCTTGGGAGCTGAAAGCCGTACACAAAATTATAGCATCAACGAAAATCTCTCGCTTACCTTTACACACGACATCGTGGAAATCGGGGCTAGAGGTAGCTACTCGTATGGTCATTCGCACAACTTTTTAAGCGGAAGCAGCCAAAACACCATGAATTGGTCGGGAAGCGGAAACATCAACCTGCACCTTCCGCATAGCATCAACATTGCCACAGACATCAGCTACAGCGACCGCAAGGGTTATTCCACTTTCGACCAAAGCGAAATCATGTGGAACGCCACCATCGACAAGACTTTCGGCAAAAAGCTGACCCTGCAACTCCGTATGACCGACATTCTGCGCCAGCGCTTGAATATTTCTCAAACCATTGGCGACAACTATATTTCATTCCAAAAGTATAATACACTCCCCTCTTATTTCCTTCTGACTGTCACCTACAAAATATCTAAATTCGGTGGAAGTCAACGTGGCGGACAAAGCACGGAAAGCGGAAGATCGAGAGGTGGTTACAATATGCCCGGCGCTCAAGGCGGAGGCCCCGCTGGTGGCTTCCAAAGAGGCATGGGCGGACCTATTCCCATGGAAATGTAAAGCGATGAGAGATTTTGTTCCAAGATTCCGCAAAAAGAATTTTGGAATGATGGAAAGGCTTTTGCAGGGATTTGCAAGGGCCTTTCACTTTTTTATAAAGAAAGAGAGAGTAATAAAAGCCATCAAATGTTTCTGATGCGCCATTCGTTGGGATACAAATTATTGGCTCTGTTTCCGAGATTCTTTATCCAACCTAAGTTTTGTCCTTCGTACTGCAAAATCGCGTAGCCCCGAGACAGATCCGCCGTAGGAACGATGGCTTCGCGACGCAGATATGAGAGTGCCGTTTCCTTATCGATTCGGGCCACGGCGACAGCTTCTTGTCTCAAAGCAAGGGAGAGCGCAAGAGCCGCATCGGGAATGAAGTCTTTGCCCTTGATTTCACCCAAACAGATACCCGCCATGTGCATACGCAATTTTCGCTTGGCGAAAGCATCATAAATAGACAAAACATCGGGAGACATTGCATGATAATGTCCTGACACTTCAACACATGCGTAATTTTCGGCTTGACATAGCATCTTGACAGCTGTTTCAGGCATTTTGCAAGGCTTCACACTCAATTTGGCTTGACGCGAATGAGAGACTGCGTCTTCGGAAGATTTCTGTAAAAGCGCCATAAACAAGCCTTCTCCACGAGTTTTATGAAACATGAAACGAGCCACCGGCAAGGTCTTATCGTGCAAGGCTGATGGCGACGAAAGCGAGGAAACGATGCCCAATTCTTCTTGAGTCTTTCCCAAGGATGAAAGTGTATCCACGGGGAGCACTTCCGCGCCTAATTGTTGTGCTATCCAAGCCACATTTTCTTCGTTCTCAGCGGTATTGAAGGTGCAGGTGCTGTAAATAAGACAGCCACCCGGACGCAGACGTGGCCAAATGGCTTCCAGAATCTCCCGCTGACGCGAAGCGCACATGTCCACATTTCCCAAATTCCAGTGCGAAACAGCCTGTGCATCCTTGCGGAACATTCCCTCGCCGGAACAGGGCACATCGGTGAGTATCAAGTCGTAAGTGCCGTCAATGTCTTCCGGCTTGGCCTCGGTGACAATCACATTCGGATAGCCCCATTTGGTGAGATTTTCAGCCAGAATATTCGCACGGGAATGAACGATTTCGTTGGCTACCAAGACACTGCCTTCGAGAAGCGCATCAATCAACAAGGTAGATTTGCCGCCGGGCGCCGCGCAAAGGTCCAGCACTTTCAGGGGACGATTTTCTGCCTGCATAGCGCGCAAAGCCTTTTGCACAGCCGTCCACAAAAACATGGACGAAGCTTCCTGCACATAATAGGCGCCGGCATGAAAGAGAGGATCCAAGGTAAAAGACGGACGTTCAGCCAGATAATAGCCATAGGGGCACCAAGGCACCGGCGTGGCGTCCGAAAATGGCACCGGCGTGGTGTCTGAAAATGGCAGCGGCGAGGCGTCTGAAAATGGCAGCGGCGAGGCCTTACGACGATTCAAACGAATGGAAACACTGGCATCGGCCTGAGTGGCGGCTTGCAAGAAAGCATCGGCATCATCGCCCAAAAGCGATTGCATCTGGCGGACAAAATCTTCGGGAAGCATCATCAGGGAAAGAGCGTTTTGGATTCGTTATACAAAGCATCCATTTGAGCCAAAGTCATGTCTTTCAGGTTCAAACCCTTCTCTTTTGCTTTGGCTTCCAGATAGTTGAAACGGTTTCGAAATTTTAGGTTGCTACGCTCCAAGGCATTGTCCGGATTCACTTTATAAAGTCGGGCCACATTAATCAACGAGAAGAACAAATCGCCGAATTCAGCTTCGAGCGCCATCTTATCGAGATTTTCCGGAGACTGCGTCATTTCGGCCTGAACTTCTTCTATTTCTTCCCTCACCTTGTCCCAGGCTTCTTCCTTATGTTCCCAATCGAAGCCCACGCCGCGCGCCTTGTCTTGCATGCGATAAGCCTTGATCATGGAAGGAAGACTGTCGGGAACGCCGGCCAGCACCGTTTTGTTTCCATCCTTTTCGCGCTGTTTTATTTTTTCCCAACTCAATTCCACGTCGGTAGCCGTTTCTGCCTTGGCGTCGGCATAAATATGCGGATGGCGAAACTTCAACTTGGCGCAGACTTTATCTAAAATTTCCTGAATATCAAACAATTCCTGTTCTTCACCCACCTTAGCGTAAAAAACGATGTGCATAATGATGTCGCCCAATTCCTTGCAAACTTCGGCGTAATCCTTGTGCAACAAAGCCTCGTTCAGTTCGAAACATTCTTCAATGGTAAGCGGACGCAGGGTTTCGAAAGTCTGTTTCTTGTCCCAGGGACACTTCTCCCTAAGTTCGTCCATGATATCAAGCAATTGGCCAAAGGCTTGCAGCTTGCTTTCTCTTGTATGCATAGTCATTATCAATCTTCAAAATTTGTAGGGCAAAAGTACTAAATTCTCATAAAATAATGCTAATTTCGCGACTTCTATCGGAAGATAAATTTTCTCCTAAATAATAATATTAACAAATTATATATCAAACAATTATGGAATTACCATCAAAGTACAGCCCCGCCGATTGCGAAGGAAAATGGTATGAATACTGGATGAAGCACAAGCTTTTTCACTCCGAACCCGATCATCGCGAACCTTATACCATCGTTATTCCCCCGCCAAACGTAACGGGTGTGCTGCACATGGGACACATGCTCAACAACACCATCCAAGACATCCTCATCCGTCGTGCGCGTATGCAGGGAAAGAACGCTTGCTGGGTGCCCGGCACCGACCATGCTTCCATCGCTACCGAAGCCAAAGTGGTGAACAAACTGGCCGCGCAAGGCATCAAGAAAAGCGACCTGAGCCGCGAAGAATTCCTCAAGCACGCCTGGGAATGGACCGAAGAACATGGTGGCATCATTCTGAAACAGTTGCGCCGTCTGGGTGCCTCATGCGACTGGGATCGCACGGCCTTCACCATGGACGAAAAACGCAGCGCTTCGGTGATCAAAGTTTTTGTCGATCTTTACAACAAGGGCTTGATTTATCGAGGCTTGCGCATGGTAAACTGGGATCCCAAAGCCAAGACTTCTCTCAGCAACGAAGAAGTTATCTATCGCGAAGAAAAGAGCAAACTTTATTATTTGAGATATTATGTGGCCAAGGATGACATGAGCGGAGAAACCGGCGCCGAAGGCGAAATCGTGCATCGCGACGAGCAAGGACGCCGTTATGCCGTAGTGGCCACCACCCGTCCGGAAACCATCATGGGAGATACCGCCATGTGTATCAACCCCAAAGACCCCAAGAACCAATGGTTGAAAGGCAAAAAAGTGATTGTACCTTTGGTGGGCCGCGAAATTCCTGTCATCGAAGACCGTTACGTGGATATCGAATTCGGTACCGGTTGTCTGAAAGTAACGCCTGCTCACGATGTGAACGACCACATGCTGGGCAAGAAGCATCAATTAGAAACCATTGACATCTTCAATCCTGATGCCACCATCAGCGAAGCTGCCGGACTCTACGTTGGCATGGACCGCATGGAGGTGCGCAAGCAAATCGCCATCGACTTGGAAGCTGCCGGCCTGATGGAAAAGACCGAAGATTACACCAACAAGGTAGGTTATTCTGAACGCAATGCCGACACCGCCGTAGAACCTCGTCTTTGCATGCAATGGTTCCTTTCCATGCAGCACTTTGCCGACATTGCCTTGCCGCCCGTCATGAAGGATGAGTTGAAATTCTATCCGCCTAAATACAAGAGCACTTACAACAATTGGTTGGAAAACATTCAAGATTGGTGTATCAGCCGCCAGTTGTGGTGGGGTCATCGTATTCCTGCTTATTTCTTGCCCACTGAAGAAGGCGCCGAAGAAATTTTCGTGGTTGCCGAAAACATAGAAGAAGCTTTGAATAAAGCTCGTCAAATCAGTGGCTATGAAAATATCCAGGCTGCCGATTTGCGTCAGGACGAAGATGCGCTCGACACTTGGTTCAGCTCTTGGTTGTGGCCCATTTCCCTCTTCGACGGCATCAATAATCCCGGCAACGAAGAAATCAAATACTACTACCCCACTGCCGATTTGGTGACCGGCCCGGACATCATCTTCTTCTGGGTGGCCCGTATGATCATGGCCGGCTACGAATACATAGGCGATATGCCATTCAAGAACGTTTATTTTACCGGTATCGTTCGCGACAAATTGGGTAGAAAGATGAGCAAGAGCCTCGGTAACTCGCCAGATCCCATCGGCCTGATCGATACTTACGGAGCCGACGGTGTGCGTATGGGTATGATGCTTTCGGCTCCTGCCGGCAACGACATCCTCTTCGACGACGCGCTTTGCGAACAGGGCCGCAACTTCAACAACAAGATCTGGAATGCTTTCCGCTTGATCAAGGGTTGGAACGTGGACGAAAACCTGGCTCAGCCCGAGTCTTCCCGTATTGCTGTAGAATGGTTCGATGCCCAGCTGAAAAAGGCCATCGCCGAAATGGACGATCTCTTCTCGAAATACCGCTTGAGCGAAGCGCTGATGTGCGTGTACAAACTCTTCTGGGACGAATTCTCGTCTTGGTATCTGGAAATGATCAAGCCTGGCTATCAACAGCCTATCGACGCCATTACCTTGAAAGCCACCTTGCACTACTTCGAACAGCTTTGTCTTTTGTTGCATCCTTTCATGCCTTTCATCACGGAAGAATTGTGGCAAAACATCGAAGAACGCGCCGAGGGTGAAAGCATCATGACACAACAGCAGGCCAAGGTATCCGATTTCGATAAGCAAATCATTGAAGATGTGGAAGAAATCAAGAATATCATTGCCGGTATCCGCACCATTCGTTTGGAAAAGAATATCCCCAACAAGAATGTTTTGAGTCTGGAAGTTTCCGGCAATTACAAGGAATCTTACGCATCGGTCATCTTGAAAATGGCCAACCTCGACAAGATTGAAAAAGTGGAAGCCAAGCAAGCAACGGCTGCCGCATTCATGGTGGGTACCACGGAATTCTCTGTGCCTCTGGGCGATATGATCGACAAGGACGAAGAAATGAAGAAGCTGCGTGCCGACTTGGAATATCTCGAAGGTTTCCGTGCCAGCATCCTCAAGAAATTGAGCAACGAAAACTTTGTCAATCGTGCACCTGCCGCCGTCATCGAGGGCGAACGCAAAAAACTGGCCGACAGCGAAAGCAAAATCAAAGCCATACAGGAAAGCATGGCCGCATTGTCATAAAGCCGGGCCGTTTGCCGTAAGCAAGACGAGCCTTGCCTCAAACCAAAAGAGCAACACATTCTTTCATGAAGGTGTTGCTCTTTTTCATTGCTTTACGGTATCAGATTTCATTTATCTATAAAAGAAGAGAAGAATTTTCCGGCCGAGAGCAAAAGCATTGGCCCGAGCCCCAAATAAAACGAAGCCTTGAAAGCCTCCGGCAGAAACGTAAGGCGATTCATCAGAAAACCAAGCCCCATCATCAACAACAGCAAGCACCAAGCCTGTGGCGAAAAGGTTTTTATTATATGGGAAGGTTCTGGCAGTGAGCTTATTCTGAGACTATATTTGCGCACCACCTTCGCAAAAATCACATAGAAAAAAGCAAGCGTCAGTAGCACGACAAGAATCATCCACCAAGAAATCGCATCGAAAGTTCGAAGAAATATTTTCAGTCCCTTTATGGTAATGATCAAGCCGGGTGTCAGCCAAATCAAGGCCGCCACCAAGAACAAGTGTTTTCGTTTCATTAAAACAAATATTTCAGAATCAATACTTTGTAAAATGATATTGATTTCTGATAGCAGATTGTTTTTCGGCAGGCAGGCTCAGAAAATAGGCCTTCCAACCCGGACAGAAATTAATATGCCAGCGCCAGAATTTTCCGGCAAAAGATTGTGGTTTCTGATCGAATTTTGCCCGCATGGGACATGTGTCGCATCTGTGTGTCGTCATTTTATTTCATGTTTAAAGTGTTCATCAATTCGTGCAGCAAACAATACAATTGCATGGCATCTTCGCTACTGAGTTTTACGCAAGACTGCATTTTCAACGGAACTTCGGCTGCCTGTTCTTGCAGACGTTCGCCCGCCTCGGTAATGCTCAAAATGACCAAACGTTCATCTTCGCTGCAGCGTCTGCGTTTGAGCCATCCGGCTTTTTCCATCTTCTTCAGCATGGGCGTAAGCGTACCCGAATCCAAGTACAACAATTGTCCCATTTCCTTGACTGTGATAGACTTATGTTCCCACATCACCATCATGGCAATGTATTGCGTATAGGTCAATCCCAAAGGCTCAAGCAGCGGTGTGTAGGCACGAACGATTTCCTTGGCGCAGGCATACAAAGGAAAACAAAGCTGGTTCGATAATTTAAGTTGCTCTGTCATAAGTTCTTAATTATATCTTTTTCTATTTTTTCAGGCTTGGTCATAGGCGCATATCTGTCTATCACCTTTCCCTCGCGTGATACCAGAAACTTGGTAAAATTCCACTTTATGTCGCTGTTCAAGAAGGCTTTACTATGCTTCTTGAGATAGGCGAACAAAGGTTCCTCGTTTTTCCCATTCACTTCCACTTTGGCAAAAAGCGGAAAAGTGGTTTTATACTTCAGGCTGCAGAACGACTGGATCTCAGACTCGCTCTCGGGCGCCTGATTGGCAAACTGATTACAAGGAAAATCCAGAATTTCAAAGCCTTGCGACTGATATTTTTCGTAAAGCGATTGCAGAGCCTCATACTGAGGCGTAAATCCGCAATGCGTAGCCGTGTTGACAATCAGCAACAATTTGCCACGATAATTCTCCATCGCAATCATTTCTCCCTCAGCGTTTTTCACTTTAAAATCGTAAATACTCATAGCATTCTGTGTTTTGAGTTGGTTTGGGTTGGGTTGGTTTGGGTTGGTTTGTTTTGTTTTGTTTTGGTTTGGTATTTTTAGTTTGTTCTGGGTTGTCTAGTTTGTTTTGGTTTTATACAATCTAATTTTATGCTACAAAAGTAACAACAATTTTGAATCAAACAAAATCTAAAGAAAAAAACTCCTGCAAGCCATATGACATGAACCCCGAAAGTTAGACAAAAAACTTTCGGGGTTTTGTTATGTCTAAAAAGTATAAGAAACATGGCTATGCAGAAAGGCTAAAGTATATGCATATGTTAGAGAATGGATTTAGCCGAACATATATTGAGAAGCA
>JAFUIP010000012.1 GCA_017468435.1 Bacteroidales bacterium
AGAACTATGTCAGATGGTATATTTATTTTAGAAATAAGGATAACAAAAAGAAAGAAAAATAGGAAGAATCTCTTATCCCGATTCTTCCCATTTCCCTTCTCTTTTTAGGCGGTTTTACCAACCATTTTTGGCAACATTACCTTGTTTCACTGATGAAAATATTCGGCTTCGAGCAAACTTCGTCTGCGAACTCAGTCACGTACTTCAAGTACGCTCCTGTCGTTCTCGACTTGCCACCGCGACATCCCGCCCATTCTGACAAAGCATTGTCTCGCAGTTGAGCGATGTTGCGACCTGAGCGCCGACTTCGTCTGCGAACTCAGTCACGTACTTCAAGTACGGTATAAAACAAGAGGCTACATCTTCATTCACGAGATGCAGCCTCTTTCTTCTGAGCGATAGTATCTTTTGAACGATGGCGGATTACGCCATGTCCTTTAGTTTATTCGGCAATGATTTTGTAGAGTTCGCTGCCGGCCATGAGCAGACAACCCAGTGCGTAGTCTTCGAAGTCGGGTTCGTGATCGTAAGCAACAGGTTGACCATCTTTGGGTTCCTTGCCGGTGCCCTGAACATAACCCAAGAATCCGGTGTCGGGATGAACGGCTTCCGTCAAGGCTTGCCAACCTTTCAGTACGGCGGGCATGTATTCTTTTTCAGACAAGATACCCATGCGGATTCCCCAGGCAAAACCACCTACGAAAAGAGCCGTTCCACTGGTTTCTTTTCCACCGAAATGATTGGGATCGTGCAAGCTGACATTCCAATAACCGTCTTCTCTTTGCAAAGGCAACAAGGCTTTGCACATGGCCTTGAAGTCGGCTATGTATTGTTTGCGGTGAGCTTCATCCTCGGGTGTGCGTTCCATGTAACGGGCAAGAGCTATCAACACCCAGCCATTGCCGCGGGCCCAGTAGCAATCTTCACCGTTGGGTTCGGTGTAAGGAGGACAGAAGTCGGCGTCGCGCCACCAAAGACCATCCTTGGCATTCC
The DNA here is from genome assembly GCA_017468435.1 of Bacteroidales bacterium. Lineage (GTDB taxonomy): Bacteria > Bacteroidota > Bacteroidia > Bacteroidales > UBA1402 > UBA1757. The sequence continues at coordinate 994 of JAFUIP010000012.1, forward strand.
AAAGACCGCCGCCTATTTCGTTACGGGTGCACATATACATGTCGTAAGCCTTTTCAAAGTAGCGTCTGTCGCCGGTGAGCGTACCCAATTGGGCAAAAATGGGCATACCCATCTGAATGGCATCGATCCAGGTCCAATCGCCGTTTTGAGGCGTGTTCACCAACATGTCCATGCAAATCTTGATATTCTTGATTTTGTAAGGTTCGGGACACATGTTGTACAAATCGATGTAGATTTGACCCGCACATTGATTGTCGGCATTGCGGGTGGTGTTGCCACGATGCAGGCCCCAGTTGTGATATTCGGCCCAATCGTAAGCATATTGATAATATTCATCCTTGGGACAAATCTGATGCAAGGCCATCAGTCCTTCGTAATAAACCGACCTTGTCCAGATATGACTAGGACGATATTTCTTACGTACATAACTTTCGGCACCCACATCGCTGTATTTTTGCATGAAATACTTGTTGGCCAATTCCATGGTGGCCAGTACTTCTTTTCCCGTGGGTTGTTTCGGGCTTTGCGCATTTGCCGTTGTCAGGCAAACAAGGCACAAGCAGGCGATAAGTAATTTCTTCATAAAATATAATTTATTGGTTCTTAATAAGTTCAAATCATTTCGGAAATCAATATCTGTTTTTCCAGCGACTCTTCAAGAAATCCCGCAACTTGTTTTCGGCCGCATTGTCTTGCGTTTGCCAAATTCTGTCGCCATTGACCCCTTCGGGCAGATAAGCCTGAGGATAAAAATGTCCGGGATAATCGTGCGGATAATGATAATCGGCACCGTAGCCAAGGTTCTTCATCAGTTTGGTGGGCGCATTGCGCAAGTGCAGCGGCACAGGCAGATGTCCCGTCTGACGCACTATGTTCAAGGCATTGTCTATGGCAAGATAGGCAGAATTGCTTTTGGGGCTTGAGGCCAGATAAATAGTGGTTTCCGACAAAATGATACGCGCTTCCGGCCAGCCCAATTTGTGGATGGCATCGAAACAAGCATTCGCCAGCAAAAGTGCATTGGGATTGGCCAAACCTATATCTTCCGAGGCAGAAATCAACAAACGACGCGCAATGAATTTGGGATCTTCGCCGCCTTCCACCATCCTGGCCAGCCAATACACGGCCGCTTGCGGATCGCTTCCTCGTATGGATTTGATGAAAGCAGAGATGATGTCGTAATGCATTTCGCCGTTCTTGTCGTAGGCCAACGGATTCTCCTGCAGGCGTTCCACCACGGTGGCATTGTTGATGATGACCGGATCGTCGTCTTTTTCGGTCTGGCACATCAAGTCGATAATATTCAGCATCTTACGGGCATCTCCACCGGCAAAACGATACAGACTTTCGCGTTCTTCTATGCGTATGTCGCGCTTTTTCAGTTCTTTGTCTTCTTTGATGGCGCGTTCTATGAGTTCATCCAGATCGGATTCTTCGAGCGCTTTGAGCGTATAAACCTGGCAACGCGAGAGCAGGGGCGTGATGACTTCGAAAGATGGGTTCTCGGTGGTGGCGCCAATCAAGATAAAAGTGCCGTTTTCCACAGCCGCCAGCAAAGAATCTTGTTGCGCCTTGTTGAAGCGATGGATTTCGTCGATGAACAACACCGGAGGCTTGCTGTCGAAAAAGCGGCTGTTGCGGGCCTTGTCAATCACTTCGCGCACTTCCTTCACCCCCGATGCGATGGCGCTGAGCGTAAAAAAAGGACATTCCATCTGCGAAGCCACGATTTTTGCCAAAGTGGTTTTTCCCACGCCCGGAGGTCCCCATAATATAAAGGAAGACAAATTGCCGCTCTCAATCATTTTACGCAAAACAGCGCCCGGTCCGACAAGATGTTTCTGTCCGACATACTGGTCCAAATGCTGTGGACGCATTCTTTCTGCCAATGGTTGTGCCATAATTATTGTAAAACGATTCTGTGAAAACGATTCGGCCTGCGAAGATAATCCAAATTTTTGAAGCCCTATAGAAAGTCTCCGATTTTATTGCCGAAATAATTTTTCAATAGCTTAATATTGTCTAAGGTGAAAATAAATTGTATTTTCGCGGCGCTTTATGACCTAATGTCGGAGAGAATGGTTCTTTTTAGGCTTAAGGTGATAATAATGAGGTAATTATATAATTATTTACAAAGATGAAGAAACATAATTTTTCTGCCGGACCCTCAATTTTGAGTGAGTATGCCATCAAGAATACGGCTGATGCTGTGTTGAATTTTGCCGGAACCGGCCTTTCGCTGATGGAAGTGTCCCACCGTGGAAAAGAATTTATGGCGGTGAATACCGAAGCTAACAAGTTGATTAAGGATCTCTTGCAGATTCCTGAAGATTTCGAAGTGTTGTTCTTGGGAGGCGGTGCCAGCATGCAGTTCTGTATGGCTCCTTACAACTTCTTGGAAAAGAAAGCTGCTTTCCTCGATACCGGTACTTGGGCCAATAAAGCCATCAAAGAAGCCAAATTGTTCGGTGAAGCTCATGTGGTAGCTTCTTCAAAGGCCGATAACTATACCTATATTCCCAAGGATTTCGAAGTACCTGCCGATGCCGATTATTTCTACTATTGTACCAATAATACCATCTATGGTACGGAAATTCACAAAGACCTGTCTTTCGGTGATATGCCTATCATCGCGGATATGTCTTCCGATATTTTCTCGCGTCCTATCGACTTTACGCATTATGATTTGATTTTTGCCGGAGCCCAGAAGAACTTGGCGCCTGCCGGTGTTACCGTTGTCATTGTGCGTAAAAGTGCTTTGGGTCGCGTATCTCGTGCCATTCCTACCATGTTGGATTATCGCACGCATGTAGAAAAAGATTCCATGTTCAATACACCTCCTGTATTGCCCATCTTCACGGCTTTGCAAACAGCTAAGTGGTATCAGTCGCTGGGCGGTGTGGACGCTATCTATAAGCTCAACAAGGAAAAGGCTGCCTTGCTCTACGACGAAATCGACAACAACCGTATGTTCAAGGGTACCGTTACTTGCAAGGAAGACCGTTCTATCATGAACGTTTGCTTCGTAATGGCCGAAGGTTACGAAGAATTGGAAGCCGATTTCACCAAGTTTGCCACCGAAAGAGGTATGGTAGGATTCAAGGGACATCGTTCTGTGGGCGGTTTCCGTGCTTCTATATACAATGCCATGCCTATTGAAAGTGTTCAGGCATTGGTTGATGCTATGAGAGATTTTGCTGCTACAAAATAATTGATTATGAAAGTTTTAGTTGCTACAGATAAGCCCTTTGCTCCCGTGGCTGTGAAGGGTATCAGAGAAGTGGTTGAACAGGCCGGTTACGAATTGGTGCTGCTCGAAAAATATGGCGAAAAGGCCAATCTGCTCAAGGCTGTAGAAGATGCTGATGCTGTGATTATCCGCAGCGATGTGATTGACGAAGAAGTGTTTGCTGCTGCCAAGCAATTGAAGATTGTGGTGCGTGCCGGTGCCGGTTACGACAATGTAGATTTGGTTGCTGCCACTGCCAAGGGCGTTTGTGTGATGAATACGCCCGGTCAGAATGCCAATGCTGTGGCCGAATTGGCCCTTGGCCTGATGGTGTATGCCGTGCGCAATTTATACAATGGTACTTCGGGCACTGAGTTGAAAGGCAAGAAATTGGGTATTCACGCTTACGGAAATGTGGGTCGCAATGTGGCTCGTATCGCCAAAGGCTTTGGCATGGAAGTGTATGCTTACGATGCTTTCGTTCCGGCTTCGGCTATGGAGGCTGAAGGAATCCTTCCTGTGGAAAGTGTGGATGAACTCTATGCTTCCTGTGATATTGTTTCGCTGCATATTCCGGCAACAGCCGAAACCAAGAATTCCATCAATGCAGAATTGGTGGGTAAGATGCCCAAGGGCGGTGTGCTGGTGAATACGGCCCGCAAGGAAGTTATCGATGAAACCTCGCTGCTTATGTTGATGTCGTCGCGTACCGATTTGAAGTATATGACCGATATCATGCCCGCTGCTCATGCTAAGTTCGAAGAAATGTTCCCCGAACGTTATTTCTCAACGCCCAAGAAGATGGGTGCGCAGACAGCAGAGGCTAATATCAACGCTGGTATCGCAGCTGCCAATCAGATTGTGGATTTTCTGAAAAATGGTAACGAAAGATTTCGTGTAAACAAATAATCTTTTGTATGTTTGTGGGCGATTGAATCTACCCTAACAACATAATACTGATAATTATGGCAAAAGTTAAACCTTTTAGAGGTTGGAGGCCACCTGTAGATTTAGTCGAACAGGTGGTTTCTCGTCCTTATGACGTATTGAATTCGGAAGAAGCTCGCGCTGAGGCCGAAGGTAATGAAAAGTCTTTGTATCATATCATCAAGCCGGAAATCGATTTTCCTGCCGGCACCGATGAACATGATCCTAAAGTGTATGACAAAGCTGTCGAGAATTTCGACAATTTCCGCAAGCAAGGCTGGTTGAAGCAAGACGACAAGGAAATGTATTACGTCTATGCGCAAACCATGAACGGCCGCACCCAGTATGGTTTGGTGGTTTGTGCCAATGTGGAAGACTACATGAGCGGTGTCATCAAGAAGCATGAATTGACCCGTCGAGACAAGGAAGAAGATCGCATGAAGCATGTGCGCATCAATTCAGCCAACGTGGAACCCGTGTTCTTTGCGTATCCTGCCCAGGCCGAGCTCGATGCCATTGTGGCCGAGTGGACGGCTAAGCCTGCTGAATACGATTTCGTGGCTCCCGATGGTTTCGGTCATCATTTCTGGATTATCGACGATGAGGCTGCCATTGCCAAGATTACGGCTTGTTTCGAAGCTATGCCTGCATTGTATATTGCTGATGGTCACCATCGTACGGCTGCCGCTGCCTTGGTGGGCAACGAACGTCGTCTGGCTAATCCCAATCATGTGGGCGACGAAGAATACAACTATTTCCTGGCCGTTTGCTTCCCCGACAATCAATTGAATATCATCGACTACAATCGTTTGGTAAAAGATTTGAATGGCTTATCGGAAGAAGAATTCCTGAAAGCTTTGGAAGAAGATTTCGAAGTTTGTCTCAAAGGTGCCGATATTTATAAACCTGCGGCTTTGCACGAATTTTCATTGTATCTCGATGGTCAATGGTACTCGCTCAAGGCCAAGGAAGGCCGTTACGACGATGCCGATCCTATCGGAGTGCTCGATGTGACCATCTCGTCCAACTTGATTCTTGACAAGATTCTTGGAATCAAGGATTTGCGTAGCGATAAGCGCGTAGATTTCGTGGGCGGTATCCGTGGTTTGGGTGAATTGAAGCGTCGTGTGGACAATGGCGAAATGAAGGTGGCTTTGGCACTTTATCCCGTGTCTATGAAGCAGTTGATCGACATTGCTGACAGCGGCAACATCATGCCTCCGAAAACCACCTGGTTCGAACCGAAATTGCGTTCAGGTCTGGTTATCCATACATTCTGATTAGTAGATTGATTATTGGATAGTTACAAAACGATACAGAGTTCCGCTGAGGGAATTTATAAGGAGAAAGGCAGTAAATTTCTGTCTTTCGCCTTTTCTGTGTATAGCGTGGACGAAGCCATGTCCATTGTAGAGACATATCGCAAGCGATTCTACGATGCCCGTCATGTGTGTTATGCTTACTCGGTGGGCACCGACCAGGTGCAGACTCGCGTGAACGACGACGGTGAGCCTTCAGGAACGGCGGGCCGGCCCATCATGGGGCAGATACAGTCTTTCGGGCTCAACAATGTGCTCATTATCGTGGTGCGTTATTTCGGTGGCATTCTTTTAGGAACAGGCGGTCTGATTGTGGCCTATAAGTCGGCTGCGGCAGATGCCATATCCAATGCGCAGATGGTGGAAAAAATCGTGGAAATCCCCATGCACTTGCAGTTCGATTACCTGGTGATGAACGATGTGATGAAAATTATCAAAGATGCGAACCTGACGGTGATGAATCCGGTGTACGATATGGATTGCAGTTTCGATCTGCTTTGTCCGAAAAGTTGTCACGAAGCCCTGAGAAACAGATTATTGAAAGTTGAATCATTAGTGTTGGAATAAATGAAAGTTGAACGTTCCGTGTTGATAAAGAACAAGAAGGCATCCTTCGATTATATTTTGCTCGATACCTTTACGGCAGGCTTGGTGCTCACCGGTACGGAGATGAAATCCATCCGTTTGGGCAAGGTGAGTCTTACCGACAGTTATGCTTGTTTTTACGGCGACGAGTTGTGGGTGAAAGGAATGCAAGTGTCTGCTTATGAGAATGGTTCCTACAATAATCACGATCCCAAGCGCGACCGCAAGCTCTTGCTGACCCGACGAGAACTTCGAAAAATTGAACGTCAGACCAAGGAAACGGGCTTTACCATTGTGCCAACCAAACTCTTCATCAACGATGGCGGATGGGCGAAGCTGGAAATTGCTGTGGCCAAGGGTAAGAAGGCTTACGACAAGCGAGAGAGTCTCAAAGAAAAAGACGATCGTCGCGACATGGACAGGGCTTATAAGAGTCGTTTGTAAGTACTTGTAAAATAATAGATTGCGATTTTAATATCAAAGAAATGATGGCCTAAGGATGTATTGTCCTGCGGGCCTTTTTTCTTGTGTAAAAATGCTTGAGAAATCTTGACAAAGCCATTCGTATGGTTTATATTTGTAGGTTTATAAAAATCAATAATTATTGGATTATGAAGAATATCGTATTGGCTGCCGGATATGCCACCAGAATGTATCCGCTCACTGAAAATTTTCCTAAGCCTTTGTTGGCCATTGGCGACAGTACCATTTTGGATAAGATGCTCAAAGATGTGGATGCCATGCCCTGTGTGGACGAACATATCGTTGTGACCAATCACAAGTTTTACCATATTTTCGAAGAATGGGCCGCCAAGGCGCAAGAAGAAGGCCGTTACGCCAAACCTATCAAATTGGTGGATGACGGTTCTACCAACAACGATAACCGTATAGGCGCGGTGGGAGATCTCATCCTGGCGCTCAATACGTACGAGGTGCAAGACGATATTTTGGTGGCCGCTGCCGATAACTTGCTCGACTTCTCCTTGACTTCGCTTATCGAGTTTTTCGAAAAGACCGGCACTTCTGTCATTTTCTACTATCACGAATTGGATCCCGCCCGCCTGAAAAAATGCGGCGTGGCTGAACTTGACGAAAATGGCCGCGTCTTGTCGATGGAAGAAAAACCGGCTGAGCCTAAGAGCAACTGTGCCGTTCCTCCTTTCTATGCGTATAGCAAGGCCGATTTGCCCAAGATTTTGAAAGCCATCGAAAATGGTTGTCGTTACGATGCTCCCGGCAATTTGGCCAAGCATATTTCAGAGGTGAGCGTGCTGCATGCCATGGAAATGCCCGGCAAGCGCATCGACATCGGAAGCTTGGATAATTATCTGGCTTTGAAAGACGGAAAATAAATCTCGAATCAATTAAATGCTATCAAGATGAAAGGAATCGTTTTGGCAGGTGGTAGCGGAACGCGTCTGTATCCCATCACCAAAGGCGTGAGCAAGCAATTGTTGCCCATTTACGACAAGCCCATGGTGTATTATCCCATTTCGGCTTTGATGCAGGCCGGCATTCGTGAGATCCTCATTATTTCCACGCCGCAAGATTTGCCTGGTTTCAAGCGATTGTTGGGCGATGGAAGCGATTACGGCGTGCAGTTTTCGTATGCTGAGCAACCTAGTCCCGACGGGCTGGCGCAGGCTTTCATCATTGGCGAAGAATTTATAGGAGACGATTGTGCCTGTTTGGTTTTGGGCGATAACATTTTCCATGGCAATGGTTTTACCTCGCTTTTGAAAGAAGCTGTCCGCTTGGCCGAGGAAGACCATAAGGCAACGGTTTTCGGCTATTGGGTAAACGATCCGGAACGTTACGGCGTGGCCGAGTTCGACAAGGATGGCAATTGTTTGAGCATAGAAGAGAAACCCAAGCAGCCCAAGAGCAATTATGCAGTGGTGGGATTGTATTTTTATCCCAACAAGGTGGTGGAAGTGGCAAAGTCCATTAAACCTTCGGCTCGAGGAGAATTGGAAATAACCTCTGTCAACCAACGTTTTCTGGAAGATGGCGAACTGAAGGTGCAAGTCTTCGGACGTGGATTTGCCTGGCTCGATACCGGTACGCACGATTCGCTCAGCGAGGCCTCTACTTTTGTGGAAGTGATAGAAAAGCGTCAAGGTTTGAAGGTGGCTTGCCTGGAAAGCATTGCCTATCGTCATGGATGGATTACGGAAGAACGTATGCGCGAATTGGCTCAGCCCATGATCAAGAATCAATATGGCCAGTATCTGCTGAAAGTTATCGAAGAAATGAAGGAAGATCATTATTATGTAAATGATTGATGATTTGTGATTAATGTATAAATGGAAGTAATTAAGACAAAGATAGAAGGTCCTCTGATTATCGAGCCTCGTGTTTTTGGCGACAATAGGGGATATTTTTTTGAGAGTTACAATGCGAGGGAGTTTGCCGAAAAGGTAGATTCTTCCATTGTATTTGTGCAAGATAATCAATCATATAGCACTTATGGAGTGGTGCGCGGATTGCATTTTCAACGGCCGCCCCATGCGCAGGCCAAATTGGTGCGCGTCATTCAGGGAAGGGTGATGGATGTGGCTGTGGATATTCGCAAAGGCAGTCCCACTTACGGACAATATGTGAGTGTGGAGCTTACGGGCGAGAATCATCGTCAGTTTTTCATTCCCAAGGGTTTTGCACATGGCTTTGTGGTGTTGAGTGAAACGGCTCTTTTCCAATATAAGTGCGATAATCTGTACGAGCCTTCTTCGGAAGATGCCTTGGCTTGGAACGATGCTGACATCGCCATCGATTGGCAGGTGCCGGCGCATCTTATCAATCTTTCGGAAAAGGATAAACATCATGGCTTGTTGAAGGATTATGACAGCCCTTTCGTATATGAGGGTACAAAGAACTTAGAATAAGACGATTATGAAGATTCTTGTAAGCGGTGCCAATGGCCAATTGGGCAACGAAATGCGCCTGCTGGCTGCCGAAGACAATAGAAATGAGTACTTGTTTACCGATGTGAATCAAGTGGAAGGCCTTGAAACGCAGTATCTTGATATTTGCGATGCTTCGGCTGTGAAGGAGATACTGCTTGGTGAAAAGGTGGATGTCATTGTCAATTGCGCGGCCTTCACCAATGTGGATGCTGCTGAAACCAACGAGGCTTTGGCTGAAAAACTGAATGCTTTGGCACCGGAATATTTGGCTAAAGCAGCGGCCGAAACCGGAGCCTTGCTCATTCATGTTTCTACCGATTATGTCTTTGGCGCTGAGCCTTACAATACACCTTGTCGTGAAGATCAAAGCGGTACGCCCACGGGTGTGTATGGCTTGACCAAACTGCATGGAGAACAAAGAATTATGGCTTCGGCTTGTCAGTATGTGATTGTTCGCACGGCATGGCTATACAGTGAATTTGGCAAGAATTTCTGCAAGACCATGTTAAACCTGACCGCCACCCGCCCGCAACTGAAAGTGGTTTTCGACCAAGTGGGAACACCAACTTATGCCTTGGATTTGGCGCGTGCCATTATGATGATTGTCGCCGATTATGAGCAGGAGCGTGCGGCCTCGCTGCCGCTCGGCCCGCACGCCGCTTCGCCCGAAGCAAAGCACGCTGCTGCGCAACCATACAGCAAGTGCGGCATTTATCACTTCAGCAACGAAGGCGTCTGCAGCTGGTACGATTTCGCCAAGATGATTCAACAAACGGCCTTGTTGCTTGAGCATCCCGGTTCACCGCAAATGGCTCAGTGCGACATCATGCCTTGCCACAGCGAGGAATTTTCAAGCCCAGTGAAGCGCCCAAGCTATAGTGTGTTGGACAAAAGCAAAATCAAGGAAACTTTCGGCCTGACAATTCCATATTGGACAGATAGTTTGAAGATTTGCATCGACAATCTAAAAAAGGCAGAATTCAAAAACAATTTGTGAGCCGAAGCTTGAGTTTGTCGAAACGGCAAAGTCTTGAAACAAGGGAGCACAGATGTATAACGAAAAAACAAAGTATTCATTATCAAAACTATATATATGAATAACAAACGAAGCATCGTCATTACCGGAGGCGCCGGATTTATTGGCAGCCACGTGGTCAGATTGTTTGTGAACAAGTATCCCGAGTACAATATCATCAACTTGGATAAACTCACGTACGCAGGTAACTTGGCCAATCTCAAGGATATAGAAAACAAGCCCAACTATAAGTTCGTGAAAATGGACATTTGCGACTTCGAGGCTTTTTATCAGCTGATGCAAGACGAAAAGGTGGACGGCATCATCCATTTGGCGGCCGAAAGCCACGTGGACCGCAGTATCAAAGATCCTTTCACTTTCGCCAGAACCAACGTGATGGGAACGCTGAGTTTGCTGCAAGCCGCGAAGTTCTATTGGGAACAATTTGGCTATGTGATGCCCGCCGCGCCGGGGACCGATTTTCAAGGAACCGCGCCGGAGACCGCCGCTCAATCGCAGGGCGAAGGCATTCCATGCCGTTTCTACCACATCAGCACCGACGAAGTGTATGGCGCGCTGGAAATGAATCATCCTGAGGGCATTGAGCCGCCGTTCAAAACTGTTGCTTCAAGCGAAGGACACAAGGCATACGGCGACGAATTTTTCTACGAAACGACGAAATACAATCCGCATAGTCCGTACAGCGCGAGCAAAGCGAGCAGCGACCATTTCGTTCGCGCTTACCACGACACCTACGGCATGCCCACCATCGTGACAAATTGCTCGAACAACTACGGCCCGTATCAATTTCCCGAAAAGCTGATTCCGCTCTTTATCAATAACATACGTCACGGGAAGCCGCTGCCGGTATATGGCAAGGGCGAGAACGTGCGCGACTGGTTGTTTGTGGAAGACCATGCCCGCGCCATCGACGTGATTTTCCACGAAGGAAAAACGGCCGAAACCTACAACATCGGCGGCTTCAACGAATGGAAGAACATCGACCTTATCAAGGTGATGATCAAGACGGTAGATAGACTTCTCGGCAATCCTGAAGGAACGAGTGACAAGCTCATCACTTACGTCACTGACCGCTTGGGTCACGACGCGCGCTACGCCATCGACTCGACGAAACTTCAAAAAGAACTCGGCTGGGAACCAAGCCTGCAATTCGAAGAAGGCATAGAAAAGACCGTCAAGTGGTACTTGGAACACCAAGAATGGATGGACAACATCACCTCCGGCGAGTACGAAAAATATTACGAAGATATGTATAAGGGAAGATGAACAACGATAGCCCACAAATATCGGACAACACGCAACGCGGTGCCACCATTGCCAAGAACACCCTCTTTCTCGCACTGAGAATGTTGGTGGTGCTCTTCGTGGGCCTGTATGCGACGCGTGTCATTCTCGATGTGTTGGGCGAAGTGGATTTCGGTGTTTATCAGGTAGCCGGTAGCGTGGTGGTGCTCTGCACCTTCCTTTTGGAAGCGCTATCCAACGCCTCGTATCGCTATCTGGCTTACGATTTGGGACGAAACGATAGGGAAGCGATGAACAAAACCTTCTCGACCAGCGTGAACGTCCATGTTATCTTGGCCATCATCGTGTTCATTCTTTGTGAAACCATAGGGCTTTGGTACTTCAACAAGTACTTGGAGATACCGGAAGCCAGAATGTATGCGGCTCGCATCACCTATCATTTCTCGGTGCTTTCTTTCTGCGCCCGCATCATCAAAACCCCTTACGACTCGGTGATTATTGTCAACGAGAAGATGAATTTCTACGCCTTTACCAGCATCATCGAAGCCGTTTTTAAGCTGGCCATCGTGTATCTTTTGTTGGTGATCGCGCAAGACAAACTCATCGTCTATGCCTTTCTGGTTTTTGCCGTGGCCGTGTTGATGATGTTTTGGTACATGCTTTATTGTAGGTTGAAATTTAAGGAATATCGCTATAAATGGTATTGGAATGCGCAGATAATCAAAAAGTTCGTCACCTATTCCAATTGGAGCATGCTGGTGAATCTTGTGATAGGCGTGGTGGAACAATTCATCGTCTTCTCGGTGAACAAGTTTTCGGGCATTCTGGCCAATGCGGCCTTGGGCGTGGCCAATCAGGTGAATTACATGCTGAATCAGTTCCTGCAGAGTTTTACCAAATCGTTTAACCCGCAGATTGTCAAGTCGTATGCGGCAGGCGAGAGGGAATATTTCATGAAATTGATTTTCTCTTCGTCCAAGTTGTCTTTCTACTTGATGCTGGCCATGGTGGTGCCCCTGATGCTGAATGTGGATTTCGTCTTGGATCTTTGGCTGAAAGATGTGCCCCAAGGCGTTACTTCATTTCTGATTTATATCTTGTTGTATTCTCTTATCGATGCTTATTCCGGTCCGCTTTGGATGGCGGCTTATGCCACCGGCAACATCAAAACACATCAAATCATCATTGCTTCCATTCGCATTTTGAACATTCCTTTGGCTTATTTGATGCTGAAAATGGGATGCCCGGCTTGGAGTGCATTGGCCGTGAAGGCGGGGCTCAATTTCATTTGTTCTTTGGCGCGTCCGCTGTATATGACCCGGCTTATAGGATTGGATTTTAAGAAATATGGCAAAGAAGTCTTGTGGCCCATTCTTTTGGTGTTCATTTTGTCTGTACCTTTGCCCTGGCTTTTGTCGCAAGTGATCATGCAGCCTTGGATTCGCTTGGCGGTGATTTGTCCTTTCTCTTTGCTGAATCTGCTGACGGTGGCTTATTTATGGGGAATGGATGCCTCTGAGAGAACGCTTTGCAAACGATTGTTGAATAAAATGATTAAACGAAAATAATATGTCTAAACTGCTTTCTATCATTATTCCGGTGTACAAAGTGGAGGCCTATGTAGAACAATGCCTTCGCTCTTGCGCCATACAAAAAGGCGTGTCATCGGAAGATTACGAGATTATTGTGGTGAACGATGGTTCGCCCGACAACAGCATGGAAATCTGCGAGAAAGTGGCTCAAGACTACACAAATATCAGGCTTGTCAACCAGAATAATGCCGGTGTCAGCGTGGCCCGAAACAAAGGCTTGTCCATGGCCGAAGGCGATTATGTCTGGTTTGTGGATTCCGACGATTGGATTGAACCCGGCTGTCTGAAACATATCTTCAAATGTCTGCGTTCGAAGAACGGCCTAGATATTCTCTACATTCATGGCCGCGTCGATTACGAAGACGGACGTGTGGACGATAAAAAATACCGCTGCATTTTCGAAGGCGAGATTGACGGACCGGAGCATATTCGTCGTTGTGCGTATCCTACCACGCCGCAGTGGTCGCTGTATCGCAGAAAATTTCTCTTGGACAATGCGCTCAGTTTCTTTCCGGGCATTTATCACGAAGACAGCGAGTTTATTCCGAGAGCTTGTTATGTGGCCAAACGCATTGCCTGTCTCGATGTCTTGTCATACCATTTGAGAAGAGGGGAGAGAGAAAGCACCACTTCTACTTTCCGTCTGAAAAATGCTTTGGATACCTTGGTGGTGATCGCCCATTTGCGCGAATATTCCAGAAACTTGCCCGAGGCCGACAAACAAGGCTTCAACCGCTTGATTTCCCGTACGATGAATAATATTCTCTTCGGTACGCCTCAATTGAGTCCGGCCGATAGAAAAACCCTTTTCAAAGAACTCAAGCAGAATCGTTACATTTTCGATTTGATGAGTCAAAGCGGCAGTCGTAAATATCGTATGGAAGCTTGGTTCCTGAAGCATTGCATGCCATTGGCTTTCCGTTTGTATCAACTTGTCAAATAAGTGCCATAGCGTATGTTGTTACAATCATTTCTCGTCTATTCGCTCCTGACTGTGGTGATGCTGCTCTTGGCTTGGCAGGCTTCACGCTCCAAAGACTGGAGTTTCATGGTGCTGGCCGTCTTGGCTTTTGCCGTGATTTTCGGATACCGCTACGGTGTGGGGCGCGACTTCTTCATGTACCAGCGTATGTTCGACACGGTGCTTACCGGCCTCGAAAGAAAGTGCGAATGGGGCTTTGTGCAGTTGATGTTGTTGGTGCATCATATAGGTTTGGGCGAGACCTTTTTCTTTGCGATAACCTCCTTTATACCAGTCTATTTGGTTTTCCGCGTTTTTAAAGACGAGCCCGATTTATATGTGCCGGTGGTGGCCGTTTTTATGCTCTATGCTTTCTGGCAACCCACGGCCAATGTGGTGCGACAAGTCTTCGCATTCGGTTTTTTTGTAATGAGTATCAAGCCTTTACAACAACAGAAATGGCTGACGCATTACCTCTGGATTCTGGTCGCATTCCTCTTTCACAAATCGGCGCTGTTCTTGGTGATCGTCTATCCGCTTTTTGCTTGGAATCGTTTCGAGAATTATTTTAAAAGTGTTGCCTCTCAGATAGTTATCTTTGTCGTTGCCTTCGTTTTGATGCAAATCGGCTTGGTGGAATGGCTCATCGACGCCTTTTTCAAACTGATAGTCTTGTTGGGTTACGCAGATTCTGCCGCATTCAGCACACACATGTATTACGAAGATTTCTCTTTGGGTCTTGGTTTCATTATCCGCATGGCTGTCAACTTGATGATTATCTGCCACAGCAACGAAATAAAGGCCTATTTCAAGCACACGCCGGTGGCCATCATGTACGATATATGGTTCGTGGGAATGATACTTGGCGTGGTTTTCGTGCAAAGTATGAGTGTGACGCGTATGCTGCTGTATTTCACGCAGATGGCTATTTTTGTGATGGCCTTCGCCCTGGAATATTTCCGCCGAGAAAAGCCCGAATATTTCTACCTGATGCTGGCCTTGATGCTTTTGACCTTCGTGGCCACCATTTTGGACGGTGAAAGCAATACCTCCCTGTACATCTTCAATTGGCAGGAGGAACATTTCCATTTGAAAAAAGCATTTATGCGCTTGTAATGCAGAGGTTTATGAAAGTTTCCGTTATCGTCCCCACCTATCGTTCGCAGGCCTATCTTTGGGAATGTTTAGATGCCTTGCGCGCGCAAACTTTGCCCTCCGAAACATGGGAAGTTATTCTCGTTCTGAATGGGGAAGAGAATCCATATCGTGCTCAAATAGAAGAATATATATCGAAATATGCCGCATTCAACTGGCGCTTTATCTACACATCTGAGCCCGGCGTGTCCCATGCGCGCAATCTTGGCTTGGAGGCCGCCACCGGCGATTATATCTGCTTTATCGACGATGACGATTATGTGAGTCCGACCTATTTGGAAGCCTTGCTTTCTGCTGCCGAACCTGATTCTGAATCTGATTCTGAATCTGATTCTGAATCTGATTCTGACGCGAAAGCCCATGCGCCTATCATGTCGCTGTCTAATTTGCTTTGTTTCAACGACGGTGAAAAAAATATTTATCCCGATCATATTTCCGGTAATTATCAACGCATTAAAAACCAAGGTTTGGTAGGAACCATGCAGGCGCGTCAGTATCTTTCCGGACCGGTGGCCAAGCTTGTTGCCCGCGAATATGCCTTGCGCGAACGCTTCAATCCTCGCTTTTCCAATGGGGAAGATGCACTGTATATTTTTGCCCTCAGCCGTTTTTACAAGCAGTATCGTTCCACCACCGAAGATGCCGTTTATTATCGCAGGGTCCGAGGCAACTCGGCTCGTTTTAAACTCTCTTCCAGATTGGCCTCCATGTTCTCTTTGCTTTGGGCTTATGTTTGTCTTTGGATAAAACATCCTTTACAATATCATTTCATTTTGTTTGCGTCGAGATTTCTTGCTGTGCCTAAAGGAATATGGAAGATTTATCGTGCGAAATTGAAGAAATAATACTACCTTTGCGCGCTTTTTAGGAAAAGATTTATGCAAGACTTTGGTCTGGTTTCTATCATAACCGCCACATATAATTCATCGAAGTTTGTTGTCGAAACCATAGAATCGATTTTGGCTCAGACATATACGCATTGGGAGTTGCTCATCACCGACGATGGCTCTACCGATGATACCTTGGCTATTGTGGAGGCTTATATGGCCAAAGATGCCCGCATCAAATTGTTTCGTTTAGCCTCAAATTCCGGCGCAGGCGTGGCGCGCAATCATTCCATTTCTCATGCCCAAGGCCGTTTCATCGCTTTTTGCGACAGCGACGATTGCTGGCTTCCCGAAAAATTAGAGAAACAATTGGCTTTCATGCTCGAAAAAGATGCAGCGCTTTCTTACACTTCCTACTACGAACAAGACGAACAAAGCCGTCGCCAAGCCAAAGTGATATGCAAACCCACCATCGATTATTGGGCTATTCGCGCCGACGATGGCATCGGTTGCCTCACCGCAATTTACGACACCGAAAAGCTCGGCAAAGTTTATATGCCCGAAATGCGCAAGCGTCAAGATTGGGCACTCTGGATTCTTATCATCCAACGTTGTGGCATCGCTTATGGCTTGCAAGAACCCCTCGCGCTTTACCGCGATCTTCGTCGTTCTCTTTCGTCCAACCGATTTTCTTTGGTTAAGTACAACGTGGCGGTTTACACCGATATTCTGCATTATTCTACGTTGAAGGCGTATTTGTGGTTTGCGTTCATTTTTATGCCGACTTATCTTTGCAAAAAGCTTCGCATCCGCCTTACCAAGTTTGTATAGCACGCGATCTGCGAAGCGCTGTTCGTTCGCGTCCTCGGTCATTTGCGAAAGCAAACTCCCTTCGGCCGCTCACTCCATCACTTCACATCTCGCGCACTCTCCAAGCTTGGTTTCAAAGTTGTATAGCACGCGATCTGCCGCGCCCGCTGCAGCTCATCCTCAGTCACGTACTCAAGTACGCTCCTGTCGGGCTCAAACTTGTCGCTGCGCTATCTCGCGCACTCTCCAAATTTGAAAAAGCGTTGTTGAGCAGACAAGCTGTTTTGAGCAATCTGTCGAGTCACCATTCCAATCCCGAGCACTGAACGAAAGTTTTCCGGCGAAGAAACTTCGTATGGGTTTCGAGCGGAAAACTGCGAGCGAAGGCGGAGGGATTGGCAGAGCAGAAGCGCAACAGCCGTGAGCGAAGGCGGAGGGATTGGCAGAGCAGAAGCGCAACAGCCGTGAGCGAAGGCGGAGGGATTGGCGGAAAAGCAAAAGCAGAAGCGGAAAAGCAAAAGCAGAAGCGCAACAGTCGTGATCGAAGGCGGAGGGATTGGCGGAAAAGCAGAAGCAGAAGCAAAAGCGGAAAACTGCGAGTGAAGGAAAAACAAAAGGTGGCTAAGTATTGCACTCAGCCACCTTGTTTAATGTGAAGCAAGCCGGAAGTATGCGGCTGCAGTTTGGCTATTAGCTCAGTGAGCGATAGCGCGTTTTCTTGATGGCATCGTCGCCGAGACGAGCCTTTTTGTTTTCTTCGTACTGCGAGTAATCACCTTCGAAGAAGAAAACATTGCCATCGCCTTCGAAAGCCAGAATGTGCGTGCAGATACGGTCGAGGAACCAACGGTCGTGGCTGACAACCACCGCGCAACCGGCAAAGTTTTCCAAACCTTCTTCCAGTGCACGCAAGGTGTTCACGTCGATGTCGTTGGTAGGTTCGTCGAGCAGGAGCACGTTCGATTCAGACTTCAAGTTGAGGGCTAAGTGCAGACGATTTCGTTCACCGCCTGAGAGCACGACAGCCTTCTTTTCCTGGTCGGCACCGGTAAAGTTGAAACGCGACAGATAGGCACGAGCGTTGATTTCCTTGCCACCCACGCGGATGAATTCGTTGCCTTCGGATACAATTTCATAGACCGATTTTTCAGGCTTGATGGCTTCGTGGCTCTGATCCACATAACCGATGCGCACGGTTTCGCCCACTTCGAAGGTCCCGCTGTCGGGTTTTTCCAGGCCCATGATCATTTTGAAAAGAGTGGTTTTACCTGCACCGTTAGGGCCAATCACGCCGACAATGCCGTTGGGAGGCAACATAAAGTTCAAATCGCGTATAAGGCAACGTTCGCCGAAAGATTTGCTCAAATTGGTGGCTTCCAATACCTTATTGCCCAAACGAGGTCCGTTGGGAATGAATAGTTCGAGTTTTTCTTCGCGTTGCTTCTGGTCTTCGTTCAACAATTTATCGTAAGAATTCAAACGAGCCTTACCCTTGGCCTGACGAGCTTTGGGCGCCATGCGGATCCATTCCAACTCGCGTTCCAAGGTACGACGACGCTTGCTGGCCTGCTTTTCTTCGAGTGCCATTCGCTGGGTTTTCTGATCGAGCCAAGAACTGTAATTGCCCTTCCAAGGAATACCTTCGCCGCGGTCCAATTCGAGAATCCAACCGGCCACATGGTCGAGGAAGTAACGGTCGTGTGTGACGGCGATGACCGTGCCGGGATATTGTTGCAAGTGTTGTTCTAACCAGTCGATAGATTCAGCATCGAGGTGGTTGGTAGGTTCGTCGAGCAAAAGCACGTCGGGAGCTTGCAGCAAGAGGCGACAGAGCGCCACACGACGGCGTTCACCACCGGAAAGGGTAGCCACGTTTTGATCGTCGGGCGGGCAGTTGAGCGCAGACATGGCCTTTTCCAGACGCGTGTCTAAGTTCCAAGCGTCGGTGGCATCTATAATGTCTTGCAATTCAGCCTGTCGGGCAAAGAGTGCATCCATCTTGTCGGGATCGCTGTAATATTCTTCCAAACCGAATTTCTGGTTGATTTCTTCGTATTCATTCAAGGCATCTACCACATTTTGAACGCCTTCCATCACCACTTCCTTCACGGTTTTGCTATTGTCCATCTGAGGTTCCTGTTCCAGATAGCCTACAGAATAGCCGGGAGAGAAAACCACTTCGCCTTGATATTCTTTTTCTATACCTGCAATGATTTTCATCAAAGTAGATTTACCCGAACCATTCAGACCGATGATACCGATTTTGGCGCCGTAAAAAAACGAGAGATAAATATCCTTCAATACTTGTTTGTGGGGCGGAAACTGTTTGCTGACGCCCACCATGGAGAAAATAATTTTCTTGTCGTCTGCCATAATTGTGTGACTATGTTAATGTTATCTATAATTTCATATTTTTTCGGAGGATGACAAAGATACAACAAAGAAGTGAAAGTGAATGCGAAACAATGAAAGAATGTTGTTAGTTTCTATTATCGTATTCCGCCGGCATAATGAGGATTATGCCAAATAACAGAGCAAGATGAAAAGCCAACACAATTATATGAAATATTGTACAATTATACTCCGATGTCGGAGGAATTAGTAAGTTGGGAAATTTTCTTGGGCAAACATCCTTATATTCCTAATATAATAAATATCTTTGCGTTAAATTCAATAGATTGATAATAATGGAGGATATAAATCGTATTAAAATAGTGCTTGTAGAAAAGAAACGTACAGGCAAATGGTTGGCAGAACAATTAGGTAAAAATCCGTCAACCGTATCTAAATGGTGTTCTAATGTGGCTCAACCTGATTTGGCTACACTTGTGAAGATTGCAGCCTTATTGGAGATTGGTGTTCAAGATTTGATAAATAAAGCCAAATAAATACGTACATATTATGGTTGTCAATACAGGAGATAAATTTACTACAGTTCTTGATAGAATCATTCAAAAACAAGTAGAAGTAAAATTCAATACAATATTTGTACTTACCGGTATAACCCCATACATCGGTTTAGAAAATTATGCTGAAAATATCACTGACCTCTCAACATTTGACAAGGATGGGAATGATACACTATTCAGCAGAGAATGGTTTGGAACTGTATTCTCAAAATTGATGATTGCTCAAAACCATCAAATTGTTTCTCATCAGCAATTTACATATATAAACGAATACCTATCTGAAGATTTCTTCAAAGAGCGTGTTCTCATTGTTTACGACAATCTCCGTTCGTTGTTCCCACTCTCAAAAGAGAACTACATTGAGAGCACAAATGAACATGCAAACGAAGAAAGGCCTGAAGGACTGCCCATATATCAAGCAGAACAACTCAAGATCAACGATAACTACTTCTATACCCTGAAAAGTTTTGGTGACATCTTTGAGAAAAGACCTTTCTTCGCTCTTCAGAAAGAATTGACATCAGCAAATGCACAAGAAAATGCCGAGGTTCTTGATGTTATATCAAGTCCATATGCTATAGATGCGTTTGTTAATCAGTGCATCTTGGATAACAACTTCTGCAAACAAGTATTTGTCAAGGTTTCTGGGAAAAATGTACTCAACAAGACAACACATAAGACACTTCAAGAACTAAATCACCTTTTGGCCAAGTTCAAAGGCGGTGTTTACATCCTGCAAGAAGAATCAATTCAGCAGGATTATATCCCTCAAGCAGAAACGGTATCATTACTTAAACAATATTGGGGACCATCAGCAGAGTTCAGAAACATACTTATCTATGAGAATCCAGAAATCAGCAGTAGTATTGTACCTGTTTCACAAGGACTGATTGTTGATACAATTATCAATGAATATAAAAAAGGATGTGAAGGAGTTCTGCCACGTGATATCTTTATTACAGCACCAACAGGAGCTGGTAAGTCTTTGATTTTCCAGTTACCTGCATTTTATGCTGCTAATAATGGTGATGTAACAATTGTTGTATCTCCTCTAAAGGCGCTGATGACCGACCAAGTAGAAATACTTCATAAAGATAGACACTATACCAAGGTTGAGTTCCTTAATAGTGATTTAACGCTTATTGATAGAGATAAGATTATTGAAAGTTGTAAAAAAGGTGATATAGATATACTTTATCTATCTCCAGAGTTGCTGCTTTCATATGACATACACTATTTCCTCGGAGAACGAAAACTCGGTCTGTTAATTGTAGATGAAGCCCACCTTATTACCACATGGGGACGAGATTTCCGTGTTGACTACTGGTTCTTAGGTAATCACATCAATAAGATTAGGAAGTTTAACAATTACATGTTCCCATTGGTTGCACTGACAGCTACAGCCGTATATGGTGGAATCAACGATATGGTGTTTGATAGCATAAATAGCCTTAACATGCATGATCCGCATAAGTTTATCGGTAATGTGCGTAGAAAGAACATAGAATTTGTCATAGATACGCATGATGATTATACTTCGGGTAAATATGACCAGAACAAAGAAACAGAGACCATTGATTTTGTCAAAGGCATTCAAGAATTGGGAATGAAAGGTATTGTCTATGCACCGTATACCAGACATATAAACAAACTTAAAGATAGAGCTGATGAGATTGACACAAATATGGTTGTCGCTTATCATGGTGGAATGCTCAGAGACCAACAACAATTCTCATATCAAGCTTTCAAGAGCAATCAATGCAAGATAATGATATCAACGAAAGCATTCGGTATGGGTGTAGACATACCCGACATTCAAATTGTATATCATCATGCACCATCAGGCTTGCTCCCCGACTATATACAGGAAATAGGACGTGCTGCCCGTAAGGAGAATATTCAAGGTTATGCTGCATTGACATTCTCAAAATCAGATTTGAGATATAGCAAGCAGTTGTTCGGCATCTCCTCACTTAAGACTTTCCAGTTGCAAGAAGTATTACGAAAGATTATACGATATTTCAATAGTAATGGAAAGAAACGTAATATGCTTGTGGCTGCTAATGACTTTGCGTACATCTTTGACACCACCGAAGAGGTGGATCAAAAAGTAGCTACGGCTTTAATGATGATTGAAAAGGACTATCTTATAAAGACACGATTCAATGTTCTTATCGCACGTCCTAAGAAGTTGTTTACTAAGGTCTATGCACGTACTAATGATGTTGGTATAGAAAGATTGAAGAAATTATTCGGAAATTGCTTTACCGAGATTAACAAATCAAAGTATAGCTATCATACCATTGAACTTAATTTGGATAGCATTTGGGCAAAACATTTTTCAGACAAAAGTTTTCCTCAATTGAAAAGCGAGTTCTATAAACAACGATTCCTATGGGAACACAACATTGAATTGGTACCACAAATAAAGGTATCAATAAACATAGAACAACCTTACCGTACAGTGCTAAGTGAACTCACTTCTGTACTCAAGGCTGTAAGTGATACGTTTGCAGAATTTAGATATCGAAATCAATTCTTTACCCAAAACGAATATGTCGAGAAACTTAAATGTAATCTAAGTCCTAACTATAATGCAGAGAAGATTGCATCTTTTATTCTTGGTACATATTCCGGTTATATGGCATCAGCAAGTGCACTTGAAGGTGATTCTTTCTTACAGCAACGCCATCAAGGTACGGCAATGCAGTATCAGGTATTCAGCACTAATTATGGAGCAAAAACGACTCAGTTGATTTCTATATTCTCAAAATTATATGAGAACCATGATAAGCAGAGTGTAAATCGTTTCCTTTCAATTAAAGACATCCCTTTAAAGAATCATATCAGATTGGGATCATTATTGGAAATTATGAATTTAGGAACATTTGAAACAACTGGTGGTGACGATCCAAAACTGTTCTTGCGTTTGAATGACCCTCGTAGAATTGAAAAGGATTCTAATAGCCAAACATATAAGAATTACATCCTAGAGTCAGTAAAGAACAGGCATAAGGTTAGTTGTCAATTGTTCGAACATTTCTTTATCAACTATTTCAGTAATGAAAAGAGATGGGATATGATTGAAGACTTCTTCCTTGGTATGTCAAATGACGAGATTTTTGAAAAATACCCAGGAAACCTGGTTAACCATGTGAATATTATAGATTACCTAAAAAGAAACGCAGAAGTCGCTGAAAGTAATAATACTACAGAAATACAAAGTGGCTTAAATATTCATTCTGATTTATTTAAGCCAAAGGAGGAACAGCATTATTTTAGCAACAATATGTTGACAATAGGTTCGCTGACTATGTCTATAAATAAATGGTTAATGGAAGATCCAGTTTCATTACATAAAACAATTCTGGATTATAACATCAGAATTGAAAAAGAAGACTTTAAAGTGTTGCTAAATAAGTTGCGAGTTAAACATTTCAATTATTATAGGGATTATATGAGATTAAAACTATTTATTGAATTTCCTGGTTATCAAGGGCGAGTTATGGCAAGTGTTCCATATAAAGATTGTCCAGTTAAATTCTATAAATGGTGGAAAGATAATCAAGATAAAGTTAAATTGAATTGGAAAGAAATTATTGAATTATTTTTAGCAGTAGATGCTGAGAATCCCAAAGTTCTATTAAAAGCTCATAGATCAATAATTGGTAGATAAAACAAGTATGGAAGATTATAAGATGATAATAGCAGGAATCGTTGGTTCCGTAATTACATTACTTTTAACGGCTATTTTAGATTATTTAAAAGAAATTCATCATAATAGGATAGAATTAAAGAAAATACTCTTTCAAAGAAAGTTAGAAGTAGTTGAAAAGGCAATGTCGTGGTATCAAGAAACTCTTGATATGTATTATATGCTTCAGACTGCATTAAAAGAATATGATAAGGATTGTAATCCAATTACAGTACAAAAGATACAAGTGGCTTGTATGAAGTCTAAC
>JAFUIP010000013.1 GCA_017468435.1 Bacteroidales bacterium
AAATTTTCCATTTGCATCTCGATAAGGGGTTAATATTTTATTAGAAATCTTCCTTCTATCAACTTCTACATCTACGAAGCCCTCTTTCAACAAGCATTCTGTTAGATGCTTTGCATTGTCTATCTTTACTCCTTTATATTCAGTATTGCCTATAACAAAAAGACAAGCCCCATTGGGCTTTAGCATCTTATACACTTTATGAATAGAACCTTGCATATCTATATAGTATTGTGCTACTGAACGGGTTTTTCTTTTATCTGTAGAATACATCTTATATACAATGTCCAAAGCAGTTTCATTTAGAATTTTGATGTTCTCATCAAAATTCTCTGCATGATACAAACTACCAATTGTACCTTCTCTAAGAGTACGAAAATCATCAGTGTATCCTAACCATAAAGTTGATAACTGATGCAAATCGGCATACTCATAGGAGGTTACATACGGAGGGCTTGTCACAACCAAGTCTACAAAAGGAGTTTCTATGTTGACATCAAGAAAATTTCTACAATTAATTTCTGCACATCCTTGTTTCTTTGTTATCTCATCTAAATTTGCATTTCGCATCATTCTTATTTGAGCATTGAATGATGCTAATACATTTTTTGGTTGTTTGTTTGGGTCTATTTGAGGTTTAATTGATTTGGTCAACCAACGTGAACAAGGCTTTAAAATATTTGAAAATGCACAAAGGAAAAAGTTACGGTAAATTTCGTTATCTACTTTTTCGTATATAGCAGTTTTGAGTTTTAATAAGTCATTAATATGTTCATCGTCAAACCAATATCTCACACGTTCGTTTTTGTATATTTCATCATCTTCATTAATGCTACTTTCATTATAACACGAAATGATATTATCATAATAATCCCCTAAAAGTTCATCATTGTAACTCAGACTTTTTGTTTTTGCAATAAGTGTAGCTACAGGGTTAATGTCGCATCCCCAAAAAGACTTTCCATTCTTTACAGTTTCAAACGCTACCGTTCCACAACCACAGAAGATGTCTGCAACAAGATCAACTGATATATTTTTTTCTTCAGCCTTTTGTATGGCTTTCGTTGTTATGAATGCAGGAAATTTCGCAGGATAGGCATGAATGCTATGCATGCGATGTTCTCGTTCTGCTGGCATATTCCATTCTTCTTTAATATCAATTGTATCAAAGTTAAGAGTGCGATAATTTTCTGATGTTACATTCATAATATTATATTTTGTCTTTACGGTATACAACATACCCAAACTAATTGCAAAAATAATGATTTGATATTGATTTCCCAAATGTATAGTCATTTGAATAACATATTGAAGTGTATAAAAAAGATCTCAACCTATCATAAAATAAATAAAAAGTATTACTTTTGCATATTATATGATATGTTACGGCTATGGCAAAGAGTACGATGGGGACTAAATTGCCCCGAAAGTTGGAGCAGAAAATGCAGGTTGTTGGCGAGCAAATAAAGCTTGCCCGTTTGCGTCGTAATCTGAGTGTTGCGCAGGTGGCAGAGCGTGCGACTTGTTCGCCACTTACGGTTTCACGCATAGAGAAAGGTGCGCCGACGGTTGCGATAGGCATCTATCTGCGTGTATTGTATGCTCTGCAACTCGATGATGATATTCTATTTTTGGCAAAGGATGATGAACTTGGAAGAGCGTTGCAAGATATGAATTTACCACAGCGTGAAAGGGCATCTAAAAAGGAGTAGTAGGCTATGAAGAAGTTGTATGTATATGCCGATTTTGATTGGCTCAAAGAGATAGAGTTGGTTGGAGAACTTGGCTACGAATCGCTTCGTGGTTCGGATAGTTATAGTTTCAAGTTTGCCGATAGTTGGATAAAGAAGTACAATGCCATTACCCTCAGCGAAGATATTAATAACTATCCGGGGATACAATACACTCAGCCGAATAAAGATATTTTCGGTTGCTTTGCCGATGCTCTGCCCGATAGATGGGGACGCACGCTTCTCCTCCGTCGTGAACAAATTTTGGCACAAGAGGAGAGCAGGCCAGTTCGCCGATTATCATCGTTTGACTTTTTGACGGGCATTGATGACTTTTCCCGTATGGGTGGATTCCGATTCAAAGAAACATTTGATGGCGAGTTCATCAACGCGGACAACTCTTTGCGTATTCCACCATTGACCGACTTGCGAGAACTCATTGCAGCAAGCAAAGAGATAGAACGAAGTGAGGAAACAAATATCATTCCCGAAAAACGGTGGATAGCTCAGCTTGTGCAGCCGGGTTCTTCGCTTGGTGGTGCTCGTCCTAAAGCGAATATTATAGATGCGGACCGTAGTATATATGTCGCAAAGTTTCCCTCATTGAAGGATGATTATGATGTGGGATTGTGGGAGCATTTCTGCCATCTATTAGCCAAAAATGCAGGAATAAATGCAGCTGAAACAAAGGTTATATTGACGAATGATAAATACCACACACTGCTTTCTCGTCGCTTTGATAGAACGGATGATGGCAAGCGAATTCATTTTGCATCGGCAATGACATTGCTCGGGCTGAATGACGGAGACAACGCAACAACGGGACACGGATATATTGACATTGTTGATTTTATCATTAGCGGTTGTACCGATGTTGATGCGAACTTGCGAGAGTTGTTCCGCCGAGTTGCATTCAATATATGCGTAGGCAATAGCGATGATCATTTCCGTAATCACGGTTTTCTGCTCACTGCAAAAGGGTGGACGCTGTCGCCGGCATACGATATGAACCCAACGCTGAACGACCATCAGAGTTTGCTCATCAATAGCAAGACCAACAAAGCCGACTTGTCTATTTTGCTCAATTCGTGTGAGGAGTATATGCTAACGCCAGAGGTTGCAAAGAATATTATCAACGAGGTGCTTACAGCAATTAAAGACTGGCGTACATTGGCAAACAGATTAGGTATTGCTAAACGAGAAATGAGTTTGTTCGAAGGAGTCTTTTAATGCTTCCAACCAAAATCCCTACCATCTCAATCCTATCGGAGCTGTGTGGTAGGGATTCTATTTTACTCGCCAAGCATGTTTACTCGCCAAGCATGTCAAGCAATTGGCCGCTCATTTGGAGCAGGGAGATTTCGCAAAGCTTGATGTTGTATTCGGCTCGTAGCAAGCGCTCTTCCGATTGCAGAAGGCTGAGCTGGGCTTCGCGGAGTTCTATGCCGGAAAGCTCGCGCAGACGATAACGTTCCATGGCAATGTCGAAGTTGATTTGGGCCACGATTTGGTTGTCGCGTTCAATTTTGTACAACTCGATGTTGTTGGTGTAAGCCGTCCATAGATTGGCCATATCCGTTTTCAGCGCCAGTTGAAATTGATCTATCTGCAACTGCTTGTTTTCCATCTGAATGCGGGCATTCTGCTGCTCGCGGCGACGATTCATGCCATCGAAAAGCGTGATGCCGGCGCTGATGCCGAACTGCGGACCCATCTGCGTTTGGCGATGATAGGTGCTGTTTTCGAAGCTGTTGTCACGGACTTGGTAGCCACCGTTCAGCTTGACGTAAGGATAATTACGGCTTTGTGCCTGTTTCAAATCCAATTGCGACAAACGATGATTCTTGTAAGCCATGAGCAACTGGGCATTGTTCTCCTGGGCTGCCATCCAAATGGAATCGCGCACGATGCAGGTGTCTATGGCAATGGTGCTGTCGGCCAAAATAAGCGGCGCTTCGATAGAGTCTATGGCCATCATTTGGTTCAGTTTGAATCGTGAGGCGGCCACCACTTCCAATTGGGTGATATAGGCAGAATGGTCGGCGTTGAAATCGACTTGAGCCTGCTGATAATCAAGACCCGAGGCGGCACCGATACCATAACTGGCTTCCACGATGTACAGACGATCTTGCGAGAATTCCATACTGGCTTTCAGGTTGGCTAAGCTCAACTGTTCCTTGACGTAATTGTAATATTCTGCGCTGAGGCTTGCAACGAAATCTTCCAAAGCAATACGGGTGTTGAGTTCTCCCATGGCTTTGAGTTCCTTGAGTCGGGCGTACGAAGTCTGTATGCTGAAACCATTAAACAGCGTCCATTCGGCCGTAAGGGCAGCGTTGAGCGAGCCGTTGTAGGCGGCAGGCGAGTGGCTGAGGCTGTCGTTGGCCCAAGTGTAGTCATTGCTGTAGGCCGTGCCGCTGTATCCGCCGCTCAGAGCGATGCTGGGCAATTGTCCGGCATTTCCGCGCGTGGCATTGTTGCCGGCAATGATTTCCTCGTTACGCACAATGCGCAAATCGAAGTTTCTTTCCAAACCGTATTGGAGGCATTCCTGCAAATTGTGAGCCTTGTTGTAATCGTATAAACTGTCGGCCGTGGCCGAGCTCTGCGTGTTCTGTGCCTGTAGGCTGCTCAGACAAGCGCTCAGTATAAGGAGATAAGAGAATATTTTTTTCATAAACAATGTCATTAATTTCGGAAAACGATTTATTCGTTGCTCACGTCGGGATGCTCGCGCTGGTTGGTCGAGAACATTTCGTAAACGGCCGGCACGACAAACAGACAGAGAATGGTGGAAATGAGCATACCGCCCACAACGCCGGTTCCCATAGCGATACGGCCTTGCGCACCTTCACCCGTTGCAAACATCAAAGGAAGCAAACCAAGAATGGTGGAAACACTGGTCATCAGAATAGGTCGCATACGTTGTACGGCAGCGCTGCGGATGGCCTCTTTCTTGCTGAGTCCTTCTTTTTGGCGTTGGTTGGCGAATTCCACGATAAGAATACCGTTTTTTGCTACCAGACCAATCAACATGATCAAACCGATTTCGCTGTAAATGTTCATGGTGATGCCGAAAATATTCATGAAAATAAGTCCGCCCACCAAGGCCAAAGGAACGGTGGTCATCACGATGAAGGGATCTTTGAAACTTTCAAACTGAGCTGCCAATACCAATATAATCAATACGATAGCCAAGGCAAAGGCAAACAGCAGGCTGGACGAACTTTCGCTGAATTCTTTAGATTCCCCGCTGAGGGCCGTGCGGAAACTGTCGTCCAAAACCTCGTCGGCAATGCGGTCCATTTCCTTGATGCCATCGCCGATGGTGTAGCCGGGAGCCAAGCCCGAAGACACGGTGGCAGAAATGAAACGATTGTAGCGATACAATTTCGGAGGCGCCACGTTTTCTTCGAAGGTTACCAAGTTGTCCAAAGAAATCATGTGTCCGTAGTCGTTGCGCACGTAAATCGACTTCAAATCGAGGGGCTTGTTGCGCTGTTGACGGTTGATTTCGCCGATAATCTGGTATTGTTTTCCGTTCATGTAGAAGTAGCCCATGCGTTGTCCGCTGAGCGCGTATTGCAAGGTCTGGGCAATGTTTCTGGTGCTGACACCCAAGAGTGTGGCCTTGTCGCGATCGATGAGGATACGGGTTTCAGGCTTGGTAAATTTCAAATCGACATCGGCCATGCGGAACACCGGGCTGGCGTTCACCTTTTCCATGAAAGTAGGAATGAATTCCTGCAATTTTTCCAGACTGGGCGCCTGCAGCACATAATTGATAGGCATACCGCCACGACGTCCGCCGAAGGTAGATTGCTGTTGTACGAAACTACGCGCCGCCGTGGCTTTTCTTACTTCTCCCGAGAGTTCTTCGGCAATTTCCATCTGGCTGCGGTCGCGGTCTTGGATGTCGGTAAGAATGAGGTTGACAAAGCCGTTACCGCTGGAGGCACGCGACACGATGGCCTGCTTTTCAGGCGTCATGGAATCGACGATATTGGTGATTTCGTCGGTGTAGTCGCGAATATATTCAAAGGTGCTTCCTTCCTGACCCAAGATTCTGACCGTGATGCTGGAGCGGTCTTCCAAAGGAGCCAACTCGGTAGGCGTGGAGGTCCAAAGATAAATAACGCCGGCAAAAGAAAGAACCACCAGAACAAGACCTATCCATTTGTAACGCAAAAATCCGTTCAGGCCCTTGGTATAAATATTGGTCAAACCTTCGAAGAAAGGTTCTGTCTTGGTGTAGAGCCAGCCCTTCTCTTTACGACGTTTCAATATCTTGGTGGCCAACATGGGCGTAAAGGTGAGCGCAGCAAAAGACGAAATGATCACCGCACCTGCAATAACGATGCTGAATTCCTTGAACAAACGGCCCGTCATACCTTCCATGAACACGATGGGGATAAACACGGCAACCAAGGTAATGGTGGTGGAAATCACCGCGAAGAAAATCTCCTTCGAACCTTCGATACCGGCTTTGATGGGTCTCATTCCCTGCTCTATACGCACGTAAATATTTTCCGTCATAACGATGGCATCGTCCACCACCAGACCCACGGAGAGCACCACGGCTAGCATGGTGAGCACATTGATGGAGAATCCCGCGACGAACATCACGAAGAAAGCACCCACCAAAGAAATAGGAATCACTACCACAGGAATCAGGGTGACGCGCCAGTCTCTGAGGAAGAGGAAGATAATGACAATCACCAAAATAAACGCCACCACGATGGTTTCTTTCACCTCGTTGATAGAAGCGCGGATAAAACGCGTGTTGTCGTAAGTGACGTCGATTTCCACATCGTCGGGTAAGTCTTTGCGGAGTTGTTTGATGCGGACATACACTTCGTCGGCAATGTCGATATGATTGGCACCGGGCTGGGGGATAACTACCACATTCACAGCGGGAATATTGTTCTTGCGCAGCATGCTTCGCATATCTTCGGGCGCCAATTCGGCTTGGCCCACATCCTGAAAACGCACAATCTTGTCGCCGCTCTTCTTGATGATGATATTGTTGAATTCTTCGGCCGTCTGCATCAAGCCCATGGTACGGATAGACAATTCGATGGTGTTACCTTCTATGCTTCCGGAGGGCAATTCCACGTTTTCGTTGTCGATGGCATTCTTGATGTCGATGGGTGTCACGCCGTAACCGGCCATTTTCACCGGGTCGAGCCACAGACGCATAGAGTATTTCTTGATACCCCAGATATCTACACCGCTCACGTTGGGAATGGTCTGCAAACGCTCTTTGATGGTAAGGTCGGCAATTTCACTCACTTCCATGAGCGAACGGGCGTCGCTGCGCACGCTGATCTGGATGATAGGCGTAGCATCGGCATCGGCTTTGGATACTGTGGGCGGGTCGCAGTCGCGAGGCAGATAACGCTGGGCACGAGACACTTTGTCGCGCACGTCGTTGGCAGCGGTTTCCAAATCCACGCTCAATTCGAATTCGATGATGATGCGGCAAGAACCTTGGCTACTGGTAGAAGACAAAGAACGAATGCCGGGAATACCATTGATATTCTGCTCCAGCGGCTCCGTGATCTGACTTTGAATAACGTCGGCATTGGCACCGGGATAACTTACATTGACAGAGATAATCGGGTTATCGACACTGGGGAATTCTCGCACACCCAGCGAAGCGTAACTGATGACACCGAAAATGACGATGACCAGCATCATTACGGTGGACAGCACCGGACGACGGATACTAAGTTCTGATATATTCATGATGGTATCCGCTTATTTCAGGTTGGTAATAGAAACGGGGCTTCCGGTGCGCAGCTGCATCACACCCGAGGTGATGAGCGTGTCGCCCACATGCAGGCCTTCTATGGCTTGAACACGGGCTTCGGTACGGATACCGGTATTGATTTCCACCGGCTGAGCCTTTCCGTTGCGATACACATAAACAATGTTTCGACCCATTTCAGGCACGATGGCTTGGCTGGGCACCGAAATGGCATCGGCAATCTCGCGACGCTTGATGGTGACGGAGGTATAACGTCCGGGAATCAATCCTTGTTTTTGATTGTCGAACAAGGCTCTGACACTCAAGGTTCTCGTGTCGGTGTCGATGGTAGATTCTACGGCATATACTTGGGCATCGTATTCGCGGGTGATACCCATGTTGTCGCTCAGACGGAACACGATGTTGGTGCCTTCTTTCACTTCGTTGGCATAAGCTTCGGGAATGGAGAAATCAATTTTCAGCGCATCCACATGCGAGAGCTTGGCCACTTTGGTAGAGGGAGTTGCGTAAGCACCTTCGCTCAATTGACGCAAACCTATGACACCATCGAAAGGTGCGTAAAGCTCGGTCTGTGCAATGTTGGATTTTACCAATTCAATATCGGCCATCAGCTTGTCGTATTCGGTCATCACCGATTCGTAGGCTTCCTGGCTCACGGCGTTCTTTTCGAGCAATTTCTTCTGACGATACACACGGTCTTTGGCCAACGGCACCTGGGTTTCCAGCTTCTTGAGCTGCGCTTGCAAAGGTTTGTCGTTGATTTTGGCCAGCAATTCTCCCTTCTGTACCTTGGCACCTTCGGCGAAGTAAATGGCCACCACTTTTCCGGAAGTTTCGAAAGAAAGGTCCACCTCTTCGGCAGGAATGATGTTACCCGTGGTGACCGTCTGGTCGTTCATGACATGCGTTTTGATGATTTCGGCGCTCACTTCCAAAGTCCTGCTGTTCATGGTGACAGGCTTGGGTTTCTGCAATTCTTTCTGACTGTCTTTGTTCGCTTTTTTCGCGTTGATGGATTTTTTTACTGTCGGGAAGGCAATGATGCCGACAATCACCAACAATAAAATACCGAAAGTACTGATTTTTTGAATTTTGGTCATAATCTCTTCAAATATTTAAATTAGCGTGCAAAGGTACTGCCAATTTATATTCTTATCCGAATTAAAAGTCTTAAAAAGCCCTAAAAAAGGAAGATAAAATTCAATATTTTAACTAAAAAAGTAGCTCTAATAAGGCCGACAGATTGTATCTTTGTCAAATTTTAGCAATAGCTTATCATTTTATAGTATGAACAGAGTAAAAAGATTCTTTCTTTCAGCCTTGATGCTGATGAATTTGGCCGTCGCAACGGCTGCAGTGCCCGCATTCCCCACCGCCGAAGGTTACGGCCGATGGGCCACCGGCGGACGTGGAGGACAAGTGGTGGAAGTGACCAATCTTAACGATTCCGGAGAGGGAAGTTTACGTTGGGCTTTGAGCCAATATTCCAACCAACCCATTACGGTGGTGTTCCGCGTGTCGGGCATCATCCATCTTGAATCCGATTTGCGTTGTGGCAGAACAGCCGGCACTACCATTGCCGGACAGACCGCGCCCGGCGACGGTATCTGCATCCGCGGTGCCAAGGCGAACTTTGGCGGTTGCGAAAACCTCATCATGCGTCATTTGCGTTTCCGTATCGGCTTGGACGAAAACGACGATTTCATCAAAGGCGGTTCCATCGGTATAGAAAACGCCAAGAACTTCATCATAGACCATTGTACTTTCGGTTGGTCGGGCGAAGAAAACATGACCATCTACGACAATGACCTTACCACCATCCAATGGTGTATCGTACACGAAGGTCTCTACGATGCCGGTCACGGCAAGGGCCCGCGCGGTTATGGTGCACAATGGGGCGGACAAAGAGCCACTTATCATCATAATCTCTTGGCTCACAACAAGAGTCGTTCGCCTCGTCTGAACGGAGCGCGTAGCAACGATATTCATGTGCTCATGGAATATGTCAACAATGTCAATTATAACTGGGGCAACCAGAATTCTTGCTATGGTGGCGATTTGGTGGAAGGTAAGACGCATCGTGTCAATTTTATCAACAATTATTACAAACCCGGTCCGGCCCGAAAGAACAGTTCGTATTTCGTGCAATCTTCTTTCAACGGCGGCCAAAACAAAACCCAGATTGCACAATGGTGGATGTCGGGCAATGTGATGGAAGGAAATACTTCTTATACCAACAACAATTTCAATGGTCTGGATGCTTCGCAATATACCTCAAAAGGCATTGCTAAAACTCAGTTGATGGTGGATGCTCCTTTCGAAATTTCAGATCCTGTAAAGGCAGA
Organism: Bacteroidales bacterium; assembly: GCA_017468435.1. Taxonomy (GTDB): domain Bacteria; phylum Bacteroidota; class Bacteroidia; order Bacteroidales; family UBA1402; genus UBA1757. The sequence goes on from JAFUIP010000013.1 coordinate 9,843, forward strand.
AAGTGCGCAGGATGCTTACAACAGCGTGTTGGCGGGTGCGGGCGCTTTTCCTCGTGATGCGGTGGATGCGCGCATTGTGAACGAAGTGAAAACGGGTACGGCTCCTCATCGCGGCAGTGTGGCCGGCGTGGCTCCCGGCATCATCGACAAGCCCTCGGATGCGGGCGGTTATCCCACCTATAATACTTACAATCAAATTACCGACAACGATCACGACGGCATGGACGATGCTTGGGAAGCAAAATATGGCTTGAACGCAAGCAATGCTGCCGATAGAAATCTCATTCTCAAGAGTGGCTATACGGCCTTGGAAGCTTATTTGTGCAGTCTTTGCGGCGAAGATATTCCCGTGGAATTTGCCAAGCCTTACGATATGGTGGTGGCGCAAGACGGCAGTGGCGATTATACCACTATTCAGGCAGCCTTGGACGCGGCTCCCGACAATGGCCAAAGAACGCGCATCTTGGTGAAAAACGGTACCTACGAAGAAAAACTTTTTATCGGAACGCGTTGGACCTCAAGCAATAAAATTATCAGCCTTATTGGCGAAGACGTGGATAAGGTTATCATCACCTGGGACGATTATCTTGGAAAAATGATTGATTATCCCGGCAAGGACGAGCAGATCAAGGCCGATGGCAGCACTTGCGGTACTTTTACCATCAATGCGCCCGATTTTTATATGGAAAATATCACGGTGAAGAATCCCAGCACGCAGGCTCAGGCCATAGCGCTGTGCCAAAAGGGCGACCGTCATGTCTTGAAAAACTGCAAGATTCTGGGTAATCAGGATACGCACCGTACCAAGAAGGGCAGAAGATATTTTTACTACAATTGCGAAATTGAAGGCGGTGTCGATTTTATCTATGCCGGCGGCACTTGCTATTTTTATCAGTGTAACATCGTGAGCAACAGGGGCGGATATGTGACGGCGCCCGAAGATGTGCCCACTTTCGAAAAGATGAGTAATGGCAAGAATCTCTATTACGGCTTCTTCTTCAACGATTGCGATCTGACGGCAAAGGCCGGCGTGAGCGCGGGAAGCTGTTACTTGGGACGTCCTTGGGGCGAAAAATCGGGAAGCGTGTTCATGAACTGTCGTCTGGGTAGCCATATCAATGCGGCCGGATGGAGCAAGATGGGCGAGGAAACCTGGAAAGACTGCAGCTTTCTGGAATACAAGAGTCTGAATGCCGACGGCACGGCTTTGGCCGATGTGAGTCGCCGCGTGAGCTGGAGTGGCCAAGTAAGCGAAGACGATCGTTATTATCTGATGAGTCTGAGCAATATCTACAAAAAGGTGAATGCATCGAACGCATTCGATCCGCTGCCCATGGCGGCTGCGCCTCAAGCACCGAGCGGTCTCAAGAAAAGTGGCAATGTGCTCACCTGGACGGCCGTTCCCGAAGCCGAGTGTTACGCCATTTATGCCGATGGAAGATTGCTGGATTATGCTGCTACGAACAGCTACTGCGACATCAAGAGCACGGGCAGCCCGAAATATCAGGTGAAGGCCATTGGTGCCTATGGCAACATGAGCGGCTTCAACGGAAGCGCAAAGACGCCCACGGCTCAGGAACTCGATTCCATTCTAAGCCCCGACTATCGTGTCAAACTGAAATTGACCATTTCCGACGAAAAAGCAGGAACTCTGACGCAAAGCCCTATGAGCCCTTCTTACGATAAGGATGCCTTGGTGACGCTCTCTGCCGAACATCATTATGGTTATCGTTTCGTGCAATGGGAAGATGAACAGGGCAATGTGCTTTCGACAGAAAATCCTTATCAGCACAAGATGGAAAGAGATATCACCATTAAAGCTGTGTTCAAACAATTGCCCGTGCGAAAGCTGAGCCTTGCAAGCGAAACAGACGGAAACTTTGCCAAATATCTTCCCCAGGGCATTGTCTATGCCGATGCACAGCCACAGGTGGTGGGGGAGTCTGAAGGCTACGAAGACGGCCATGAACTGGCAGTGTATGTGAAGGATCATCCCATCTTTCGTTTCGTGTCCTGGGAAGACGGTAGTCGCGATGTGCCGCGCCTCATCAAGATGGATGCCGACAAAAGCGTGAAGGCTGTTTTCAAACAGGAAGATTTTATCGCCGCTTGGAATTTTGAACAGAGACAATACGATTATTATCAGCCGGATATGAATCCCGGCGATGTGGTGGCCGAAATTAATCTCTTGGATGCCGAAGCAAATTATATCACATGGGACAGGGTGACGCCGGGTTATTTCGGAGCCGCAGCCATCAGCAATGCGGGTCTGGCTGGTTCGTATTTCGATTTGGATGCTTACGTGCCCAAGCAAGGTCCTATCGTGGTGTGGTCTAAGGTGAAAGCGCAAGGCCTGAACGAAGGTTCTGTCTTGTTGGAATACAGTCTGGATGGTGGCACCAGCTATGAAACTTTGTCCACCTTGCCCATTACCTCGGCTCAGGCCGGATGGCAACAAATTTCAGCCGCATTGCCTCAAGCCGCCGTCGATGATGAAGTGTTCCGTGTCCGTTGGATGCTGTCTTCGGCCGCTGCCGCCAAAACGAAGGCTGCTGCAGAAACGAAAGCCGCCACGAATGCTGCTGCTGAAACGCCGGCCGAAACCCTTTTGCTGAGCGATGTGGTGTTGTTGAAATCGGCTTTCACAGGTCTTGAACAGCCCGAAACATCCTTTCAAGTTTGGATGAACAATGGCATGGCATTTCTTGGTGCAAAGGCCCGGCATTTGGAACTGATTGATTTGAGCGGCCGCATCCTGCTTACGCGCGACCATTGCGACCAAGTGGATTTGCGCATGTTTCCCGATGGTGTTTACCTGCTGAAAGTGCAAGACGACAATCAGAGAATAGAAATGGTAAAATGTATAAAACGATAAAGAAATGAAGAGTATTAAATCTTTAGTGGCAACTTTGTTGGCCTGTCTGTTGCTTGCCTCGTGCAGCGAAAAGGAAGTGTATTTGTTCAGTGGACATCGGGAACCTGCCTTGGATGGTCTGCATTTTCTGTATAGCTACGATGGCTATCATTGGGATAGTTTGCCCGGCACTTGGCTCACACCCGAAGTAGGCAACAAGCACGCACAATTTTACAATGTTCTGACAGAGAGTATGGAAGATGCCAAGTATGCGCCCACTTCCATGATGCGCGACCCCAGTGTTTGCCAAGGACCCGACGGCACTTTCCATTTGGTTTGGACCATTGCCTGGGCCGGCGAGAAAGGATTCGGTTATGCTTCTTCCAAAGACCTGATTCACTGGAGCGAACAACGCATTATTCCGGTGATGCAGGATTCTGCCGTCAACAATGTTTGGGCGCCTGAACTTTTCTACGACGAAGAAAAGGGCGAATTTCTCATTGCATGGTCGTCCAGCATTCTGCCGCAATACTATACCGATGCCGATAGAATGGGCCAGAATAGCGCTCACCGTCAGTATTATACCACCACGAAAGACTTTGTTGAGTTTGCTCCGACCAAGCCTTTCTACGATCCTGGTTTCAACTCGATCGATGGTTTCGTGATAAAGCGCGCCGCCAAGGATTATGTGCTCGTTATCAAGGACAACCGTAAGCCCGGTTACAGCGATTTGTTCTGCGTCTTTGCCGAAAATCCCGAAGGTCCTTATTCGAATCCTTCCGTAAATTTTGCCCCCACCTATTCCGAAGGCGCTTGTGCCGTGAAGGTGGGCGAAGATTGGCTCATCTATTTCGATGTGTATCGTGAATATCGTTTCGGTGCTGTGCGCACCCGTGATTTCCAGACATTTGAACCCATCGACGACGAAATTTCATTGCCCTCGGGCCACAAGCATGGTACCATTATCAAGGTGAAAGAATCCGTCTTGAAGAAGATGCAGCAGCACGCCTCGAAATGATGCAGATTTTTACTACCTTTGCGCCTTAATTTTTTAGCAAGAATAAAATGAAAGTTATCAAATTCGGAGGAACGTCCGTAGGTTCCCTAGAAGGTCTGTTGAATATCAAGAAGATAGTTTCAGCAGAAAAAGATCAGGTTTTAGTGGTTGTTTCGGCTATCAGCGGAATGACCGATTTATTGATACAGACATCCAAATTGGCCGCCGTCGGCAATACTGAATATCAGACAAATGTGCAGAAAATGCGCGAGATGCACGCCTCGCTTATCGAGAAGGTTTTCCCGGAAGACGATGTGCAGGCTATCTTGCAGAATACCAACAAGATGTTGGACGAATTGAGTAATATTTTCCAAGGTGTTTGCCTCATTCAGGATTTGTCGGCCAAGTCGGAAGCGGTGATTTTGAGTTATGGTGAACGCATTTCGTCGATGCTTGTTTCCAAGTTGTTGAAGGCTAAGCATCTCGACGCGCGGGAATTGATCAAGACCGATTTCAAGTACAGCAAGAACGTGGTCAATTTCGAAGAAACATCGAAGGCGATTTACCAGCAATGCAAGTCTTTGCCGCAGGTGACGGTGATGGGCGGATTTATTTCGAGCAGCGCGGAAACCGGCGAAACCACCAACCTGGGCCGCGGCGGTTCGGATTACACGGCCGCCATCATGGCCGCCGAACTGAAGGCTATCGTGTTGGAAATCTGGACCGATGTGGATGGCTTCATGACAGCAGATCCCAAGGTTATCAACAATGCTTACGTCATCGAAAAGCTCAGTTTCGTGGAAGCCATGGAACTTTGCAACTTCGGCGCGAAAGTGCTGTATCCTCCGACAATTTTCCCTGTATATCACGACAATATCCCCATTCGTATCAAGAATACTTTCAATCCGCAGGCGCCGGGTACTTTCATTTCGCGTGAGCATTATTCCGGCGAAGGCAAGGCTATCAAGGGAATTTCTTCCATCAGCGATACCAGCTTGATTACCGTGCAAGGTATGGGTATGGTAGGCGTTATCGGTGTTAACTATAGAATATTCAGGGCTTTGGCAAAGTCGGGCATCAGCGTGTTTATGGTGTCGCAGGCCTCTTCGGAAAATACCACTTCCATTGGTGTGCGTCTGTCGGATGCCGATGAAACCGTGAGAGTGCTTCGCGAGGAATTTGCACACGAAATTGCCTGTGGCGAAATCAACGATATTTTTGCAGAAAGCGATTTGGCAACAGTGGCCATTGTGGGCGAAGGCATGAAGCGTACGCCCGGTATCGCCGGTAAATTGTTCTCGACTTTGGGACGTAATGGTATCAACGTAGTGGCCTGTGCGCAAGGAGCTTCCGAAACCAATATCTCTTTCGTGGTGAAGCGTGAGCAACTCAGCAAGACCCTGAACGTCATTCACGATTCCTTTTTTCTGAGCGAGTATCAGGTACTGAATATTTTTCTGACTGGTATCGGCACGGTGGGAGGCAGCCTGTTGGACCAGATCAAGCAGCAGCAACCCAAGTTGATGGCCGAAAACTCCTTGAAACTGAATGTGGTAGGTATTGCCGACGAGAAGCATGCCTTGTTCAATCCTGATGGCATCGATTTGGAAAATTACCGTGAATTCTTGCAGACCGAGGGCATTCCCAATTCGCCTGCCATCTGGCGCGATGAAATCCTGAAAATGAACATCTTCAACTCGGTTTTCGTAGATTGTACTGCCAGTCCGAAAATTGCCGAATTGTATCACGATATGTTGGCCAACAATATTTCCGTGGTGGCCGCCAACAAGATAGCCGCATCGTCTTCTTACGACAATTATGCCGGTTTGAAGGAATTGGCTCGCAAGAAAGGCGTGAAATATTTGTTCGAAACCAACGTGGGTGCAGGTTTGCCCATCATCAACACGATGAACAGCCTCATTTACAGTGGCGACAGAATCTTGAAAATGGAAGCCGTGCTTTCGGGTACCTTGAACTTTATCTTCAACACCATCAGCAAAGATATTCCCCTGAGCCAGACCATCAAGATGGCGCAGGAAGCCCGATTCTCTGAGCCGGATCCCCGTATCGACCTGAGTGGAAAAGACGTTATCCGCAAGTTGGTGATTTTGGCGCGCGAAGCCGGTTATCGCGTGGAACAGGAAGACGTGGTGAAGAATCTTTTCGTGCCCGCCGATTTCTTCGAAGGCACTTTGGATGATTTCTGGAAACGTATTCCCGAATTGGATGCCGATTTCGAAGCCCGTCGTCAGGTATTGGAAAAGGAACACAAGAGATGGCGTTTCGTGGCCAAAATGGACCGCGGACAATGCTCGGTGGGTTTGCAGGAAGTAGATCAGCTGCATCCTTGTTACGATTTGGAAGGCAGCAACAACATCATCCTTATACAAACGGAACGTTATTTCAACGATCCCATGGTGATTAAGGGTTATGGAGCCGGTGCGAGCGTAACGGCTGCAGGTGTGTTCGGTGACATCATTTCCATTGCCAACATCCGTTAATGACACTATGAAGTACCTGATTGTATTGGGAGACGGAATGGCCGACGAGCCTATTGACGCTCTTAACGGACTGACGCCCATGCAGGCCGCTCATACGCCGGTGATGGATTTCTTGGCGCGTGAAGGTCGTTGCGGCGGTTTGGAAACGGTGCCCGAAGGTTTTGCTCCCGGCAGCGAAATTGCCAATATGAGCCTTTTGGGCTACGACGTGCGCACTCAGTTCGAAGGTAGAGGTTCTTTGGAAGCGGCCAGCATGGGCGTGGACATTCCCGATGGATGGATGGCGGCGCGTTGCAACCTGATTTGCGTGGAAAACGATTGCATCAAGAATCATTCCGCCGGACATATCAGCAACGAAGAAGCAGCCCAACTCATTGACTATCTGAACGAACACTTGGCCGACGATGGACTTCGCTTTTGTGCAGGCATCTCTTACAGACATTTGATGCTGATGAAAGGTGGAGACAAGCGCATTCAATGCACACCGCCGCACGATGTGCCGGGAACGCCTTGTGCCCAAGTGATGGTGAAGGCCTTGCATCCCGATGCTCAGGCTACCGCCGACAAAATCAACCATTTGATACAAAGATCGCAGGAACTCTTGCCCTTGCATCCGCTGAACCAGGCTCGCAAGGCTGCCGGTAAGGATATGGCCAGTTCCATCTGGCCCTGGTCGCCGGGCTACCGCCCGGCAATGCCCACACTCGCATCGCAGTACCCCATCAGGAGCGGCGCCGTTATTTCGGCTGTCGATCTCATCAAAGGCATCGGTGTGTATGCGGGCTTGGAAAGCATTGAGGTAGAGGGCGCAACCGGTCTGTACGACACCAATTACGAAGGCAAGGCGCAGGCAGCCATTCAAGCATTGAAAGAGAAAGATTTCGTCTTCTTGCACGTGGAAGCCTCCGACGAAGCTAGTCACGAAGGCGATGTGGATTTGAAAATCAAGACTATAGAATACCTCGACCATCGTCTCATCGAGCCCATCTTCAAGGAAGTGTCCGCTTGGGACGAAGCTGTGAGCATAGCCGTTTTGCCCGATCATCCTACCTATTGTCGATTGAAAACCCATGTGGCTCAGGCGGTTCCCTTCCTTATTTGGCGTAACGACCCGGCGCGTGCCCGCATCAAAGCCTCCATGCCCGACAAGGTGCAGTCTTTCGACGAATTGGCCGTCATGACAGGTTCTTACGGCATACTCAAAGGTCAAGCCTTCATGCAGAAATTATTCAACAGCGAGCGCTCCGGCGAGCGAAACGCCGAACGAGAATAAGGAAACAACGAAAGTGTTTTCATACATTAAACACAAAAAATTATGCAATATTACAGTACCAATCATAAAGCGCCTCAGGCGAGCTTGCAAGAAGCTGTGGTAAAGGGACTTGCGCCCGACCGCGGTTTGTATATGCCAGAGCGTATCCAAGCGCTTCCCCAATCATTTTTCGAAACGATAGAGCAACGCAGTTTCCAGGAAATTGCTTACGAAGTGGCCAAGGCATTCTTCGGAGAAGATATAGAAAACGAAACCTTGAAACAGATTGTATATGAAACGCTTAGCTTCGATACGCCCATCGTGGAAGTGAGCAAGAATATCTACAGTCTGGAACTTTTTCATGGCCCGACTTTGGCCTTTAAAGACGTGGGCGCACGCTTCATGGCCCGTCTGCTCGGCTATTTCATCCGCAAGCAGGGTCAAAGCTTGGTGAATGTCTTGGTGGCTACCTCGGGCGATACCGGCAGTGCAGTGGCCAACGGCTTTCTCGGCGTAGAGGGCATTCGCGTGTACGTGCTCTATCCCAAGGGATTGGTAAGCGAAATCCAGGAAAAACAATTCACCACGCTGGGCCAAAATATCACCGCTCTCGAGGTGGAAGGCACTTTCGACGACTGTCAGGCTTTGGTGAAGTCGGCTTTCATGGATGCGGAACTCAACGCGAAAATGAACCTCAGTTCGGCCAATTCCATCAACGTGGCTCGCTTTTTGCCGCAGGCTTTCTACTATTTCCACGCTTACGCGCAATGGAAACGATTGAATAGCGAAAACAATCAGGGCAAAGATTTGGTATTCTGCGTGCCTTCGGGCAATTTCGGCAATATCACCGCCGGTTTCTTCGCTCAGCGAATGGGCCTGCCCGTGAAACGCTTCATCGCGGCCAACAATAGCAACGACGTTTTCTATAAATATTTGCAAACTGGTGAGTATCAGGCTCGTCCTTCGGTGGCAACCATTGCCAATGCCATGGATGTGGGCGATCCCAGCAACTTTGCCCGCGTGCTCGATTTGTATCAGCATTCGCACCAGACCATTTGCGGCAACATCAGCGGCGCGGCCTACACGGATGCGCAGATTGCCGACACGCTCAAGACTGTGTATCAGCGAGATGGCTATTTGCTCGATCCTCATGGCGCTTGCGGCTATCGCGCGCTGAGCGAACAATTGCAAGAGGGCGAATGTGGTATTTTCCTCGAAACGGCCCATCCGGCCAAGTTCAAGCAAACGGTGGAAAACATCATTCACAGTGAAGTGGACATTCCCGCCAAGCTGCAAGCCTTTATGCAGGGCGAAAAGCAATCGCTTCCCATGTCTAAAGATTTCGATAGTTTCAAGGCCTTCTTAATGAAACAATCACTTTGAAATCCATTCAGAAAAATCGAGTTTGATTAGTTGCCAAACATTGTTCAACAAACAAATGGGATCGGGGTCATTATCGGCTACGGAGAAGTTTTGTAAAGCTGTTAAGCATTCTTGTATTGAAGTTCCATACGGATATCTTGTCATGTAGAAATCAATCATTTCCTCGAAAGAATAATGAGAATGCAGATAGTGTAAATCCCAAAAATCTTTTTTGCGACCGCCGCGAGTAATGACATCCATTTTCATGGCGATAATATCTTCCACCGAAGCCATCCTGATATTGTGATGCGTTTCGGTGGGCTTGAGATAAGCATCTGTGTAATATAAATCCAATTTGACACAATTGTCTTTGCTTTGGCCTATCATATAAGAGGTGCCAAGACCGACTATTCTACCGCAATCTCCGTAGCAATAAGGAAATGTTTTTCGCAGAATGTCTTGCAGATGATAAAAATCAATTGAGCCGTATTGAGCGTCGGTAAATAAATCTATGTCATCAGACATTCTGTGGCCGAAGCGCAAAGAAAGCGAAGTTCCGCCCACTAACCGAAATGGTAAGAATGCCTCATTGGACATAAGTGTTTCTAAACAATGTTGTAAAATGGGTTTTACAGTGTTGAATTTTAATGTGTTAAGCCTCATGATTTAGATATTGTTTCAGATGATGTTTGATGTTTTCCTTGAAAGGAGATTCAGTTAAGGGATAAATTGATTGTAGTATTTGCTCACGTCCGTAAAAACGTATGGTTTCTTGTATTTCTTCTTCGTTGCCGCGCTCAAATACACGATTAATCACATATTGACTATGGGTGCTGAAGTTGATGTTTTCAAAAGATGTATCCCAAAACAAGCTTCGGCGGAATTTGCTTATATCAGGGCGCAACTCTTTGTTGTGTTTTTGTTTTTCTTGAGCAATATCATAGTAGATTTGCAAGGTCATCAAGAGACCTTCTTCCAGTCCAAGAGATTCTTCTATGCGAAGAGAAAGAGGAATGTTCATAGATCTTCTTCCATGGATGATGGCACTCAAAGTTTGCGGATGCTCGCCAATGGATTTGGCAAAAGGTCCGCTTTTCAGTTGACGTTGATGAAGTTCCCGCTGTAAGAACAATCCGGGATGAATTCCTTTAAGTATATCAATTTTTTCAATCATGCTGCAAAAGTAAACAAATTTGTTTATTATTCTGTCTGATACTTCGTTAAAAATGATTACCTTTGCCAAAATTTACATCAAAATTGAGTCAATCTATATGAACAATAAAGAGATAACACGCATACTTTTCATTTGTTATGGCAATATTTGTCGTAGTCCGATGGCGGAGTTCGTGATGAAAGACAAGGTGCGCAAGGCCGGTTTGGAAGAGGCCTTCGAGATAGCATCGGCAGCCACCAGTACCGAAGAAATAGGCAATCCGGTGTATCCGCCGGTGCGCGATTTGCTCACGGCTCACGGCATTTCTTGCAAGGGAAAGACGGCGCGCCAAATCACCAAGGCTGATTACGAGCATTACGATTATATCATCGCTATGGACCAAATGAACCTCAATCATTTACGACGTTTTGTGGGCGATGATCCGCAAGGAAAAGTGCATCTTCTGCGTTCGTTCTCGGCCCATCCGGGCGAAATTGCCGACCCTTGGTTTACCCGCGATTTCCAGACAACCTGGGACCAGGTGGAAGAATCTTGCGAAGGCTTGCTGAACCAATTACGATAAGTCAAAGAAAGTCAAAGACGAATAAACAGCGATAAAATGAGATATTGTTTTGTCATCAACGGACGCAAAGACAAGGAATTTATTCAACAAAAACTCCGGACTCAAATAGACGAGGCCGGCCTGAAGGATTATTTTCTGTTTCATACTTCCTGTCCGAAAGATGCCACTCGTTTTGTCCGTAATTATTGCAAGAATCATTTACAAGAAGAAGTCTGTTTCGTGGCTTGCGGAGGCGACGGCACCATCAATGAAGTGGCCAACGGCTTGGTGGGTTTCGAGCATAAGTATCTGGCAGTGATGGCCTACGGCAGCGGAAACGATTTCGTGAAGTATTATCCGCAATCCGATTTCCGTTCGGTGGAAGCCTTGCTGCGCGGCGAAAAACACGCCATAGACGTTTTGCAAATAGGCGATCGTTATTCGGTGAATGTCTGCAATTTCGGTTTCGAATCTTTGGTGTGCAGCCGAGCCAATTATTTGTCGGCAAAGGGCGCCAAATGGCCCTACAGGCGCGGCATTCTATGGGCAGTCTTGCACGGCATGCGCAGCCGCATCAGCGTCACAGCCGATGGCGAAAAGCTCAATAAATCGCCTTACATTTTGTTGGGAACGGCGGCCAATTGCCAGTACGTGGGCGGCGAATATCGATGTGCGCCGCGGGCGAGCAACGACGATGGACTCATAGAGCTATGTTTGGTGCATCCCATCTCTATTTTCCGCTTTATCAGCGTTTTGCCTTATTATCGCAATGGAAAACATTTGGATGTGCCCGCCTATCGAAGTTTCTTGGATTATCGACAAGTGAAGCAAGTGGTCTTGGATGCGCCCAAGGGCATGGAACTCTGCCTGGACGGCGAGCTGTTTCCCGGCACGCATTTCGAGATAAATATATTGGAAAAAGCCATACAATTCATTATACCTCAATAACATGATTACATTTATTGTTCTGAATCTGCTATCCTTGCTGTCGAGCATTCTCTTGGCCGTTTTTGCTATGCCAACGCCATGTCAATACGCTTGGTTGCCGCTTATTTTCATAGGTTTCTTCACAGCTTACGCCGCCGCTTTTATTTTGCTGATGTGTTTTACCTCCTTGTTCGTTTCCAAGAAAAAGGTCTATACCAAACGAAGTTCCTATTATTTGTGGATACAAACGCGCATCATCGAGATTCTCTGCATTTTCTGCTTGGTGAGAGTCAGAGTGAAAGGCATGGACATCGTGCCCAAAGACAGACCCTTTTATCTGGTAGGCAATCATCAATCCTTTTTCGACCCTATGTTGGCATCCATGATTCTACGCCGCTGGCGTTTCGCCTTCATTTCCAAGCCCGAAAATTTCAAGATACCTTTCATAGGCCGCATCCTGCATCGTAACGGCTACTTGGCCATCGATAGGGAAAACAATCGTAACGCGCTGCTAACCATGTCGAAAGCTATTGAAATGATGAGCAAGCAGGGCTATTCCATCGGTATTTATCCCGAGGGTCATCGCAACAAGACAGACGAGGCTCTTTTGCCCTTTCATGCCGGCAGTTTTCGTGTGGCTTTCAAGGCTAAAGCCCCTGTGCTTCTTGCTGTTATAGACGATGCGCGCATCTTATCTCGCCGTAAATTTCTTTATCCTGTCTGCATTGATTTTCGTTTTGTCGAACTGGTAGAAACCGAGCCTTTCAACAACGATACCCAAGCCCTGAGCGATTATTGTCGTCAACGCATCTTGGACGATTTGGCTGCGCATGCCCGCTAGTGATTTTGAGATGGGATGACAGAGGTTAAGTCTGGTGAAAATGATGTTTGGAAGATATTGGTATAGTTGGGCGATACTTGTTTTCGGCATATTTGTTACGCAAGCGAGTACGCAACAAGATAATCTGCGGCAATTGACTAAAAATTTGTCGCAGTTCAACTATTATTATCCTCAAGAAAAAGTATATCTGCATTTCGATAACAATGCATATTTCTTGGAAGAAAGCCTGTTTTTCAATGCCTATGTTGTGATGGCCGATTGCCATCGGGCTGATAGTTTGAGCGGGGTTCTGTATGTGGAATTGTTGGCTCCTGATGGACAATTGCAGGAAAAGCTCAAACTAAAGATTGTCGATGGTCAGGCCTCAGGCTCTTTTCGTTTCCATCCAAATTGGAAATCGGGATACTACGAGGTAAGAGCTTATACGCGCTCGATGCTCAATTGGGACGAATCAACGGTTTTCTCTCGTATTTTCCCGGTTTTCGATTCTCCTCAAGAAGAAGGCGATTATCGACAATTAGTGATGTCAGACAAGAACTTTCCACCCACCAAGCCTTTTCGCGAAGCCTATCAATCGGAAGCTTCTACGGAAGTGTATTTTTATCCCGAGGGTGGCAATTTAATACAAGGCCTTTCTTCGCAGGTGGCATATAAAGTGATTGATCGATATGGAATGGGCAAGCATTCACAATTGTATCTCTGCGATGCCTTTGGTCAAATCATAGACAGCACCACAACACAACATAATGGAATGGGTGTAGTGACTATTTGTCCACAAGCGACACCTTTGTATTTAAAAATGATAGAAGACGGTCAATCTTCGTTTTTCCCTTTGCCACCGGCTCTTGCTCAAGGTTATTCGCTAAGTTGTCGATGGAAAGATGATGCTCTGGACATAGAACTGAGGTCATCTACTCAAATGCCGATAGAAATATTGGGAATCAGCATTTTGGCTCGTGGAAGATTATTGCACGCGGATTGTATCATGCCCGACAAACAAGGCAAACATCTCTGTTTTCCGGATTCATTGTTTGCGGATGGCGTCAACCAAATCACATTGTTCGATGCTTATGGTCAGATTTGTGCCGAACGTTTTGTTTTCAAATATCCTGAACACCAAAACAAAATCAGCATTGTTGCTCCAAAATCTCCCATAAAGCCTTTTGAAAAGATCTCCTTACAGATAAATGTGCAAAATACAGCACCGAAAACATCCTTGTCTATTGCTATACGCGATTCGGAAAGCGAACTGGACATGCAACCTAATGCCGATTTGGCCTCCTATCTGCTTTTGGCCTCCGATTTGAAAGGCTATATAGAGTGTCCCTCGTATTATTTGGAAAAGGATGACGCAGAACATCGTTTGGCTTGCGACTTATTGATGATGGTGCATGGTTGGCGTCGTTACGATTGGAGTCAAATGTCCGGCATGAAGCCATTTAAGCCGGAATTCATGGCAGAAAAACATTTGAGTTGCTATGGAAGATTGGTTGAAAACAAAGATGGATTGCTTCTACGCGCAAGCGATATGACATCTATCCCTAATACGGAAATTGGCATTTTGGTGAAGGATAAGTCGAATATTCTGTATCGAAGCAATGTCTTAAGTGACGAAAATGGTTGCTATGGTTTTGAGGTAAATGATTTCTATGGACAAAAAAACATGATGTTGTATGCCAAAGATTATCTCCAAAGCAACAAAAAACTGGAGTTTCTTATCGATCGTCATTATGATATAGCGCCACGAACTATTTATCAAGCCGAAATGGATTATTCATTAAAAGAAATCATCAAAGCATCCAACGAAAAGATTTCATTAATGGATGTACAGCAACTAAAATCGGTGGGTGTCACGGAAAAACGCAAAGACCTCAAGTTCAAACGTTACGATGTTGAGAAGTATCGCGAAAAAGCCTACGATTTAGGCTTGAAAGTCTGTGATAATCTTGCTGATTTTTTGAAGGAACATGATTATCAAATAGATAAGGATGATCGTGGTTTATCTATCAATCACCTCTTGATTAAAATCGGATATAGCAAGAATTACAGCACAGTTAATTTTGATAATGTCAGAATGATTGATGTTTACGAATCGCCATATGCTCATACACAAATTTTTAATAATAATGAATATCAACCTAGAACAACGGTCATCTTTCTTCCTTTTAAGGAAAATACTCCACGTCAAGGCACACATCAGGCAACTCGAAACACCATCATTGAAGGATTTTCCCGACCAAGGGAATTTCATCACATTAATTACCAAGATAAGAAAATACAAATCGGAGATGTGGATTATCGCCGCACGCTCTACTGGAACCCCAATGTGATGCTCGATGAAAACGGCCGCGCCGAAATTGAGTTTTTCAACAACAGCACTTGCCGCCACATTTCCATCAGCGCCGAAGGCCTCAGCCACGACGGGAAACCGCTGGTTTTCAAGAAGTAATATTTGTTTTTCTGCATGAGTTGTTTTTTCCGCATGAGTTGTGAAGTTCTCGGCCTCCTTGTAACATTTTTCCCTCATTTGCGTCTTAGTATGCGTTTGGTTTAAATAAATTGATTATGAAGAAATTGATGCACTCTCTACTCTTGTTTTTAACAATGAGTATTGCCGCCCAAGCGCAGAGCGAAAATCTTTACCAAGAGTATTGTTCGAATGCGAAAAAAGAAATCGGTTTGGATATCTCCTTTCCCGAAAAACGCATTCTTGAAATGTGGCATCCCGACAGCGCGCTACAAATTATCATATTTAATACTCCTCTGAATAGTCATGATCCGCTATTTGTATATGAATCTATCGTAAAGATTTCCAAACATTGCAGTGTGCTGATGGAAGCCAAACGTGGTGTTGAAAAGTACAACGGGCCTATTCCTCCTTACAGCCATCCTTCTGACTATGTACTTTTTCCATTTGGAGCAAGTTTCATGCTTAAGAATAGCCATAAACCACATAGTTTTCGCTATGTCAACAACATCACAAGAACGGGCGTTATTTCGAATAAGCCCGATGCCAAACCCTTGCCGCAGAGAGATGCGGAGGATATTGAGAAAGTAAAGCAAGAAACTCGCGAACTGATTGGCCAATACGCTCGCATCATAGACGATGGTCCATTGACACAAAAGCTTAACTGCCAAAGCATCGTTATTACCCAAATTCCTCAGGTTGATAAAGTAAGACGTTGGGATACGGATTCAGGAAGCACAGAAGATATAAAACATTTTCGGCCGGGTTTCAAAAGCAATAATCTACAATGTTATGCCGTGCAATTTTATACAGAAGAGGACTTGCCTCGATCTTTCCATACCTTGTTCTTTATCGACGGCAACAAAACCACCATTGACAAGTGTATTGAAAAGACAGCGAAGCATATCAGATTCGACTGATTTGTTTTTTTGCATAACTTGGCTACCTTTGCGAATCATTGAGCACCTTGTATCACAAAACTTTGTAGGCCATGACGAAGAAATTTCTCTTCTCGCTGTTGATTTGCTGTGTGGCGACGCTGTGCATGAGCGCGGTGGCAAGCGAACTGCCGATGGCCGAAACGAGAAGCGCGGCGGCAAGCGAACTGCCGATGGCCGAAACGAGAAGCGCGACGGCAAGCGAACTGCCGATAACAGCGGCTGAAGATACGACTTCGGTAGAGGGCAAAATGGCGGCTTACTTTCGGGATATCAATGCTTTCAACAAGATGTATCCGCAAGAGAAGGTGTATCTGCATTTCGACAACACGGCCTATTTTTTGGAAGAAACTATTTGGTTCAAAGCCTACGTGATGGCGGCCAACGCGCAGCGGCAGAGCCAGTTGAGCAAGGTGTTGTACGTGGAATTGCTCTCGCCCGAGGGCGCGGTGCTGGAAACGAAAAAATATCCCATCGTGAACGGCGGCTGCCATGGCGAGTTTCATTTAGATTCGCTTTATCTGTCTGGTTATTACGAAGTTCGCGCCTACACGCGCTACATGCTCAACTTTGGCGACGATGCCGTTTTCTCGCGCGTGTTTCCCGTCTATAAAAACGTTCCCGAAGGGAACTATCATCAGAAAACCATCCTCGATAGAGACCTGAGCCGAAGAAAGCTTGTTCGCCGTTATCACGATTTGGGAGAATATAGTCTGTGGTCGTACATTTTTCCGCCCGGCAAAAAGATGCGCGAAAAGTATCATTATGAACCATTGCCCAAGTGGGAACCAAAAAAACGTCGCAGCACGGTGCCTGCAAGCGATGCTTTCGACGACCCTGTCAAAAAGAAAGAGATTCCCATCCGCGTAGATTTTTATCCCGAAGGCGGCGTCATCATAGACAGCGTAGAGCAGCAGGTGGCCTTTCTGATAAGCGATACGGAAGGACGCGGGCTGAATCTGCCCGGCGAGATACAGAATGCCTTGGGCAAAAAAGTGGCCTCAATGACTGCTTTGCTCGATGGAATGGGCGTTTTCAGCATGGAGTTCCAGCAGGGGGAAAAGTACAAAGCCCTTGTCAGGTACCAAGGCAAGGAATATCGTTTCGATTTGCCTCAGGTGCAGTCTGCCGGTTGCGCGCTGGGATTACGGAATTTCTACGCCAAAGACAGTGTCCACATCTTGGTAAGCTACAAGAAAGACGAACTTTTCAACGACAGTATCGTGGCTTGCGCTCTGAGCCGAAATGGAAATATTTATCAGTTTTATTTGTTGGAAACCAGTGAAAATCAATCCATCAGCATCGCCAAGAAGGATATGCCCGAGGGATTGAATGTCATCAGCATTTTCGATAAGGAAGGCCGGTCCATCGCCGAACGCTCTTGCTTCATCACGCATCCCGAAGATAAACGCAACCATCTCAGCATCAGCGACAACAGCCGCGGCTACGCCTTCAATCCCTATGGTCGCATCCACATAGACATGCAAGCCAAAGACCACAGAGGACAAGCCGTGCAAGGCAATATTTCCATCTCGGTGCGCGATGCCGAGAGCGATGACATCAGCTACAACAGCGACAATTTCTACACCTGGCTGCTACTTACTTCCGACTTGAAAGGCTACATCAAGGATGCTTCGTATTACTTTGAAAAACAAGATCGTATCCACCAGATGCACTTGGATTTGCTTATGCTCACGCGCACTTGGTGTCGCTATCAGTGGGAAAACATGAACGAACAATACAAGCAAGCCGGCTGGAAACAACCCATAGAAAAAGGCCTGATGGCCGATGGTTGCATCTTCGACACGGAACAGTTTCGCAAACCGCGTCTGAAGCATGCGCCCATGTCCTTCAGTTTTTATGTGGAGGGCGACAGTATAGAGTATGTAGGAAAGATACAAACCAATGAGATAGGCAATTATGCGGTGCAGTTTCCGCCTTTCTACGGACAGGGCAACATGTGGGTGGCCATGCGCGATTATTCGTTGGGACCAAGCCACATGGTGTCGCTGAATCGTTGGTATAGCCCTAAGCCGAAATATATTTCGTATTACGAACTGAATGTTCCCACGGCCGATGCCTCCATCAATATCACTTCGCAGATGCCTATTTTCGACGATGGTTTGCGGCAGATCGATTTGGCAGAAGTGGGCATCAAGAAGAAGTCTTTCCGTCGTCGCATACAGTATCAGTATTCTTTGCAACATTACGATATTCGCGAAGAATTGGAATATATGATGGATACCTACAAAATTCCGCTCAATATTTATTTTTTCCGTCCTGATACCTTGGTTAAAAGCATCATGGACAGATACAATTTTCCGCCTTGCGATTTCAATACCGTGCTGGCTTCGTCGTATCCTTCGGATACGGCCATGCCCGAAGGGAAATTCTACTGGAAGGTGTATCAATACAGCCGAAAGATGCTCTACTTCGATGAAATCGTTGTCCGTTCCGAACCGGAGGTGCGAGACAAGTTCTGGATCAACTTGGAAAGCGCTCATTTATTTGATGTGAATCCGGGGCGTTTGTCTGATTCTATCAGCCCGAATACCAACACAGATATTGGAGCTTATAGCAGTATCTTCAATAGTAATTTTGGAAAACGTGTTTCCGGAAACAAAAAGCCCACACGCTTCAAACTACCCTATTATGGCAACAGCGACATGCATCCCGATTGCGTGGCGTTCTTTCTCCCTGCCGATGGCGCTGAAATGATTGAGCCTCCTTTGGTGATGGGCCAGCGCCGTACCAAAATTCAGGGCTACAGCTACAGCAAGGAATTCGTGCATCCCGATTACACGGGCGTACCGGTGCAAGACTTGCCCCGAGATTATCGCCGCACGCTCTACTGGAATCCCAATGTGACGCTCGATGAAAACGGCCGCGCCGAAATTGAGTTTTTCAACAACAGCACTTGCCGCCACATTTCCATCAGCGCCGAAGGCCTCAGCCACGACGGGAAACCATTGGTTTTTAAGAAGTAGTATTATCGCAAAACAACAACGTATATCAAATGGAATGTATCTCATTAATCCACCGGCATCGATGCCTGAATATTGACATTTCGGGCGACAAATTGCTGACGCTGCACGTATGTTGCTTACACAAACAAGGCAGTGAAGAGGCTACAGCAAACGGGCGATGTCTTGCGTATTCGTTTTTCTGATTGTCAGGCAGATAGGCCTGCACGTGTGACGGATTGTCCCGATGCTAAGAGGGCAGAAACACAATCTCCTTTGGAAAAATTTCTGGCATTTGAAAACTATTTAAAGGAAAGGGGCTGGTTATGAGAGGATTCAAAATTACATTCCGCGGAAAAGATTATTACATGGCCTGCACTCCCGGCTCTACCGGTATTCTCGTGAGCAACAAGGAAAATGTGATGCGACTGGTTTGTGACGCCATGGATATGGAAGGCAATTATCTTCAATGGATGACAGAAGATTTGCACGCAGACGATGAAATCATCATCTCTTACGAAGATTTTGACGAAAGCCTGCTGACATCGCCTTTGCGTGAAAAGCTTGTCAACGACGAAGCTTCCGAAAAAAGATTCATGCTCTCTATTTATCAGCAACAAAAAGAACAATTGATGAAGCAAGGATTATTATAACCGATTCATTCACAGCCCTTACAATCGCTGCCTCCGCCTTTGCGGGTCTTGGCGCTTTCGCAAGCGGAGCAAGAAGAGCAAGCGGAACAGTCGGAGCAAGAAGAGCAGCCGCAGGCGTTCTCGTCTTTAGATTTGGAGGCTCGGAAAAATCGTCCGAACAATCTCCAGAACAAAGCTATCGCTGCGGCGCCTACCAGAATGTATGTGATGATTTCTTGCCACATAAGCTGCGTGATGTTTAGAATAAACTACCGATTTGGAACACCAAGAAGCTCACCAACCAAGCAATGCCGGTTTGATAAAATACTGAGAACCAGGCCCATTTTGCACCGATTTCTTTGCCTATGGCTACCACCGTGGCGATGCAGGGGAAATACAGCAGAATAAAGAGCATGAAGGCGTAGGCCACCAATGGCGTAAACTGCGGGCGTCCCAGCGCGTCGGTTTGCTGTTGCAGGCTGTCGATGAGCGTGGGCGAAGATTCGTTCAGGTCGGCATCGCCTTCGTAGAGTATGCCCATGGTGGAAACCACTACTTCCTTGGCCGCCAGGCCGGTAACCAAGCTGACACCCATTTTCCAGTCGAAGCCCAAAGGCGCCACCACCGGTTCTATGGCATGGCCTATTTTGCCGATGTACGATTGTTCCATCTGCGCCACCTGATCTTCCTGATGCGACTGCGGGAAGTAGCCCAAAGCCCAGATAATGATGGAGGCAAACAAGATGACGGTACCCATTTTCTTGAGGTATTGCACCGATTTTTCCCACATGTGTATCAGTGTGTTGCGCAATGTAGGCATGCGATAGGGCGGCAGTTCCATCACAAAATGGTCGTTTTCGTTTTTGAAGGCGAAGCGCTTCAGCAAAAGGGCAGTGCCGATGGCTACCAATATGCCAATCAGGTAAATGCTCAGCAACACCAAGCCTTGGTTTTTGTGGAAGAATGCCGATACAAACAGCAGATACACAGGTAGTCGTGCCGAGCAGGAAATAAATGGCACAGTCATGACGGTGAGCAATCGGTCTTTGCGGTTTTCCAAGGTTCGCGTGGCCATGATGGCGGGCACGCTGCAGCCGAAGCCAATGAGATAAGGAATGAAGGATTTGCCGTGAAGCCCAATCTTGTGCATGAGTTTGTCCATGATGAAGGCGGCACGCGCCATGTAGCCGCTGTCTTCCAAAAAGGAAATGAAGAGAAAGAGAATGAGGATGTTAGGTAAGAAAACCAGCACGCCGCCCACACCGGTGATGATGCCGTCCACGATAAGGTCGTTGAGCATGCCGGCGGGCATGAGTGTGGCTACCCATTCGCCCAATGCGGCTACGCCGGCCTCTAACCAGTCTTGCGGGTAAGCGCCTAAGGTGAAGGTGGTCTGGAACATCAGCCAAAGGAAAACAATCAGCACGGGGAAACCCAACCACTTGTTGGTGAGGATGGTATCCATGGCGTACATCATTTTTTTCTTGTCTTCGTTGCCTTGTTTCATGGTCTCTTGCAAAGCACCGCGGATAAAACCGAACTTCAAATCGGAAATGATGCTGCTGATGTCGTCGTGGTAGCTGTTTTCCAGGTTTTTACGTGCCTGGTCGGCGGCTGCCTTTATTTCGGGATAATTGGCGAAAGCTTCAGCTTCCTTGTGGATATTGCTGTCGTTTTCAATGAGTTTGAGCGCCATGTAACGTCCGTGATGCACGCTCTTGTTGAGAATGTTTTTGCCCACGGCTTGTTTTACCTTGGCAATGGCTTGTTCGCATTCTTCGCCGTAATTGATGTGGATATGCTTGGTGCTTCTTTTCTTGTCGTCTTCACGATATACGCTGACGATGGCCGCCAGCACCTCATATATGCCTTTGCCGGTTTTGGCCACGCAGGGAACGATGGGGAATCCCAACATCTGCGAGAGGCTTTCGTGGTCGAGTTCCTTGCCCGACTGTTGCAGTTCGTCGTACATGTTCAGGGCCATCACCATGCGCGGGTTGATATCTATGAGCTGGGTGGTGAGGAAAAGATTGCGTTCCAAGTTGCCGGCATCCACGATGTTCAGCACCAAGTCTGGTTTTTCTTCGCTGATGTACTGGCGCACGTAGAGCTCTTCAGGACTGAATTCTGTCAATGAATATGTGCCGGGCAGATCGACCAGATGAATGGTGTAGCCCTCGTGATGGAAGGAGCCGACTTTCGAACTGACGGTGACGCCGCTGTAGTTGCCCACTTTTTCGTGCAGGCCGGTGGCATGGTTGAAGAACGATGTTTTGCCGCAGTTGGGATTGCCTACCAAGGCCACGGTGATTTGCTTGTCGAGTTCGGCAATTTCGTTTTTCACGTGTTCTTCGATGGTGCCGTGGTACAAGTTGTCGGGATGCGCCTCTTCGCTGAGCGAAACCACCTCTATGTTGGCAGCTTCCTTACGACGCAGGGCCACATGGCTGCCCATGATTTCGTATTCGATGGGGTCGAGCAGGGGAGCGTTCTTCAATACCTTCACTTCCTGACCCTTGACGAATCCCATTTCCTGTATGCGATGGCGGAATCCTCCGTGACCATGCACCTTTGCTATCATGCAACGGTTTCCCGTGGTCATTTGTGCCAATGACATGCTGGCCTCGCTTTTCTGGCCTACTGTCTGATTTGTTTTTTGTCCTTCCATATCGGCAAAACTGATGTCTTTAAATAAACCGCGCGAAAGTATCCATGAATCCCAACGCCATCAATCCCCATTAAGGGGGATTTTCTTCTGTCTTTCATCATCTGCCGCAAAGGTGGCGGAAGTCGCAGTAGTTGCAGGTTTTCTCGTTGTCGCAACGCTTGAAGAACTTTGCGCTTTGTTCGGGACCGCCTTGTTCGGGATGGCTTTGGAAATAGTGCGTCTGTAAGAATTGCTTCAGGGCGGTGCGAAACTCGGTGTGCAGGCGGCGAAACTCGGCCGTCTTCGATTTGTCGGGATTACTATACTGCAATTCAGGACTATACGTCTTGTCGAGAGCGGCTTGCGGATAGAAAAGCGCCGTGCGCAGGCCTACGTCTTCTTGGTGAGCGAGCGCGGCAATGTTCGGGGGCAAGTCGGTGTCGGCATCTTGCATGAGCATGGCATACAGGCAAGTCTGTAGCGCGTTTTGCTGGAAGCTCGAGGCTTTTTCGCTGAACATTCTTTCCCAGGTAATGCTGTAAGACGATGGCTTGCTGCCGGTTTTGTAGTCGAGAATGCGCAAGACCCCGTCTTTGTAGTCGAGTCGGTCTATGATGCCGTTCGTGTCGAATGCATGTGTCTCATCCACAGGGATTTTTCCCTTGGAGGCTATGGGCATTTCCATGTCGAGAATGCGGAAGGGCGCGTATTCGGCATCGCAGGCAAGCGTTCGCTTCACGAAGGTGAGCAGGCTGCTCAGCGTGATAAGCACATTGCCGTTGAAGTCGCTCTTTTCCATTGGTTTACGTAGCGGTTTTCCGTATTCGTCCAAGGCATTGTAATAAAGCATTTGCGTGTGAAGTTCCAAGACCTCGCGCAGGTGCGATACATTTTTCATCATGGCTTCCACATCGGCTTTTTCTACCTCCACATCCAAACATACAGATTGTGCTTTCTTGGCTTTGTCGGCCATGATCCTGAGCACCTCGCTGCGCTCGGCAGATTTGCCTTTCTTCTTGAGCATCAACTCTGTATAAAGATATTGCATGCTGTGATGGAAAATGTTTCCCACAGCCAGAGCGTCCATTTCTTCGCTCACTTCTTCCACGGCTTTCAGCTTGGCAATGCGCTCGTAGTAGAATTTGGTCTCGCAGCTGATAAAGGTTTTCAAGGCCGATGGCGACAGATGTTCCGGCATGACGACGCCTTCTCTGGAAATCTGCGGCAACGTATGCGAAGATTTCATTTGTCCGCCAATGCCCGATGTCTTGATGTCCATGCCCGATTCCATGAGCAATTGTCGCAGGAAACGGCTCATCTCACCTTTTTTGTTGCCTTGGGTGGAATTGCAGTAGCAGAGCGTGATATGCTTGGCTCTTTGCAACATTCTCATGAAGTAATAGGCCGAAATGGCATCTTGGTGTTGAGGCATGCTGAGCCCGTAAGCAAGGCGTATATGATAGGGAATGAAGGAGTTGTCTTGTGCCGATTGTGGCAGTTTGCCTTCGTTGGCCGAGAGGAAGAGCAGGTTTTCGAAGTCGAGGTTTCTGGTCTCCAACAGTCCCATCAGCTGCGTGCCGCTCAAAGGTTCGCCAGAGAAGGGAATGGAAAGATTCAGCACTTGCGTGAGCAGCCTGCGGTATGTGGCAAAATTGATCTGGAAAAGTCCCTGCCTGAGCATGTCTTGCAATTGGGTCAGCGCCTGGTGGCAAAGGAAAAGGCTCTCCTGATAAAGCGGCGTGAGCGAATCGACCATGTTCTGGCTTTCGTTGGCAAAAAGGCTTTCGTTGGCAAAAAGGCTTTCGGCTGCCGGCTCGGAGTTCGTGGTGCTCGCGGCGTTCGCGGTGTTCAATTCGCTCGCGGCATTTGCCAACAAACGAATCACATCGAGCAGCAGGCAGCCCAGTTGCGGCACATCGTTCACGCCACGGAAAATGCAATCCATCAATTCGTCTCCGCGGAAAAAATCCTCGTCTTGTACAAAGAGCCGGCTTTCTTGCAATTGTTTAGCCAAGTCCTTGGCTTTCGGGCAGATGCGTCCAATATAATGGTTTTGCAAAATGGGCAGGCTGAATTTGCTTCGGTAGCTGCAAGCAACACCATTTCCCGCCTCGTCTGTCTTTCGTTGGCAGCCGTCGCAATGCAGGAGCACGATTTGCAACAAGAGATTGTACACGGGCGTCTGCGTGAGCGGATAACCCATGGTAATATTCACATCGCCAATGCTTTGCGGCAAGCAGTGAAGCATGGGAAGCAGCAAGGATTCGTTGCAGAGCACAATGGCCGTGTCGGATCCGTGATACTGTTTGAGCCAATGCGAAGCAGCATAATGCGTCTGTGCGTTTTCCGAAGGCGAAGCCACGATTTCAATGGATTTTTTCTCTCGGGTAAAATCGTCGAAAACATGCTCTTTCAGTTCGTTGGGAAAGAGTTTCAGGTTGCGTCTCATGAAGCGTCCGGCCTCGGCTTGGAAATCTTCCGGCAAATGATCATCTTCCGTTGGGGTGTAATACAAATCGTAGTCCCAGTAAAACAAGGCTTTGCCTTCTTCCTTGAGCAAGAGGAAAAACTTTTCTTCGCAGCGATTGAGCGCATTGAACCCCACAAACACATATTGTTCGGCCGGGAAAGACGCCTGTTTGTATTGTTCCCAATGTTCCACGATTTCGCGCAAAAACATGCCCTCATATACAATGGCTTCTTGCTCAAGTCTTTGTTTGAAAGCACTATACAAGGCAAACATCTTGTTCCATAAATGAACGAAATTCTTTTTCACCTCGCTCTTGTTGTCATCCTCCGCGTTGAGTTGCCTGAAAAAACTTTTGAGCAATTCCACTTGTTCCTCGCTCAAATGGCTGAAATCGTCTTTGAGTGCTTCGGTTTCCGAAATAAGGCGAAACAGTCCTTGCGCATCGGCCAGGTTCTTGTCTATGTTGTCGAAGTCGTGCAAGATGATTTTTCCCCATCCGTAGAAGGCGTCGAAACTTTCCTCGCTTTCCTTGAAAATCTTCATATACTCCTGATACAGAAGGCCGTTCAGGTAAATGGGGTCGCCAATGGTCCAGACTTTTCCCGCTGCGTTTCTGGGCTTGCAAAGGGCAAATACTTCCTTGATGCTCAGGTACTGCGGCGTCCAGACAGGTTTGCCGGCCGTTTCGTAGAGCTCGTTGTTGAAAAATAGTCGGGCGCGCTTGCCGGGAAAGACCATGGCAAGCCGGTTCAGATGATGTCCTTTTTTATGATATAAATCCTTGGCAACCAAGGCTAAAAAACGATTCTTCATACGCAATCAACATTTGACGATTTCAGCTTGTTCCACATACCAAAGATAAGCTTCCACTTGCTCGAAGCCCATTTCCTTGAGCAGACGGACATATTCATTCACCTGTTTGTGGTACTGTTTCCTTTCCTTTCCGAACTTGAAGTCGATGACAATGACGCGGTCTTCCTTCATCACCACGCGGTCGGGACGACGCTCCTGCAATTGTCCGTTTTCGTCTTTGAAGAGGATGGAACATTCGTTGTAAAGAGTGTAATGCCCTGTGTACCAATCTTGCACCTCTTCTTGCGACAAGGCTTTTCGGGCAAAATCCAGGTACTCGGACTCTTCTTCGCGGCTCAGCAGACCTTCGTTCACCAGGCTTTGCACGGCGCTTTCCACATCGTCTTTGTGGCGGATAAGTTCGAAAAGATGATGCAACAACTTACCGCGCTGAATGTAGCGGCTCTCGCTGTTTTCCTCGTCGCGTATAAAGTCTTTGGCGCGGTTCGACTGACGGAAATGCGCCTGCTTAGCCTCGTTCACGAAAGGAATTTCCAAACAATCTTCTCCCTGCAGGGTCTCGTCGCCTTTGTCGCTCATGGCGAGGCCTTTTCGGAATTCTCCCTCCTCAGAGAAGGGGAGGCAGACTTGTAGCAAATCGCCTACGGTATTCAGGCTTTCGCCGGCTTTCTCGTTCTTGGGCGCATACACGACAAGGTTGTATTTCGGGCGCGTAAATGCCACATACAGAAGGTTCAGTCCATCCATGAGCATTTGCTGGCTCTCTTGCTTGAATTCCTTTTCGAAGATGCTGTCGGCCATTTCCTTTCTGTAATTGATGGGCAACAATTGCATTTCGTTGAAAGGCTCTTGCGTGGGTTCGCACCAAACTTTGGGCGCTTTGAAACTGCCTGCGTCGATGAGATTCCAGTTGCAGAATGGCACGATGATGGTGTGCGCGGCCAGACCCTTGGATTTGTGAATGGTCATCATGCGGATGCCCCGGGCGTGTTCCTTAGAAGGCAGGCGCTGTTGATGCAATTTCTCTTCCCAATATTCCAAAAAATCGCCCAGATCGGGCTTGTCCTTGTTCAAGTATTCGCTCAGGTAATCCATAAAGGCAAACAGGTATTCGCTCTCTTCCTTGAAGGGCAAGTTCTCGTCTTCGGCATCGAGTTGCAGCAGGCTATACACGGCATAGACCATTTCCGTGAGCGGCAGTTGCGACAGCGTTTCCGTTTGGGCTTTGAAATCCTCGTAACACTCAGGACGGATATGCCTGATTTCTGCGGCGGCAATTTCGTCTTCGGGGCAGTGTATCAGCTTCATGGCAGCCACGATGACGCGCAAGAGACAAGATGCATCCAACGCGAAAGCATCGTCCGAGATCACATTAAAACCTTCCTCGTTGAGCCTTGTGGCAATGCTGGCAATTTCATCGTTGTTGCGCGTCAGGATGCAGATGTCGCCCACTTTGGCCTCTGTGGCTTGCGGGTCTTGCAGTTTCCGGAGGCATTCCAACAAGGCTTCCATCATTTCTTCTTCGTAGTTGTCCTTATCGAAAAGGCTGATGCCCACGAAGCCTTCGTCATCTTTTTTGCGGCACTTCTGTTCCACGTCTTGGTAGGCCTTGCTTATCTGTGCAGCCAATTCCTCGTTGAGAATGTCCCGATGATGCTCGATGACCGCCTGCGGCGCTGTTTTGAAGAAGCCGTTGTTGAAGTCGATGATGTTGTTGCGGCTGCGCCAATTGTCTTCCATGGGAACAATGTTCACCTGCTGATGCCCCATGTTGTTCTCGATGTCGTTCAGGATGCTCCAGTCGCCGTTGCGGAAGCGGTAGATAGACTGTTTCACGTCGCCCACGATAAGGCTGTCTTGCCATTGCGTGGCCAGGCATTCCCGCAACAGATGCTTGAAATGGCTCCATTGCAGGTGCGAAGTGTCTTGAAATTCGTCTATCATGATATGCTTGAGTTGCGCGCCGATTTTTTCGAAAATGAAGGAAGCATCGCTTTCGCCCACCATTTCCCTGAGCAAATAGGCCGTGTCGCTCAGTACGAAGCGGTTTTCATCCTGGTTCATCGCCTTGGCCGTTTCGGAAATGCTGTTGAGCAATCCGATCTTGTACAAATGTTTCAGGCTCAGGCAAATGCTGTTCCATTCGCGGCGATGTTGCTCTTGAAAAGCAATTGCCTGCCCGAGCAAAGGCTGCAGGCTGTTTTCGGCCAAGCTTCTGATAAGGTCGCTCTTTCCCCACATATCGACATTTTCCACGCCATCCAAGGCTCTTTTGCCCGCGGCTCGGAAGAATTCGCCCTTGCGTAGCGCAACAAAGTAAGCCGCAATGCCGTTTTTTCCGTATTTGATATCGTTGATGCTCAGAACATTGCTTTCCAGATGATGGAAAAATGTATCCGCATAGCCCGACAATTGTTTTTCGATTTCCTGTTTTCTCTTTTTCAACATGGCATGGTAATTCTTCAGGAAATCCTTGTCTTTTAGCGCTTCCGATATTTTATGACGATGTTGTTGGAATTTCTCTTCGTAAATGGCCTGTCCGAATTTTTTCACCTCTTCGCGGATATGATGGCTGTGACCTTCTTCCATCTGGCTTTGCATGTAGTCTTCTATCCACTGCAACACTTCCGGATTCTTGTCGGCATGCTCAAAGAGCAGATCCACGGCTTCGTCAACCACCGCAGAGGCATCGAGTTCTATGTTGAAACTGCTGCCTATGCCCAATTCCCTCGCTAAGTGACGCAGAATGCGCTGAAAAAAGCTATCAATGGTTTCAATCTGAAAATGAGCATAATTGTGCAAAATGAGTCGCAGGGCCTTGGCAGCATTGTCTATCACTTCCTCCGGTCTTGGGCTGCGCAAGTCGCCCGTTTCCGCATCGAAAATGCGCAATTCTTCGCAGATTTTACTGAGCAGACTGTCGGGATGATGCAGGGCTTTTTCCTTGTCGGAGAGAATGGCCAGGTCCTTGAGCACGCGTTCCTTCATTTCGCCCGCGGCCTTATTGGTAAAGGTGACGGCCAGAATATGTTGGTAAGCATCCGGCCGACGGATAAGCAATTTGATGTACTCCAGCGCCAGACGATAGGTTTTTCCGCTTCCGGCGGAGGCTTTATAAACGTTTAGAACAGACATGACAGGCAATGATTTTTCTCCGGATTATTTGCGCGAAATTACAGGAATCCGCTTAAAAATACAATTTATTTTAATTTGAATAATCGCCATTTCTGTTGTACCTTCGCAGCTAATTTTTTCGATACAAAATCTTATAACACAATATGACTATGGAAACAATCAACTGGTCGGATCTGTCGTTCTCGTATATGCCGACAGATTACAATGTCCGCTGTTATTGGCGCAACGGAGAGTGGGGAGAATTGGAAGTGTCGTCTTCGGAGTATATTCCTATGCATATGGCTGCCACTTGTCTGCATTACGGACAGGAAGCTTTCGAAGGTTTGAAGGCCTTCAAGGGCAAAGATGGTAAAATCCGTATCTTCCGTCTGGACGAAAATGCCAAGCGTCTGCAATCTTCTTGCGACAGCATCCTCATGCAACGTCTTCCCGTGGAAAAATTTAAGGAAGCCGTTATCAAGGCAGTTAAATTGAACGAACGTTTCGTGCCGCCTTACGAAAGCGGTGCGTCGCTTTATATCCGTCCTTTGCTTGTCGGTACCGGTGCCCGCGTGGGCGTGAATCCTGCCGACGAATATCTGTTCCTGGTTTTCGTGACGCCTGTGGGTCCATATTTCAAAACAGGTTTCAAGCCCACCGATGTCTGCATTTTGCGTGAATTCGACCGCGCCGCGCCTCAAGGCACGGGCAATGTGAAAGTAGGTGGCAACTATGCGGCTTCTTTGCGTTCCGGCGCCATCGCTCACGACAAAGGCTATACGGCTGTGCTTTTCCTCGATTCCAAAGAAAAGAAATACTTGGACGAATGTGGTCCTGCCAACTTCTTCATGATCAAGGGTAACCAATATGTGACGCCTGCTTCCAACAGTATCTTGCCTTCTATCACCAACAAGAGTCTCATGCAGATTGCCGAAGATATGGGCATGGAAGTGGTACGTCGTCGTATCGAGGTGGAAGAACTGGCCAATTTCGAAGAAGCCGGCGAATGCGGTACGGCTGCCGTTATCAGCCCGGTGGGCAAGGTGGACGATATCGACACGGGCAAGAGCTATGTCTTCTCGAAAGACGGACAGCCTGGCAAGGTTTGCGAACAATTGTACAAAACCCTGCGCGGCATCCAGTATGGCGATATCGAAGATAAATATGGTTGGGTAACAGTGCTTTAATCAATTTTCATGGGAAAGAATAAGCTTCAGAAATTTGCCGATATGAAGGAGTGGGCTCATGTCTATGAGTTTCCGCAGAGCGATTTTGCGCACAACGATCACGAACTGAAAGGCCATTGGGGTGAGAAGGTTTTTGGCAACGACCGTCCCATTGTCTTAGAATTGGGCTGTGGCAAAGGCGAATACACGGTGGGACTGGCCGAGATTTATCCCGACAAGAATTTCATCGGCATAGACATCAAGGGTTCGCGTATGTGGACGGGTGCCCGCATTGCGCAAGAAAAGTCCATGAAGAACGTGGCTTTCCTGCGCACGCATATCGAGTTTCTGCCGCATTTCTTTGCCGAAAACGAAATTGCCGAAATCTGGCTCACTTTCCCCGATCCGCAGATGAAGAAGCTGCGTAAGCGTCTCACTTCCACTCGTTTCATGCAAGATTACGAAGCTATGCTCTGTCCCGGTGGTTGCATTCATCTCAAGACCGACAGCCAGTTTATGTTCCGTTATACGCTGGCCATGATCGAAGAAAATTGCTTGCCGGTGCAATACCAGACTTTCAATCTGTACGAAGAGGGTGTTTTGCAAGCGGCTCAAGTGCCTAATATCCAGACTTTCTACGAAAAACAATGGTTAGATCGCGGATTGGATATCAAGTATGTGCGTTTCTGCCTGCAGCACGAACAGCCTTGGCAAGAACCCGAAGTGGAAATAGAACCCGACGAATATCGCTCGTTCGGCCGAAGTGCCCGCGTTCAATAAACGTCGAAGCGCCCGCGTTCAATAAACGTCGCAGCGCCCGCGTTCAACAAACATTAAACAAAACAGCAATGACCTTATATCCTCAATTGATTATAGATGCCCTGGCCAAGGTGCGTTATCCCGGCAGCGGCAAGAATCTTATCGAAGCGGAAATGGTAGAAGACAACATCCGCATCGACGGCAACAAAGTGAGTTTCTCGCTGATTTTTGAGAAAGAAAACGATCCTTTTATTAAATCGGTGGTGAAAGCAGCCGAGACGGCCATTCTTACCTTTGTGGGAGAAGATGTTGATATCAAAGGCAATATCTCGCTGAAATTCAAGAAGGAACTGCCCAAGCCTGCGGCCGAAGAAAAACCATTGGCCAAGGTGAAGAACATCATTGCCATTTCCTCGGGCAAAGGCGGTGTGGGCAAATCTACCGTCTCGGCCAACTTGGCGGTGGCCCTGGCGCAAAAAGGTTATAAGGTGGGCTTGCTCGATGCGGATATTTTCGGACCTTCCATTCCCAAGATGTTCGGTATCGAAGAGGCGCGTCCGGTGCTGGAAACCGTGGATGGCCGCGACCTGATCGTGCCCGAAGAAAAATTCGGTGTGAAGATTCTTTCCATAGGGTTTTTCGTGGATCCCAAGCAGGCCATTCTTTGGCGCGGCGGCATGGCTTCCAATGCGCTGAAACAGCTTATCAACGAAGGTCATTGGGGCGAATTGGACTATTTCCTTATCGACTTGCCGCCCGGTACCAGCGATATTCACCTCACGCTCATTCAGAGCCTGCAACTGACGGGCGCCGTGGTGGTGACCACGCCTCAGCAGGTGGCCTTGGCCGATGCCCGCAAGGGTATAGATATGTTCCAGAACGAAAAGGTGGATGTGCCCATCTTGGGTTTGGTGGAAAATATGTCTTGGTTCACGCCGGCCGAACTGCCCGACAACCGTTACTACATTTTCGGCAAGGACGGTGGCAAGCAACTGGCCATAGAAACGGGCACGCGCCTGTTGGGTCAGATTCCATTGGTGCAGAGTGTTTGTGAAAGCGGCGATGCCGGTGCGCCCATTGCCACGCAAGACAACAGCATCATGGGTATGGCCTTTGGCGAACTGGCCGAAGTGGTGGCTTCCCTTTGCGAAGCATAATTCTCCCTGCGGCGAAGCCTACAAATGCTTACGATTTTTGACGATTTCTGTACTCGCTCGGCGACATATCCGTTTCCGACTTGAAGCATCGTGCGAAATACCTTGGGTCGTTGAATCCGCAGCGATACGCAATTTCAGACACCGACAAAGACCTCTGGTTGACAAGCATGATGCCGGCCTTTCGGATGCGCGCCTTCGACAGGAATTCGCCGGGTGTGATACCCATGTACGATTTGGTGTAGCGTATCAGCGTAGAGTAGCTCACGGCCATGTGCCGGGCAATGTCTTCGACACTGAGTTCCGGATTGCTCAGATTTTCGTTGATGTATTCGGTGAGTTTCTTGATGAAATCTTCGCTTTCTTCGTCCATCTTGATGGATTTTTCCAACAGGCTCTGCGTGATTTCTTGTTTACCGATAATAGACAGGAACGCGGCCAAAACTTCGTTGTGCTTTCTGTGGATGCTCCTGATATAATGTACCACGTAGATAATGCTGCCTGTTATTGTCAAGAATAAGAAAATGAGCAAGATGGTGGCCCAGGTCGCACCCGGGCTTGGCTTGAGCAAGACCCGGAAAAACGCATCGAGGAATATCGCAGCGATTGGTGTCAGATGCCGGGTGGAAGCTATACGGGCAGCATCGACTTGGTATTCGAAGGAAAAGATCAGGTGCATTTTGTGGCGCCCGAAGTGAAGAGTCCGCAAACAGTGCATGTTTTGTTGGAAGCTTACGATATGGCCCTGCCTCGAATGACATCTTATGCCAGGTTTATTGTGACGATTCTGCCTCGATAAGTATTGTTAAATTTTACTTGAACACATGGTGTTTTTTGAGTAAACGCTTGTTGTAGATATTGCTTTTTTTCTATTTTTGCAAGTTATTTTAATAAAGATTAACTAATTCACAGATAAAATGAGTCGCTTAAAGAATTTCAAGAATTTGATTCTTAGTGTCTTGGCCCTTTCTCTGTCGGGTGTTTTTTCATCTTGTCAACATCAGATGAAGGAATACTACGAAGAACCGGAATGGCTGAAAGGCAGTATCTACGAAATCTTGCAGGAGCGAGGCGAATACGATCTGTTTTTGCAAGGTGTCGATACCTGTCAGTACACGGCTTTGCTGAAAGGTCGCAGCATCCTTACGGTGATGGCGCCCACAGATTCTTCGCTTTCCGCTTATTTGCAGAAACATTACGGATGCACCGACTGGTCGTTGGTGCCTGTTGGTGAAGTGAAAAAACTCATCGGTTTCCATGTGTTGTATTATGCTCTCGACCAGAGCAAGTTGAGCAATTTCCGTCCGAGGGAAGGCGATGGAGCCACGGCCGAAGAATTGGAAAAGAACGCCGGATTGTACTACAAGTTCCGCACGCGTAGCCAGGATGCGCCTGAAAAACTGACCGTGAACCGTTGGATGAACGGCGAGGTAATCGACACTACTGCCAAGGAAGTGGATGTGTATCATTTGGAACGCTTCATTCCTGTGTTTTCTTCGCAAATGTTCCAGACCAAGCTTATTGATGCCAAGAGCAATTACGAATATTTCTTCCCCGAAAGCGAATGGCGCAGCGGCAATGCTTTCAATGTTTGCGATGCCGTGGTGGAAGAAATGGAAGTGATTGCCAAGAATGGTTATATCTACTTTGTCGATAGGGTCATCGAGCCTTTGGAAACCATTCACAAGGAACTGAAGAGCAACGAAGATTACAGCATGTACCTGAGTTTCTTCGATAAATACGCTTATTACGCACAAGAAGAAAACTTGACCACCCTTTATGGCGGTGGTAGCACCACGTATTGGGAATGTCTGTATGAAAGGGCTTCCGGAAAGTTTACCTTGCCCAATATTGCCCAGGAATGGCCGGTGAGCGACTATAGCCAGATGTCCATATTGTCTTACACTTCGAATACGCTGTTCGCACCTACCAACGATGCTTTCATCGAATTCTACAAGTCTTATTGGGGTATCGACGAAAAAACGGGTTATCCTGCCGAAGTTTGCTACGATTCCGTATCGGCCGATGCCATTGCCTATCTGTTGAGCAACTCATTCTACGAAGGTTCTTTGGTATTCCCCGACGAAATTGAAAGAGGCGATATCATCAATGCTTTCACCAAGACGCCTATCATGTTCGATTTGAACGATGTGCCCGAAGAAAACCGTAAGATGTGCGTGAACGGTGCTTTGTACGGATTGGATAAAATCACGCCTCCAGCCGTATTCGGTACGGTGACGGGTCCGGCTTACCAATACAAGCGCTACAGCACTTTCCTGAAGATGCTTACCAATTCGGGTATGGAAAATACGCTCACTTCCGATGCCGTGAGCTATATCATGCTCTATCCCAACAACGATCAATTGGCTTCCAACTACATTTGGTACGATGCCGCCAGCGACAAAATCAAAAATGGCTTGGTGGGCGATGCGACTCAGCCTAACTTGGGCTCTGCCGACCAGACGAAATATGTCAATGCGCACATTATCAGTGTAGAAAACAAGCATCCTTTGACCGCCAACGGCGATATTCAGGTGATGCGAACGCTCTCTCCCGACTACAAGCTCTATTGGTATATGAATGCCGAAGGCAAGATTACCAACAGCTTCAAGTACAACGAATTGATTCAATATGCGGGTCATAATACCATCACCAAGGATTCTATCTATACCGATATCCAGGAATTGACTTTCCGCGATGAGGCTTGGGTGAATGGTCATTGCTATGAATACGATACGCAAAACAGCACCTTCCTGTTGCCCGGTTCCAATGCCGAGGCTGTCATCCAGAATTTCGTGCCTTTCATGTGGTTGCATCGTAACGACGAAGGCACACTCTTCCAAGGCTTTATCAAGGTGCTCGGATTGGCCAACCTTATCGACGAAGAATCCATGACCATGAACTATATGACCGAAAACTGTCTGATGCTCATTCCCACCACCGAGGCTATCAAGCAAGCCATCGTGGCCGGCGAGTTTCCGCACTTGAGCGTTCCGCAGGGCACCTTGGCCGAAGATCCTGCTTTCTGGGATTTGGTGGTGGCTCCCGCCGACGAAACGCCTGCACAAGACAGTTTGCAGCATTATATGTTGTCTTATTTCTTGCCCGAAAGCATGTCTCCCGCCTTGGATTATCCTTATTATAAATGGGGCATCGATA
Organism: Bacteroidales bacterium; assembly: GCA_017468435.1. Taxonomy (GTDB): domain Bacteria; phylum Bacteroidota; class Bacteroidia; order Bacteroidales; family UBA1402; genus UBA1757. The sequence continues at coordinate 44,574 of JAFUIP010000013.1, forward strand.
TTGAAGCCGACGGCGGTTATGCCTCTATTGCCGATATTTCCGGAGAAATGGCAGCTCTTGTCTATGTAAATATTTACGATAAAGGAAATGATGGTCTGACGGCCAAGGTACAGGGAATGGATAAAGAAGTTCCTTTCCACGGCGCTTACGATTACCTGCCTTTCGTTTTCGATGATGGTTGTGTGCATTTCCTCGATGGTATTTTCGAAGACAAATGGCCTCACGATATTCAATAACACTTAAACACGCAAAAAGATGAAAATGATCAAGAAACTTTCTATGATGCTGTTGATGGTGTTAATGACTATCTCAGCTTATGCGCAAGGAAACGTACTGACAGGTACGGTCTATGAAATATTTGATGGCAAACAAGAACCTTGTATGGGTGTGAACGTGGCTGTGGTAAATGCACAAAACCGTCTGTTGACGGGTGTTACCACCGATATCAATGGTCAGTATGCCATCCGTATGCCGGCCGGCGAAAATCTTACCTTGCTGTATTCTTTCATTGGTTTGGTACCGCAACGTATTGCTTACACCGGACAGAAAACCCAGGATGTGGTGATGAAGGAAGATGCCAAGGCGCTTGGAGAAGTGGTGATTGCTCAGGAGCGTACCTACCGTTCGGAATTGGGTGTGTCGGAACGTGCCTTTACTGGTTCGAGCCAGCGTATCTCCATGGACGAAGTGATGGAATCTTTGCCGGTGAACTCGGTAGAAGAAGCCCTTCAGGGTCAGTTGGCCGGTGTGGATATTCTTACCAGCGGTGACCCCGGTGCCAAAGGTTCTATTCGTATTCGTGGTACGGCCACGCTCAACTCCAATGCCGATCCGCTTATCATCATCAACGGAGTGCCTTACAATACCGATATCGACGACGATTTCAACTTTGCCACGGCCAGTACCGAAGACTTTGCCGACATGTTGGCCTTGAACCCCAACGATATCGAAAACATCGAAGTATTGAAGGATGCTGCTTCTACGGCTATTTACGGTACCAAGGGTGCCAACGGTGTGTTGCTCATTACCACCAAACGCGGTGCCAAGGGTAAACCTCAATTCGTATTCAGCCATAAATCTACTTTGAAGATGGAGCCGGAATCCATTCCCATGCTCACGGGCGACGAATACACGGCCTTCATGCAGGATGCCATCTGGAATACGGCCAATGCCCGTGGTCTGGATGCTTCCGGCGATTTGCTCAATATGTTGTTCAGCGAAAAATCGTACGCCATCGGCTATCAGCCCGACTGGAGCTATTTTGACGAATACAACACCAACACCGATTGGTTGGGCGAAATCCGCAAGAATGCTTACTCTACCGACAACAACTTCTCTATGAGTGGTGGTGGCGACCGTGCAACCTATCGTTTCTCTTTGGGTTGGACCATGGAAGACGGTACCACCCGCAACAACGACTTGCAGCGTCTTACTTCCAGCTTGCGCATCGGTTACAACTTCTCCGACCGCATGAACGTGAACGCCGAGTTTACCTATTCGGATACGAACAACGATCAGACCTATATGTCAACTTCGAGCCTTCGCTCCGAAGCGCAGCGCAAGATGCCCAACAAGTCTCCGTATTATATCAACGACGAAACCAAGGAACCAACGGATATTTATTTTACCTATCAGGATGAGAATGAATTCCAGGGCGCTTTCAACGGTAGCAAGAACTTCCATCCCATCGCCATGGTGGACGAAAGTTTCAACAAAACCAATACCAAGGAAGAGAAAATCACCATCAGTCCTACTTATACCATCCTTTGGAACGAAAACCAACAACCTATTTTGCGTTACCAGGGTTATGTGTCTATGAAGTTTAAAACGGTGAAATCGCGCAAGTTCCTGCCTCAGGAGGCTACCGGTGTGAATATCGAAAACGAGAACTCAAATTACAGCTACGATGGTTACACCAACAACTTCTCTTTGCAGTCGGAAACCAAATTGCTTTACAACCAAAGCTTTGCCGACGACCAGCATCAGTTGGTGGGAGCAGCCATCTGGCGTACCACGCAATCGACGGGTTCTACGTATGCCACAGAAGTATATGGTGTTGCTTCCAGCGGCATGGGCGATCCGGTGACCGGTGGTACTATCTCTGCCGGCTCTTTGAACTCCGGCACCAGCGATGCGCGTACCTTGTCGGGCATTGCCAACCTCAACTACACCATGTTCCGTTGGATTACCTTGAACGGTACCTGGAACTACGAAGGTAACTCAGCTTTGAGCCAGGACAATCGTTGGGCGCTCTTCCAGTCGTATGGCGGTGCTTTGAACTTGCAAGATTTTGAACCTGTTCAGCTTTGGACCTCGGAATGGCTGTCGCAAGCCAAACTGCGTGTGAGCTGGGGTCAGTCGGGTAAGGCTCCTTCGGGCACTTCGCCCTATGTGGGTACTTACACGGCCCTCACCGACAAGTACGGAACCATGACGCCTGTGGTGCCCAACAATATGCAGCTCAATAAGTTGAAATGGGAAACCTCGGAAGAATGGAACTATGGTTTCGACTTGGGCTTGTGGCAAGACCGCATTAAAATGACTTTCGATTATTATAGCAAAACCACCACCGACCTCTTGCAGAAGAGTGTGAAGGTGGCCAGTACCTCGGCCTTCTCCAGCATTGCCTACACCAACTCCGGCTCTTTGAGAAACGAAGGTTGGGAATACCGCATCGACTGGCGCATCCACGAAAGCAAGGATTGGCGTTGGAACATGGACTTCAACATCAACCGCAACGTGAACACCATTTTGGAAGTGCCCGACAATATTGCCATGGAAACTTATTCCTTCAAGAATGGCCAATATGCGCAGAAGATTTTGGCCGGTACGCCCGTAGGTTCTTTCTTCGGTTATCGTTACTTGGGTGTTTACCAAAACCTGGAAGATACTTATGCCAAGGACGACGAAGGCCGCGTGATGCGCGATTTGCTGGGTAATCCGGTGGTAATGAAGAACGGTACTTACACTTGCTATCCTGGTGACGCCATGTACCAGGATATCAACTACGACGGTACCATAGACGAAAACGATATCGTGTACTTGGGCAACTGCAATCCCGTGGTGACCGGTGGTGCAGGTCTTACCGCCCGCTACAAGAAAATGTCGATGACCATGCGTTTCCACTATCGTCTGGGACAGAAAATCATCAACCAGGCCCGTATGAATAACGAAGCCATGTACAACTCCGACAATCAGTCTAAATCGGTGTTGCGTCGTTGGCGTAGTGAAGGCGACCAGACGGATATTCCACGCGCTTTGTACAATTATGGTTTGAACTACCTGGGTAGCGACCGCTTCGTGGAAGACTGTTCGTATATTCGTTTGCAGACCGTTTCTTTCAACTATGCGCTGCCGAAATCATTTGCCGAAAAAATCAAGGCAAGTTCGGCCAGCATGTTCCTGACCTGCTACGACTTGTTTACGCTGACCAATTACAAGGGTCAAGACCCGGAAGTGACATTGCCTACTTCTGTGACGGCTTTGGCAAAGGATAATTCTTCTACGCCTCGAAGCCATCGTTATGCAGTGGGTTTGACTGTTAAATTTTAATGCCCCTTAGAGATGAAAAAGATATATGTATTGTTATTGAGTGTTGTCTTGCTCCTGGCTTCTTGTTCGGAATTTCTGAACGTGACGCCCGAAAACTCGCAAGTGGCCGACGATTATTGGCGCACGCAGCAAGACGTGGAAAATGTGTTGATAGGTGGTTATTATTACCTGCGCTCTACCGTGGTCGATTACCTCATTCCTTGGGGAGAATGTCGCGCGGGATTGGTGTACAACGCCAAGTCCAACACCCGTTTGCAGACCTGGCAAATGCAGGCTACCAATACTTCGCTCTGCGATTGGTCCACCTTCTACAAGATTATCAACGTGGCCAACACCGTTCTGGCCCGTGCAGACGAGGCTTGTCAGAACGACGAGACCTATACCGAAGCCGCACGCAACAGCCACTACAGCGAAGCTTATTTCTTGCGTGCCCTCAGCTACTTCTATTTAGTGAGAAACTTCCGCGACGTGCCCCTTTTGCTCGAAGCTTACGAAGACGATAATGTGGTGATCAATGTGCCGAAGACTTCGGAAGATACCATCCTGACTCAAATCAAGGCCGATATCATAGCTGCTTTGGAAACCGGAGCCGCCAAGGAAAATTTTGCCACTACTTGGGAAACCAAAGGTCGTGCCACCCGTTGGGCTTTGTATGCGCTCATGGCCGATGTCTGCCTGTGGAAAGGCGACTATGCCGATGCCATCACTTACAGCGATTTTATCTTGAATGCCACCAGCGTGAACGCGCCCCGATTCATGTCAACGCCCAGCCGCTCGGTGTTCATGTCAATGTTTAATCCGGGCAACAGCAACGAATCTATCTTCGAACTGCAATGGAACCAGGAAGAAAACCAGAGCAACAACCTGCCCATTCTTTTTGATAACGATCCCGACGCTACGCCCGATGCTACATACGTGGTGTCTGAAGGTGCCTGCGCCGATTTCGTGAACGAATACATCGAAATCTTGGGCGACGAATTCGAAGAAGGCGTGCCGGCTACCAAGGAATCTCCCAGAACCTATCGTGCTTCTTTCTCGCCCAAGGAAGGTGAGGGTATTTCTCGCGGTATGTCAAGAGGTTATGTGTGGAAATACATTGGCTCGACCACCGAAGATAAAAAGCGTACCACCAACTATTACGATCCTAACTTCATCATCTACCGCGTGGCCGATGTCATTCTGATGAAGGCTGAAGCTTGTCTTTTGGTAGATGGTGGCGAACCTACGGCCGAACATAAATTGGAAGCCGTGAAGCTGATCAACCAGATTCGTCGTCGTGCTGCCATCGACGATTTCTGCGACGAGGATTTGTTGATGGTGGAATTGTATTCACAAGAAGAATTGCTCAGCGAGGTGCTGGATCAGCGTAAGCTCGAATTCCTGGGCGAAGGCAAAATCTGGTACGATATGCTGCGTATGGGCCGCGCCAACAACAACCAATACAAGAACTCCTTGCTGGTGGAACAGGTGCTCAACTACAACTCTTGTGCCAGCATCTCTTGGTTAAAATCGGTGCTTACTTCCGACAATGCGCTCTTCCTGCCCATCATGAGCACGGAATTGGAACGCAACGACAAATTGATTCAGAATCCTTATTATAAATAAGCCGCGATGAAAAAGTTAGTAATTTTTACCTTGATACTCTGTCTGATGGCTTGTACCGACCCCTTTGCCGGACAACCTTTCATTACGCCGACAGAAATTGAAAACGAGATGACCTGTACTACTTTGCTGGAACATCGTAGCGAGGATTTCTCCATTTGGATCGAACTGTTGCGCTATGCCGACTATTACAATGGGTTGAAAGACGTGACAGCTTCCATTACTTTGTTTGCGCCTACCAACGAGGCTATGCGGGAATTCCTGCAATGGCAGGGCGTGGAAAAGGTGCAAGACTTGGATTTGACTTATGCCCGTTATGTGGTGCAGAATCATATTTTGAATGGCGCCAAAATCAACAGCGAAACCTTCATCAACTTTGCGGTGGATGCCGAGCCTTTGCAGGTGCAGAGTTTGTTCAACGCTTACCTGAAGCCTACTTTCGGCCGTACCATCACCGAAGTGGACGATGCCGAACGTACGGACGAAATCTTGGATGAAGAAACCTTGTTCATCAACAATCAGGCAGCCGTGCAACCTCGCGACAGCGGTGGTGTGCGCTTTACGGAAGCCTCCAACGCCATCATCTACTACATGGACGACGTTATCCGTCCTTTGGCCGAAACCATGGTCGATAAACTGGAAGAACAAGGCGAATATACCATTTTTGCGGCTGCCTGCCGTGAATCGGGCTACGACAAAGTGGTGGAAAAGGTGCGCGATACCATCCGTATTCAGGGCGGAGGCTACACCATTCAAGATTATCGTTTCACTTGTTTTGCGCCCAGCGACGATGCTATGGCTGCTGCCAACATTCATTCCTTGGACGATTTGAAAGCCCGCTGCCGCGCAGAATTGCCTCAGGCAGGCGACTCGGCGCTGTATCAGTATGTGAAGTATCATTTCTTCGATCAGGCTTACACCAAGGAACAATTCTGCAAGTTCAACAGTGTGGACGAAACCCTCATTTACGATACGCAGTTGGATGGTCAGGTGATTATCTGCCGCAACGATACGGTAGATTATGCAGTGCCCATGCTCAACGATAAGGCTAAGTTTGTTCGTTCCAACATCGAAGCCCGCAACGGTTACATTCACAAGATGGACTACTATCTGCCTGTGTTCGAACCCGAACCTGTTACCATCAAATGGGACTTCTGCAACTCTTCCGATATCATTGCCATTGTCAATGCTTATGGCGCTTCCAGAAGTTTGGGTAATTTGTTTACATCGGCTCTTACCAACAAGGAAGAAAAGGTGGATCTTTCGGACATGCACCGCGATGGCGATTTTGGCCCCGTGAGCAGCTTTACGTACCAAGCCAATACGGCCAAGGCAAGCTACTCCAACTATCGTGCCGTGGGTTTTACCAAGTGTAAATATCTGAAGTCGAGTGATAAAACGAATAATACCTATGGCGCTTACATGAACAACTTGCTCAACCTTAACTTAGGTTATGCCGGCTGGATTCAGTTCAAGACGCCCACCATCATCAAGGGAAAATACAAAGTGACCTTGCATTATGCTTCGGACGTTACCATGAAAGATTTCCATTCGGCCGGTTCGCTTACCAAGTTCCAGTTCGATCCCGAGCTCGGCAAGAGCGAATGGACCAAGAATGCCCAGGTATATAAGGGTTTGCCCACCAAAGGCATGATGTATTGCAGTGCCGATTTAGTTTTGTTCGAAGAAATTGAATTTGACAGTTCCAACAGACATCTCTTTAAGGCTATCATGTTGGATATCAATGCGAAGACGAATAGCGTTTATCACCAGATGTGGGATTATCTTTTGTTTGAACCTATCAAATAATTGAGTGCGTATGAAAAAGACAATCAGTATATTATGTGCCATGTTTGCCTTGTGTCTGACTTCTTGTCAAGACCAATGGGCAGAACATTTCGGACAAGAAGATGTCCTTACGGCCGAAGGTGTGGTGTTGAGCAATCTGTATGCCGACGAATACCTGCAATCTCAAGGCAATCTTCAGACAATGAAAGCTTTGTATCAGGAAGCCGGCTTGATAGATAAAATGGCCAAGGGCGCTTACTGCACGCTCATCGTGAGTGAAGATGCTTATTTGGCCGCTACCGACGACCTGACTGCCGATGAAAATTTTGCCAAAAACCTGTTTTCTGCGGTGCCTGTGCCTCCTTCATCATTGACGGAAGGTTTCGGTATCTATACCCTGAGCGGAAAGAATCTTTGGGTTACCAAAGACGCTGAAGGCCAAACCTATCTGAATAGGGTAGAAGTGGAACAGATAGTGAAGGTGCGCAATGGCTACATTTATTACGTGAAGGGCGTTCTTCCCGTGCAAGCTTCTATTTATGAGTACATTCAGTCGCTTGGCAAGGAATACTCCATGTTCAAACAGTTGATTGCGTATTTCGAAGAAGTGTATTTCGATGCCGCTGCTTCTACGCCTTGCGGTACCGACCAGATGGGTAACACCATTTATGCTGACTCTGTGATGGCTATCCGCAATACCTTGATGGATCGTTATACCGAAGACGGACTTTCTTATTGGAACATGCACAGCGAAGCTTATCAATCGACCCTGTTCATTCCAAGCAACGACTTGATTAAAAAAGCTTTCGATGATGCTATCCTGAATATTCCCGAATGGCTCAATCGCTCGGCCACCGCAGCCGACACCTTGAAGTTTGCCAAGTGGATGGTGAGCAGTTTCTTCGTGGACAAGCGTTTGGCTCCCGAAGAGGTGGCTGCCTCCGTTCCCGGACAGTTTGAATGCGTGGGCGGACATATCCGCGAAATCAACGAAGCTACCGATAAGGAAATGTTTACGGCTTACACGGCGGCCCAATGGAAACCTTCCGTGCAGACGGTGAATGCGGCCGAACCCGTGGAATTGTCGAATGGAACCGCATATTATCTGACGAATTACAAGATTCCTAATCATATTGTCATTTGGCGTGTGAAATCTCGTTTCTACCAGATTTGGGCGGCTTTGAATGCCGAACAGAAAGGTTGGGACGATGCCACTTCTCAAGCCACGGAAGGCGGTTATTTCCGTTGGGATGGTTGGGAAAAACCCGATAACTCGGTAGAAGGCCAAAGTGCTTTTGAATTGTCATCTACCTTGCCCACCATGTATTATTATTTGCTCACGGCGGCTCCTTCGGCCAAGGCTCAGGCCGATTCCGCAGAAGTGTCGGTAGATTTCGACGGCCTTTTGTACAACGAGTCGGAACGTGCTTTCGGTTTGAAAGAAGTGAACCTGCCTGCCGGCGAATATTATCTGCGCATGGGCTTCAAGCACTCATTGCCTTATTCTGTCAGCATTTATTTCTGTGGTCAGGACGAATATTTCGGTCCGCAGAACTGCTTGGTGAAGGATATGTCTTTGATTGCCACCGGTTCTAACTTCCACTTCGACCGTGGTGGTGCCATGGAAGGTTTGGACTTCTTCGGTTCGGAATCTATCGGCTATCCCGAATATTTCGACTGGCGTTGGTGGTACGACCAGGATCCCGCAAAGTATCAGAAGGCTTCGGCTTACGATACCGATGGTTATCAGGTGGCCATTGTCAATCTGAAGCGTCCGGGCAATTTCAAGATCAAGGTTTCGTCTGTGGATAATGCGGCCTTGTATAAGAATGGTCGTCAGGACAGAAGCAAAAGCGATGTGAATCAGTTGATGATGTATCACTGGTGTTTGCGTCCTACTCAAAATAATTATTAGGAGGAAAGTTATGAAGATGAGAATATTTCCCTTTATCCTGATGCTGTGTCTGAGCTTTGGTTTGCAGGCACAGACAACGTATAAAGCCCGCGTGCAATCTACCGATGGAAGCGCCATTGAAGGTGTCATCGTGTCGGTGCAGGGCGATAAGGCTACGGCCATTACCGATGCCAATGGTGAATTTACTTTGACCACGGAACGCAAGGATGCTTACGTGCAGCTGGCCACGCCGGGATTCTACACCCGAAAAGTGGCTTTGACTTCTGCCACCGAAAGCATAGTGATGGTGCCTGTCGGAACGCCTCTCTACAATGGCGAAGTGGTGCTCGACCAGTCGGTGCAGGTTCGTGACGAAGCTTCGGCCATTCTGAACACTGTCTTGAACAAGGATTTTAAGACGAATCCTTCTTCTTCGCTTGCCTGGCAAGATGTGGATCCGGCTTTGAAAGTGGAACGCAAGAGCGGCATGCCCGGCGAAGGCGCCTACTTCAATATCCGCGGTCTGCATACTTTGAACGCAGAAAACACGCCGCTTATTTTGGTGAACGGTGTGCCTTACTTAGCCAATACTTCGGTAAGCGATGTGAACAATGCCTACAGCCGCGACGCTATGTTTGCCTACAACGCTGCCGATATTCGCAGCATCACCGTGTTGAAAGGAGCAGAGGCTGCCATGTACGGTGCCTTGGGTTCTAATGGCGTTATCTTGGTGGAAACCGAGCAGGCTACCAGCGACAATCTGGATACCCGAATTACTTTCTCCGGAAACTACGGCGTATCTCAAGTGAAAAGACAATTGCCCACGCTCAATGCGAGCGACTATCAAGATTATTTGATGGAAATTGGTCAGAGTCGTTATGCTTCCATGTCCGATTTCCAGAAGGATTATCCTTTCTTGGCCGGCACAGACGATTATTATTACGCTTATCTTTTCAACAACGAAACCGATTGGACATCACAAATTTATCGCCCGGCCATGGTCACGGACAATGTCTTGCGCGTGGAAGGTGGTGACGAAGTGGCCAAGTACAATATTTCTTTCGGTTATACCCGCGAAGAAGGCGTTTTGGACAACACCAACACCAATCGTTATCATACGGCTTTGAATACCAATATCATGGTGGCTCCCGAGTTCGAGATTTTCACTTCTGTGAACTTGGCTTATATCAACAGCAACCTGAATAATGTCGGTATGAAAGAGGAAACCAATCCTATTTTGGCAGCTTACCATGCCATGCCCAACCTGCATCCCTTCCAGAAATTGAGCGACGGCGGCATCATCAACGGACGTTATTCCAAGTATAATGGCTGGGCGGTCAATCCCAATCCGACGCATGCTTACGATGTGGTTTCCAATCCTCTGGCCATTGTCAACACGGTGAGCAGCACCGACAAAATTTACGATGCCAACATTCGTCTGGGCTTGAATTACAAGGCTACCGACCTTTGGACGCTGACGGCTTTGGTGAACCTCTATTACGACTATACCGAAGAATATGTCTTCACGCCCGGTGTGGATCAGGCAGCTATTATTCCCCAGTTGTACGGAACGGGTGAAAACTTCGTGTCCATGGGTGTTTTGCGTCAGTCGGCCTATTATTACAATGTGAATGCGGCCTACCACAATATCTTTGGCGACAAGCATAGTTTGGATGCTTATTTTGGTGCCCGCGTCATGACCAAGAGCTATGAATACGATGCTTCCAGTGGTTACAACTCGGCCAACGACTACAACCGCACGCTCTCCATGGTGACCGACGAATGGAGCATTTTCGGTAACAACGACGATTGGAAATACATGAGTTTCTACGCTCACGCCGACCATTTGTACAAGAATTTGTGGAAAACCACGGCCGGTTTGAGTATGGATGGAACTTCGGCTTCGGGTGTGGATGCGCCGCGCTTTGGCCTTTTCCCCTCATTGTCGGCTACTTATCTGGCTGCCAACACGGGTAAACTTCCTGAGGCATTCGACCACCTGAACCTGACGGCAGAAGTTTCGCTTTCGGGTAACAGCCGTTTCTCGTCGAACTACGGAAAGAATTATTATGTGTCCAACAACCTCTTCAACTTAGGTACCATCGTGCGTAACGGCGTTCCCAACACGCATTTGGAATGGGAAAAGAAGGCTCAGGCCGATCTGGGTGTGGATGTGTCTATGTGGAAACATGCTTTCGACCTTCGTTTGAATGCTTATTTCGCGCATCATTACGATTTGTTGCTCGATACCAAGATTTCGTCTGTTTATGGTTCTAACGAAGCCTATTATGCCAATACGGCCGCCATCAACAACATGGGTTTGGAATTGGCTGCTCGACTCAATGTGCTGAATACCAAAGATTGGAACTGGATGTTGTATGCCAATGCTTCTTGCATGAAGAGTCTTATTGCCGACTTGGGACAGATGCAGTCATTCATTCAAGACTACGATTTCTACAATGGCGACGATGCACAGACGCGTCTGAAAGTGGGTGAAACGCCTTACGAATTCTGGGGTTACGAAACGGCCGGTGTTTATGCCACGACGGCTCAGGCCCAAGCGCCTACCGAGGCTACCGGCAAGCCGCTGAAAACACCTTACGGTGGTTATTACCAGGGTGGTGACGTGATTTTCGTGGACCAGAACAATGACGGTACTATCAACGACAAAGACCGTGTGGCATTAGGCTCTGCAACGCCCGATCTTTATGGATCTTTCGGTACTTCATTGCGCTACAAGAAACTGACCATGACGGCCGATTTCGGATTCAGCGTAGGTAACGAAGCCTACAATGCCACCCGTCGTCAGACCGAATCGATGGACCATTTCTACAATCAGTCGCTGGCCGTGATGAACCGTTGGCAAGTGGAAGGTCAGCAAGCTTCCATGCCGCGCGCCGCTTATGGCGACCCTTCCGGAAATGCCTTGTTTAGCGATCGTTGGATAGAAGATGCCAGCTACCTGAAACTGCGTCGCCTGATGTTGTCGTACGATTTCGACCAGTCGCTGCTCCGCTTCGTGGAAGGTCGTGTGTGGATTGCAGCCGAAAACTTGTGGACCTTGACCTCTTACTTAGGCTCCGATCCGGAATTCTCTTACAGTTATGCCGAAGCGCTCCGTGGTTTCGACTATGCCAAGGTAAGCCAGCCGGCCATGCTCCGATTGGGTGTTAATTTGAATTTCTAAGCGAATGATTATGAAGAAATTATTATATATGCCTCTCTTGGCAGTGTTGCTGGGTTTTGCTTCCTGCCAATTTTTTGAAACCGATCCGGACAATGTTTTGAACGAGGATCAGTATATTGCCAAAGAAAGTGAAATGTATCGAGGTTTTCTGGGTATCATCACCCGTATGCAGGAAGCCGGCGACCATGCCATTTTCCTCACCGATCCGCGTTCTAATTACCTGGAAGCCACCGGCAACGCGCCCATCGCCTTGCAGAATCTTTATCGTTACGAAAGTACCGATGGCAACGAATATGCCGACCCGAAGCCATACTACGCGCTCATTGTGAGCTGCAACGACTTCATGACCAAACTCGACGATTTCTACAACCGTGTGGATGGCGCTTTGAGCGACAGTGCCAAGGTGCATATTCCCCGATTGGTGTCTTCTGCTTTGCGCCATAAGGTTTGGGGTTACTATATGTTGGGCCGCATCTACGGCGAAGCCTACTGGTACGACACCAACATGACCGAGCTCGACAATCTCGACAACGGAAAAGTCTTCACCAAACTCGATATGAAGGGCATTTGCGATTATTGCATAGATTTGCTCGACAATGGTATTGAACTTTGCGGACAACATATTCCTGCCGATTTGGAAATGGACTGGACCTACTGGGTGAATCCCATGGGCGGCAACGCGGCTTATCAGTATTGGAACTTGATGACGCCCCGATGGATCAATTTGCGTGCGGAACTGGCCTCTTGGCGCACCAATTACGAAGACGAAGCTGCAGCCCACGCCGATTGGCAATGGGTGCGCGACAATGTCTTGAAATACCTGACGGAATCTTTGGTGAATGGTGGTCATTGGTATAGCTGTACCATGCAGATCATTTTGGAATATCCCAATATTTTCTGGACAGAGCAAGTGGCTTACGAGCCTCAGATCATGGGCGCCGTTTTCTACGATTATCAGAATAAGCAGACCAATCGTTTGGTACAATATTTCTGTCCTGAATATCCCGCCGACGGCTATTATCTGAAACCGGCTGAAAAGGCCTTGGAAATCTACAACGAATCGGATATCCGTGGCCCGCATCAGCGTTTGGTTTGCAATACTTTGGGCGGACAATTGGCCTTCAGCAAGTATTATTATACCCGTTTGAACAACCAAGGTTATCTGCGTCAGAATATTTTTGAAATTCAGCCCACCATTCCCATTTTCCGCGGACACGATTTGCACTTCCTTTTGGCTGAGGCTGAAAACCATTTGGGACATTGGGATGTAGCCAAGACTTTGCTCAACACCGGTTTGTTGAACCGCTTCCCCGGCGGACGTCTCACCGTTCCTGCCGACAGCCTGGACGGACAAGCCATTTGGAGTGAATATTATTGGGCCAGCGAAGATGTCAACTGGTTTGCGCCTTCGGGCGGCTACGGCGATATCGGTATCGTGGGTGCCAACCGCGGTAAGGAATACGACTTGCCTGTTATTTCGGAAGATGCCACCGAAGAAGAGAAATTGGCTTTCGCCTTCGACAAAGACCGCATCAAGGCTTACGACTTGGCGCTTGCCGACGAGTATTTGAAGGAATTCACCGGCGAAGGAAAATCATATAGCTACTTAGTGAAGATGGCCGAACGTTACGACAAGGATTACAAGATTGTGTTCGACCGCGTGAAAGCTAAATATGCCGATGCTTCGCAGGTGGAAGCTTCTTTGCAGAAAAAATATTTCATCGATTGGACTTTGGAATAATCAATTGAACATCAAAATAATCAGTTGAACAATAGAATAAAAATTCATCATTTATTTACTAACTATTTAATTATCAATTATGAAAAAAGTAATGACCACTTTGAGCTGCTTCTTGGCTGTATTCGCCATGATGGCAGAGCACGTGACTGTCAGCAGCAAGGCCGATTTCGAAGCTGCCTTCTTTGCTGAACGCACCAACGACCAGTGCGATACCATTTTCGTTAAATCGAATGGTAACGCCATCACTTTGAACAATGGTAAGAACATGCCTTCGGCCGGTAAGATTTACATTATCGGTGTAGATAACGAAGAAGGCAAGATGTCAGGTATCAAGCATCAATGGAACCTCCCCATCAACCAAACGAGCGACAAATTGTCTGTATTCTTTGAGAATATTGTGTTGCAAGGTGCAGGTGGTACGGCCAACTCTAAGTATTATTTCCAGACCAAGGACACCAACTACCACTACATCGATACCTTGAAATTTACCAATTGCGTGTTCCAAGACTACAACCGTGCACTTTTCCGTGTACAGCCTGCCGAAAAACTCAATGGTTTGAAGGATGCCGGCGATATCAACTACTTTGGCGTTGAAGGTTGTACTTTCCGTACCGGTTATCAGTTAGACAATCCTATGTCTATGTTCCGTATGGATATGCGTGTAGCCGAAATGGTATTCCGCGAAAACATGTTCTACGACTTGGGCTATGTACATTCTCTCATTCAGTTCTCTACCATGTCTGACGATGCCGGTCGTGTGGATATCGACTTCACTTTCGAAAACAACATTTTCATCGGTTGGAACAGCCAGAACTCTTTGATGATGTTCGACCAATATGTGGGTCCCATGTCTTCTATCAAGATCAACAACAATATGTTCCTCGTTCCCAACTGGTACGATGCTTACAACAACAGCTTCATCGGCGATTCTATCGCCAAGGCCAATCCCGATACTTTGAGCAATCCCAAGAGAAATTATGTGGCCAGTGTTCAATATGGTATGGTTGAATTCATGAACAATGTATTGGTAGGCTACAAGGGCCCGAGAGAAAACATTACCGAAGATGGCGAAGGTGCTTGGTTGATGGCCGATACCGTTTATCTGACCCAAGAAGACCATGGTTTCGATTGGAGCATCTTTACCGATGTCAAGTCTGACCTCTTCAATATCTGGAAGGGTGAAAAAGTTTACACTGCCGGCGTGGAAGGCGCTCCCATCGGTGTGACTTCTCTCTATACCGAAGACAAGAAATCTGTTGTGAACGTGACCATCGCTGTCGAGGGTTCAAAATCGGCTATCGTTAAGTTGAACGAACAATCAGGTGTTTCTCTGAGCAACAAGTTCATCACCGGCGACGAAATCACCATCGAAGCCAACCGCAAGGGTATGTTGAACAAGTTCCTCGGCTGGAGCGACGGTGTGAAAGACGAAGTTCGTACCATCACTCTTACCGGCGACCTGAACCTGACCGCTCAGTTCGAAGAACAACCTTACATCGCTGTTTGGAACCTCGAACAACTCGACAAGAACAATGTGAAACTGGATGCTCCTTTGGCTGCCAACTATGCTGCTGAAGAAGGTGTATATTTCTTGAAATATGCTACCCACGATGGTACCCAGTACATCGACTCTACCACGCAGGCTATCATGACGCGTAACAACAAGATCAGCAACGATTACATCACCGACTTGCGCAACTGCTTGTTCATCCACTCAGACAGTGCCACTTTCGCTGACAAGGCTCCCGCTGATTATATCTATTTCGAAATTCCTTCTGTAGAAGCCGGTTCATACTTGATGTTCAACATCGGTACCGACAACTCTGCTTACAAGACCACCAATGTGGATGTTTCTCTGGACGGTACCACTTGGGAAACCATCAAGACTGCCGATATGTATGGCGACTATGGTCATTGGATTCAGGTAGTGGCTGAAATGCCTTCTTCATTGAATGGCAAGAAAGCTTGGGTTCGTATCAAGGGTGATGAAACCAGCGGCTACTATTCTCCCGCTGCTTTGGAAGCTGCTTTCGCTGCCGGTACTTCTCATCGTACCACCGAATATTTGTTCGTTAGCGAAATCTTCTACGTGAAGTCAAACTTCGTGAACGCTTTGCCTTCTGTAAACGTGGCTCCCGCCGACGAAACCATCTACGATATCTTCGGTCGTCGCGTGATGGATGTTGACAACTTGCAGCCCGGTTTGTATATCCAAGGTGGTAAGAAGTTCATGATTAAGTAAATAAGCTTCTCCGAATTTGATTCGGAAAACCTATATCAAAGAAAGCTCGATTCTTCGGAGTCGGGCTTTTTTTGTTTTGTCGGTCTTGATGTTTTCTTTATCTTCGCGCTTTCATAGTAACAACCGAAAAATAGAGAGAAGAAGATGAACAAACAGATGAAATGGACTTTGTGCGGTCTCTTGTTGGCCCTTTGCCTTCCCTTGCAAATGATGGCAAATGTGGCTATTCCGCAAGCAGTCAGTGTACGTCAGGCCGATGGTAAAGAAGTGCAGATAAGGGTGCATGGTGATGAATTTTTCCATTACACCACCGATATGAACGGTTATCTTATCAACCAGAAGAAGGACGGCAATTATTATTACTCCTCATTCACGGAAGATGGCCGCATCCGCTTGAGTTCCAATCCTTATGGTTCCTTGAAGCCTGTGATGCACCGCGAATATATACCTCAAACGGTGAAGGAAAAGGCCGTGCAGCGTCGTGAAGAGCTGAACGCTCGTCGCAATGGGGCAGGCCTCCGCTCCGCTCCGGCCCGCTCTGCCATCCTGACTCATCCCACGCCTCGTCAGTTGGTACTCTTGGTGGAATATACCGATGTCAAGTTTTCGTCGGCCACGGCCAATGCCGATTTCTCCGCCTTGCTCAATGAAAAAGGTTATTTCCAGAATGGTGCCACCGGATCGGCCTACGATTATTTCTACGAAAATTCACTGCATCAGTTCAATCCCACATTCGATGTGTATGGCCCCTTTACCACTTCCAAGGCTATGGCAGAATATGGCGGCAACACCGAATATGGTTCCGACAAGAATCCGCAGGAAATGATAGTGGAAGCCTTACAGGCTGCGGCCGCCAACGGCGTGGACTTGAGCCGCTACGACTTAGACGGAGATGGCATGCTCGACAATGTTTTCGTTTTCTATGCCGGTTTCAGCGAGTCGGAAGGTGGCGATGAAAACACCATCTGGCCTCATGCTTCCAATCTTTATTATCAGAATATCAGCATCAATGGCATCCGTTTGGGATCGTATGCCTGCTCTTCCGAATTGCGTTTTTCCAACAAGACCATGTGCGGTATAGGTACTTTCTGTCACGAATATGCACACGTGCTGGGACTTTGGGATATCTACGACACCGATTACGAAGAAAACGGTTCGGCCAACGACTGGGGCATCTTGTCGCTTATGTCGGCTGGTAACTACAACAACAATGGCCGTACGCCTCCCTATATGAATGCCGAAGAAAGGGAACAATTGGGTTGGTACAAGATTCCTACCTTGCAGGCATCGGGCGATTATTCTCTCTTGCCTGTTTCTCAGAATGAGGCTTATCGCATCGAAACCGACAACAAGAACGAATATTTTGTGATAGAATACCGCAAGCAAGAAAAATGGGATTCGTATATCGGAAAAGACGGTGTCATCATCTATCACGTGGATAAATCACAGAACATGGTCGGCGACATGACGGCTGCACAGCTGTGGATGTACAACATGGTCAATTGTTTCCCCTCGCATCGTTGTATGTATCTGGTAGATGCTTCCAACAAGAATGCGGCCATCACGGCGGATGTTTTCTATCCCTACGACAGGAATAAATCTTTCAATCTGGATTCCAAGCCGGCCTCTATCTCGTGGAGCGGATTGCCTTTGGAAGTGGGCTTGTACAACATTGCCCACGATGGCGAAAAAGCTACCTTCCAGGTGAAGTCGGAAAACGAAAAGGCCCATGTGGGCGGCATTGTCAGCATGTACGACGGATCGCCTTTGTCCAATGCCGTGGTGCAGCTCAGTCCCATTGTGGAAACGCGCACTGCTTCGGGCTTGAGAATGGCTCGCGCCGCCAAGGAAGAAGACAGCTACATCTGTCGCAGTAATGCTCAAGGCCAATACGGATTCTATAGACTTCCTGCCGGAAAGTATCTGCTTTCTTGTCAGGCCGATAAATATATGCCCGTGAGCTACGAACTGCAACTGGAATCCGGTAGCACCAAACAGAACATTGTCATGCTTACCGAAGACGAACAATATTATCACGAAGGTTTCGCATGGTACAACCAGGAAGATATGCCCGTGATGTCTGTGGGAACTGCCGGTTCTGATTTTATTGTCGGCACTTTCTGGACGGCCGAAGATCTGAAAGAGGTGGTGGGCGATATGTTCGGAACGACCAGCATCCGTATGTCTAGCGGAAATCCCGATGTCACTTGTATGATTTTGGTGAACGATACCACCGTCATTGCCGAACAGACTCTCGAGAATGTTCCCTCGGGCGAAATTACCTTCAGCTTCCGCAACGATTCGGTGAAGATTGAAGAAGGCGTCGATTATCATGTAGCCTTTGCCGTTTCCGATTATCCTGAAAGTGCTTATCCTGTGATGATTGACAATGGCCCGGCTGTCAGTGGCAAAGGTGATTTGCTTTATGGCGGACAGGAAGATGGTTGGATTACCTTGGCCGAGGCTTCGAAAGGGAGCATAGACGGCAACTGGATTATCTCTTTCGTATCTTGTATAGATAAACCCTATGTGCCTGTAGAAGAATTGAGTATGTCTCACGATAGCATAGAAATGCGCGTGGGCGAAGAAATGTATATGGCCACTAAGATTCTTCCTTCGGATGCCACTTCTCGTACGACTCAGTGGCGCAGCAGCGATCCTTCGGTGGTGATGGTAAACAATACCGGTTTGATTTCTGCCCAGACGCCCGGCGAAGCTTATGTTTACGTGAGCGTGGACAAAGGTCAGAAAACCGATTCTTGCAAGGTGAGCGTGGTGGCTTCATTGGCGTCTGCCATGCAGCTGCGCAACTCGCAGCGTCAGGTCTTCCTCTCTTGGGATGGAGGTGTGGACGATGCCTGGAAGTTGTATTATGCAAAATCGAGCGCCACACAAATGGATAGCTTGTTGCTGGAAGAACCTCTGGCTTGCGTCACCGGCCTGGAACCCGGCAATATGTATCAATTCAAAATGTACGCATACCAAAACGGCGTGCTGAGCGATTCTTTGCAAAGAGTGGTGAATCTGCCCAAAATCAGCAACGATTTCCCGGCCATCTACATGGAAGCTTCCTATACCGAAGGCGAACCTTGCATGCTAGACGTGAACAACCTGAAGGCTCCATACGAAAAACTGCTTTGGTTCATAGACGACGAGGCCGTGCAAGCACCGCTTTTGCGTTCTATTCCCGCCGGCAAACATATCCTGAAGGTGGAAATCCATTACACGGCCGACGAAGACGTGGAAACCATTGTTAGAAAATTTGAAGTGAAAGAAAAATGACGAAGATTATGAAAAAATATGTTGCTATAGCCATTCTCTTGGTAATGACGCTTGGCTTTTACTCTTGCCATAACGAGGATCCTCTTTTGAAAGCGGCTCGCGAGAATGCCTTGAAACAAGATACTTACGGTGTGTTCGATGGTGAAAAAGCCATCTTTGCCTACGACGATGACAAGCATCAGCTGGCTTACAATACTAGCTCCTATATGTGTCGTTTTCAGAACGATGCGGCTTCCAAGGTGATTCAGATGAATTTGGATGACTTTCCCGAAAAAGGCGCTACCCGAAAGCTTACTTTGAAGACTCGCGGCTTGCCCTCCATCGGAAAAAGTTGTAACGTGGAGGTCTTGAAGATTTCTCCCGAAGAGAGCAAGGTATGGCTGCTCGACCATGAGTCGCTGATGAGTTTCATCATGTATTACGAATTCTATTGATTCCCGATAAGGAGGCTATGAAGCGCTTGTCTTTTTGTTGCTTGCTGATGGCCTTTGTCTGTCTGCATCTGTCTGCGGAACAGCCATTTCCGCAGCCTTTCCGGCAGGCCGATTATCGTGGCGCCTCCCTTTCGTATGTTTTGCTCGATGCTGAAACCGGCGAGCTTTGTGCCAAGCATCGGCCTGAGCGGGTTTTGTCGTCAGCTTCCATTGTCAAACTCTTGACCACGGCCACGGCATTGGAAGTGTTGGGTCCGGACTATGCTGCCGAAACGCGCTTGTATTATCAAGGAAAGATTCAAGACGGTGTGCTGCATGGCGATGTGTGGCTGCTTCCTCTGGGCGATCCTACTTTGGGTTCGGCTTTGTTTCATGAAAATCCTTTTGCTTTTCTCGATGAATGGACTGAGGCCCTGCAAAAAGCCGGCATTCGCCAAGTGAAGGGCAGTGTGCGTCTCCTGGATGCCTGGGCCGATGAACAGGCCGTTTCGCCTTATTGGCTATGGGAAGATTTGGGCAATTATTATGCTGCCGGCGTATATTCGGCAGCCATTTACGAAAATGCCCTCGATTTGTATTTGAGCAGCGACGGAGTGGGAGAGGCTGTTTCCCTGCAGAAGGTGTATCCTTCTTTTCCCTCTTTTCATTTTGATGTAAAAGCCTTTGCGGCAGACAATAACAAAGACAGCGCCTACGTGTATGGCGTTCCCTATCAGTATCAGAGACAAGTGTTTGGAAGTATTCCGGCGCATCGAAATGCTTTTCGCGTCAGGGCGGACAATCCCGATCCGAACGGCAGTTTGCGTTGGCTGTGGCAGGAACATCTTCAAAAGTCGGGCATATCGATTTCCGTAGCTTTGGCTTTCGACGAGGGTGTCATGCGCGTTTCCGATTTCGATGCCTTTGTGTCGGAAGAGCAACTTCGTCTGTTTCATACGCATCGTTCTTTGTCTTTGCGCGAGATGATAAGGCAATGCAATGTCAGGAGCAATAATCTTTTGGCAGAATATCTGGCCCGTCATGCGGCTTGGCGTTTGGGAGCTGATTTGCCGCTTTCGGCTACGGAAAGTTTGCGCGCCATGCTCTCTTTTTGGCAAGACAAGGGCTTGGATGTGAGCGATTGTTTCTTGAAAGATGCTTGCGGATTGGCGCCACAGACGGCCTTTTCGGCTTCCTTTCTGGCCGCCGTGCTGCAATATATGTCGCAAGAAAGTGCCTATGCCGATGTTTTCCTCTCGTCCATTCCTTTGGCGGGAAAAGAAGGAACCCTGCGTTCTTTGGCGGTGGATGTGCCCGGCTCCTTGCGTTTGAAATCAGGCTCCATGTCGGGCGTTCGTTGCTATGCCGGCTACTACACTTTGCCCGCCCTCAGTGCTGAGCCTGCGGGCTCCGCTGCCGCTCCGCCCGCAAGCCGCTACATCCTCGTTCTCATGATCAATCGCGCCAATGTGCCCACGGCTCGTCTCTTAAGCGACATCCGTCAATGGCTCAAGGCAAGTCTCCCACAATGATCATGTCGCGCGACTACTTCCCCGCGCGACTATTTCCCCGCGCGACGCAGCGCTTCCAGACCATCGGCAATCATTTGCGCATGATCGAAAGCTAAGGGTGGCAGTGCTTCGATGTTGAACCATTTTGCTTGGGCAGCATCGTCGCCTGCCACTGCTGTATAGGCCGATTTGTCCACTACGCCCCAGAAAGTGACGGTCACCACGCGTTCGCGCGGGTCGCGATTTACCGTGCTGTATGCCCGCAGTTGATGCAGTTCGATGCCGCTCAATTGGGTTTCTTCCATTAGCTCGCGAGCCGCGCATTCTTCCAGGGTTTCGTCTATTTCCATGAATCCGCCCGGCAAGGCCCAACAACCTTGGTATGGTTCATTGGCACGTTGTATCAGCAAGACAAATAAATTGTCATCTTCGCGTGATTTGCTATTTTCGCGACCGAAAATCAGGCTGTCGCAAGTGAGAGCCGCGTGAGGATATTGGTAAGTATAACTCATAGTGAAAATGTCTGAATAGTTTAACGCAAATACTGCGTCGCAAAGGTAGATAATTAATCATTCGTATATGAAGTTTCTGAAACACATTACAATTTTCTTCCCCTACGTGGGCTATTATCCTTTCTTTGCGAATCACAGGGCTTTCAGACTGAAGGCTTCCGAATAATCGATGGGAGTCGCGGAATCTACAAAATGCTGCCAGGCCTCTTCCCGGTGGCTCAGTTCGGAGAGTTGATTGGCATTCATCCCTCCGAATTTGTAGGTGATTTCCTCTAAGATGGAAAGCTCCTCCTTGCTGAATTCAGACAGATCGGGCCCGATTCTCGAAACCAATTGTTCTCCGGAATGTCCGGAAGGAAAAGAAACAATCTCTGGCTCAATATCTTCCATCGAACTGTAAAGTTTATCCCATCGTTCCGGAACAGGTCCATATTGTATGGCCATGTATGCCAATCCCGACATGCCCACGCCTCTTCTTTTGTAACTGCAAAAGTCTGTGTAAAACAGCAATTTGTTCAGTTTCGTAGGAAATACGCCTCCCAATTTGTCGATAAAGTAAAGTATCATGTTCTTCAGTTTACTCTGCGACTGGGGCGCATAACCATTGATGGATGAGCGTTTTGCCATCTCATAGTGATTACCTTTGTGTATGATGTCGTCAATACCTTTGTTGGCAAGCGCAATTTTTTCGCGAATTTTGGCAAATTCCTGAGCTGTAAACTGATTCTCGGCATTGTGAACGTAAGTCGCGAAAACACTCGGTGTCATAATGCTTTTCAATGTTTTTCCGATGGCTTCGCTGGGAATTTCACCATTCTCGTACAAACGATATTGGTTGGCTCCAAGTCCCAGTATTTCAGACATCTTGGAAGCAGACAATCCGTAGCGCTCTCTTATCTCCTTGATTTCATCGGGAAAGGGAATGCCGTATTTGCTTCTATATTGATTATGTACCTGTCCGAGATTTATTTCGTCAAGCTCCGTTGTTGTAAACTGCTCTTTTGTATCGAGGCATACGTAAAAAAGAGCCGTATATACAAACTTCTCTTTACGAAAGATAAGCTCTCGTTGCTCCTGACATAATTTGACTTCTCCGCCGGTAAATGGACTGATCATAATGTTAATTCTTAAAAGGATAATTCATTTTTTTCGTTGCCTTATGAAAAGAAATGCAGATTGTCTGGCTGTTGGGAATACCCAAGGAAATTTTGATGTAAACTTCATTTCCTTTGACGTCTTTGCCGAAAACCCACAAATCTCCACAATGGTTGAGAGTGTTTAACATTGGTCCTTCTGAATAGTCTTCCACCCTTATGGTTTTGATGACTTCTAACCTATAACGTGGTGAGATTTCTAACTCTGCCAGGGCCTGTGTATTCTTTCCACAATCATCTCTGAAGATGATATCAAAAATATTGAGTTTCTCATGAAACTGCTGCAGGAATCTTTTGACTTCTTCCTTTGGTGTCATTGTATTAGATTTTTTTCTGCAAAGATAATGTGTGAAGTTGCGTTTGTCAATAGTTTTTGGCAAAAATTTCACTTTGTCGTTGAATTTTTATTTTGATGTAACTTTGTTTCTTCTCGATGCTTGCACTAAATTTCTCGTCGCTGCGCTCCTCGCAATTGCAAACTTCGTTCATTCCGATGCTTGCACTAAATTTCTCAGCCCTTCGGGCTTCGCAATTGCAACCATCGTCCACTCACTCCGTTCATTCCGATGCTTGCACTAAATTTCTCAGCCCTTCGGGCTTCG
>JAFUIP010000001.1 GCA_017468435.1 Bacteroidales bacterium
ACACTCCTTGGCAATTGCACGCTGAGACAATTCATTGCGGAGCTTAATCTCGAACTCAGAGCCATAAAGGTTACGCTCTCGGTTGAGTCTTGGAATGTAGAACTCTCGCTTTTGTTTGCTCGCCTTCTCGGTAACAAACGTGGGTGAGGTGAAGATGAAACGCAATTCTTCAATATCCTTGAGCTGTGCTTTCAGTTCTTCAAAAGCATATATCGAGAAGCATGAGGCAGCAACAGAGATTTTACTGCCTGATTTAATCTCGACAATAAAGTCATCTTTGAGTGTTTTATTTACATTGTCGATTAACACCATACCCACTATCCTTCTCTATCGTGCCGTTTCACACAATCCAGACACCGGGCTTCTGGTGACAAAATTTCTCTTCTCTATTCCTTTCGAATGCCGACACAAAAAAAACGTGAAGCCCTGCACTGTCGCTCGCTCCACGTTCTGAGGCCTTCGCATTGCCCTGTCTGTCGAAACGAGCAACGCAGAAGCCCCACGCAAGTATGTATAACTATCCCTCCAATACCGACGTCCACCCTTGGCGTATGAGTACACCAAGGGCCATACAAGTATCTGAGGTATGTATATAACACACCAATGGGACATTCACCGTTGCTTTGTTTTTGACAGACAATTTGAAAGTTGCGAAGTTTCAGAACGTCAAAACCAAAGCGTAGTAAACGCCTTTTTCATATGTCTTGCCCTACCCTCCCGTTTTCTCTTAACAGAAAACAATCGGCGTAGAACGGTGCAAATGTAAACAAAATAAATTGTTTATTTTTAATAATATAATCTATGCGCAAAAATCTCTAGTCTTATCTCCAATCGAAACAAAGCTCCACTTATACCCGACAAAGCATAAAAATGACTACACATTTATTCGAGAGCAAAACACTTTTTCCAACGAATAATTCAAAACCATTACACTTTTTCCAACGAATAATGCAAGGTTCATTACACTTTTTCCAACGAAACAAAAAAATCGACCACATCCGCGGTATGGGATATGGTCGTTTGATAGAGATGGTCGATAAGGGATTTCGAGTGCTTACTTTATCGAGCGTTTATTTATCGATGTTTACTTTATCGAGTGTTTACTTTATCGAGTGTTTATTTTATCGAGACGGCGTCTATGTGCCAGTCGGACAGGCGGAAAGAGAGTTTGTCGCTGTCGTGAGTGCTCCAGGGGAAGAAGCGGATGTAGAGTTGCTGGCCGGGTTGCAGGCTCAGGTTCATGGGGAAAGAGAGCTGCTGAACACCGGGCCGGCCTTGCTGCGCCTCGCCTAAATCGGTGCGCGGATAGAAATCCTTGCCGTAAGCACATGCCACGCGATACGACACTTCACCCTCGAGCGTAAAGGAGAGCTGACGCAACAAAAGATTGTCTTCTACCGGCTTGAGAATCAATTCGTAATAACGCTTTTGCGCTTCGTCAATCTCGGCCGTCCATTGTCCGCCTTCTATGGTGAGACCTTCGGGCGTTTCGGTCAGGCCGCGCCAAGAAGGATTCGACAAAGCTATCTGGATATCAGTGCGTTCCTTTACTTCTTGCACATTTGCCTTCACCGGCACACGATAAACTTGGCCACCATACTCTATGCGGACATGCGTCTTTACTTCGCCCGACTTCGTTGGCTGATAATGAAGATAAAAGCACTTGTTCCACAAACGTCCGTCCTGATAATCGTAACTCAATGAAGCCTGCGCTTCGGCCTTCGGATCGTCGGCAATGAGCATGCCTTTGGGTGCCTTTATCGTCAGTGTTCCTTGCTGCGGTTGCAGGTTCAGACCCACCACATCGAAACAGACAAACGCTTCTTCGCCTGCGAAAATAGTATTGAAAGACAGGGCACTAGGATTCACCACCAAGGGAATATCTTCACGAATATACTCGGCCAAAATACCTTGACGCTTCAGTTCCTTCACCGCCAAACGCGCATATTCTGCGGCGCCGGTGGATTGGGTATGCGTACCATCAGTGGGCACATAAATACATTTTGTCGTGCTGTCTTTTCCCAAAGTTTCGGCATAAGTCTTGGTAAGCGCCGTCATATCGATCAGAGGCACCTGCTTGTTGCGGGCCACATGCTTCATCACGCGCACATAATTCAGGGTAGAATCGTCGGGAGCCACGCTCAAATCGTGACAACCTTTGGGGCTGATACTTCCGTCTTTGGTAAAATAACGACGGATAATGGGCGTAATGAGCACTGGCGTGGCGCCATGTTCGCGGGTCTCATCGACATAGGTTTCCAGATAATGCTTGTAGGTGGTCCAGGGAGCGGTGCCACGGAAATCGGCGCCGTCTTTTCCGCCCTCTTTCTCATCGTTGTGCGCAAATTGAATGAAAACGTAGTCGCCACTCTGCAATTGGTCTATGACTTTTTGCCAACGGCCTTCCTTGTAGAATGAATGCGAACTTCTGCCGCCACGGGCATAATTCAAAACCTTTACATCGTCGGTATAAAACGATTGCAACATTTCGCCCCAACCGCGGGTGCGCGTGGTGTTCTCCACATAGTCGGCCATGGTTGAATCGCCGATAATATGCACATTCACAACATTTTCCTTCTTATCGCCGCCCCACAAACAGAAAGCGCCTATAGCCAGCAACAAGACTATCGAAGTCCAAAGAACTACTCTTTTCATCTTAGCTCAGCTGAGCATGCATGGCGGCTGCGGCACGACGTCCGTCGCCCATGGCCAGGATAACGGTGGCACCACCGCGCACAATGTCGCCACCGGCAAAAATGGTAGGAATAGACGAACGCATATCGTCGTTGACCACGATGGTACCCTTGCGCGAAATTTCCAGGCCCTCAACCGATGAAGGAATGAGCGGGTTGGGAGAAACGCCCACGCTAACTACCACCACATCAACATCTACCGTTTCGATGGCGCCTTCCACGGGCACAGGTTTACGACGGCCCGAAGCATCGGGTTCGCCCAATTCCATCTTCTGCAAACGCATCTGCGTCACGCGGCCTTTTTCGTCGCCGAGATATTCGATGGGATTGTGCAAGGTGAGGAATTCCACGCCTTCTTCCTTGGCATGCTTCACTTCTTCCAGACGGGCCGGCATTTCTTCTTCGCTACGACGGTAAATAATCATGGCACGTTCGGCACCCAGACGCTTGGCAGTGCGCACAGAGTCCATGGCCGTATTACCACCACCTATCACTGCCACGTTCTTGCCAAAGGGTACGGGCGTATCGCTCTCAGGATTAGCAGCATCCATCAAATTAACGCGGGTAAGATACTCGTTGGAAGAGAGAATGTTCAGCAGGTTTTCTCCGGGAATATTCATAAAATTAGGTAGACCGGCACCGGAAGCCACGAAAACACCATCAAAGCCTTCGGCTTTCAAATCGTC
The DNA here is from genome assembly GCA_017468435.1 of Bacteroidales bacterium. Taxonomy (GTDB): domain Bacteria; phylum Bacteroidota; class Bacteroidia; order Bacteroidales; family UBA1402; genus UBA1757. The sequence goes on from JAFUIP010000001.1 coordinate 3,380, forward strand.
CATGGTCAGGGTTTTACCTATGATAACGTCTTTGTGGAAGGTAACGCCCATCTTGCGCAAGTTGTCTATTTCCACTTCTACAATGGCATTGGGCAAACGGAATTCGGGAATACCATATTTGAGTACACCGCCAATTTCGTGCAAAGCTTCGTAAACCACTACATCATAGCCATATTTGGCCATATCGCCTGCGAAAGACAATCCGGCAGGACCCGAACCCACCACGGCCACTTTCTTGCCATTCTTGGGCGCCATTTCGGGCAAAGACATCTGACCGCTTTCGCGTTCGTAATCGGCAGCAAAACGTTCCAGATAACCAATGGCCACGGCCGGCTTTTTGAGCTTCTGCACATAGAAACACTGCGATTCACACTGCTTTTCCTGCGGACACACACGGCCACAAACTGCAGGCAGCGCGCTGGTTTCCTTCAAAACCTTGGCAGCCTCTAAGAATTCTCCCCTTTCGATATTCTTGATAAACGTAGGGATACTGATTTCCACCGGACAACCATTCATACAAGTAGGATTCACACAGTCCAAGCAACGTTTGGCTTCTTGCAAAGCTTGTTCCTTGGTGAGGCCCTGGTTTACTTCTTCACGATTGTGACTACGATACTCCGCATCCAATTCGTTCATTTTGACACGAGGCAAATCGGTACGTTCCTTGGCCTTCATGCTTTTGCGCAATTCTTCACGCCATTCCATCTGGCGAGCGGCTGCTATTTTTTCTTCTCTTGTCATCTTATCCCAATTTTTTCATTTCTTCTTTTTCATATTCCTTGTAGGTACCCATACGCATCATCATGCCGTCCCAATCCACTTGGTGAGCATCGAATTCGGGTCCATCCACACATACGAACTTGGTTTGTCCGCCCACGCTGACACGACATCCGCCGCACATGCCCGTACCATCTACCATGATGGTGTTGAGCGAAGCCACGGTAGGCACTTCGTATTTTTTGGTAAGCATAGACACGAACTTCATCATGATGGCCGGACCTATGGTGACACACATATCCACTTTTTCTCTTTGGATGATAGATTCAATACCATTGGTTACCAAACCTTGCTGTCCGTAAGAGCCATCGTCGGTCATAATGATGACTTCGTCTGAAGAAGCGCGGATTTCGTCTTCGAGAATGATAAGGTCTTTATTTCTTGCAGCCAAAACAGAGATAACGCGGTTGCCGGCAGCCTTCATTGCCTGAACGATAGGCAAAAGAGGAGCCACGCCCACGCCTCCACCGGCGCAAACAACGGTGCCAAAACGATCGATATGTGTAGCTTTTCCCAGAGGGCCCACCAAGTCGGCCAATTCGTCGCCTACATTGAGATTGCACAATTTGGTAGAGCTGAGACCAACCTTCTGTACCACCAAGGTGATGGTGCCTTTTTCGGTATCGGCTGCTGAAATGGTGAGAGGAATACGTTCTCCTTTTTCGTCTACTTTTACAATAACGAAATGTCCGGCCTTACGGGCGCGGGCAATTAACGGAGCTTCTACTTCGATTTGAGTAACGAGTTGCGAAAACTCCTTTTTACTGACAATTTTGTTCATTTCGTATAAATTAGTCTATTTTGTACCAGAACTTGCGTATATATATACATTTTGCAAGTCTTTTGTAATTCAAGCCGCAAAATTAGAAAAAATTATTCTAAAAAATACTACCTTTACAGCGAGTTTTTCAAAATATTTATATGTCTAATTTTCAAGCAGTTATTTTCGACCTCGACGGAACGTTGATTAATTCCGTACCCGATATTGCCAATGCCTGTAATGCAGCCTTATCAGCTCGCAATCATCCTTTGCATAATTATGAAGAATACAAACAACTGATAGGCAAAGGTTTACGAAATTTATGCGAACGCGCATTGCCAATAAATATGCAAAACGAAGAAGAAATCGAAGTTTGCCACGAGATATTGATGAACTATTATCTGGAGCATCCTTGCGATGAAACCGAAGTGTATGAGGGCATTCCGCAAGTACTTGAAAAGCTGCACGCTGCCGGGCTGAAACTGGCGGTTCTATCCAACAAGGCCGACGTGCTCACCGCTCTTATCATCGAAAAGCTTGGTTTGTCGAAATATTTCACCATCGTGAGCGGACTGCGCAAGGAATTTCCTCGAAAACCGGATCCTACCAGCGCACTTTGGATTCTGTCGGAACTGAGCCGAGCCGCCGGACAGGAAATCGCGCCCGAAAAGGTGCTTTACATCGGCGATAGCGGCGTAGATATGCAAACGGCCAACAACAGCGGATTCTATGCACTGGGCGTCACTTGGGGCTTCCGCAGCGAAGAAGAAATTCGCGAAAACGGAGCCAAGAGCATCATCCACGAACGGAGCGAAATTGTAAAAATCGCTTTGGGATGAGTCTCGTAGCTTTTCCTTGCAAGTATCAGCTTTTCCTTGCTATCGACTGCTTTTCCTTGCTAGCGACTGCCGCAACTTGCAAATGTCTGCCGCAAGAAGATTGTAAAATTATTTTCGCAATGGGTTTCACCAATCAGGGAACAACCATGCAGGACATGAAACGACCATGCCATCTATGAAACAGCCATGCCATCTATGAAACAGCAAAGTATATTACCCAACCAATATAACATTCGCAGCGCCCGCGTGGAAGATGCCGCTGATTTGCTGGCCATTTATGCGCCTTACGTGGAAAATACGGCCATCAGTTTTGAATACGAGGCGCCTTCGGTGGAAGCATTTCGGGAAAGAATAGGCCGGACTTTGGAAAAATATCCTTACTTGGTGGCCGAAAAAGAGGGGAAAATTCTGGGTTACGCCTATGCCGGCGCTTTTCATCCGCGTGCCGCTTATCGTTGGAATGCCGAGCTGAGCATTTATCTTACACCTGAAACTCAAGGACTTGGATTGGGTCGCCGCCTTTACGAAGAGTTGGAGAATTTGTTGCGCGACATGGGCATCATCGATTTGTATGCCATCGTTGCTTCGCCCGAAACGCCTGACGAATACCTGACACACCAAAGCGAAGGTTTTCACAAACACCTTGGTTTTGAAACAGTTGCCAAGCTCGAGCATTGCGGCTACAAATTCGGCCGTTGGTATCATGTGCTTTGGATGAAAAAATCGATTGCTCCGCACAGCCTCACCCCACCCGAGCCCAAGTTTCCGCTTTGAGGCGCATAGTGCGAGCCTTCTATAAAGCAAACGAGCATCCATTCGTGTGGACGCTCGTTTATTATTCAAGCCATCTTCAATGATCTTTTGCGGCGAGTTCCGCTTCGGGTTCGAGGAGCATAGTGGTACTATGTGACGAGAACTCGGAGCGAAAATCGCCCAAAATGTTATTGAAGATTCAGGAGAGGAATGTTGTCACCGAGACAATACTGAGGCAGCTTTCCATCCCACTTCTGCACCATTTCGTAGTTGATAAGATTCGGATTCTTAGCAAGCGCGTCGGCGCGAACCTTGATAGCTTTGGCTTCGGCTTCGGCAGCAATCACTTGCTGATTGGCTTCTTCTTGAATACGAATGGTATTATTTTTAGCTTTAAGAGCTTCTTGTTCAGCTACCTGCTTGGCTACGATAGCTTGTTCGAAAGCATCGTCGTAATCGATGTTGACGATTTGGAAAGAAATGTTGCGGAAATACTTGTTGGAAAGTTGCTCGTTCAAGCGAATTTCTACCTGAGTGCGCACATTGTCGCGATTTTCAACAATTTCGGAAGCATTGAAGGTACCGATAACATCTTTTACCACACCATATATAATGGGGAGAATAATTTTTTCCTGGAAAGAAGGACCCACTTCGGTATAGAGAGTCGGCACATTTTCGGGAATAATATCGAAGTTGAGAACATACTGAATATCAGCAGACTGAATATCTTTGGTATAAGCACCGGTCTTTTCTTCTATTTTATAGGTTTGAATAGAAACTCGGTCGATACGTTGGATGTAAGGAATCTTGAAGTGCAAGCCGGAGCCGATGGCTTCTGTTTTGATTTCGCCGAAAGTAGAAAGGATACCACGTTCGGTAGAAGAAATGGTGTAGAAACAAGCGTAGCCTGTAACGGCCAAGAAAATAATCACGACAGCCCAGATAATAGTTCGTTTAACCTGCTGAGCCTGAGTCAATACTGTTTTCATCATTATAGTTTTTTATGGTTAAATGACAAGGTTCATGCAATTATTGTGCCAACCACCAATTTTTGTGATGATGGTAGATTTTTGCGCCATTTTGGCAGTTTTCTTTCTTGAGGAAAGGAATCTGATAGTTCAGGCCAAACTCAACAAATTCGCAGATATGAAGATGTTGCTTGGCAGATACTTGCAGATGCAAATTGTCCCAAACACGGTATTTGACACCCATTCTCCAATAATGGAAGGCTTCTTCGGAACCGGCACCCATGGTCTTGAAAAACAAAGGATTCTTGTAGTCGAAACCATATTCATAATGCCTATCTAAATACAAATTGCGTGAGGGATTGAAAAGATAAACACCCCAATCGACGATGGCTGTCAGTTCGCCGAATTTAAACTCGTTGTTCAAGGCAATTCCGCCACGGATCTTGTCTTTGGTGGTGTATGTGTGATGCTTGCAATACAAACTGCGGTCGGTTTCGTTGGTAACGGCCCCATTGTAGAATACGTCGAATCCGGCACCCACACCGTACCAATTTGTCAAATAATACACAGCGCCGGCGTGCAAAGACGATATCAAGAAATTGTGTTCGTCGGCAATGGCTGCCGCGTGCGTACCGGCCGAAGCGGTGAAGTTCAGACACCAACCATAAGGACGATCGGGAAATTGAATAGGTTCTACTTTTTCGGTAGGATTGATGGTAGCCAAAATACCCACACCTCCGTACAGAAGATTGGCACCGACATTGGGCATGGCAGTACGTCCGTTGCACATGTGCATATAACCGGCCTCTGCATTGAGAGCCAAATTGCGCGAAAGAGGAATATTCAAATCAAGACCCGCATTCAAGTAGGCATTCAGATAACTTCCAAAAGTCGTATTGGTGGTGGCATTGTGATAATGATCGGGATCGGTATCTTCTTGCGTGTACCAATGTTCGCTCACCATGCCCAAACCGGCTGCCAGCTTCACATCCAACTCTACAAATTTCTGACGGATAGTAGGAACCAGAATGTAAGGATACACAGAATATGCGTGACCCATTCTTTCGTCATGTCCGAAATCGATGGTGGTAACGCCCAAGCCGACGGTCGGATTGTTCAAATACTGCTGCCAAGGACGTTGCTGCGACGAAGGAAACTCAATGGCGAAATTCATGCCCGTGGGCGTTGCCGGATTCAGGTTGTCGATATTGGAACTTCTGTCCACATAATTAGCAACAAAGGGTTGTACCTTTAATGAAAATCTGTCGTTTCCAGTCTGATAATAAAAGGAAGATTGTGCAAAAGCGAATCGAGAAAACAGGATTGTCAGCAAGAGTAAGGTTATTTTTTTCATTTTCTATTGTCCTTATTTAAAGCTTTTGTTCAGATGACTGCAAAATAAAAAACGGACGAGAAAAACTCTTGTCGTATTCCTCATCCGTTTTGTTGGTACCCAGAGCCGGGATCGAACCGGCATGGAAGTGAATCCACTGGTGTTTGAGACCAGCGCGTCTACCAATTCCGCCATCTGGGCATTTGCAAATATTTTTCGTTTGCGGCTGCAAAGGTACTACATTTTTTCATTCCGCCAAACTTTTCCGAAAAATATTTTTAAAAAATAAGAAAGAAGGCAATTGGCCAAACGCCAATTGCCTAATATACAATTTAGAAAGTTACACCAAGACCTGCTTTCAAACCGGCATTGTGAACCTTGAGTCCGTCAACTTTGCTGAGGTTGAGCAAACCATAATCGTAACCACACTTCAGGTAAAGTTGTCCGTAAGTAAGACCCAAACCACCGCCGAAAAGGATATCGAAACGATTCAAAGAAGCATCTTCTCCGTAATAATTGCTGGTAGTCGTATTATCACCGATGGTAAAACTGGACTTGTTTACCAAACCGAGTTCAAATACCGGACCTGCGTAAGCAAACAGACCCACCACGCCAAGATCGAGCAAATAAGAAGCGCGAACAGGTATTTCCAAAGACATAGCAGTGTTCTTGGTCGTAATTTCGCCCAAGAAAGAATCTTCAGAGTCAGATTCGGTATTCAAAGTAAATTGCAAACCGCCGTTGATAGCTACGTTGGGCATCAACTCGTAACTTGCGATACCGCCTAAATAGAAACCACCCATGTCGGAGCTTTCCGTTGTCACGGTATTACCGCTTTCAATCTTGCTGATAGCCGTCTTGTCTGCATAGCCAACACTTGCACTGAATTTCAACTGTGCGTTCACTGAGAAAGTCACCAATGATAAAGCGACCAAAGAAATCAAAATCTTTTTCATGTTATACGTTTTAAAATTAATAAACAAACAGGCTTCTACTGCCTATCTGAGCGCAAATGTAGCTAAAATAATGTGTATTATTATACATAAACGAATAAAAAAAATCCGGACGATTTCTCGCCCGGACCAAGTTGTTAATTATCAGAAGGTATAACCAAGACCCACCTTCAAACCTCTTGTATGGAAGGAGACATCTTCGTGGTTAGATCTGTCCAACAGACCGAAATCGTAACCACCCTTCAAGAGGAAGTTTTTGTAGGTAAGGCCCACGCCGCCACCCATACGCATATCGTAGCGTTTCATGGGTGAATCGTCGCCATAATAGCTCACAATTTTAGGATCGTCGCTATCGGCCGGAGTCACTTGGTTGTTGATCAAACCGATTTCGAAAACCGGACCGGCATACACGAACATGCCCACATCGCCCACCTTATAATAGTACGAAGCACGGAGCGGCATTTCCAGCGAGAGGATATTGCGAGCTTGCTTTACCTGTTCTGTTCTGGTAGGCGTTGCATTCACCTCGTCCAGAGAGAAAAGATACTTCACCTGCATCACGGAGTTGATAGCCACACCCGGCACCAATTCGTAAGATGTGGTAAAACCAAGATAGGCGCCCGACATGTTTTCAGACTGGGTTTTGTCTTTGCCATCGACCGTCCATTTGCTTACAAGAACATCGTCGGCCATACCGGCGTTAACACTGAAAGACAACTGAGCACTCATGCTCAACACTACGGCCATAGCAAAGGCGGTAGCCAAAATCATTTTTTTCATGGTAATAATAATTTAAAGGACCGAAAGAACACTATTGTTCTCCCAAACGCCGCAAATGTATGGGGAAATTGTATGCAAGAATCTAAAAATGAGACAATAAATGTTAAGCGCGAAGTTTTTTACGATTATTTCAAACAGCGAAAATTTTTTTCACAAATCGATTGAAAAAATCTCAGAAGCAAGATTACATCGTAGGTAAAAAAGCACTACCTTTGCGGGCCTTTTATGAGAGATTAAAAATTAACCTTATGAGTACACAGATTGATAGAACTAAAGAATTAGAAACCAGAGATATAAAGTCACTTTTATGGACTTACGCCCTACCCGCTGTCATCAGTCAGATTATTGCCTCCGTGTACAATATTGTCGATAGAATTTTCATCGGACAAGGAGTAGGCGCCTTAGCCATTGCCGGATTGGCCATCACTTTTCCCATCATGAACATCATTCATGCCTTCGGTTCGTTAGTAGGCGCAGGTTCTTCGGCCCGACTTTCCATCGTGCTGGGACGCAAAGACATCAACTGGGCCGAGAAAATCGTGGGTAACAGTATGATTCTGACCTTGATTCTCGGTTGCTTGTTCACCACTTGCGGTTACTTGTTTATGGACGACATCCTACAAGCTTTCGGCGCCACGGCGGAAACCATCAGCTACGCGCGCGAATATATGTATATTGTACTTCCGGGGATGTTCATGACCACCGTCACCTTCAACCTCACGGGGCTTATCCGCGCATCGGGTTATCCCATCAAGGCCATGTGGATACTGGCCGGCGGCGCCATTCTGAACATCATTCTCGACCCTATTTTTATTTTCGTGCTCGATTGGGGCATTGCCGGTGCTGCTTGGGCCACCACCATTTCCATGAGTGTGGGAGGCATCGTTTCATTGGCACATTTCATCGACAGAAAATCATTCATCCGATTCCGTCAACATGCTTGGGTGCCAAAGCTTTACATCTTCAGAAACATTATGCTTATCGGCATCAGTCCCTTCTCGATGAACTTGGCTTCGGCCGGTGTGGTTGCCTTGCTCAACGCGCAACTCATCCGTTACGGAGGCGACTTGGCCGTGGGCGCTTACGGCATTGTCAACAGCTATGTCAACTTCTTGTTCCTGTTCATTTTGGGTATTTGTCAGGGTATGCAACCCATTGCGGGATATAATTATGGTGCGGGCAAAAACCAGCGTCTCAAAGAGATTTTCGATCTCACCATGCGCATCACCATTTTCATCGGATTCGTAGGCGCTGTCATTGCGATGCTCATTCCGGGCACCATGGCCCGACTCTTCTCTTCGGACGAAGCCTTGGTAAGCCTTGCCACGCCCGCTATACGCCTGCTCATGGTGATGTTCCCCTTCATCGCCTTCACAGTGACCAACTCGAACTTTTTCCAATCCATCGACAAACCTTGGATTGCCATCGTGGTGAGCCTTTCGCGCCAGCTCATTTTCTTGCTGCCCATGATTTACATCGTTCCGCCCATTTTCGAAGGATTCGGATGGAAAGGACTCACCGGCATTTGGACTTCGGGCACCATCTGCGACGTGTTGGGCGCCGTGCTTGCTATGATTTTCCTTTACACACAACGCAAGGTTTTCAGCCCCGACTATAAAAGTCCCGTCAAAAGACCCATGCAGGAAGCCGGTCCCAAAGCCTGAGAAAGCTTGTAAACAACAGGAGTGATGAGAGAACTTTGGAACTTGTTCAGCTGCTTTTTCAAGATCGGCGCTTTCACTTTCGGAAGCGGCTATGCCATGATTTCCCTGATTGAAAGAGAAGTGGTTGATAAGCATTGCTGGTTCGAAAGAGAAGATTTCCTGAATCACTTCACTTTGGCGCAATCGGCACCGGGACCTTTCTCGCTCAACGCGGCCGCCTTTGTCGGATTCCGGGTGAAAGGATACTGGGGAGCATTAGTGTCGGTGCTTGGATTGGTCATTCCTTCGTTTGTCATCATCCTGCTCATTGCCATGTATCTCACCGATATTCGCGACAACGAAACGGTGAACGCAGCCTTCAAAGCCTTGCGACCTTGCGTGGTGGCGCTTATAGCGGTGCCTTGCATTCGAATGTTCATCAAGATGAAATGGCCGCAGATGATAGTGGCTGTGGCCGCCCTTGGCATTTTGCTCGTGTCGGGGATTTCACCTATTTATATGTTATTGCTCGGCGCTCTGCTCGGCGTGGCGCTCACTTATTTCCGAAAATCATGATTTACTGGCAGTTGTTTTTATCGTACCTAAAAATCGGCTTCTTCGGATTTGGCGGCGGATACCCGATGATTACGCTCATTCACAACGAGATAGTGATGCAGCGAGAATGGATTTCGCAAGCCCAACTGAGCGACATCATCGCCATTTCCCAGATGACGCCCGGCCCCATCGCCATCAATTGTGCCACCTATGTAGGTTTCACCGTCACCGGAAATATCTGGGGATCGCTGCTGGCCACCACGGCCTGCGTGCTGCCTCCGCTCAGCTTGATGTTGATTCTCACCATTTTTTATCGCAAACTACAGAACAACAAATACATACAAGCTGCCATTTCTTGGATGCGACCCATGTTGGTGGGCATGATTGCCGTAGCCGCCATCATGTTTCTCAACCAGGAGACCTTCTTCGATTGGAGCAGTTACGCCATTTGTATAGGCAGTTTCATTGCCGTTTGGAAAAAGGTGAATCCTATTTGGGTTTTGCTCATTTCTGCCCTCCTTGGCATTTTGATATATTGAGGCAATTGTCTAAATTCGCAGCATTCAAATAATATTTGTATGAGAACGAGAATTTACTTGTTAGGCTTACTGACAAGCCTATTGATTTGTTTTGGCAACTTCTCTGCGAAGGCTGCCGAAAACAACGAACATCTTTTGTGGTACAACAAACCCGCCGCCAACTGGAACGAAGCGCTTCCCTTGGGCAACGGACATTTGGGCGCCATGGTGTACGGATCTGCGCAAGAGGAGCTTATTCGCCTGAACGATAACACCTTGTACACCGGAGAACCCGCCACCGTATGGAAAGTTCACAACATCCAACCCACCTACGACAAAGTGGTCGATCTGCTGATGAATCAGAAATTTACCGAAGCTTACGACCTGGTTCATTATCATTGGTTGGGACGTCTTCATGAAAATTATCAACCGCTTGGCGACTGGCATATCAACAACCATGTGCAAGGCGAAATCAGCGATTATCGCCGCGAACTCGACATTGAAAAATCGGTCATGCGCATCAGCTACAGCCAAAATGGCGTGAAGTATTGCCGTGAGATTTTTGCTTCGCATCCCGACGATGTCATTGTGATGAAACTGACGGCCGACAAGGAAAATGCCTTGGATATCAGCATCGCGCTGAGTTCTCCGCACAAGCCCACCACTTCGTACAGCATCGACAATGAAAAACATATCGTCAAGATGAGCGGACAAGGCCCCGGTCACGGACAAAGACGCAGCGACGCCATGATCAAATCGTGGAAGGCAGAAGGTCGTCATCCGGAGCTTTATTTTGCCGATGGCAGCCGCAAATACAAGGAAGATGTGCTTTACGCCGACCAAATCAACGGCATGGGTACTTTCTTCGAGACTCGTTTGCAAGCCATTGCACCCGAAGCCACTTATCAAGTGCTTGACAGCGAAAACCCCTTCCGTAGCCAGTCTCTGCGCATTTCCAACACCGACGAAATCGTTCTCATCTTAGCCTCTGAAACCAGCTTCAACGGATACAAGAAAAGTCCCTCTCGTGAAGGAAAAGACGCTAAAGCATTGGTAGAAAAAGATTTGCAGAATGCTGCCGACAATGGTTATCAGCAAATCTGGAAGAATCATCAGCAGGATTATGCCCGATTGTTCGACCGCGTTCAATTCAACATGCCGGCCAAGGCCCAACAACAGGCATTGCCTACCGACGACCGCATCGTTGCCTTCTGGAACGAATACGACAACGGCCTTATCACCTTGCTCTTCAACTACGGACGTTACCTGATGATCAGTGCTTCGCGTCCCGGCGGACAGCCCATGAACCTGCAAGGTATCTGGAACGACAAAATCATGCCGCCATGGAACTGTGGTTACACGCTGAATATCAACGCAGAAATGAATTATTGGCCGGCCGAGACCGCCAACTTGAGCGAATGCGCCGAACCCTTCTTCCAAATGATTGAAGAATTGGCCGAATCGGGCAGCAAGACAGCCAAGGAAATGTACGGAAGAAATGGCTGGGTAGCCCATCACAACACCTCTATCTGGCGCGAAACGCATCCTAACGACGGCACGCCTACCTCTTCATATTGGCCCATGGCTTCGGCCTGGCTCAGCAGTCATCTCTGGGAACATTACCTCTACACGGGCGATATGGAATTCCTGCGCGAAAGGGCTTATCCCATCATGAAGGGCGCTGCCGAATTCTTTACCGAGTGGTTGGTGGACAACGGCGAAGGCTTCCTGGTGACACCCGTGAGCAACTCTCCCGAAAACACCTTCATCTTGCCGGGCGAGAAATATGCATTCGACAAAAAAGGCGGTTGGCTCATCAAGCCTAAAAAATCGGCCATCAGCATGGGTAGCACCATGGATATGAGCTTGATACGTGAATTGTTCACTCGTTGCATCGAGGCAGGCGAATTGCTCGGAACAGACGACAAGGAATTCCGTCAGCAACTGCAAGACCAGGTTATCAAGTTGTTGCCTTATCGCATCGGTGCCCGCGGCCAACTCCAAGAATGGCAGCAGGATTTCGACGAATACGAACCGCATCATCGTCATGTGTCGCATCTGTACGGCTTGCATCCAGGCAACCAAATTTCTTACGATGCCACACCCGAACTTTTCCAAGCTTGTATGCGCACCTTGGAACTCCGCGGTGACGAAGCCACCGGTTGGTCTATGGGTTGGAAAATCAATCTTTGGGCGCGTCTGCTCGACGGCGATCATGCCAATATCATCGTGCGTAACTTGTTCAATCCGGTAGGTTTTGGCCCACGTTCCGGCGGCGGTGGCGGCATCTATCCCAACATGCTCGACGCGCATTCTCCCTTCCAGATTGACGGAAACTTCGGTTACACGGCCGGTGTCATCGAAATGCTGATGCAAAGCTATGCCGGCTTCATCCAACTCTTGCCTGCCCTGCCGAGTATCTGGCCCGAAGGCGAAATCAAGGGTATCAAGGCACGCGGCGGTTTCCTCATGGACATTGCTTGGGAAAACGGCGAACTCAAAGAGGCCCGCATCCATTCTACCTTGGGCGGCAATTGTCGTCTGAGATACGAAAAGCCACTCAAGGTAAAAGGCGCCAAAGTTTTGACCGCCAAGGGCGAAAATTCCAATCCTTATTTTGGCGTCGTGGCAGCCAAGGGAACCCAGCAATTCAATAAGATTCCTTTGACGAAGCTTCCCGAAAAGGAATTCTACACCATAGATTTCGAAACCAAAAAGGGAAAGACCTACACCATCAGTCTGAAATAAGCAAAGTCTTTTCTCTTCCACTGATACACACCCCGAGAGTCTTTATCATAAAAGGCTTTCGGGGCTTGTTTTCTCATGAGTCTCAAAGCAAAACAAAGAAAGTTCCGCAGACAATGTGTACCAATTTGTACCAAAAAAAAACGTCAATTTTTATAAAAAAACACCCATAGTCGTATTTATTTTTCTTCTGATTGCTTTATCTTTGTCGCCCATAAAAATTGTTCTTTTATGGAAAATACAGTCACTTTAATTCGTAACAGACAAGAACGAGTTCCTTTTATCGAAGGTGACTTTCTTCCTGCCGGAGAAAACGAATACTACCTCCGCGACACACAGGTAAAACGTCCGGAAAATGGTTGGAGACATTTGCGTTTTGATGAAATCGAGCGCCTAGTAAAAAACCAGAACACTTCTGACAACTGGGATAACATCTTGGTAACCGATCAGTTTGAACCTAAACTAATCAAAAACAACAAATTCTATGGAATGGTGCGCATAGGTGCCATGTGCGACGGTTGGTTGCAATACCACGACCTCAAACTGAAGGTGGGCATCACCAACTCGCTCATCGACTCATGCGATCTTGGCGACTATGTGGCCATACACGATGTGCATTATCTGGCTCATTATATTGTTGGCGACCAATGTATTTTGTTCAACATCCAGGAAATGTGCTGCACCAATCACTCCAAGTTCGGCAACGGCATCGTTAAAGACGGAGAGCCTGAAAAGGTGCGTATCGCCGTGGAAGTGATGAACGAAACCGCCAGCCGCAAGGTTTATCCTTTCGATGGCATGATTGCCGCCGATGCTTATTTGGAGGCACGTTATATTGACGACAAAGAACTGCAAGCCAAGCTTTTGCAACTCACTCAGGAACGCTACGACAGCCGCCGAGGCTATTACGGAACAGTGGGCAGAGATACAGTCATTAAAAATTCTGCCATCTTGAAAGATTGTAAGATCGGCAGCTCTTGCTACATCAAAGGCGCCAGCAAACTAAAGAACGTCACCATCAATTCTTCTTTGGAAGAGCCTACGCAGATTGGAGAAGGCGTGGTGTTGGTGAACGGAATCGTGGGCTACGGCTGCCATATTTTCTACTCTTGCATTGCTGTGCGTTTTGTTATGGGAAACAACTCCAACCTGAAATATGGTGCGCGTCTTATCAACACCTTCCTGGGCGACAACTCCACCATTTCTTGCTGCGAAGTGTTGCACAGCCTTATCTTCCCGGGTCACGAACAACATCACAACAACTCATTTTTGGTGGCCGCCGTACTGAAAGGTCAAACCAATATTGCAGCCGGAGCCACCTTGGGTTCCAATCACAACAGCCGCACCAACGACAACGAAATACAAGCCGGACGCGGATTCTGGCCGGGACTTTGCTCGAGCGTAAAACATTCTTGCCGATTTGCCAGTTTCACTCTTTTGAGCAAGGCCGATTATCCGGTAGAAATGGACATCAAACTACCTTTCTCTTTGGTCAATAACAACACGCATACCAACGAATTGGAAGTGATGCCCGCATTCTGGTGGCTCTACAATATGTACGCTTTGGCACGTAATTCATGGAAATACCAAAGCCGAGACAAACGCAAACGCAAACACCAACATATAGAATTCGACACCTACGCTCCCGATAGCATGGAAGAAGTGATTGCCGGACGCAAGTTGCTGGAAATTTGGACTGCCAAAGCTGCCATTCAGGAACAAGGAAAACGTCTCGAAGATTACGATCACAAGGCGCTGCGCGAATTCGGAAAAAAACTTTTACAAGACAAGAATGCCATCAAGGCTTTGAACATCTTCGGAGAAGACATGGAAAAAAGCCGTCGTAAGGTGCGCATTCTCAAGGTGTACGAAGCCTATCACGCGTACGGAGACATGTTGGTGTACTACGCCATCCGCAATGTGCTGGCTTATCTGAAGGAACATCCGCAAGACAATTTCACCAGCATGGTGGAAGCATTGAAGGAAGATCGTCGTGAAAAGAGCTGGAACAACTTAGGCGGACAATTGATGATGACCCGCGACTTGGACCAATTGCGCGACGACATCAAGAACGGCAGCCTGGCTTCTTGGGACGATATCCACCGTCGTTACGATGAAATTTGGGAAAAATACACCATCGACAAACTGCGTCATGCTTATTTATCGCTCTGTTATCTGCTCGAAGTGGACGAAATAAGCAAACAGCAATGGCAAGACTTGCTCGATAAGGCCATCGGCATACAGCAATATGTTTGCGACCAGGTGTATATCAGCCGCAAGAAAGACTACGACAATATTTATCGCCGTTGCACCTACCGCAACGAAGAAGAAATGATTGCTTCGGTGGGCTTGCTCGAAGAAAATAGTTTTATCAAACAAGTAAAAGAAGAAACCTCTGTTTTCAATACTGAAATTGAGGCTTTGAAACATAGACTTTAACCAACCAATTATCACATTATTATGAACTTAACCGACAAGAAGTATGCCAATTACGCATTGGTACAAGAAATGATGGATACCGTCGCTACGGTTAAAAAATTCGATCCCTCTGCTTCGGCAGAAGTGGCCAAGGTTATTGCACAGACAAAGAAATTGTTCCTGACAGGCGAAGGTTCAAGCCGTATTTTCCCTGCCAAGAATGCCATGAGAAAAGCCAAACGTTGGGGCTTGGATTTGAACATCCAGACCGACGGAAGCCGTCAATCGTACGAATATAACCTTTCCAATTATAGTGTGTATTGCGCCTCAAACTCCGGCCGTACCAAGGAAGTTGTCTTGTTGGCCAAGAAACTGACCGAAGCCGGCAAGCAAGATGTTTTCGGACTCACCGCCTGCGAAGACACCATTCTGTCTAAGCAATGTAAGGCTACCCACGTATTGAACTGCGGATGGGAACAAGCCGTTGCTGCCACCAAGAGCGTTATCGAACAGACCTTGTTCTACGAATCGATTCTTTGGAACATTCAAGGTTTGGACAAAACGGCCGAATTGCAAGACTTGGCCGACAAATTGGAAAAAGCGCTCACACTGGAAATTCCCGCTGACATCGTGGAATATGTGAAGAAGGCCGAAACCATTTATTTCTCTGGCTACAACGATGGCGTTGCCGAAGAATTGACATTGAAAACCAACGAAATCACCCGCCGCAAGTCGGATTTCTTGGAAGGCACTTATGCTGTTCACGGCATCGAAGAAGTAATGAAACCCTGCGATGTGGTTTTCGTGATCGATCCCATCGAAGAAGAATACGAAAAATTCCAGGAAGTATTGGAACAAGGCGTTGGTTGCAAGGTCATTGCCATTTCCAACAAGCAGACGCCCTTCCCCACCATCATCGTGCCCGACTGTGGCGAATTGCAGCCCTACGCATACCTTTGCGCCGGCTGGAACTTGCTGGTTGAAATTGGTTTAGGCATTGGCATCGACTTGGACAAGCCCGACCGCGCACGCAAGGTGGGCAACGAATTGGTGCTCTAAAAACACCGGGGGCGATTTAGAAATCTACTTCGCCCAATCCTTGTCTTATAACTATGGGGTCGTCCACGGTGCAATCAATCACCGTGGACGCTTCTATTCCACCGATACCGCCATCAATCACCAGATCAACCTGATGGCCGTAGCGTTCTTCAATCAGTTCCGGATTGCAAGTGTATTCCAGCTCGTCGTTTTCGTCTTTCAGCGTCATGCTCAGGAGTGGATTGCCCAAAGCCTCCACGATGGCAAGTGCGATACCATTGTCGGGAATACGAATGCCCACGGTTTTCTTTTGCTTGAACAGCTTCGGCAGCTGATGGCTTCCGTTCAGGATAAAAGTGTATGGTCCGGGCAAATAAGATTTCATCAACTTGAAGACCGGCGTCGAAACCTTGGCATATTCGGCAATATGGCTCAAATCCTTGCAAACGAAAGACAGATTGGCCTTGGCCGAAGAAATGCCTTTTAGTTGACACACTTTCTCCACCGCCTTGGCATGAAAAATATCACAGCCGATAGCATAAATGGTATCCGTGGGATAAATAATCAGGCCGCCATCTTTCAGGATATCAACAATTTGCTGAATCTGTCGCGGATTGGGATTCTCTTCGTATAATCTTATCATCTTATTTTGAATTTATCGGAACACTTGCCTTGAAGCGGAGCGAAGATAAGAAGTTTTTTCGAAAAAAAAGCGACCCCAAACTTTTGAGGCCGCTTTTTCAATATCGCGTTGAGAAAACAAGTTTTCAAAATCGCGTCGAAATCTTGTTATTAGAACCAACGAACAAAGCAGAAGTCCTGACGGTGAGGCAGATCGGCATGTTTGGGGAACATACGGAACGCATACTTGAAGGCTCCGGCTTTTTTCAGACGATAGTTCAATTCGAAATTCATCTTGCCATTGGCCGACTTCACCTGGTTCATTTCGTAGGTCACGTGATTCAAGTTTCCGTCAACATCCTGAGTTTCAACCACAAGTTCCACACCAATACCGGAATTGATACCGGCAGCAGCCACATCGAGACAAACAGAGATAAGATGTTCGTCGCCCACTTCGGCATTGTTAACCAAAGCCTCGGGCAATTGTACAGAATCTATGCTGATCTTTTCCCAAGCCTCGGTCATGGTTTCCTTCCATGCCACCAATTCGCGGGCCTTTTCGAAATCGTTGTCGCAAAGATAAGCAGAACGCTTAGCCAACTTGGTATAGAAACGATCGATATAATCGTCCAACATACGCTTGGTGGTGAACACGGGAGCAATCTGAGCGATAGAGTTCTTGATGTACTGAATCCATTCGGGAGAGAAGCCCTTGCTGTTCTTGGCGTAGTACAAAGGAATGATTTCGTTTTCCAACATTGAATAAATAGTAGCAGCGTCCAACTGATCCTGGAAAGCCTGATTCTGATAGGTACGCTTTTCGGTCAATGCCCAACCGGCACCGGGCTTGTAGCCTTCCAACCACCATCCGTCGAGTACAGAGAAGTTCAGAACACCGTTCATTTCGGCCTTCTGACCAGAAGTACCTGAAGCTTCCAAAGGACGTGTAGGCGTATTCAACCAGATATCCACACCTGAGATAAGACGTTTTGCCAAAGCGATGTCGTAGTTTTCGAGGAAGATAATCTTACCTTGGAACTCGGGCATACGAGAAATTTCGATGATGCGCTTAATCAAGCCCTGACCACCACCATCGGCGGGGTGAGCCTTACCGGTGAACACGAACTGAACCGGATAATTAGGATTGTTCACGATGCGTGACAAACGTTCCAAATCGGTAAACAAAAGGTGAGCACGTTTGTAAGTGGCGAAACGACGTCCGAAACCGATAATCAAAGCATTGGGATTGATCTTTTCGAGGATGGACATGATACGTGAAGGATCGCCCTGGGTCTGCAACCAATTGTTTTTGTATTTGGCGCGGATGTATTCCACCAACTGCTTCTTCAAAGACTGACGGGTAGCCCAGATTTCTTCGTCGCTGACGGTATAGATCTTCTTGTAATAGTCGAGGTTAGACTGATCTTCGCTCCAGCCTTCGCCGAAAACGCGTTCGTACAACTGACGCCATTCGGGAGCAGCCCAAGTGGGAAGATGCACACCATTGGTAACGTAACCCACGTGAGATTCAGCGGGATAATAACCCTTCCAAATGGGAGCAAACATTTTCTTTGAAACTTCTCCGTGCAACCAGCTCACACCGTTCACTTCCTGACAGCAGTTGCAAGCGAACACACTCATAGAGAACTTTTCGTTGATATCGCCAGGATTTTCGCGACCCATATCCATGAGTTCGCCCCAAGCGATGCCAAGTTTTTCAGCGTAGCTACCCATATACTTGCTGAACAGACCTTCGTCGAAGCTGTCGTGACCGGCAGGAACAGGCGTGTGACAAGTATAGAGAGAAGAAGCGCGAACCACTTCCAAAGCTTGGTAGAAATTCAAGTTCTTTTCTGCAATAAGGTTAGCCATACGTTCGGCATTGATCAAAGCGGCATGACCTTCGTTGCAGTGATAAACGTCTTTCTTGATACCCAAGGCATTCAGCAACTGGATACCGCCGACACCCAAGAGATATTCCTGCTTCATACGGTTTTCCCAATCGCCACCATACAACTGAGCCGTGATATGACGGTCGAAATCGCTGTTCAAAGGATGATCGGTATCCATCAGGTACAATTTCACACGACCCACCTGAGCCAACCACACATTGCAATGTACGGTGTAACCGGGATACTGAACATCGAAGAGCATATTGCTACCGTCGGCATTCTTCACTTGCTTGATAGGCAATGAGTTGAACTGTTGTTGTTCGTAAATGGCAATCTGCTGTCCGTCGATGGTCAGACCTTGGGTAAAGTAGCCTTCGCGATACAAGAAACCCACAGCCACCATATCGATATTGCAGTCTGATGCTTCCTTGATGTAGTCGCCGGCCAAAACGCCCAAACCGCCAGAGTAAATCTTCAAGACTTCCGAAATACCATATTCCATGCTGAAATATGCCACGCTGGGGCGATCGGTGCGGGGAGCAACGTCCATGTAAGCACGGAACTTGGCATAAATATCGTTCAACTTCTTCATGAACACTTCATCGGCAGCCAAAGCTTCCAACTGCGCAATGGTCAGACGTTCGATGAACAACACAGGATTGCCGTTGCAAGCGGTCCACAATGCCTCATCGACACTGCGATACAAATCCACTACTTCGTAATTCCAGGTCCACCAATAATTGTAGGCAATTTCCTGCATTTTTTCCAAACCTGCGGGCAAGGCCAACTGTACATTCAGGGCCGACCACTGAGGTTGATTTGAACACAATTTTGTTTTCATTTTCAGTTATTTAAATAAATGTTATTGTTTTCTGTTTGTATCATTTCGGATTAATTTTCCGACAATCTCTTGTTCTTCTCTTGAAGCGCCATGCGGTAAGCTTCCCAATAATATTTGATAAACTTCGACCACTGAGCCTTACGCGAAATGGCACGGGCCTTCTTGCGCGTCTGAGCCGTTTCCACGAAATTCATCCGCCAGAACTGATAATAAGTTTCGGCAGCTTTTTCAGCCACTTCGGCATAATTGCCATCGTAACGATTGATGACAGCCACGCCTCCGGCAATATTACCGGCATCGGCATTGATCTGGGCAGCCCAGGCGCCAAAACCGGAGAGAGAAGTCGTCAAGGTAGGAATAGAGAAAGCGATGCTTTCGAGAGGCGTGTAACCCCATGGTTCATAATAAGATAAGAAAGCCGTCAAGTCAAAACCCTGCAAAAGATCGTAATAGTTCATGTTGAAGATTCCGTCATTGCCATGCAGATAACAGGGCACGAAGATAACCTTCACCTTTTCGTTGAGGCTATTGCCGAAACCGGCAGCCTTGATGGCGTTCAAGACCTTATCGTCTTCGATGTAATGCATCCAATGCGAGTTATACGGATGATAAATGGCGCCCTTGGAAGGAAGGACATTCATATCCATTTCGTTCGCAAACTGACGCACACGACGACCGTAACGCAAATGCGAAGAATCATCCAAATCGTTCATGCGATCGAGCACTTCCTGACGAGGTGCGCTCACATTGCCGGGCACTAAAATGTAAGCCACAACCGGACGATTCAGACTCTCTTCCTGCAGTTTTTGCTTGAGCAGACGCAAACTTTCTATAAACACATCCAAGCCCTTGTTGCGGTATTCGTAACGGCCTGCCGTAGCAATAAGCAAGGTATCTTCGGGCAAATCATGACCCAACATAGCTTCGGCCACATCCAACAATTTGGCGCGAGCCATGGCACGAGCCTTGTCTGCCTTATGAGCCGGCGGCACGAAATCATCTTCAAAACCATTGGGCGTCACCACATCGGGCTTCTTGTCGAGCAACTGAGCACATTCCTGCGCCGTGATATCGCTCACCGTAGTAAAGCAATCTGCCTGATGAGCAGCCGTTTTCTCCAAAGAATGCTTGGCTTCCATATTCAACTCGCGCGCCATCTGATCGCCCTGATAACCGGGCAGATAGTCGTAGAGAGCCTTGCCGTTTCCGCAAATGGAACGACCGATGGAAGTGGCATGCGTAGTAAACACGGTGGCCACCTGAGGCATACAATGTTTCAGATAAAGCAATCCCATGCCGCAAGTCCACTCATGGAAATGGGCCACGAACTCCGACTGGTTTTCCACATCCTGTTTCTGAACGCGAGCCTGCTGGTATTCCACCAAACTTTTCACCACTTCGCCACTGGCATAAGCAAACATACATGCCTCGCTGTAATCGCCGTATTCATGCAGAGAATCAACCTGATACCAATCCCACATTTGGGCATATATCTGGTTTTTCATGTCATAATACGCACGGAAATCAACAAGCACAGCCAAAGGAGAACCTGGCACATTCCAACGGCCTGTTCTTACCTTATATAATGTATTCTGCTGCTGGTCTCGCCATGCATCGAGCGGAGTAGATTCTTCAGAAAACAAAGGATTTGCTTGGTCGGGGCAATAGATTTTTTCAATATCCGGCCCGATAAAACAAAGTCTGTCACCCAATTGCTTACCCAACTGCTTGGCATGGGTTGACAGAACGGTATAAATACCGCCAATTCGGTTGCAGACTTCCCAACTCACTTCGTAAAGAAAAGGGTTATTTCCCTCAATAATAGACACTTTCAAAATCTTTGAATTCTTATAATTTCCGCGGACAAAATTACAAGAAAAGCCGATTGTAGCTCTTTCTCATTTCTTAATATTTGATAATCTTTCTTAATTTCTGTAAATTAACTCTAAATAATTATCAATTTTTAACATATTAATCTAAAGACAAATATTAATTTACACTTTTTAACTTAATTACTCAACAATTATACCTTTTGAAAATAAATTTTTATGATAATGAACAATTATTGTCGCTTTATATTACCTTAGAGAACTTTTATTCATCATTTATAAACACTGGCAAATAATCCTACACAACAATGAATATCTCACTCAAAATAAGCTTTTTAGCCTGCCTTATCTCTTGCGCAAGTTTCTTTGGTCATACAGCGAATCCATTTCTGCCCTCTTGGGAATTCATTCCAGACGGAGAGCCTTATGTGTTTGAAGATCCGGATCATCCGGGCAAGAAGAGGGTGTATATTTATGGTTCGCACGACAGTTTGCGCTATGCCTATTGCGGACGTGAACAAGTGCTTTGGTCTGCCTCTACCGACAGCCTGAACCACTGGCGCTACGAAGGCGTTATCTTCGAATCGAAAACGGATGCCAATGGCCAATTGCTTAACAAAGACGGACTTGGCGATGTGCTTTATGCGCCCGACGTGTGCGAAGTGAGGGAGAAGGACGGAAGCAAAACATACTATCTCTACCCCAACAATCAGGCCGGCGGCCGCAAGAACATGGTTGCCAAGGCATCTCGACCGGACGGGCCTTTTGTGGCCTGCAATTGGAGCGAGGAAAATCCGCGTCACACGGAGGGTTGCATGGACTTTGACCCGGCCGTTTTCATAGACGATGACGGACGCGTGTATGGCTATTGGGGCATCAACACCTCTTGGGCTGCCGAGCTCGATCCCAACACCATGGCCAGCGTCAAGCCAGGAACAAAGATTATTAAAGACATGATTTCCAGCAAGAACCAAGAAGGCATCTTCCGATTTTTCGAAGCCTCGTCCATCAGAAAGATAGAAGGGAAATACGTATTTATCTACAGTCGATGGACGGCCGAGGGCGAATTCGGACTGCCGCAAAGCAACTACACCTTGGCCTATGCTTATGCAGACGCGCCTCTCGGCCCCTACACCTACGGCGGCACCATCATAGACGGACGCGCTCGCGACACGGACGCTGCGGGAAATGCTATTTTTACTGCTTGTCCCAATGGAAACACACATGGCAGCATCGTCGAAATAAACGGACAGTGGTGGGTTTTCTATCACCGACAGACAGGCACCGACGAATATTCGCGCCAAGCCATGGTAGCTCCCATCCATGTAGAAGTGCGCGACGGAAAAGTGCTTATCAGCGAAGGAGAATACAACTCGGAAGGATTTGAAACGCAAGGACTTGACCCATACAAAAAGCAGGAAGCCGGCATTGCTTGCCACTACACTTCGCCTCGTCCGGCCGAGCATCATTGGCCGCAGAAAACCTTCTATGGCTCTTACATCGCCTCCGGACGCGCCGATGACTTTTTCCGCGTGGAAGGCGGCAGCCACAATCCCGTGGTAAACAACACCGACGGATGCATCCTTGGCTACAAGTATTTCAATTTCAGCAAAACCCAGGGCGACAAAGACTTACGCCTATTTATAGACTTGGTTCCCCTCGGACAGAAAGGCCACATCGATATTTTCGTCGGCAACCCACAGAAAGACGGCCAAAAAGTGGGCCGCATCAAGATTTCGAAAAACCTCAGCGGCGGCGCCTGCAAAAGCACTTGCAAAAATGACGGCGGAATCAGCAGCAAAGGCGCTCGCAAAATTGACGGCAAATACGCCGACAGAAGCACTTGCGAAAATGCCGGCGGAATCAGCAGCAGAAGCGCTTGCAAAATTGACGGCAAATACGCCGACAGAAGCACTTGCAAAAATGCCGACGGAATTACCGGCAAAAGCACTTGCGAAAATAGCGGTTCCGGAAAGATGGTTCGTCTCAGCACGCGCGTGCCGAAAATCGCCCGCCTGAGCGGCAAACACGCGCTCTTTCTTGAGTTCCATCTTGATGCAACCAGCAGCTCACCCACAAGCACAAGCGCTCGCACAAGCTCGAATGCGCCAGCCCCAACAAATTCGATAACACCAACAGAGTCAACATCTTCGACCGAATTGTCATCGCCAGCTCTAGCGCCAGAGAAATCCCCCACTCCTGCGCCATCGCTATGCGAACTGCACTACATCGGGTTCGAGTAAACTTCAAATAATGGACTAAATCGCAATGGCATAGCCTAAAACGTTTCATTTTTGAATGACGATTCTACACTCTTAGACAATTAGATCACCTTTGCCTACCAAAGCTAATTATTATTTAAACTTCGAGTTGAACATATACAAAAATGAGGATGTGTCAAAGCAAACACACCCTCATTTTGTAGTCTAATATTCTGTGAACCTTACTTCACTTCCTCAAAATCGACGTCGGTCACGTCACCGTCGTTCTTTTTGTCGTTGTTGGGCTGAGCACCGCCGTTGAAGCCGGCACCACCGTTGAAGCCACCAGAGAAATCGCCACCGGGTTGGGCACCGGGATTAGCCTGAGCGCCTTGGTTGTACATAGCCTGTGAAGCAGCTTGGAAAATCTGGTTCAATTCGGCCATGGCAGCATCGATGGCAGGAATATCCTGGTTCTTGTGAGCTTCTTTCAACTTAGCCAAAGCGCCTTCAATCTGAGACTTAGCATCGGCAGGCAACTTGTCGCCCAATTCTTCCAACTGCTTTTCGGTCTGGAAGATGGTAGAGTCGGCTTGGTTCAGCTTGTCAATACGTTCCTTTTCCTTGGCATCGGCGTCGGCATTAGCCTTAGCTTCGTCCTTCATGCGTTGGATTTCGGCGTCAGTCAGGCCGCTTGAAGCTTCGATACGAATGCTCTGTTCCTTGCCGGTAGCCTTATCCTTGGCAGACACATTCAAAATACCGTTGGCATCGATGTCGAAAGTCACTTCGATCTGAGGCACGCCACGACGGGCAGCAGGAATACCATCCAAGTGAAAACGGCCGATGGTCTTGTTGTCGCGAGCCATAGAACGTTCACCCTGCAATACGTGAATTTCTACAGAAGGCTGATTGTCGGCAGCAGTGGTGAAGGTTTCAGATTTCTTGGTAGGAATGGTAGTGTTGGCTTCGATAAGCTTGGTCATGACACCACCCATGGTTTCGATACCGAGCGACAGAGGCGTTACGTCGAGCAAGAGTACGTCGGTCACTTCGCCGGTGAGCACGGCACCTTGAATAGCGGCACCTACAGCCACTACTTCGTCGGGGTTAACGCCCTTAGAAGGAGCCTTGCCGAAGAACTTTTCAACCAAAGCCTGGATAGCAGGAATACGGGTAGAACCACCCACCAGGATTACTTCGTCAATGTCAGAAGCTCTCAGACCGGCATCAGAAAGAGCCTTGCGACAAGGTTCGATACAAGCCTGGATATAACGGTCGGCCAATTGTTCGAACTTGCTGCGGGTAAGCGTTCTAACCAAGTGTTTAGGCATGTTGTTGACAGCCATGATATAAGGCAGGTTAATTTCGGCAGAGGTTGAAGATGACAATTCAATCTTGGCCTTTTCAGCAGCTTCTTTCAGACGTTGCAAAGCCATAGGATCCTGACGCAAATCTATACCTTCGTCGTTCTTGAATTCTTCGGCCAACCAGTCGATGATCACCTGGTCGAAATCGTCACCACCGAGGTGAGTGTCACCGTTGGTAGATTTTACTTCGAACACGCCATCACCCAATTCAAGAATAGAGATATCGAAAGTACCACCACCCAAGTCGAAGACGGCAATCTTCATATCTGAGCTCTTCTTGTCCAAACCGTAAGCCAAAGCAGCCGCGGTAGGTTCGTTCACGATACGACGAACTTTCAGACCAGCAATTTCACCGGCTTCCTTGGTAGCCTGACGCTGAGCATCGTTAAAATAAGCAGGCACGGTGATAACAGCTTCGCTAACTTCCTGACCCAGATAATCTTCGGCGGTTTTCTTCATCTTCTGCAGAATCATGGCAGAGATTTCTTGAGGCGTGTACATACGACCATCGATATCCACGCGGGGCGTGTTGTTGTCGCCACGAACCACGCTGTAAGCCATGCGGCTGATGTCGGTGCTTACATTGTCGTATTTTTCACCCATGAAACGCTTGATAGAAGAAATCGTCTTCTTAGGGTTGGTAATAGCCTGACGCTTAGCAGGATCGCCCACTTTACGCTCGCCACCATCTACAAAAGCCACCACAGAAGGCGTGGTGCGTTTACCTTCACTATTAGTGATTACTACAGGATCACTTCCTTCCAAAACGGCTACACAAGAGTTGGTAGTACCTAAGTCAATTCCAATAATTTTTCCCATTGTTCTAAATTTTTATTTGTTACTAATTACTTTTCCATTTTATCAAAAACGCTCTTCATTTATCAAATGCCGTGCCAAAACCTCAACAAGCCGACGAGGTTCTCAGTCTGTCAGTTTTTCTGACAAATCGGCAGAAACAAATCGAGACATGGATATTTTTTCTTGCATAAGCATACATTATATAAGAAAGATTATTATCTTTGCCGTCGAATTCCTCAACAACGTAATGGGTGGTCGACTCATTATGATTTTCAAGTAACAATTTTATTATTTATGCCATTTTTAAACATTGTGCAACTCCGAGAAAAGAGTTTGCAAGAACTGGTAGAGTTGGCTAAATCGATGAACCTCACAAAGGTAGATTTCAACTCGAAAGACAAATTAGTATATGCCATCTTAGACGAACAGGCACTGCTTGCCGCTGCCAACCGTTCCGGAAAGTCGCAAGAAGAACGTCCCAAGCGTAAACGTATTCAAAAGCCTGTGGCACAACAAAAACCATTGAACGAAAACAAGGCTTCGCAGGAAGAAACGACCAAACAAGATGTGAAGACGCAGGCTGAAAATGAAGCCCCCGCGCAGGCAAAATCGAAGGAAAAGCCCAAGGCTCAACAAGAGCAAAGGCCTACTGAAGAAGCACCTATAGAAAAAATGCCTGCCAAGAAGAATACTGCCAAAAAGGAAAACGCCAAAAGCGAAGAGACTCCCGAAGACAAAGCAAACGTAGCTGACAAGGCGGCTCAAAGCGAAACGCCCCAAGCCGCAGTAGAGGCCAAGCCCACTCCCAAAAAGCGAGGACGCAAGCCCAAAGCTGTTGCCAACACTGATACAGAAGGTGTTGCTGCCAAAGCAGTTACCTCAAACGAAAAAAGCGAAACTCCGTCTAAAGAAGCCGTTGCCCAAACGAGCGCTGAAACCGTGGTAGCCGAAACCGCCACCGAGCCTGCCAAGGATGCGGAAAGCGGACCGGCCGAAAACCTGGCAGAAGACACTTTGGCAGAAGCACGTCGCATGGCCGGCTTGGGCCCGAAGGACAATCGCGACAAGCCAAACAAGGAACAGCGTCGTCAGCGTCATCAGCCCGGCACGCCCAACTTCAATGCCAACGTGAACAATCCGAACAACCCCATGTACAACCCCAACTATAAGGCGCAAAACCGTCAGGACAATCGCCAGGAAAACCGTCAACAAGAAGAAAAGTTGTACGATTTCGAGGGCATTCTGATGGGAAGCGGCTGTTTGGAAATCATGCCCGAAAACTACGGATTCCTGCGTTCGGCCGAGTACAATTACATTTCATCGCCCGATGATATTTACGTTTCGCAATCGCAAATCAAGCTGTTCGGCTTGCGTACCGGCGACATGGTGATGGGGCCCATCCGTCCGCCCAAGGAAGGCGAAAAGTATTTTCCCTTGGTGCGCGTGGAAAAAATCAATGGCCGCGAGCCTTCTTTCGTGCGCGACCGCATGAGTTTCGACCATTTGACACCCTTGTTTCCCGACGAAAAATTCAACCTTTGCGGAAAGAAAGAATTTGCCAACTCTTCGGTGCGCGTGGTAGATTTGTTCTCGCCCATTGGAAAGGGCCAGCGTGGTCTTATCGTGGCACAGCCAAAGACCGGTAAAACCGTATTGCTCAAGGATATTGCCAACGCCATCGCTGCCAATCATCCGGAAGTTTACATGATCATCCTGCTCATTGACGAACGTCCCGAAGAAGTGACCGACATGGCCCGCAGCGTGAACGCAGAAGTGGTAGCCTCTACCTTCGACGAACCGGCCGAACACCATGTAAAGATTGCCGGCATCGTCTTGGAAAAGGCCAAACGCATGGTGGAATGCGGACACGACGTAGTGATTCTGCTCGACTCCATTACTCGATTGGCACGCGCTTACAACACAGTCGCACCCGCTTCGGGCAAAGTGCTTTCCGGCGGTGTGGATGCCAATGCCCTGCACAAACCCAAACGTTTCTTTGGCGCTGCTCGTAACATCGAAAACGGCGGAAGTCTCACCATCATTGCCACGGCGCTTACCGAAACCGGCTCAAAGATGGACGATGTCATTTTCGAAGAATTCAAGGGAACGGGCAACATGGAATTGCAACTGAACCGCACCTTGTCGAACAAGCGCATCTACCCTGCTGTCGATTTGTTGGCTTCCAGCACACGTCGCGACGACTTGCTGCACGACGAAACCACGCTCAACCGTATGTGGATCCTGCGTCGTCACCTGTCTGACATGAATCCCATCGAAGCCATGGAATTCCTCAAGACACGCTTGGAAAGAACCCAGGACAACGCAGAATTCCTGCTCTCGATGAACGATTAAAACATACAAAGACAAGGTTTTATTATACAAAAGAAGGTGGCTACATCATTTGTAAGCCACCTTCTTTCTTGTTTATATGGACTTGCTTATTGCGCCTGCAACTGCTTATTGTGCCTGCAAGGAAACAAAGAATTCCACCACCAAATGCTTCACTTCGTCCAATTTCTTGCTAATCATGTGGTTTTCTCCTTCTACCACCATCAGTTCGGCATTGTCGCCATAAATATCCTGATACTGCTTGCTACATCGCATGGGCACTATGTTATCCTTGCTACCGTGAATCAGGCGCACCGGACCGGTATACGCCTTGGAAACTCCGAAAATATCGAGCAATTGCGTATTCATCAGATACTCTCTGCCCAACTTCATCGAACCAAAACAAGTGACCGATTCTGGCGGATTGGCAGGATCGAAACGCGCATTGAAAAAAGCACCGCCCTTACATGCATCTTTGATGACCGAACCTGGCGCAATCAGCACCAAGCCATCGGGACACTCGCCCCGAGCCGCCAATTGACCGGCCGTCATAGAGGCTACCACACCGCCCTGCGAATGTCCCAGCAAACCGACAGATTTCACATAAGGCAAGGAATTCGCAAATTCCCACACAGCCAGCGCATCGGCTATTTCTTTTTCGACCGTCATATCTTGCAAACGGCCTTCGCTCTTGCCATGCCCGTTGAAGTCGAAACGAATGGAAGCAATACCTTTTTCTGCAAGCGCCTTAGCCAAAGCCGGCATAGGATTGTAATCTTTGCTCGCAAAAATGCCATGCATCAACAGCACCATAGAACAAGAATCCTGCTTCTGATCGAAACCTTCCGGCAAAGTCATTTTCATAGACAAGGCACCTTGCGGGCCATACACCTGATAATCCTTGGCCGACACGCTGATACAGAACAGCACACTCAGCCATACAATCAAACATCTTCTCATACTCTATTTATTTTAATAATTAGTGTTTTCTTATTCATTCTCACAAAGCTTCACATAGTCGAAGTCGGCATAACCACCGGCCTGAACTATATTCGGCGACGAACAGAAGATGCCATATTTTGCCCCAATCCAAGTTCCTTGCGCAATGGGATAATCGGTACCCAAAGAAATAAAATGAGTACCATCAAGACTGTAAGCAAAGCGAGAACGCTGATCGGATCCCACGATGACACGCAAGTAGATATTATCTTGAGACACAGGAGCCGAGGCTAAAACTTGAAGCCGCACCGGATATTTATCATTCTTACCCGAAACCACTTGCACTTCTTTTCCCTTTTCTGTCTGAACCAAAGCAATATAGGTATAAGCATTGCCCATCACGACTAAGCCGGCACGCTCGCCTTCTTTCTCGAAATCAGCTTCTAGATAAGTTTCCATGGTCGTCGAAGGCGCCGCAATTTTCTGCAAGAGAAGGTTGCCGGCATAATACAGATTGCCTTTTTCAGAAGGACAGATGCTCGCAAACAGACGCATATAACCTTTACGCGCTTTCAAGGAATACCAATCAGATTGTTCCATAGCCTGCCATTGCCATTGCTTGCCTAAAGTTTTGGAAGAAAAATCGTCGGAAGTCTGAGGAAGGCAGATAGGATAAGTTTTACCCACATTGGGCTTGGTCCAAGTAAGCACAGGAGATCCAATGCCATCGCCATCGGGATCTTCGCCCATCACGATCCAATCGTCAGAAGTCCAGCGGGCAGGCTGCAAATGACACACGCGCCCGTAAATGCCTCGAGACTGAAAATGCATGAACCACCATTCACCGGTCTGGGTTTCCACCAATCCTCCCTGATGCGGGCCATTGATACCATTGCCCTCGGCCAAGACCTTGCGAGCCTCGTAGGGCCCATAAATATTCCGCGAACGAAGCACGGTTTGCCAGCCCGTTTCCACACCACCTGCCGGAGCAAAAATATAATACCAGCCATTGCGTTTGCAAAACTTCATACCTTCGAGCACCGGATTGATCTCCTCATTGTGATAGACGGTAATACCATTATCGAGCAGACGCAAGCCATCGGACGACATTTTATGGATAATGGCCGGACCTCCGCGATGAATGCTATGTACCAAATAGGCCTGACCATCATCGTCCCAAAGCGGACAAGGATCTTCCCATTTTTCCACATCGACGATATGATGCAAATCCCATTTGCCGCGAGGATTGGTGCTTCTTGCCACGAACAATCCATCTTTGGGCGTACAGAAATATACATAATACATTCCCTTGTGATAACGAATAGATGGCGCCCAAGAGCCTTCGCCATGCGCCGGATGCCGATATTTATCCATAGGCAATCCGTCGTACACGTGGTTCACGATGGTCCAATTGATCAAGTCGTAGGAATGCAGCACGGGAATACCGGGCATACAAGTAAAGCTGGAAGCCACCATCCAATAATCATCGCCCACGCGAATGACATCCGGATCGGAATAATCGGCAAAAATGACAGGATTCTTGTACGTACCATCGCCCAAATCGGGTTGCCATTGTGCATGCGCATCGAGACAGAAAGCCAGCAACATAGCCAGCAAAGAGATTGCGTATCTTTTCATAATCGTCAAATTGCTTTATGTGGCGAATGTAGTGTTATTTTATGAGATATTCTAATAAATTTGTGCGCGTAAAATCAAGACCAAAGATGAGAAAAAAATTATACTTCTTGCTGGCATGCTGTCTTTGCCTGACGATGCCAAGCTTCGCGAAGAAAAACCAAGCTGTCAACAACGAAAAGAACATGGCTGCCTACTTGATGGTGTATCACAAAGATGCCGATCACGGACTACATATGGCCATCAGCTACGACGGCTACGCATTCCACGCACTGAACAAGGACAGCGCCATCATTGACGGAGCAAAAATTGCCAGCCAGAAAGGCATTCGCGATCCGCATATCTACCGCGCCCCAAATGGTTATTTCTACTTGGCCATGACCGATTTGCATGTATTCGGACAAAGAAATGGCTATCGCGACACGCAATGGGAACGCGACGGAGAACGCTATGGCTGGGGCAACAACAAAGGCTTGGTACTGATGCGCTCGCGCGATCTGATTCATTGGTCTTGCACGCGATTGAATTTTCAGGAATTGGGCGGAGAATGGAGTGAAGTGGGCTGCGTGTGGGCGCCGGAAATCGTCTACGATACGCAAGCCGGCAAACTGATGTTACATTTCACGTCCCGCAAAGGAAAGGGCATCAACCGTATATATTATGTATATATGAACGACGCATTCACGCAAATGGAAGGCCTGCCAAAACTTTTGTTCGAAGCGCCCGAAGGCAAATACAGCGTCATCGACAGCGACATTATGGAACACGAAGGCATTTTCCATCTGTATTATGTGTCGCACGAAAGCACGGCCACCATCAAACATGCCACGGCAACAAATATCACTGGCCCTTACCGCATGGACGACAATTATTACGATGGGGTGCGCCGAGGTCACGAGGCGCCCAATTGCTGGAAACGCATCGGCCAAGATTGCTGGGTGGTGATGCACGACAATTACCGCATCCATCCACACAACTTCGGCTTCACCGAAACCCGCGACTTTGTCCACTACACGCCCATCGGCAACTTCGACCAAGGCGTCATGACGCGCAGCAATTTCAGCGAACAAAAACACGGAGCCGTCATCCAAATCAGCAAAAAAGAGGCCAGACGTCTGGAAAAACGCTGGCCTTAAAATCATTCTAAAACAAGAACTTATTTCCAAACAAATCGATACGAACGTCCGTCGATAACGACAGTAATGTGCAAGATTTTGCCTTTTTGACGTTCGAACATAAGTATGCTATCCAACAAAAAAAATCGTCCCAGCATTTCCTGAGACGATTTCTTATAAATATCAAATCAATTTATTTCTTGATGGTCTTCCTGTAAGATTCGTAAGCTTCGATACTTGACTTACAAACTTCGATACCGCTCTTGGCCTTTGAATAGTTGGCGTTGGTCTTGTCGTCAACACCGGGATACTTCATCACCTTTTCATACATAGGAATCACTTCTTCGTAGTACTTAACGGCTTGGTTCATGTTGGTCAGATAAGTGTTGATGTCGGCACCTGAAGCTTTCTGAGCGAAATCCTGAGCTTTCTTCATCACTTCGGTAGCATCCTTCAGTTCCTGAATCTGATAGAGCAACAAGAATCTTGAGTAGTAACGGTTGCCGGCCTGACCCAAAGAATCCAAACCATAAGTAACCACAGACATCATCTTTTCAATATTGTCATTCTTGCGATGAATCTGAGCGATGGCGAAATAGCAAGCATCCTTGTTGCAGTCGATATCGATACACTTCTGATACAAAGCCAAAGCTTCGGCATCCTTATCCAACTTGTTGGCAGTGTTGGCATAGTTGTATTGGAAGCGGCAATCGGTAGGCGTATCTGAACGGCCCAACTTTTCGAACTTGGTAAAATATTCGTAAGCCTTTTCGTAATTCTTTTCGCGCAAGAAAGTATTACCTGCGTAGTAGAAACTCATTTCGTATAGATTCAAGGTGTACAAGTCATCAGCCACACCTTCTTCGCCACTGGCCAAATATTTTTCGTACTCAGCGATGGCAGTCACATAATCTCTGTTGTTGTATGCCTCATTACCAGCATTTTTAGCCTGTTGTCCTTCCGACAAAACAGGAGCTTCATCTTGAGCGAAAACTGCGGTAGAGAATGCAGCAATCATCAAAAGGGCAAAAAATTTCTTCATAGTAGTCAATTGTTTTTTGAAATGTTTAAAAATCGGAGGCAAAGGTACAAAAATTATCTCTACATTTGCAATCAAATTTAAAAACGAAATAATTCAAATGACATACCCACAAAACTACGAAACAAAATTAGGCTTCGATCAAATTAGAATTATTCTCAAAAGCCTATGTACCAGCCAACTGGGAGTAGATAGAGTGGATGCCGTCAATTTCCTGACCCATATAGAACCTATAGAAAAGGAGCTGGCCTTAGGCGAAGAATTTCTCCGTATTCTGCAAGGAGAGATGCATTTTCCCGACTGGCAAGTCTTCGATTTACGCGAAAGTCTGCAACGCATCAGGGTGGTCGGCACCTGGATGGACGAGGCCGAAGTATTCGATTTGAAACGCACCCTCGAAAGCCTGCAACGCGTGGTTTCATTTTTTGTGAAAGAAGACAAAGAAGAGACTTCGCCCTACCCGAATCTGGCCGAGGCGGCCCGTCAGACAGCGACTTTTCCACAGGTGCTACGCGACATAGACCGCCTGCTCGACAAGACCGGACGCATTCAGGATTACGCTTCGCCCGCGCTGGCAAACATTCGTAAGAGATTGTCTATCAGCACAGCCGGTGTTTCTCGAAAACTACATATTCTGCTCAAGCAAGCCCAAGACGAAGGCTACGTGGAAAAAGGCCTGACGCCCACCATGCGCGAAGGACGATTGGTCATTCCGGTTTCGCCGGCTTTCAAACGTAAGATAAAAGGTATCGTTCACGAAGAATCAGCCTCGGGAAAAACCGTTTACATAGAGCCGGAAGAATTGGTAGAAGCCAACAACCTTATCCGCGAATTGGAAGCCGAAGAAAAACGCGAAATCGTGCGCATCCTTACCGCATTCACCGACAGCATCCGCCCCTTGGCCGAAGACATGATGCAAGCGCATCAATTTTTGGGACTGATAGATTTTTCGCAAGCGAAAGCCCGTCTGGCACAGAAGATTAACGGCATCAAGCCTCATATAGAAAAACATTGTCTCATCGATTGGAAAAGGGCCGTGCATCCCCTGCTCTATCTTTCTTTGCAGAAACAGGGAAAAGAAGTGGTGCCCTTGGACATTCATCTACATAAAAATCAGCGCATTCTGCTTATATCCGGCCCCAATGCCGGTGGAAAATCCGTATGTCTGAAAACCGTCGGACTGTTGCAATACATGTTGCAATGTGGCTTGATGATTCCCGTGTACGAAAGTTCTGTCTGCGGCATCTTCGAACATATCTTCATCGACATAGGCGACGAGCAATCCATTGAAAACGACCTGAGTACCTATAGCTCGCATTTGATGAACATCAAGTTTTTCCTGCGAAACAGCAATGCCAAAACCCTGCTGCTGATAGACGAATTCGGTTCGGGAACGGAGCCAAAAATAGGGGGCGCCATTGCTCAGGCTTCGCTCGAGGTACTGAACCAGCGCAAGGTATTCGGCGTTATCACCACGCACTACGACAACCTGAAGCATTTCGCCGAAGACCAGGAAGGCATCGTCAACGGAGCTATGCTCTACGACCGTCACCTCATGCAGGCACTTTTCCGTTTGGAAATGGGACGCCCGGGAAGTTCGTTCGCGGTGGAGATTGCCAGAAAAATCGGTTTGCCGGAAAACATCATCAGCAAGGCTTCCGACTTGGTGGGCAGCGACTACATCGACATGGACAAGCATTTGCAAGACATTGTCCGCGACAAGCGTTATTGGGAAAGCAAACGCCAGCAGGTGAAGCAGTTGGAAAAGAATCTGAGCCAGTTGACGGAGCAATACGAAGAGGATTTGGCCCAGGTAAAACAAGAACGAAAAGAAATCATCAGCCAAGCCAAAGCCGAAGCCAAGGAATTGCTTTCGCAGGCTAATGCACAGATCGAGAACACCATCCGTGGCATCAAGGAATCGCAGGCCGAGAAGGAACGTACGCGCGAGTTGCGCAAAAACCTCGACCAATTCAAGGAAGAGGCGCTTTCGAAAGCCAACGAAGAAGCACGCCTGAAGGCTAAACGCGAGCGCGACAAAGGCCGCATCCGCATGCCCAAATCGCAGGAAGAGAAAATTTTGCGCAAGCTCCAAAAGCAACAGGCCGAAGCCAAAGCCTCCCTTAAAGCCGAAGCGAAAGCCTCAGCCGGATTACAGATAGGCGATTTGGTACACATCAAGGGCCAAGACAGTTTGGGAAAAATCGAAGAGATAAAGGGAAAGAAGGCGCTCGTGGTTTTCGACAACATGAAAACCCGCATCGAGTTGGATAAACTTGAAAAGGGAAAACCCAAGAAAGAAACGCCCACCAAACACCAGTCATACCAACTTTTGGGCCATCGCAACAGCGACGAGGTGCATCGCATCAGCAGCCAGTTCCGTCAGGAGATAGATATGCGCGGCATGCGTGCCGACGAAGCCTTGATGACGCTGCAATATTACTTGGACGATGCCATCGTGGTGGGCGCCAAAAAGGTTCGCATCTTGCACGGCACCGGCACGGGCGCCCTGCGCGAATTGGTGCGACAGTATGTGGCATCCCTGCCCGAAGTGCGACACTTTCACGATGAACATATTCAATTGGGCGGAAGCGGCATCACCGTGGTAGAATTTTAAGACTTGCGCGTATGAAACGATTTTTGCCGACAACCAAGAAAGAACTGGAACTCAGAGGCTGGGACGAAGTGGACGTCATCTTGTTCACCGGCGATGCTTATGTGGATCATCCGTCTTTCGGCTCGGCTGTGGTGGGACGCATGCTCGAGGCCGGCGGTCTGCGCGTGGCCATCGTGCCTCAGCCCGACTGGAGAGGCGACTTCCGCGACTTCAAGAAACTGGGTCGGCCGCGCATGTTTTTCGCCATTTCGGCCGGCTGCATGGACTCCATGGTAAATCGTTACACGGCCAACAAGCGCCTGCGCAGCGACGATGCTTATACGCCGGACGGCCGAGCGGGAGCGAGGCCGGACTACGCCACTATCACCTACGCCAACATCATCAAGCAACTCTATCCCGACGTGCCATTGGTCATTGGCGGCATCGAAGCCTCCATGCGTCGCCTCACGCACTACGATTACTGGTCGGACAGCCTCATGCCCAGCATTCTGGTCGATAGCAAAGCCGATTTGCTCATGTACGGCATGGGCGAAATCAACCTAAAAAGGATGGCCGAGCATCTGCTATCGGGAGGCAGCTTCGAAGATATCAAACAATGGCCGCAAGTGGCCTATCTGAGAGCCAAGACAGGCGTCAGCGCGCCTGAAATCATCCGCCTGCATTCGCACGAAGAATGCTTGAAAAGCAAACGCAAACAGGCTGAGAATTTCCGTCATATAGAGGAAGAATCGAACCGCATGCAGGCAGCCACGCTCATTCAAGAAGTTGGCAATATGGAAGTGGTGGTGAATCCGCCCTACCCGCCCATGAGCAGCGAGCAATTGGACGCCTCTTTCGACCTGCCTTACACGCGCTTGCCACATCCCAAATACAAAGGAAAAACCATTCCGGCTTACGAAATGATTAAGCATTCAGTATGCCTGCATAGAGGTTGTTTCGGCGGATGTTCTTTTTGCGCCATCTCGGCACATCAAGGAAAATTCATCGTTTCTCGCAGCAAGGAATCCATTTTGAAAGAAGTCAGAAGCATCGTGCAAAGCGAAGACTTCAAAGGTTACTTGAGCGACTTGGGCGGCCCGTCGGCCAATATGTACCGCATGGCAGGAGGCAACATCGAAGCTTGCAAAAAGTGCAAGAAACCTTCGTGCATTCATCCTAACATCTGCCCCAACCTGAAGGTCGATCACCAGCCTTTATTGGATATCTACCGCGCCGTCGATGCCATTCCCGGCATCAAGAAGAGCTTCATCGGAAGCGGCGTGCGATACGATTTGCTGCTTTATCCCAAAGACCCATCGGCCCCGGCATACACGCGCGAACTTATTGAAAACCACGTTTCCGGCCGACTGAAAGTGGCACCCGAACACACCGAAGAACGCGTCTTGAACTGTATGCGCAAACCCTCTTTCGACGACTTCATCCGCTTTAAACGCATCTTCGAAAAGACCGAGAACCAACGCCTGAAAGAAGGAAAAGGACCCAAGGGACGTCAGGAATTGGTGCCCTACTTTATCAGTTCGCATCCGGCTTGCCACGAAATAGACATGGCGCATTTGGCCGTCAAAACCAAGCAACTGAATTTTCACCTGGAACAGGTGCAAGACTTCACGCCCACGCCCATGACCTTGGCCACCGAAATGTATTACACAGGCTTGGATCCTTACACGCTCAAAGCTGTTTTCACTGCCAAAAACAAGGAAGACAAACTGAGTCAGCGTCGTTATTTCTTCTGGTACAAGCCCGAAGAAAGAGCCAATATCATTCGCAATCTGAAGAAATTGGGGCAAGCTCAACTTATACGTGAATTGCTCGGATAAGAGCAACTCGCTAATACTCTCCCAATTATAAAAAATTGTAAAATTTCATTTTTATTTCTTTACAAATATATTATCTTTGCGTCCACAGAAAAAATAACGCAACGATTAATGAACACACTCAAATACATACTCCCCATTTTGTTGGTATGCCTATTGAGCGCTTGCTCTGCGGATCGCTACGAAAAAGATCTTATCGGCACCTGGGCCCTGGAAACGCAAAACGGACAAAAAGCAGATGTCAATAATTTTTTGGTTCTTCAATTCATGGAAGACGGCACCATGACCTTGTCGAAAATGTATGGTCCCGATCATTCTTACAAAAGTCGCTGGATAGTAAGCGATGCCACCAACCGTTACGAACTGAAAGGACGACGCCTGTATGTGGAAGGAATCACGGGCAATGGATTAAGATTCAAGCAGAAAGCATATATTCGACATCTTGACAGTCTGCATTTGTACAAACGCGTCATCGAATACCACATGGGCAGCATAGACCAAGTAGCCACGCGCGGCAACTATGAACAGGTCTTCCACAAAGTCGATGTCAATCATCCCAAGCCAATCGGATTATGGGAACTCGTTTCTCTCAACGGAAAAAGTTTCACCGGCTTCCGTTTTCATTTCAAGGAAGATGGCACATACGATTTGCTCATGGATATCAACGGACAATGGGAAATGAAACAAGACAACAACGGCACATGGTTTTCGTATGGCGAAGTGCTGTGTACCAATTTCTTCAACGATATTTTCAAAGAAGGTCTTTCGTACGAAAATATTTCCCAATGTTATCGCTTCGAAATTTCCGGCACGACGATGAAATGGGAATCTAACAGCCCCGGCTCCAACTCCTTTTTAATGAAAAGAGTCACTATAGAATAACATATCTTTTTAACCTAAAAAAATTTAATCATGTACAGCGATCCTAAGAATTGTCTCTACTGCACCAACAACGAGACATTGCACGACTTGATGATTGAAATCGGTCATTTGAGAGTATCAAGAGCTTTCATCTTCAAAGAACAAACTTACAAAGGCCGTTGTTTGGTAAGCTACGACAAACACGTTAACGACTTGAACGAACTCAGCGACGAAGAACGCAACGCATTCATGGCCGACGTGGCCGATGTAACCCGCGCCATGCAAAAACTTTTCAATCCTGAAAAAATCAACTACGGAGCTTACAGCGACAAGCTTTCGCACTTGCATTTCCACTTGGCTCCCAAGTATGTGGATGGACCCGACTATGGCGGCACTTTCCAGATGAATCCGGGCAAGGTTTACCTGAGCGACGAAGAATACGCCACTATGAAAGCCCAATTGAAAGAAGCGCTGGGCATCTAAACGACTGACAAAATCAGGCTGAAGCGATATAGCCTTTCATGATAGCATAAACCGTAAGACCGGCCACCGATTTAATGCCGGTTTTGCGGCTTATGTTTTTTCTATGAGAAATGACCGTATGAATGGAGATATTCAACTTGTCGGCTATTTCTTTGTTCATCAAACCCTGGGCCACGTATTTAAGCACGTCTATCTCGCGATCGGAAAGTTCGTAGCTTTCGTCGGAAGCCTCTTCCGGACGGGGCGCACTGCTCCAGGCCTGCTGCAAAACAGCAGGGATCCGCTCGCTTCGCTCGCGGACATCCAGCACCGCATTGAAAAACCCCAGCCTATCCTTTTCCACATACTGATACACCAAGGCCACCAGCGGCAAACCCAAAGCCAAAACCTCTTTCGCATCGAAAGCGAGCGTAGGGTTGAGAATGAGCAGGTCGGGCTTTTCCTTGCGCACATAATCGCACAGACTACCGACCGAATACAAAGGATGCAGACACTTGAATTCGGGGCGTTTTCCCAAAATAGAGAGCAAACCCTCCACCACGATGGCCGAAGGCTCCACAATCAATATTCTGAGGGGTCTTTCCATTTTCTATTTTACATTTTCCGAATGAGTTGCCAAAAGCTCGATATACGGAAGCAATATCTTTTCCTCAATCAGGGCATGCTTTTCCAAATCGCCGGCCGTCTGTAGAATATCGAAAATCAAATCGATGGCATCGTTAGAAAAAGCATTGGCAGGCAAATACTTAAAGATAATCTGCGTCAGATCGGCCAGCTTATCCTTGATGCTTTCGTGCGCCTCGTCGTAGGAATAAATGCGAGGATCCTCCACAGGATTTCCACCTTCTTGCAAAGCTTCCAAATAAGGAAAAACTTCCGCTTCTTCCTTGTCAAAATGCTCGCGCACTTCGGAAATATAATCGTCGAAAAACTGGCAAAGCACACGGCCGAACTTCTCTTCGAGGGAAGCAGCCAAAAGATGCACGTGTTGGTCGATATGTTCCAAACGGCCTTGCAGATAATATTGGTGAGAAGCGCGCAAATACGGCAACAACGGACTCATGTCGGTTTGGCTGATTTCATCGGCCGAGGGTGAATACTGCGCAAAAGTATAGACATTGCAAATGAGCATGAAAAAATCGACAGGCAAATGATATTGCTCACAAACTTCCTGCACGCTCTTGTCGCCGAAACCCAAGGAAATGCCCAGGCGGGGAAACATCAAGATAAGATTGTGGTTGGCCGATATCAGGTCGGACAAACGCATCCGCGCTGAAAAAAAGCTCAATTCGTTCATACTCATTTACTTGCTTTTCTCTTTTTGATGATGGCACGCAGCACGAAATAGGAAATCACCAAGACCACCACAATAACAATGCCCAAGCCGATTTCGTGACTGTATTTTTCTACGGTAGGAATGAGTTCTTCCTTCGGCACCACGCGATGCAAGAAATAGCCCAAGGCAGCCAAAACCGCATTCCAAAGTCCGGCACCGATGGCAGTGAAGAGCAAGAATACGTGCAACTTCATCTTGGCCAAACCTGCGGGAATGGAAATAAGCTGACGCACAGCAGGAATGAGACGTCCAACCAAGGTAGAAACGACACCATGATCGCGGAAATACTTTTCGGCATGCTCTACCTTTTCGCCACTGAGCAAGAGCAAATGGCCCAAGCGGCTATCGGCAAACTTGTACACCAGGGGACGGCCTATCCATAGCGCCAAACCATAGTTGATAAGCGCGCCCATGCAGGCTCCCATAGTAGCGAAAAGCACCACTAAATAAATATTCAATTCTCCTGCAGCGGCATTGTAGGCTGCCGGCGGAACAACAATTTCAGAAGGGAAAGGGATAAATGAACTTTCAATGGTCATCAGAAGGGTTATCGTCCAATAATTGAGATTGTCGAGACACCATTGAATGAAAGAAATAGACTCCATGGATTGTTTTTTAATAATTATTCATTTTCAAGCCACAAAAGTAGATATTTTTTTATAATTTTGCCCGAATTTTTAACGAGATATACATTAACAGGATGCAAAGTGCATCCACAAACGACATTTTTTTTATGCAAGCTCCTTTTGTCAAGACAATTGACTTGGGTGACGGAAGAACCATCACCTTAGAGAGCGGAAAGTTGGCCAAACAAGCCGACGGCTCCGTTATGTTGCGCATGAACAACATTGTATTGCTGGCTACCGTTTGCTCTGCCAAAGACGCAACTCCCGGCACCGACTTCATGCCTCTTCAAGTAGAATACAAAGAAAAATTTGCCGCAGCCGGACGTTTCCCCGGTGGTTTCACCAAGAGAGAAGGCCGCGCTTCAGATTACGAAATCCTTACCTCACGTTTGGTTGACCGTGCTTTGCGTCCTCTTTTCCCCGACAATTATCACGCCGACACCATCGTACAAGTAACTCTTTATTCTGCCGACAACAACTGCGATGGCGATATGCCCGATGCTTTGGCCGGTTTGGCTGCTTCTGCCGCTTTGGCCGTTTCAGATATTCCCTTCAACGGTCCTATTTCGGAAGTGCGCGTGGCCCGCATCAACGGCGAATACAAGATTAACCCCACCGCTGCAGAATTGCGTCAAGCCGACATGGACATCATGGTAGGTGCTACCATCGAAAACATCATGATGGTGGAAGGCGAAATGCAGGAAGTGCAGGAAGCCGATTTGTTGCAAGCGCTGAAGGTGGCTCACGAAGCCATCAAGGTACAATGTCAGGCTCAGTTGGAACTGGCCGAAATGGCCGGCAAGACCGTTAAGCGTGAATATTGCCACGAAGTGAACGACGAAGACTTGCGCAAGGATGTTCGCGAAAAGACTTACGACAAAGCCTATGCCTGCGCTGCTTCTTGCAACACCGACAAGCACTCACGCGGTGAAAACTTCAAAGCCATCATCGACGAATACCTGGCCGGCATGACCGAAGAAGAACAAGCCGAAAAGGCCGATATGGTAGCCCGCTACTATCACGATGTGGAACGCGATGCCATGCGTCGTTGCGTGCTGGACGAAGGCAAGCGCTTGGACGGCCGTAAGACCGACGAAATCCGTCCCATCTGGTGCGAAGTGGATCCCCTGCCCGGTTGTCATGGTTCATCTATTTTCACCCGTGGTGAAACCCAATCATTGTCTTCGGTAACTTTGGGTACCAAGCTCGACGAAAAGATTGTGGACGATGTGCTGAACCAAGAACCCGAACGCTTCCTCTTGCACTACAATTTCCCGCCCTTCTCTACCGGCGAAGCCCGTGCTCCCCGTGGCGTAGGCCGTCGTGAAGTTGGTCACGGACATTTGGCTTGGCGTGCATTGAAGGCCATGCTTCCCGAAAATTATCCTTACGTTATCCGCGTTGTTTCTGATATTCTGGAATCTAACGGTTCGTCTTCTATGGCCACCGTTTGTGCCGGCTGTCTGGCTTTGATGGATGCCGGTGTACCCATTCAGAAGCCCGTTGCCGGTATTGCCATGGGTCTTATCAGCGAAAACAAGGGTACCAATTATCAGGTATTGTCCGACATCCTCGGCGACGAAGACCACTTGGGCGATATGGACTTCAAGGTAACCGGTACCAAGGATGGTATCACCGCTACCCAAATGGATATCAAGGTGGATGGTTTGTCTTACGAAATTTTGGAAAAGGCTTTGAACCAGGCTCGCGAAGGTCGTCTGCACATCTTGGGCAAGATCACCGAAACCCTGGCCGAACCTCGTGCCGACCTCAAGCCCAATGCTCCTCGCTTGGAAGTTCTTTATATTCCCAAGGAATTCATCGGTGCTGTTATCGGCCCTGGCGGTAAGATTATCCAAGGCATTCAGGAAGAAACCGGTGCCATCGTCACCATCGAAGAAATCGACGGCAAAGGTCGCGTAGAAGTTGCTGCTTCCAACAAGGCTTGCATCGAAGCTGCTTTGGCCAAGATCAACGCCATCGTAGCCATTCCCGAACCCGGCAAGATTTACAAGGGCAAAATCCGCTCTATCATGCCTTACGGTGCTTTCGTTGAATTCTTGCCTGGCAAAGACGGACTCTTGCACATTTCCGAAATCGATTGGAAGCGCTTGGAAACCGTAGAAGAAGCCGGTTTGAAAGAAGGTGACGAAATCGAAGTGAAGTTGCTCGATATTGATCCCAAGACCGGTAAGTTCAAACTCTCTCGCAAGGTATTGCTCGAAAAGCCTGAAGGTTATGTAGAACCCGAACAGAGAGAACGTCGTCCCCGCGGCGAACGTCCCGAACGCGAAAACCGTGGTGAACGTCGTCAACGCCCTGCCCGC
Source organism: Bacteroidales bacterium (assembly GCA_017468435.1). Classification (GTDB taxonomy): domain Bacteria; phylum Bacteroidota; class Bacteroidia; order Bacteroidales; family UBA1402; genus UBA1757. The sequence goes on from JAFUIP010000001.1 coordinate 46,132, forward strand.
GAACACAAGAGCGAAGAATAATTTCTTCCGACTCAATCCATAAACAACAAGCCCGGTCCTCAACAGACCGGGCTTGTTTCGTTATATCATTTCATCAGAAAACATTTTGATTGTACTCCGCAGGAACTTATTGATTCGAGGTGGTAGCGTTTTCTGCAATTTCAGCACGGCACGGATAACCATCTGCCCTATAATTGATTATTCGCTCTTTACCAGCGTAGGATAACCATCGGTACCGACCTGCCAAGTGTAAGGACAGGTCTTGCCTTCGGTTGCTGTTTTATTATAAGTAGCAATGGCGGCGTTCATCTCGGCAATCTTTTCTGCGGTTACTGCCGAAGCATTTGCAAAGGAGTGACAAGAAACGGATAATCTGTTATTATAATATAAATCACCTATGCCATCTCCACTTGCATCGCTTTCTGTAGTTGCTTTTGTCCACAAGGCTATAGTGCTTCCATTTATAATCGAACCGGCCACGCCTCCGGTCTCATCCGTTCTAATACTACTTACCTCCCCGATATTTCCACAAGCAATGGATACCGTGCTTGTTTCTCCGAATTGCGACCCCATAATACCACCACACCTTGGGGGGTTGCCTGTGCAAGAATTTTGAACACTTCCGCTATTGATACACCCCATTACAGTTCCATCTTCATTCCTTCCAACAATGCCTCCTGTACCACTATATCCCGAATTATAAATAGAAGCCTCATTATTGCATCCCGAGACAAGTCCAAGATTCTGTCCCACAATACCACCGACACTGAATGTCCCCGACACACTGCACTCCGAAATAACTGAACAGTTTTCTACTATTCCCCTACTAATGGCAGCAACTACCGCAGCATTTCCTCCCTGAATTTCAGCATTAGTAAATAGCAAGTTCTTTATGTGCCCACTTTTGCCTAACACACTTATAAAGCCGGCAGAACCTTCCTCCATTTTGATGTTTAGACCGGTAATGGTATGCCCGGCACCATCGATGGTGCCAATGTATTCGGTGTTGTTCTCATCAAACACATCCTTATCATATGCACCTATTGTTGTCCAATTGTTTTCGCCCGTGAGAGTAATGTCCGCCGCAAGAACGAGGTTGGTGGTGAGGTCGACACGTGCCGCTTCGCTCCAAGCATAGAGTCCTTTGGATGTATAAACTGTGTAGGTGTTGGTTGCGTCATCATAGATATAGTTGGACATAGTCTCCAACGCATAACTCACGCCCGCCTCCGTTGCGCTGGTGAAGGCGTAACTTACGATTTCTATATTGGCAGCATTCACGCATACCGTTGCTCCTACAGCGAAAGTACCATAAAGGAAAGCATTGCCATTGTCGTCAGTGGTAAGGGTGTAGTCATCGGCAACTGCAGATGTCGCTCCTGCCGGAGTGAAGTCTGTCGTGGTTACGGTTAGTTCCTGTCCGGCTTCTGATGCTATACGCAGACGGCTGTAAGTGCGAGTGACATCTTTGAAGGAAATGCTTACATTAAGACCGTCAACAGTCGTTTTTGCAGGGATGTACTCTGCCATACCATACAGTTTGCCGCTGGCAAGACCGATGCTTCCGTCTGACTTTATCTCGCAGTCGGGTGCATATAGGGCAAGGACCCCAGTAATTTCAGAGCTGGTAAGAACTTTATCATTCAGAGTCCACACTCCTGATAAGTATTCAAGTGAGTAGCCCTGTTTCTTGCCGCTCTCGAAAGATATGGACAAAAGCAGTTTGTCACCTTCCTCCCACGCTGTCTTACCGACATCTTGTGTGCCGATAACACGGGTCTCGGGGCTTTCACCAAAAGCAGGGAAATCGCTTACCACGAATTGCAACGAGCCATTTCCTGCAGGCTGCAACACCTCATCCAATTCGTTGCTGCACGATGCTGCCGCTACCAGGGCAACAGTCATCAGTATGTATTGAAAGTACTTCTTCATAATGTTTCCCTCCATTACTTTAAGTCGTTTTCATTGTTCCAGCCGTCTTCGAACGGGCTGTCAAAATCGCTCGTTGATATTTGCTCGATAGTCACCTTGTCCTTACCCACTTTCACGCTGATAGTATAGTGGATGCCGCTGGACAGCACCTCGGTATCGTCAGTAGTCTCGGCATTATCCAATAAGGCGGTA
>JAFUIP010000014.1 GCA_017468435.1 Bacteroidales bacterium
AATATGTCTGAAAAATCTGTGGAAATTTGGGAAGCATCAAAAAGCAGCCGAAAAATGCTAAATTTTAGAATTTACTGATAATTAAAGGTTTATATTTGGTTATTTCTGATTATTCTTGGTTGTTAGAGGCTTCTAAATACAGATATGGAAAGCATTGTTGCTGATGCTTTTGATGCCTTTCGGCAGGCTTATCTCGTTGATGGATGTACAATAAGAAAAGGCTTCTTTTCCGATGCTTGTGATGCTCTCCGGTAGAGAAAAGCGAGTAATGTTTCGACAAAACGAAAAAGCGCCATTGCCGATGGCGGTAACCCTTGTCTCGATACTATTGTACAGGATTTTGTCAGGAATAACCAGTTCTCCTGCCATCAGCGTATTTTTGAGACCAACCACTGTTGCGGTAGAGTTGGTCGTATTGATATTGTAAACAATCTCATCGACAGTGTGTTCAACGCTTGCCGCACTGACACAAAAGATAAAAAGGCTAAAAAGAAGGATGGTGTAAATTTTTTTCATACAAATTAATATGTGATAGTAAAAACAAATATATCGTTAATCTTTTAATTCTTTGCAGCCTCTGATGTTTTTTTCATCCACAGCATGTAGTACCAACGACCGACCCCATACATGTGGATAGGCCGTTGTCACGGAGACAATCTCGTAGAAGAGCCCCGCTCAATGTCAACTTTCACAAAGTTATATCATGTATTGCTTTTACACAAGAAAAAAGTTTGACGGCGGCATTTTCAATAGTCTGAGATTTAACCATTTACAAAGTGGCAAAATCGGGAAAGTTTGACAGCGGCTAAAATAGTTTGACAGAGATGCATAAACGTACAGGAGATGGCTGCGCTGTTGTTTAATCTTAAGAATCTTTACCTATTTTTGCGGAGAAAATCTCAGCCATCGATGAGAAACTATATTTGGAGTATTTTCTTTCTATTTTGTGCTTTTTCGTGCACACAGCGCAACAGCTATTCGGAGATATTTTCGAAGGCCGAATCCCTTATGAACACCAGTCCGGATAGCGCATTGATTATGCTTCGAAGTGTTGATGCGAAAACACTCTCCACAAAAGAAGAAAAGGCAGAATACGCCTTGCTGTTGTCGATGCGGTCAAATCGAGGTTGGAAATGCTGAATTCCATGATGGCGGCCCGAATTTCGGAGAATGATATCTACGCAAAACCCTATAATGCCTGGCTCGACAAAATGCTGAAAGACAAAGATTCCTTTATGGATACTACCAGATTGGCATTCAAGGCATCGCATCCAAAGTTTATCAAATATCTGGAAGATCATCAACTTTCTATTTACGAAATCAATTACCTCTGTTTGTACGCGATAGGCTTGCGCGGAAAGGATATTGGAGAATATATTCAACTGAAGCGTCATTATCATATCAGCAGCGATATCCGCAAAAAATTGGGCATTGACGAGCATGAAACCAATCTTGGCATTTATGTCCGCAAATTGATGAAAAGCCTATAAGTTTGGCTGCATATATTTTCTGCATAAAAACTTCATATACATTTTTTATAAATTTTATCGTCAAAAATTTTGGGCGCTGAATAATAATGTATACTTTTGCAGGCATTTTTGCATTCTTATTCAAAACTAAACATCAACTCAATTATGAAGGACAAAAGCAACCGCCTGAAAAGTATCAGAAAATATGTTTCGGAACAAAAAATCAGTAGCCAGGAAGAATTGCTGCAACTGCTTTCCGACGAAGGTTTCATTCTGACACAAGCCACTCTGTCGCGCGACTTGAAGCAACTGAAGATTGCCAAGATGCCCGATTACGAAGGCGGTTATATTTATGTATTGCCTGAGGAATCTTCTCCGCTGGGCAAGACGGCGCGCATGAAAACGCAAGAAATTCATTTTGCCGCCACCGGATTCATATCTATCGACTTCTGCGGACCTTTTGCCGTGGTAAAGACGAAACCCGCGTTTGCCGGAGGTATTGCCGCCGAAATAGACCGACGTTCTTCGAAAAACATCTTGGGCACCATTGCCGGCGACGACACCATTCTGGTCATCCCGAGAGAAGGCACCGACCGTCGCAAACTCTTGCGCACCCTTGCCGAAGTGTTACCGATCAATCATTAACATTAGATATGGAAACTGAAATAGAAATTGTTGTAGCAGACGAATCGCATTTGCATTATGTCGATACCATTCTGAAAACCATAGAAGATGCTGCCAAAGTGCGTGGCACCGGTATCGCAAAAAGAACCAACGAGTATGTTTCACAGAAAATGCTCGAAGGAAAGGCGATTTTAGCTTTGCACGGAGATGAATTTGCCGGCTTTTGTTACATTGAAACCTGGGGAAACAAACAGTATGTAGCGAATTCCGGTCTTATCGTGGTAGAAAAATTCCGCGGACATGGCTTGGCCAAAAGAATCAAACAAAGAGCTTTTGCACTCTCTCGCGAACGTTATCCAAATGCCAAACTTTTCGGCTTGACCACCGGCGCAGCCGTCATGAAAATCAATTACGAACTGGGGTATCGTCCGGTTACTTTTGCCGAACTCACCGACGACGACGCTTTTTGGAAAGGCTGTCAGAGCTGCGTGAATTATCATATTCTGCAAGAAAAGGAACGACGTTTCTGCATGTGCACGGCCATGTTGTACGACCCGAACGAACATTTTCACATAGAGCATTAAACGAATTTATAAACACAATATACAATGAAAGAGAAAGTAGTATTGGCATACAGCGGAGGTTTGGACACCTCTTTTTGTGTGAAATATCTGAGCGAAGAAAAAGGCTTTGAAGTATATACCGCACTGGCCAACACCGGCGGTTTCAGCGAAGAAGAACTGAAAACCATCGAAGAAAAGGCCTATCAGTTGGGCGCAGTGAAGCACGTGGCTCTCGACATCACCGGCGATTATTACGACAAGAGCATCAAATACATGGTGTATGGCAATATTCTGCGCAACGGCACTTATCCTATTTCGGTAAGTTCTGAACGCACCTTCCAGGCCATCGCCATCATCAATTATGCCAAATCGGTGGGCGCAAAATACGTGGCTCACGGAAGCACCGGCGCAGGCAACGACCAGGTTCGTTTCGACCTCACCTTCCAGATTCTGGCTCCCGAAATTGAAATCATCACGCCTACCCGCGACATGATCCTGACCCGCGAATACGAAATCAACTACCTGAAAGAAAGAGGTTTCGTGGCCGATTTCAAGAAATTGGAATACTCTATCAACAAGGGTCTTTGGGGCACCTCCATCGGTGGAAAGGAAACGCTGAAATCTAACCAGACCTTGCCCGAAGAGGCTTATCCTTCGCAGGTGGTGAAAACGGGTAGCGAAACCCTCACCATAGACTTTTTGAAGGGTGAAATTGCCGCCGTGAACGGTGAAGTGTTTGCCAGCAAAATCGACGCCATCCGCAAGGTGGAAGAAATTGGTTCTGCTTACGGCATCGGCCGCGACATGCATATAGGCGACACCATCATCGGTATCAAGGGACGCGTAGGCTTCGAGGCTGCCGGCCCGCTGCTTATCATCAACGCACACAAGATGTTGGAAAAGCATTGCCTGACCAAATGGCAACAATATTGGAAAGACCAAATCGGCACTTGGTATGGCATGTTCTTGCACGAAGCTCAGTATCTGGAACCCGTCATGCGCGACTTGGAAGCCTTCCTCGAAAGCTCGCAGAAGAACGTTAACGGTAAGGTTATCATTGAGTTGCATCCGCATTATTATACGCTCGTGGGCGTAGAAAGCGACTACGACCTGATGAAGACCGATTTCGGTGAATATGGCGAAGTGAACAAAGCCTGGGATGCCGACGACGTAAAGGGTTTCGTCAAGATCATGGGCAACCAGATGAAGATTTATCAGAACGTACAGAACCGCGTTAAAAAATCCGAAGAATAATGATTAAAGCAGGTATCATAGGCGGCGCAGGCTACACGGCAGGCGAATTGCTTAGAATTTTGATTCATCACCCGCAGGTGGAGGTGGTTTTCGTCAACAGCAGCAGCAATGCCGGCAACGCGGTGGCTTCGGTGCACAGCGGACTTTTCGGCGAATGCGAACTGAATTTTACCGACGAATTGCCTTTCGACCAAGTAGATGTGCTGTTCATTTGTTCGGGACATGGCGACAGCCGCAAATTCCTCGAGGCGCACGAGCTGCCCGCCGAGCTCAAAATCATCGACCTTTCCACCGATTACCGCGACGAAAGCGACGGATTTGTGTATGGTTTGCCCGAGTATCAGCGCAGCAAGATTCAGGGCGCGCAGAAAATTGCCAACCCGGGATGCTTTGCTACTTGTATTCAGCTGGCGCTCTTGCCTTTGGCTCATGCTCAATTGTTGAAAAGCGAGATTCATGTAACGGCCATCACAGGTTCAACGGGCGCGGGCGTCAAGCCTTCGGCCACCACACATTTCAGTTGGAGAAACGACAATATCTCTGTTTATAAAGCCTTTACGCATCAACACTTGATCGAAATCAATCAGACGCTGAAAAATATGCAAGCCGGTTTCGACCAGGATTTGAACTTCGTTCCCATGCGTGGCGACTTTGCCCGCGGTATTTTTGCTTCGGTTTATACGGACTGCGAACTCTCTCAGGACGAAGCCATTGCCTTGTACAAAGACTTTTACAAAGACGCTGCCTTCACCTTCGTGAGCGATAGCAACATAGACATGAAACAGGTGGTGAACACCAACAAAGCCATGGTATATGTATGCAAACACGGCAAGAAATTGCATATACTTTCAGCCATCGACAATTTGGCCAAGGGCGCATCGGGACAGGCAGTGCAAAACATGAACCTGATTTTTGGCCTCGACGAGAAATGCGGCTTGGGCTTGAAGAGCATTGGTTTTTAAGCTTTTAATTGAATTATCATGAATTTATTCGATGTATATCCTTTGTTCCAGGTGAACATTGTCAAGGGAAAATCTTGCCGCGTTTGGGACGACAAAGGCCAAGAATATTTGGATTTATACGGTGGACATGCAGTTATTTCCATTGGCCATGCGCATCCGCATTACGTGGAAAAGATTTCGCAACAGGTGTCGCAGCTCGGTTTTTACTCTAATTCTGTCATCAACAACATTCAAAAGCAGGTGGCAGAACGTTTGGGAAAGGCTTGTGGCTACGAAGATTACAGCTTGTTCCTAGCCAACGCTGGCGCCGAAGCCAACGAAAATGCACTGAAATTGGCATCTTTCCATAACGGCCGCAAAAAGGTGGTGGCTTTCAAAAAGGCTTTCCACGGTAGAACATCGGCTGCCGTGCGCATTACCGACAATCCAAAAATCGTGGCGCCGGTAAACGAAGGTCTCGAAGTGGAATTTCTGCCCTTGAACGACATTGAAGCCGTAAAGAAAAGCTTGGCTGCGCAAGATGTCTGCGCCGTCATCATTGAAGGTATCATGGGCGTGGGCGGCATCCAAATCCCTGACGATGAGTTCTTGCGCGAGCTTCGCGAGGTCTGCACCGCCACAGGAACCGTGCTTATTTTAGACGAAATCCAATCGGGTTACGGACGTAGCGGTAAATTCTTCGCTCATCAATACAGCGGCATTCGCCCCGACCTTATCACCGTAGCCAAAGGCATTGCCAACGGCTTCCCTATGAGCGGATTGCTTATTTCTCCGATGTTTACGCCGGTGTACGGCATGTTGGGTACCACTTTCGGTGGCAATCATTTGGCTTGCGCCGCTGCTTTGGCCGTGCTCGACGTGATGGAAAACGAGAATCTCATTGAAAATGCTGCCCGCGTAGGAAAATTCCTCATGGACGAATGCAGCAAAATTCCTCAGATAAAGGAAGTTCGCGGACGTGGATTGATGATCGGACTGGAGTTTGACCAGCCCATCAAGGAGATTCGTCAGGCGCTGCTTTACGACAAGCATATTTTCACCGGCGTGAGCGGAACCAATGTCATTCGCCTCTTGCCCCCGCTTTGTCTGAGCATGGAAGAAGCCGAAAGCTTTATCGAGGCTTTGAAAACTGTCATCGCCGAAAAGTGTTAAACCAATAGCTGTTCGATTATGAAATTCGGAATCATCGGTGCCGGAAACATGGGAGGCGCCATCGCAAGAGGATTGGCCGGCGGGCAACATTTTCAAAGCGAGCATATTATTGTCAGCGACTTGTCTGAACCTTGTCTGAACGCCTTGCAAAAAGACGTTCCCGGCATTAAGGTGTGCAACGACAACCTGCAGGCTGCCCAGGCTGACATTGTTTTGATTGCCGTGAAACCTTGGTTGGTAGATCTCGTGCTGAAGGAGATTGCCGATTGGCTGAACGAAAAGAAGATGCTCATCGTGGTGGCTGCCGGTGTTTCTTTTGAACAGATTTACAAGAGTTTACCCGAAGATTTAGCCGGAATGCCCTGCTACAGACTCATTCCCAACACGGCCATCACCGAAAAGGAAAGCATGAACCTCTTTGCCGCCATTAATACAAGCAAAGAGCAAAACGAATTCATCTTCAATGTTTTCGGAGAATTAGGCACCTGCATGCTCTTGAACGAAGACAAAATGGCTGCAGCCACCTCGCTCACTTCTTGCGGCATCGCGTATGCCTTGCGTTATGTTCGCGCCTCTGTGCAAGCCGCTGTAGAAATGGGATTCCGTCCTGCCGAAGCGCAGGCCATGGTAGCTCAAACCATGAAGGGCGCTGCCGAATTGTTGCTGAACAACGAAACCTCTGCCGAAAACGAAATCGACAAGGTAACAACGCCCGGTGGTATCACCATCAAAGGGCTGAATGAGTTGGAAGCCAACGGATTCAGCAACGCCATCATCAAAGGACTGAAAGCCAGCAGATAAAAAAGTACCATCATGAGAATCGTTGTCAAAATCGGAAGCCAGGTCATCAGCCGCGAAGACGGAAGCTTGGATGTCACGCGTATGTCGGCCTTGGTCGATCAGGTGGCCGAATTGCATCATCAAGGCATTGAGGTACTGATGGTTTCATCGGGTGCCGTAGCTGCCGGACGCCAAGAGTTCAAGCCACAACAGAAACTTGACTCGGTAGAGCAACGTCAATTGTTCTCGGCCATAGGACAAGCCATTCTCATCAACAAATATTACGCGCTTTTCCGCGACCACAACATAGGCTGCGGCCAAGTGCTCACCACCAAGGAAAATTTCTCCGATCGTCGTCATTACCTGAACCAGAAACGTTGTATGCAAGTGATGTTGGAAAACGGCATCATCCCCATTATCAACGAAAACGACACCACTTCGGTGACGGAGCTGATGTTTACCGACAACGACGAACTCTCGGGCCTGATTGCCACCATGATGGACGCCGATATGCTGATTTTGCTGAGCAATGTGGATGGCATTTACAAGGGAAATCCCAAGGAGGGCGCCGAACTGATACCTCAAATTGAGACTTCGCAAGATTTGAGCGCCTACATTTCTACCAAAAAATCGGCCTTCGGACGCGGCGGCATGCTCACCAAATACCGCATTGCAGCCAAGGTGGCCGAAGAAGGTATAGCCGTGGCCATCGCCAACGGAAAACGCGACCATATCATTGCCGACATCATTCGCGAAAAAGCCTTGCCCGTAGAGGAAAGAAATTGCGCCTTCAGTCTGTTCGTGGCAGAAAAACGCGCATCGGCCGTGAAGAAATGGATTGCACACAGCGAGGGTTTTGCCAAGGGCGAATTGCATATCAATGCACGTTGCCAGGAAGCCATCACTTCGAACAAGGCTTGCAGCCTGCTGCCCGTGGGCGTAGAAAAAATCGTGGGCGAATTCGAGAAAGGCGATTTGGTGCGCATCATAGCTGAGGGTCAATACATTGGCATCGGCAAAATCTCTTGCGACAGCAAGGCAGCCCTGCGCAACATGGGCAAAAAAGGCCAACGCGCCTTCATCCATTACGATTACCTTTATTTAGAATAATCATGCATTTATATACAGAACTTCAGGCCGTTCGTGAAGCCTCCATTTCCTTGGCCTGTGCCGACGACGAAAGTATCAGCCGCTTGCTTAAAGCATTGGCCGACAGCATAGAAGCACATTGCGATTTCTTGCTCGAAGAAAACCGCAAAGACTTGGCGCGTATGTCGCCCGAAGACCCCAAATACGACCGTCTGCAACTGAGCGAAAGCCGTCTGAAAGGCATTGCCGACGATATGCGAAAAGTAGCCACGCTTCCCTCGCCCGTGGGCGAAGTATTGAGCGAAAGCGTTCGTCCTAATGGCATGAATATCAAGAAAGTGCGTGTTCCGTTCGGTGTTATCGGCATCATCTACGAAGCGCGTCCCAATGTTACTTTCGATGTGTTCTCGCTTTGCCTGCGCAGCCATAATGCTTGCGTGCTGAAGGGCGGAAAGGACGCCGCTTGCTCTAATTTGGCAGCTATTCAACTCATTCAGAAACAATTGGAAGAATTCGGCTTCGACCCGCACTGCGCAGTGCTTATGCCCAACGATCACGAATCGACCGAAGCGCTGCTGAAGGCGGTGGGCTATGTCGATCTGATTATTCCGCGCGGCAGCCAAGGCCTCATTCAATTCGTGCGCGACAATGCCAAAGTACCTGTTATCGAGACCGGTGCGGGCATCTGCCATTGTTATTTCGACAAAAATGGAGAGGTGGAAAAAGGCGCTGCCATCGTCAACAATGCCAAAACGCGTCGTGTAAGTGTATGCAATGCGCTCGATTGTATGATTATCCACCGCGAAAGATTGCAAGATTTGCCATTGATTTGCAAAGATTTAGCCAAATCGAACGTGATTATTTACGCCGATCGGGAAGCATATGCGCATTTGCAGGAACATTACCCGCAAGAGCTTTTGCAAGTGGCTCAGGCTGAACATTTTGGCACAGAATTCCTCGACTATAAAATGTCTATCAAAACGGTTGCCGACATACAGGAAGCACTTTTGCATATACGTCAATATTCATCGAAACACAGCGAATCTATCGTGACGGAAGACGAAGCCGCCAAACGACTGTTTCAGAGCCAAGTAGATGCCGCTTGCGTGTATGTGAACGTTTCCACGGCTTTCACCGACGGCGGTCAATTCGGATTTGGCGCGGAAATAGGCATCAGCACGCAGAAAATGCACGCGCGCGGCCCCATGGCGCTTCCCGAACTTTGCAGTTATAAATATTTGATAGAAAGTGATACCTTTGCCGTGCGAAACAGCTAAGGAGCGTTCGCAAAAACATTCGAAAAAGCCTTCGCAAAAAACAGAAACTAATTATTCGATTATTATGAGACATTATACCTCCATCAAGGATTTAGGCGACGTTCAAGCCGCCGTGAAAGAAGCCCTCGAAATCAAGAAAAATCGTTTTGCCTACCAGGACTTGGGACGCAACAAAACCGCTTTGCTCATTTTCTTCAACAATAGTCTGCGTACGCGCCTCAGCACGCAAAAGGCTGCTATGAACCTGGGAATGAACGTTATCGTCTTAGATGTGAACCAAGGTGCCTGGAAGTTGGAAACCGAACGCGGTGTCATTATGGATGGCGACAAATCGGAACATTTGCTGGAAGCCATTCCCGTGATGGCCAGCTATTGCGACATCATCGGCGTGCGCTCGTTTGCCCGCTTCGAAAGCAAGGAGGACGATTATAACGAAAAGATTATCAACCAATTCATTCAATATTCCGGCAAACCCGTCTTCAGTATGGAAGCGGCCACCGGACATCCTTTGCAGAGTTTTGCCGACCTCATCACCATAGAGGAATTCAAAAAAACGGCTCGTCCGAAGGTGGTCATGACTTGGGCGCCTCATCCCAAAGCCTTGCCGCAGGCCGTGCCCAACAGCTTCGCGGAAATGATGAATTGCACCGACTACGAATTTGTCATCACGCATCCTGAAGGCTACGAACTTGACGAACGCTTTGTGGGAAATGCCCGCGTGGAATACGACCAAAAGAAGGCTTTCGAAGGCGCTGACTTCGTTTACGCCAAGAACTGGTCGGCCTATCGCGACCCGCACTACGGACAGATTCTGAGCAAAGACCCTTCTTGGACGGTCGATGCCGAGCACATGGCCTGGACCAATAACGCCTTCTTTATGCACTGCCTGCCCGTGCGCCGCAACATGATTGTGAGCGATGATGTGATTGAAAGCCCGCAATCTATTGTCATTCCCGAAGCCGCCAACCGCGAAATCTCGGCCCAATGCGTACTGAAAAGAATTCTGGAAAGTTTGTAAAATACACCTGCTCGAAATCATACATGAGGCCTCAGCATCACAAATGTTGAGGTCTTATTATTTTAGTCCATCACTTATTTATCTAAACTAAAGAACTATGGACTACTTGAAAATGATTAAAAACAGCGCGCTAGAAAAAAAGGCGCTTGGTAAGAGCAAAACAGCCGATTCCTATGCTACGGCATACCGTTCGTTCGAGAGATTCTTGCACAATTTCTTGCATTGTAAAAGCATCCCTCTACAAAACATTGACAGCACATTGATGCAACATTACGAGTATTATCTCTTGCAAATAAAAGGGATAAGCCGCAATACCAGCTCAGCGTACATCAGGCCTTTGCGGAGCGTTTATAACAAGGCCGTACGGCATGAATTATGCCTCGACAGACATCCGTTTTGTGAGGTTTTCACCGGCAACGAGCGGACACCCAAAAGAGCCATTTCGAAAAGCGCCATCAGTAAGATAATGGCTTTAGACTTAAGTTCACAGCCCAAACTTCGTCTTAGCCGCGACTTGTTTCTCTTCTCATTCTTCACCCGCGGCATGGCATTCATCGATATTGCCAAATTGACTCGAAAAAATATTATTGGCGACCGCATCGTTTACTATCGTAGCAAAACAAAACAGCAGTTATCCATCAAAATCGAAGGACCCATAGACATACTGCTAAAGCGCTATCAATCTGCGGAGAAGAATCATTTGTTTCCGCTCTTCAAAGACGATTGCTTCAACCCACAATCTTATAATCATGTGCTCAGGCTGCACAATTATCATCTTAAAAAAATCGGGAAATTGCTCATGTTCGACATCTCTCTAAGCTCGTATGTTGCCAGACATACCTGGGCCACGCAAGCCATGTATTTAAACATTCCAACGAAGATAATCAGCGAATCTTTGGGTCATACAAAAGAAGAAACCACCATTATCTATCTCGCTTCTTTCAATCATAAGGACTTAGACGAAGCAAATAAAAAAGTATTGAGAGGATTCTGCTGAAACACAGCAAATTGCAGGATAAAAAAATTCCACCTCTTCGCAAGAGGTGGAATAAAATTCGGCTGCAAATATAAAACAATTTTTACATTCTGAAAAGATTTTTCAAAAAAAACATCAAATATTCAGCCACAAAGGAACTTAGATAGGGGAAACTCTGTCTTCATTTGGTCAAACAAAGCGCCATCTATTTTCATTTCTAATATTTATACATTGATATATTATTGATAATGTGTTGATTATAATTTATAGAAACCTCTTGCGAAGAGGTGTTACGTAAAACAATATACATTATTAATACGACACGAGATTTAATTCTTTTCATTTTATTCAATCATCTAAAATTTTAGTTATGAACAAAAGATTCTTAAGTTGCATTTTGGCAGGAGCTCTTCTGACCTCTTCTGCAATGTCTTTCTGGTCTTGTAAAGACTATTCGGAAGACATCCAAAATTTGCAGGAACAGATCGATGCGGTAAAGGTATCACTCGAGGATATCAAGGCATTGATTAACAGCGGTTCTGTTGTAACCGATGTAAAAAGTAGTGATAAAGGTATAGAGTTGACCATGAGCAATGGTAACACTTACCTTATTGAGCATGGCCAGGACGGCGTTAACGGCACCGACGGTAAGGATGGTAAGGATGGCAAGGACGGCGTTGATGGCAAGAATGCTGTTGTTTGGTCTATCGGCCCCGACGGTTACTGGTATCAGGATGGCCAAAAGACTGATTTTAAAGCCATAGGTACTGATGGCAAAGACGGTGTAAATGGTACCGATGGTAAAGATGGTGCCAACGGAAAGGATGGCGCAGATGGCAAAGATGGTGTCAACGGAAAAGATGGCGCAGATGGCAAAGATGGTGTCAACGGAAAGGATGGCGCAGATGGTAAAGATGGCGACACCTGGTCTATCGGCCCCGACGGTTATTGGTATATCAATGGCACCAAGACCGACTACAAAGCAATAGGCACTGATGGCAAAGACGGCGTTGATGGCACCAATGGCAAAGACGGCGTTGATGGCGCTGATGGTAAAGATGGCAGCCAAATCACTATTGGCGCTGACGGCTTCTGGTACATCGATGGCGTGAAGACTGAATATCCTGCCACCGGTCCTAAGGGCGAAGACGGCAAGGACGGTGCCGACGGTAAAGATGGCGTTGACGGAACCAATGGTAAAGACGGTGTGAATGGCAAGGATGCTACTATCTACTACCCCAACCCCGAAACCGGTTACTGGGCTATCGTTGCAGGCAATGACACTACCGATACCGAAATATCTTGGCTGGCCGCCGGCATGACCGCAGTTAAAGAAGGCAACCTCTTGGCTTTCTACGATGGCACAGGTGCTTTGATTGAAAAAATCGAATTGGGCGCTCGCATCGGTTCTTTGGAATTTGTTGCCGGCACTATGAGTTCTGCTCTTCCAGGCGTTGCTACCACCGACAAACAATTCGTTTTAGTAAACACTTGGGATGACAAACCCACCAGCACGGTAGAAGGAAAAGAAGACTACAATCTTCCTTTAGCAAAGCAGGAAACATGGCCCGCATCTGATGTTGCCATGTTGTATCGCATCAACCCCAGCGATGCCTACACGGTAGATCATAAGGTAAGCTTTATCAATAGCACCGTAGGTGTTCGCAATGCAGTAGCCGGAAATACGAGTGATTTGCTGATAATTGCAGACACGCTTATCGAAAACGGACAAATCAAACTGAATGTACGCATCAACTGCGCTGCTTATAAGCCTGGCAACAAGCATGTCGCTTCATTGGAAATCAAGCCCAACAACGATGCTTATAGCGTTGTTTCTGACATGATTTATGTTGATTTCGGCGAATCTTTGTACGCAAGATTGTACAACGCCAACAATGGTAGAATGTTGACAAGAAGAACTAAGTCAACACAGCAGATTGATGGCAAAACCGTAACCTCTACAGCTTTCATCAATAGCAATGGCGGTAAGTCTAGTAGTAATATTGTCAATTTGAATTACAACGATGGTTCTGTAGATTTGAGCAAAGTTATTTATGTTGGATACGCTAAAGAAAAGTTGGTTGATTTAGGTTTCGCAGATCGCGTTAGCTACCAATTCAGCAAGCCCGAAGAATACTTGGTTGATGAAGAAAATGTTCAGGAACTCATCTCAGTAAGCGAAGCCGGTGTTGTTGCTATCAACAAAGACAAAGCCCCGACCATCGCTTCTGCTTACATGAAGAACGCTTATGTTCTGTGCAATGCTTATGTTGACGAAAAATTAGTGGCTACCGCTTATGTTAGAATCGTCATCGGTTCTGAAGATCTCGAAGCAGGTGGTGGTATTGCATTTACCGAAGTAGTTGAAGGAAGCGCTTATAGCTACAAGAGCTTGGCTGGCAGCCAAAAGATTGCCACCATCAGCAAGGAACAACTCACTGCTTTCTACAAAACTCTCGGATTCAAGGATGCTGCAACATTCTTCGCTGCAGGTGACAATGGCTACGATGCCAACAACATCACTTACACATTGAAGGCAAAACACAACATCTGGAATGCCAAGAACAAAGCATTCGAATTGGGTGACACTACTCTTGTTGACAATGTTGTATTGAGCGGTTTGTACAATGCACAGGGCGTTGAAGTATTGGCTACCCAAGACACCATGCAGGTGGCTATCAACAACGCCATCAAGACCGATTCAACCTTCAACGGTAACAAAAACGGTGCTTTGTACACGGTAGAAATTACTTTGAACCCCAACAACAAGGAAGTTAATCCTGCTCTTACCTTCACCTACAACTTTACTATTGCTGCCGACGGCGCTTTCGCCTTGAACGACGCAGTATTGATCAACAACGTCATCCGCGTTATCGGTGATGTAAAGGACGGCAGTTTGAAGATGCGTGGTAGCATTGCCAACATGTTCAAGAAAGGTGGTTACGACTCATTCGACAAACAGAACATCTCAGCTGTTAATTTCGCTTGGGCCAAAGATGAAAAGGGTGTTGAAATTGCTGGTGACTATGCTCAATTGAACTCCGCTATCAAGGCTGACTTGCAGGCCACTATGACCTACACCAAAGTATTGGACAATGGAGAAGAACACACCTTCGATTATGAAATCTTGTTCGTTAACCCCTTCAAGCAAGGTGTTGTTGAAACCATCGCATTGAACCTGCCCAGCTTCGGCGGAAAGGTTGAAGCCGACGCAAGCAAGCAAGTGAACGTTATCGACCGCGACAACCAAGATATTATCAAAGCTCTGAAACTTTCTGACGTAGCCAAGAATACTTATAAACTTGGTAATCCTATCTACAAGTACGAATTCGTTCAAGACGACCAGTACAAGAAGTTCATGGAAGAAGCCGGTAAGAGCATGAGTACCACCGATGGCGCTATCGTTATCGAAACGCTTGGTAATGAATTGGCTTACGGTTACGAATTCAAGATTAAGGCCACTGTAACATGGACTGGCATTGCAGAAGTGGAATGCATCATCCCTGTTACCTTGAATAAATAATCTGAGAAACTCTGACAATAGAAGGATTAGGGACGCAAGTTCCTAATCCTTTGCTATTTAAACTAGCAAAATTCTTTAACTAAAAGGCGAAACCAGAACGGCTGTCATAATCACTACAAATGCTTGTCCTTATTCATTTGTGGAATACCCTTTCTTTTATGAAACCCCGCTGACAGCCGTCAATAGCGAGGTCTGGCTTGTGAAAGTCAGATTTGGCAAAGAAACTCCTACCTGTGAAGATAGGAGTTTTTATTACTCCATCTGCGGCAGTGCAGAAGATGCTTGCTGTAAATTAAAAATCTCTTTCTGCAATTCGATTTCCTCTTTTAATTGCTCTATAGACGGCAAATACGTTAAGTATCGAATCTGAAACAAACGCTCATTATCGTGCAGCACAGAATACCGAGCCATATCCTCACTCGTTTCCGAACATAGAATAAGCCCTATAGTTGGATTATCTCCCTCCGTTCGCTTCAGAGCATCATAGATTCTAACATACATATCCATCTGTCCTACATCTTGATGAGTAATTCTTGATGTCTTGAGATCTATCAATAAAAAACACTTAAGAATATAATTATAAAACACCAAATCTATATAATAATCACCCATATCGGTTTTAACATGCTGTTGACGCGCAACAAAAGCATAACCTTTACCCAGTTCCATAACAAACTTTTGTATGTGCGAGATAATTGAAGCCTCAAGCTTCGTTTCAGAAAAATCGACATTCGGGGCAATTCCAAGAAATTCTGCAACAACAGGATTCTTGATAAATGCTAATTTATCTTGTTGATAGGCCGCTGTTATCTGTGTCATCTCATCTTTTACCATCTGTTTATTTTGTGATTGCAATAGACGATAGTAATACTGAGAAGCGATATTTCTATCTAAGGTTCTCACACTCCACATTTCATTTACAGCCTCTCGCAAATACCAATTTCTTGCATGAATGTCGGACACTCTAAGCAGGGTTCGATAATGGGTCCATGAAAGCATCATAGATTTTCCACTCGCTGCGTGGAAAATCTTAGGAAAGCATTTATAAAACTGCACAAACTGATACAAATTACTCTTAGTAAAACCCTTACCATAGCGGTTTTTAAGAAAGTCAGAGAGTTGTTTAATAACCTCTTTTCCATATTCAGCCCTATTCTCCCCATGCAGTTCTTCATCAGAGATTCGCTTTCCAAGCAACCAATTGCGCTGAACTAAAGCTTTGTTGATAGCATGATATGCCTGAATTCGTGATTGTTCAATGATATATTGTACATCACTAAAAATATCATCAGTATTCGTAAACTTCAATAATTCCTTATCTGTTTTCATGGTCATTACTTTTTCTCGGCGCAAATATAAATAATCAAAAACCGCTTGTCAATAATTTGTTAATATTTATTTAACACCACGAAGTAACAAAGAGACTTATACCGCTCAGAAAGGAAATCATGCAAACAAAAAAACAGGCGCCCTTTCAAAAGGACACCTGTATAAAACTATGCTATCGCTTAGACTAAATCGATTGAGCGAAACCGGCCATTTGAATGGCGGTGCGGGCAGCTTCAACACCCTTGTTGCCGAGAACGCCACCGGCACGATCGAGCGACTGCTGCATGTCGTCGGTGGTGAGCAAACCAAAGATAACGGGCGTTTCGCCTTTTTCGTTGATGGCAGCGATACCCTGCGTAGTGCCCTGGCAAACATACTCAAAATGAGGCGTTCCACCGCGCACTACACAACCCAATGCAATGATGGCGTTGCTGGGATGTTCGCAAGTCTGGTTGGCCTTGTTCAAACGAGCGGCGCCATACACCAACTCAAAACTGCCAGGAACCCAATAAGTACGGATATTAGCCTCAGCCACACCGTTTTCCTTCAAACAAGCCACAGCACCATCGAGCAAAGCGCCGGTCACTTCGTGATTCCATTCAGAAACCACGATATCGAAGACCATAGCACTTGCGTCCGGCAAAAGCTCCGGATTATATTCAGATAAATTTTTAGTAGCCATTGAGGAAACTTATTTCTGCAACTTGGCGCGTTCGATGTACTTTTCGATTTCGCTACCTTCCAAAGAAGAAGGATATTGAGCCTTGATGGTTTCGTAAGCAGCGAGCGCCTTGCTCCACTGACCCAAGCTTTCGTAAGCACGACCAGCCTTCATCAAGTAGATGGGAGCCAAGAGGTTATTGTCGGTCTTAGCAGCCTTGTCGAAGCAAGAAGCAGCCTTCTGAACCTGACCCAGTTCAACATAGCAATCGCCCAAGGCACCTACAAAAGCAGGACCGGCAACGAGGCTTGAAGTATTGGCCTTGCTCAGATAAGACACAGCCGTTTCATATTCACCTTTTTCTTTGTAGCACAAACCGGCATAAGCCTTAGCCAACTTACCAGTCTTGGTAGCAGCATATTTCTTTGCAATTTCTTCAAAACCAATGTAATCTACATCGTCACCATAAAGAGCCTTATCCAAAGAATCGGCAGCGAAATACTGTTCGCCAACGAAAATCATTTCAGCGGCTTTTTGCTCCTTAGGAAGAACTACCTTGTTGTTATACAAAAGGATACCACCTACAACAACAATCACTGCTGCCAATGCAATCAAGAGGGTGTTCTGGTTTTTTTCGATAAATTGTTCTGAACGGCTCAGGGCTTCGTTCATACCTTCCAAAGCATCTTTATTTTCTTCTGCTTTAGGTGCTACTTTCTTAGTTGCCATATCAATTTCTATTTTTTATTGTTATTATTCTTTCTGATTTTCTTTACTTCTCGCAAAAAATCGCTTTAAGCGCGCAAAGGTATAAAAATCTTTTCATTAATGAAAGCGAGGAGAATCAGTATTTTATTTAACTTTGCAAGACCGAAACAATCATCACATCAAGCATGTACCTGCATAGGATATCCATACTGAATTTCAAGAACATAAGCGAAGCCTCCGTGGAGTTTTCGCCCAAGCTCAACTGCTTTTTCGGCAAGAACGGGCAAGGCAAAACCAATTTGCTGGATGCCATTTACCTGCTGTCGTTTTGCAAGAGCCACCATTTAGCCATAGATTCGCAGGCCATCAATCATCAGGCCGACTTCTATATGGTGCAGGGCAACTACTTGATAGACAACAAAGAACGCGAATTCTACTGCGGTGTCAAACGACGCGGACGCAAGGTGTTTAAGCACGACAAAAAAGCTTACGAAAAGCTCTCGGAACATATCGGACAAATCCCTTTGGTGATGATTTCTCCCGCCGACGAAGCCCTGATTCGCGAAGGCAGCGAGGAACGCCGTCGATTTATGGATATGGCTATTTCTCAGTACGATAACACTTATATGCAGGCCTTGGTGGCTTATAACAATGCCTTGCAACAGCGCAACGCCATGCTCAAGGACGAGAGCCGCAGCTATCCCGACGACATGTACGAAGTGTATGAGTATCAGATGGCTCGCCACGCCTCGGACATTTACCGCAAGCGAAAGGGATTTATCGAAGCCTTCACGCCGGTGTTCAATCGTTTTCATCAAGAGATTTCGAACAGCCGCGAAAAGGTGAGCCTCAGCTATAGTTCGCATTTGGAAAAGGGCGATTTGGCCACGCTCATGGCCGAGGTGCGCGAACGCGATAAAATACTGGGTTACAGCACGCGAGGCATTCACAAAGACGACATCGACATTTTGCTCGACGACTACGCGCTGAAAAGAATTGGATCGCAAGGCCAGAACAAAACCTGCCTTATTGCCATGAAGTTAGCCCAGGCCGATTTCCTACGACAACAAAGCCATCACGCCCCCATCTTGCTGCTCGACGACCTTTTCGACAAGCTCGACGAGAACCGCGTGGAAAGCATCATCAAGTTGGTGTTGCAGCCTCGATTCGGCCAGATTTTCATTACCGACACGCAATATTCTCATTTACAAGACATCTTAGAAGCAGCCGCAGCACTCACGCCCCTCGAAGCCGGCAGCGAGCATCGCTTGTTTTACGTGGAAAACGGACAGGTCGCGAGCGCGGCACAGACAAGTGCCGACGCGAGCGGAGCGCTTCCCGCGACTCCCGGCACAGAAAGGACGGTGGACGCATGAGACGCCGCAACAGCGAAGCCTTGGACCAGGTACTGCAACAAGTTTTGAAGGAAAATCATTTGGACGGAAAACTCTCGGAAGTGCGACTCATCAAGAACTGGGAAAGCATTGTCGGGCCGCAACTGGCAGCGCAAACCGAGAAACTCTACATCCGCAACCAAGTGCTGTATCTGCACGTGAAATCGGCCATCGTGCGCAACGAACTGATGCTGATGCGCGCTTCCCTTATCAAAAAACTCAACGAATCGGTGGGCACTCAGTCTATTCGCAACATAGTCTTGCGATAAACCCCGAATCTCTACAAAATGGTAGGCGCCCGAACATTTCACAATGTGCGGACGCCTTAACTAACTTACTAACCTAAAGTATGAGAGAGATTCATTTCTGCGGCAAAAGTACACATATTTTGCAAGTATTGGTGCACTTTTTTAATATATTTTTCGCATTTATTGATTTATTAATGATTTTTATTTTTTCACCGCAATCACTTCAGAGCGCAAACCATTGGTTGTCTGCATCTTAAGCAGATAGAAGCCCTCATTAAGCTGCGTAAAGTCAAAATCGGCGATACTTTCTTCTGCGCCGCTACGATACAGCAAACGGCCATCCATGCCATACACAACGAAAGAGAGAACCTCCGAAGCGGTATAAACATTATCCAAATCGTTTACATTCAAAGAGATAGAAGCAAGAGGCAGGCGCGTATATTGCACATCTTCCTTGTTGGTGGCATACGAAACATACAGAAAATCGCCGGCCACCATAGACTTTGGATAGCTGTAGCCCGAGTTGCTACTTTTCGCCTTTCCTGCATAGCGAAGCGGCTGAATATCACTATCGCCGCGCAGAAGATAAGCCTTGTCGAAAGTCTTTCCGTCCTTGCTCAAAGTGAGCGCGAGAGGCACGCGACGCTTGTTGGATACCGGATTTCCCGCCATGAAAGCCGTGCCGTCGGGCAAGTTTCCGGCGCTCTGCTTGGTGCGAGCATCAGGCATATTGGTTTTTTCGGCCTTGGTCCAAGTTTCTCCCTCATCCTTGCTGCTGGCCGCCAATTTACGATACGAAGAATTTTGGTCGCGGAAAATCATCACGATGCTGCCATCGGCCTGAACAAAAAGACTGGGCTCCATTTCTACCGATTGCGCGCCATTGTCGGTGTATTCAAAACTTCCTTTCTTCCAACCCCTTACACCGGAAGGATCGTCCGTATAGATGGGAGCGATGTGCAAGCCGGGCTGCAAGTGGGCCGCATTCAACAAGCGACCGGAAGGCAAAAGATGTGGATCTTGTTCGAAAATACCATTCAAACGACTGCCATCTGCCATCAAGACATCGGCGGGCGCGGTCCAGGTCAAGCCATCAACAGAAGCCACATAGCGCGTGTAACCACCTTTCGGATTCATACCGGCGGGCCAAGTGTTGATATAGCCGATGAGCGAATCTTCCGTGGCATACCATCCGCCCGAAGAGCAATAACCATCGGCAATGGTCTCGGCCAGCACCATAGGTTCAGTCCAAGTGGTGCCTTCGTCTTCGCTGCGGCTGTAGGCCACCCAGGTATCTTCGGAGTCTTCGTCCTGCTTGGAACTCTGCCACATACAATAAAGCGCGCCTTTAAAAGAAATCATCACCACGCCATGGCTGAAATGGTCGGTATTGTCGGAGGGAGCAAAGACCGTGAAAGTTTCGGTGCCTTCGGCCACACTCAAACCCAGCGCATTGGTATCGTTCGCATCGAAAAGCCCGCTCGCCACACGAAAAGGTGCCGCAGCCGACAGCGACATGGCCGTCAGGCAAAGCAGGGCAAAAATCGTTTTTTTCATCATGATTCTGTTAAAACGAAAGACAGTGTACGGAAAAACGACAGCCCGAACCTTATAGTCCGAGCTGTCACTTTATTGATTCTGAGAAGATTATTTGTTCAAATATTTTTTACCACCCTTGATGATGATACCTTGATAATCTTCGCCAACGATTTGACCTTGCAAGTTGTAGATCACTTCGCTTACAGGAATAACCACTTCTTCGATGTTGGTGATGGTCTTGTCGCTTTCGGGATCCCAAGCTTCCACTTCGCTTTCGTCAACGACCCAAAGAACGATGTTGGCCCATACTTGGTTGTGACCATCGAACAAGAAGTTCAACTCTTCGAACCATGCGGTACCCTTTTCAGCCACGAATTCTGCGAAAGGCTTAGTAACAGTGCTGGCAATGGGACTGATAGGATATTGCAATTTCTGGATGGCTTCATTGTCCAATACATCGCGTTCTTCCGGAGTCATGATGGGGAATTCAGGCGTATTAGCAAATGACTGCAAGTATGCCCAGTTGTGAGCTTCGCCTGAGTTTGAAACACCATAGAAAGCAACTTTTACAACACCAAGGTTAGAAGGAATGAAAATGGTAGCATTCTTATCCTTAGAAATCTTCATCAATGAATAAGGAACTGAATCGGTTTCGCTGCTCTTATAACCAACGCCTTCTGCATAGTCCTTACCATCAACCTTCATGGTGATGCCATTGTTGAAAGTCCAAGCCTGACCTTCGCCCATTTCCACGAAAGTAGTAGGACGCAATTCAGCAATCTTTGAAAGAACACCTTCTGAAGAAAGAACGGCATTGATATTTTCGTCGGTAGCGGGATCCCAAGCTTCAACTTCATTTTCACCAACAGTCCAAAGAACGATGTTGATAGCCACCTGGTTGTTACCATCGAATTCGAAATTCAATTCTTCGAACCATGCGGTACCCTTTTCAGCAGTGAAGGTAGCAAAAGGCTGAGCCAAAGAAGAAACCATGGGGCTGATAGGATATTGCAATTTCTGGATGTCTTCGTTTTTCATCACGTCGCGAGCTTCAGCTGTCATAATGGGGAATTCAAGCGTATTAGCAAATGACTGCAAATAAGCCCAGTTCAGAGCAGAAGAGTTAGAAACGCCATAGAAAGCAACTTTCACAACACCCAGATTTGAAGGAATAGTGATGGTACCGGCTTTGTCTTTAGATACTTTCAACAAAGCATAAGGAGCGGTTTCAGTGCCATCGGTATAAGCATCGACAGAGGCGTAAGATTTACCGTTAACTTTTACAGAAATACCGTTTTGGAATACCCAAGATTGGTCTGCGGTTTCTTCCACAAAAGTGGTAGGACGAAGTTCCAATACCGTCGATTTGACCTGAGCGTTCATAGCAAAAGCCATGAAAGCGGCAGCAACAAGAGTAAAAATTTTCTTCATAGTCAATTAGTTTAAAAGTGAGTAAAAATAGTTTCAAAAGTGGAATGCAAAGTAGGCTATTTTTTGTCGGTTTTACAATAATCGCAGGTAAAATTTTTATCGAAAAACGTGGATATTTTAGATTTGATGGGCATTTTCACAAATATAATTTTACCTTTGCGTTCACTAATTCAATCAATCAAATCTCATCTAATAACCTTAGCTTATGTACTCAAACTTGAAAAAATGTTTGCTGTCTTTAACGCTTCTTTTGGCTTGCTTTGGGCTTCATGCTCAGCAAGATATCAAAGGTAATGTGAAAGATGCGAACGGAGAACCCTTAGTGGGTGTAAGCGTAGCCGTCGATGGAAAAGCCATCACCGTGACCGACATTGACGGAAATTACCAATTGATGGATGTTCCGCAAGGTGCTTCCATTTCAGTTAGTTACATCGGATTTAGCAAACAAACGAAAACCGCTTCTTCCGGCACGCTGAATTTTGTGATGCAAGAAGACACGAAATTCCTCGAAGAAGCCGTGGTGGTGGGTTACGGCACCGTCAAGAAAAACGACCTGACCGGTTCGGTGGGCTCTGTCAAGACCGACAAACTGACCATGAAAGGCGCACCAACCATGATGGAAGCCCTGCAGGGAGCCGTGGCCGGTGTGAACATCACGCAAAGCAGCAGCCGTTCGGGTGGCGGTTTCAACATCGATATCCGCGGACGTTCGTCTTTGAACAGCGGCACCACGCCCATGTACGTTGTGGATGGTGTCATCTGCGACGACATCCAGTGGCTCAACCAACAAGACATTGAACGAATCGACATTTTGAAGGACGCTTCATCTACTGCCATTTATGGTTCGCGTGCAACGGCCGGTGTGGTAATGGTGACCACCAAAGGCGCCCTGGCACATAGCAAAACCGCAAAACCAAGCGTCACTTACGATGGATATGTAGGCATGGCTGTTCCCACTCGATTCCCCGATTTTCAGGATGCCGGACAATTTTACACCTATCGTCTCCGCCGTTTCTTGGCTTACGCCGGCGAAACCGGAATGTCTGCTCAGCCCATTTATACCATCAATTCTTCAGATTTCAGCCAAATGGCCATGGAATCGGCAACCGGTAGCGGCATTTATCGTCTGCACGAAATGCGCGACGCAGGCATCAACGTTGATTGGCCTCGTCTTATCTCTCAAAACGGTTTGCAACAGAATCATTACATTTCAGTGGCCGGAGCCAATCAGGACATCCGTTACCATCTGGGCGCAGGCTATACGCAGCAACAAGGCGTCTATATGGGCGATGACGAACAGAAAGTCAACTTCAAAGGTAGCTTGGATGCCAAGATCAATAAGTTCCTCACCGGAGGTTTCTCTATCAATTTGGCTAAAATCGCCAACCAATATGCCTCCGACCAAGGTGTTTCCAACGCTTATAGAACCAATGCTTTCTGGAAACCTTATTTCGAAGAAGGCGACATTTATTTCGATGTGGAAGATCCTTCGTCTTTGCCTTATCAGGTGGGCGATTTGATTCCGCAACCGGGATGCCGTTATTATATAGGTACGGAAGGTTATCAGTTTTCATCGGGCTTCAACCCGCTTCTGTATTGGGAAAACGAAGAAAAACAGAAAGAAGCCTGGCGAATGATGGCGAATGCTTATTTGAGCTTCAAGCCGCTTAAATCTTTGGAATTCAAAACGACTTTCTCGCCCAGCTACACGCAGAGCACCACGGGCTACTATCAAAAGGAAGTGAGCGAAAACTCTTATCGTCCCAACTCGGCTTATGTGCAGACCTCTTCGGGTTTGTCATGGACTTGGGACAACATGATTACCTATGCACAGAATTTCGACGACATCCACGATATCAATGTAATGGGTCTTGCCAGTGCCACTTACGGCATGTCTGAACACGACAAATATCAGACCACCGACGTAATGGAAGGTACACTTTGGTACAACTTGGCCACCGGCACCTACGACGCCAATAATTCGTACAACAGCTACAGCGAAAGCAGCATGCTCTCTTACGCCTTGCGCGCCAACTATACCTTGCTCAACAAATATCTGTTCACCGCCACGGTGCGTTGGGATGGATCTTCACGTTTTGCAGAAGGCTACAAGTGGGGTTCTTTCCCCTCGGCAGCTTTTGCTTGGCGTTTGAGCGAAGAAGATTGGTTCGACGGTACGGAAGAATGGTTGAGCAACCTGAAACTGCGTGCTGCTTACGGTATCACGGGTAACAACTCTGGTATCGGCAACTATGCCACTCACCTGACGGTGTCGGGTCCCAACTATTATCCTTTCGGCGGCATTTTCGGAAATGCTTATTATCCCAGCGGCATCGTTATTCAAGATTTGAAATGGGAAACTTCTAAGGAAACCAACCTCGGTTTGGACTTCGCCTTCCTCGACAGCCGCATTTTCGGTAGCGTGGACTGGTACAACAAGGTTTCTTCCGACTTGCTCTACAGCGTAGATTTGCCCTTGGTGAGCGGCGGCGTTTCCATGACCACCAACGTTGGTTCTGTGCTGAACCGCGGTATCGAATTGCAACTGACCACCGTAAACGTAGCCAACGACAACTGGCATTGGGAAACCACTTTCTCATTTGCCAAGAACCATAACGAAGTGCTCGATATCAATGGATTGGGCACCGACATCGTTCCTACCGGCATGACGGGCGGCTTGTTCATCGGACATCCTGTAGAAAATGTTTATGCTTACCAATGGGACGGCATCGTTTCCGACAAGATGATGACAGTGCCTCAGTCGCAATTGGCTATTGATAAAGGTTTTACACCCGGACAAGAAGTACGCGAATGCGATTATTACTACGCGCTTTACAC
Source organism: Bacteroidales bacterium (assembly GCA_017468435.1). GTDB lineage: Bacteria > Bacteroidota > Bacteroidia > Bacteroidales > UBA1402 > UBA1757. The sequence goes on from JAFUIP010000014.1 coordinate 24,836, forward strand.
CTGGCAAGAAGGCCAACCCATCATCAAGGACGTGAACCAAGACGGTATCTTCGACAACAACGACAAGAAGATCTACAGCTCGGCTCCCAAGTGGACGGGAAGTTTCAGCACCTCGCTTTCTTATAAGAACTGGGATTTGTCGGCTTCGATGTACACCAAGATGAACTATTACGTTTCGTCTAACTTCTATGGAAGCTACTACGACTTGAGCGACCGCGGCCGTATGCGTCTGCACGCCGACTGGTACGTTCCCGCCGGCACCCTGCTCGATTGCGATGGCGTCACCGCCGATGGCACGCTCATCAACCCGGTTTATCAAGAAAAGACACATTACGGATCGTATCCTTTCCCCTCTGCTGGCACAGGCGATGGCGCCGGTGTTCAGGCCGACTATTGGAACAGCGCCAAGACTGTGGTGGATGCTTCTTTCTTGAAAGTCAAGAACATCACTTTGGGATACACCTTGCCAAGAAAGGCTTTGGACAAAATGGGCTGCCAAGCTTTGCGTCTGTATCTGAATGTGACCAACCCCTTCGTTTTCACCAACTACGGTGGTTTCGATCCGGAATGGGCCAACGCTTCTTTGAGCAACGATGGTCCGAGCACGGTGACTTATCAATTGGGTGCAAGCCTCAAGTTCTAACCTTCACGATTCTGCATTATGAAAAAGTTAATATACAGTTTTACAGCACTCTGTCTTAGCATTTTTGCATTCAGCAGTTGCGATGGCTTCCTCGATGCCGAAAACAAATCTGCCGGCTCGGATGCCAATGAGTATTTTGCCACCGAGGAAGGCTTGGAAACCCTCAAGAACCAAGCATATTTCGCCTTGCGTCCCTTGGTGACCACCACCGATTACAACGAATGGGGCACCGACATCTACACCACCGGACGTTCTTCGGACCCCAGCGGTTTCCACACCTATTCTTCTCTGACAGCCGAAGATGAAAGCATCAAGAGCTTCTACATCAACGCTTACAAGATGATTAATTACGCCAACGGTATTCTTTTTTACAACGAGAACTCGAAGTATGCCGATGAAGCCAAATTCCTGCGTAATTATGGTTATTATCTGCTGACCCAGCAATTCGGCGCTGTGCCTTACATCACTTCCTATATCAATAGTGGTGAAAGATCGTATCCGCGTACCGATTTGGCCGACATTTACAGTGGCATGATCGACGAACTGAAGGCGCTGTATGTTTCGCCCAACCTTCCTGCCGAAAGCGTGGAGGGTGTGGCTAACAAACGCGCAGTGGCTGCTCTTCTGGCCAAGGTTTACTTAGCTGCCGGCTGGGATTTGCAAACCAAACTGACCAATGCCGAAAAAGGCCAATACGAAATTCTCTCGACAGAATATTTCACTCAGTCCGCTTCTTGGGCTGAAACTGCCATCAACAATCAGGGTTTAAGCCTGAGCTTTGCCGAAAAATGGTCGCCCTTCAACGAAAACAATGCGGAAGAAATCTTCTCCGTTCAATACCGTCGCGAAGGTTATGCCGGCGATATTCTGACAGGTGGACACGGCTTGCAACATGCTTTCGGACATAGCTACGGCGATGCTACCAATGGTATGAAATCTTGCCGCAACCAATTGATTCCCTCAGCCAAGGCCGCTTATCTTTGGGATAAAGGCGACGAACGTTGGCAAGCTACTTTCATGTCTATCATGTACAACGCCAAGAAAGACGACAAGGGTGTTCATTGGGGAACAGAAGGTTATTTTGCTGCCTGGAATGCACCTCAAGACACAGCCAAGTTGAACATTGTTTTGGCTTATTTCCCGCATTATGCCGACCACGATGCCGTGATCAAATGGGTGGAAAACAACCAGAGCCGCTTCGTCGGAACGGGCTATGCCAACCGTACCGGACGTGTCTTTGTGATGAGCGACCCCATGTTGCAGCTGGAAATCAAGGAAAACGGAAGCATAGGTAGCAACAAGACGGTTGAATACAATGCCGGACGCGAAACTTCCAATGCCGGACTTTGTGTCAAGAAATACGACGACCCACAAACCGAACAGGCTTCAAGTTCTTCGCAATGCTATCGCGACATCGTGGTATTGCATCTGAGCGACATGTACTTGGTGGCAGCCGAAGCTTACCTGATGAAGGGCGAAAAATCATTGGCTTTGGAAAAACTGAATGCGGTCAGAGCTCGCGCCAAGGCTACCGTCTTGAACAGCTTTGCTGATTACAAGGCCGGCTACACGCATAGCGAAGGCTTCGATATCAACGAATTGGACATTATCCTGGACGAACGTGCCCGCGAATTGTTTGGCGAAAACGAAGGCCGTTGGGTTGATTTGCGCCGCACCAAACAATTGGTTCGCTACAACATCGAGTTCAACGAATACACTTCGCTCAGCGGCATGACCGGCGCCGACGGACAGATTAAATGGTTGCGTCCTATTCCTACTGCCGAAATCTCTACCAACACCGGCATCGGCGAAGAAAATCAGAATCCCGGTTACAAATCTTCAATCACAGATGAATTATGAAAAAGTGTTTTTATACCATATTGAGCGTCTTGAGCATCGCCCTGATGTTTGCTTCATGCAATAATGGCGTAGAAGATTACGAGCTCACTTTCAACGAAACGCCGGCAGCAGTGGCTGCCAGTGGAGAATACAATGGTCTATGGACCCGCATCCTTGCTGCGACGGGCGACACCATCCGCGACGTACAAGGAAAGATTGTTTTCGGCGTAGATACTGTCAGCATCGAACTTGACAGCGCCGAAACGGCCACTAACTATTTGGCTAGCATTCACTTTGTTTGCGAGGAATTAGGCCTGGACGTACAAGTGGACGCCACCAACATCGCCTACAGCAACGATGGTTTTGTCTTCTTCAACAACAATGCCAGCAACGGATTGAAACGCGTTTTTGCCGGCCGCATCTACGACGATGGAAGCATTTATTTCGCCTTCCCTTGGACGCAGAAAATCTCCGGCCGAATCAGAAAGTTCGAGTATAGTTTCAACGGCGCCCGCGCAGTGAGCGAATAAGTTCGCGCAGTGAGCGAATAACGCAGTAGCGAATAAAGTCCTTAACGCCCCTGCGGGCAAATAATCTGCAAGAATCTCTGTCGAAAAAGTCGGCAGAGATTCTTAATTTTTACCCCCCCCCATTTTGTTTTTTCAGGAAGTTGCTCGGGCTGTCACCTTTGTATTTCTTGAAGCAGCGCGAGAAGTATTTCGGATCGTTGAAGCCCGTCATGTAGGCCACTTCGGAAATATTGTAATTGCGAGTCTGCATCAGTTGGACGGCACGTTTGATGCGAATTTCCTGCACTAAATCTACCGGAGAAAGCCCCGTCGTTGCCTTGATTTTGTTGTAGAAAGCCGTTCGACCCAAGCCCAAGGCTGCGGCAAAATCTTCGATGGTGAAGTCGGCATCGTCCATGTGTTTTTCCATGAAAGCCATCACCTCTTGCAAGAAAATTTCGTCGGCCGGGCGGATTTCAGGCATATCGGGTTCCATCAGGTTGGCCGCAGGCTGCGGAGCGTTCACCGAGCTGAGTTTATCCAAGAGACGATCTTTCAATTCCTTGCGATGCTTTATCAGCGCAGCCACACGCACCTTCAAATAATTGGCACTGAAAGGCTTCATCACGTAGTCGTCCACGCCCATTTCTACCGCGCCAATGCGGTCTTCCATATCGGAGTTGGCCGTAAGCACAATGATGGGCGTCAGGTAAATATCTTCGTCCTCCTTGATACGGCGGATCATTTCCAAACCATTCATCACCGGCATCATCACGTCACTGATGATAAGGTCGGGATAATGTTCCTTGGCCATGCGGAAACCTTCCTGGCCATTCACCGCCGTCAGCACATGGTAAGCAGAGGAAAGAATCTGCTTCATGAAATCGCGCAATTCGTCGTTGTCTTCCACGATGAGCAAGGTCGAAAGATTTTCCTGGTTATCGGGTTCAATGCTCGACACCGGCACTTGCACTTCTTGTTCTGCACTCTTTGCTTGCTGTTCCCCGGTCGAGGTGGTATCAGCCACGAAAAATTCAACCTGTTTATCGTTGGCGAAATGATCCTTGCCTTTGAGGAAAGTGACCACGAAACGCGAGCCTTTGCCCTCTTGCGAGAACACCTCGATACGTGCATGATGGCCTTCCACAAACTGCTTCACCAAACTCAGTCCAATGCCCGACGAAGCTTTGAAAACATTTTGCGACATCACCGTTTCGTAACGCTTGAAAAGTCTATCTATATCTTCCTTTCGAATGCCGATTCCCTCGTCTTCTACCGCGACAGACACCGTTTTGGCATCTTGGGTCACATTGATCTTGATGAGTTTCCCGTCGGACGTATATTTGAAAGCATTCGACAAAAGGTTGAAGAAAATCTTGTCGAACTTGTCGCGATCTACCCAAAGGCTGATGTCATCGGGACAAACGAGGATAAAATCCATACGATGCTGACGCGCCATTTCCACGAAATTCTGCATAAGGCCACGCAAGGCACTCTTAGCTTCTATCGGTTCGATAAGGTATTTCATCATCTTGCTCTGTACCTTGCGAAGGTCGAGAATCTGGTTCACCAAATTGAGAATGCGACGCACGTTCTTCTGCACCACTTCCAAGTAATAACGCGACTGCTGACTAAGGCTTTCGTCTTCGAGCACTTCGCTCACCGGGCCGTCGATAAGGCTGAGCGGCGTGCGCAATTCGTGCGAGATGTCGGTAAAGAATTTCAGTTTGGCGTCGCTGAGTTCTTGCTCGATATGTAAACGATGTCGCAGAGAATAAAGATGTTGCAGATAATAAGTGACGGCAACCATCAAGAGAATTAGGAGCAGCGAAATGCTGAACCATCCCCAGAAACTTTCGAAAAAGCGAGGCTTCACATGAATGGGCAATTGCAATTCGTTGTCCATCCAAACGCCGTATCGGTTGGTGGAGCGCAGATGTAGCACATGTTTTCCGGCAGGTAAATTGGTGTAAGACAAAGCATTGCCGGTGGTTTCAACCCAATCTTTATCGACGCCTTCCAAGTAATAGGCATACTTCAGGTGATCTTTTTCGGAATAATCGATGGCGGCAAAATGCAGACGAAGATTGCGCTCTTTGCGATTCAGCAAGAGCTTGTCGTCCTGCCAAAGGCGCGTAAATCCCGGTTCATTATTGATGAAACAGTCTGTCAGGCTGAGCGGCGGACAATAATTGTCTTTCGCCAGTTCCGAAGGATTGAGACGAATCAAGCCATCGGCCACGCCAAAAAGAATGTGTTCGCCCACCGCCAAGGGCATGGTTTCCGCGAAAACCGGTTCCTCGATAAAATAATCGTTGTCGTACACCACCGTCGTGCCGTCTTGCGGATTGATGCGCGTCAGGTTGCCGGGACTTACCACCCAGATGTGTCCGCTCTTGTCTTCCACCAAAGAATAAGCGATTTCCGAACCTAAGCCTTGCGCCTTGGTCTTGTTGGCAAATGTCAGATGATTGCTCAGATAATTGTCTGTGGGAATGATTTTCGAGATACCGCCGCTATTGGTAGAAACCCAGATTTCGCCCTTGCGGGTTTGCAGAATGGACATCACCTCGCTGTCGGAGAGAGAAGAAAGATTGTCGGCCTGCTTGTAGTGGTGATAAAAATGGATGTTCTCCACCTTGTCGAAGTCGGTACTCATCACAAAAAGGCCTTCGCGTGCACCGATCATCAACTGATTATTGCCCAGATACTTCATGCAACGTATCACCTTGGGACGACTCTCGTTTTGGCCTAAATGATTGAAATAATTGATAAATTTTCCTTCTTGATAAAGATTCAGCCCATCACCGAAACAGCCAATCCAAATGCGACCTTTGTCGTCTTCTTCAATGGCATACACGGCTTGCGAACTCAAACTGTACGGATCGTTTTCATCGTGCTGAAACTGTTGCAAACGGAAAGCGCCGCCGGATTCTTCGAGCAAGAACAAACCATGATTTCGGCTGCCCATCCAGATACGTCCCTGAGAATCTTGTTTGAAAGCATAAATGGAAGCGCCCAGGGAATGTTCCTTGTTCTTGTACAACTTGCCGTCTGCACCCAGATTGCCTAAGAAAACGCCTTCTGCCGAAAACAAAGCCACCTTCTGCTTGCGGAACGAGATCCAATAACGTCCGGCATTGTCTTGCATAATGGCGCGGACTTCGTCTTTGAGCAGGCCCGGACAATGCTCGAATGGAGAGTTCTGCAAGGTAAGATATTCTATCTCATGTTCGTGAATGTACCAGAAATTGCCTTGCGAATCTTCGTGAAAATTCGTGTTACGCACTTGCTGCATGCTCCGTGGAAAATCGGCCGGTCTGACAAAACGTCCGGCATGGGCATCGAGGTAAAGCAAATCGTTGGTATCGGGAAAGACCAGCCAAAGCAATCCGGTGTTATCTTCCTTGAAATGAATTCGATACGAAGTATATTGATGATCCGAAGGTCGCGGAAACTTCTTAATCGTGCCATCTGCCGACAAACGGACGATATCGTAATTCTCGCGCACGCCCCAATAATTTCCTTGTGTATCGACGTAAATGTATTGCCAATCTTCGTCGGAGATCTTCTTGAAGGAGCCTTCTTTCGTATTATTTTGGTAAACGCCTTTCGATGTGCAAACCAGCAAAATGCTGTCGTTCTGTCGTAGCGAAATACGGAATCTGCTACCGGAATCGAGACGCTCACGATAATTGAAAGTAGCCTTGTTTTCATCGTAAAAAGCGGTCTGTGTCAAGGAATTGACAAACCAAACTCCATGGTCGAAAACTTCTGCCATGACAAAATGCAGCGAACTTGTCTTGTCGGCATGGCCGTAGCGATACAAACCCTTGCGCGACAGAATCCATTCGTTGCCATGTCTATCGAGAACAATTTTGGAAATATCCAAAAAAGAGTCCTCGCCGTAGGGCAATTCTTCGCAAGTGTTCAAAGGGTCGTCGTCGCTGAGGCGAAAACATTCGCCATCGTAACCTACCATCCAAGTGATGCCGTTTTCCAAGCAATACACGTTCCAGACTTTTGGCGCCACGGCACGATTGCGGTTCAGCGTGGGTTGCACGTTGATAAAGCGGTCTTCCTTCACTTTGAACAAGTAAATGGATTCGCCCGTCAGACACCAGATATCACCGTTCGAGTTTTCCCAAATACCGTTGATTCGATTGGATTCCAGCTCGGGATACTTGCCCGGCAGCGACTTGTACTTGCGAAATCCGTAGCCGTCGTATTTAAGCAAACCATTGAAAGTGGAAACCCAGATAAATCCCTGTTTATCTTGCAGAATCTGCGTCAGACGGCCTTGAATGGCTTCGTCGTTGTCGTTGAAGATCTTCGTTTTCACGAAAGGAACAGCGCTGATAGGCAAGCAAATAAGCATCAGCGCCACTACGATGACAAGGATTTTGGGCAATCTTTTCATATTCTTTCAGGCTTTTTAGAAATCAGCTTTTTGAGACAGCTTTCTTGATGTCAGCTTTTTTGAAATCTGCTCTCTTGAAATCTGATTTTTGAGATCAACTTTTTCGAAATTTGCTTTCTTGAAATCAGCTTTCTTGAGGTGAACCCTCTTTTCTTTTATGATGATGACGATATTTGTTCTTGGAATGTCGGGGCTTATCGGCCGCTGCAGCATGATCGGCGTTGTTGTCAGCGTTGGCTTTGTTGTCGGCCTTGCCTTTGTCGCGCTGCTCGTTCTTGCCTGCATGGCGACGGCCGTTGTTTTTACTGCCGCCGTTTTCGCCAGCATTTCCGCTGCGCTTATCGTTTCCGCCGGCATTTCCGTTTCCACTTCGTTTGTTGTTTCCGCCGCCGTTTCCGTTGCGTTTGCGTCGATGACCCGATTTCTTCTTTTTCTTGAAGCGCTGTGGATGATATTCGGGACCTTCGCCCAAGGCTTCGGGCAAGGGCATTTTATCGATTTCTTTTTCCAGAAACTCCTCAATCTGGGCAAAACGCAATTGTTCCTCTTCTTCCACGAAAGTGATACCACTACCCTTTTCGCCGGCACGCGCCGTACGTCCGATACGATGCACATAATCTTCGGGATCGTGCGGCACATCGTAGTTGATGACAATGGTAATATCTTCAATATCAATGCCTCGCGCCACAATATCGGTAGCCACCAACACATTCTGTTGTCCGCTCTTGAAACTGAGCATCACCTCTTCGCGCACCGATTGTTCAAGGTCGGAGTGCATTTCAATGACATTGAGTTTCATCGACTTAAGCAGACGCGCCACTTCTTTCACCTTTATTTTGGACGAAGCAAAGATGATGACTTTTTCCGTAGATTTCAAGTCCTTGAGCAAATGCTGCACCAGCGCGGGTTTCTGAGCCTCGTAACACAGACAAGCCAATTGCGTGATATTGCTGTTGGGCTTGGATACCGACAGGCGTATTTCGGCCGGTTCGTGCAAGATTTGTTTGGCCAAGGCCCTGATTTTCGGAGGCATGGTAGCCGAGAACAACATGGTCTGACGTTGCTTGGGAATGCTGGCTATCACCTGCATGATGTCGTCCACGAAGCCCATGTCGAGCATGCGGTCGGCCTCGTCGAGCACGAAATGTGTCACACGGCTCAGGTCGATAAGGCCGAGTTTCAGGTAAGACAACAGTCGTCCGGGCGTGGCAATGACAATGTCGGCCGCCGAGTCTATGCCCTTCTTTTGCTGTTCCCACACCATGCCGTCGCTTCCGCCGTACACCGCCACCGAAGACACCGGCAAATAATAGGCGAATCCTTGCACTTGTTGGTCTATTTGCTGAGCAAGCTCGCGCGTGGGCACCATAATCACCGCGTGGATGGCTTCTTCGTGGTCGTCGTGTTCTATGAGCAAATCGTTGAGGATGGGCAAGAGATAAGCCGCCGTCTTTCCTGTTCCGGTCTGCGCGCAGCCAATCAGGTCTTTACCTTCCAGCAAAAGCGGAATGGCTTGTTCCTGTATGGGCGTGCATTCGCGGAAATTCATATCCCACAATCCGTCCAGAATTTCGTCTTCCAAGTCAAGTTCTTCGAATGTCATCATCTATCGTAATTTATGTGTCTCAAAATGTTTTCTCGCGTAGAGATAAAAACCCAGCACGCCAATGAGGTTGAAGACCCAGGCCATCAGAAAAGCAGACATATACGTGCTGTGTTGCAAGATAAATCCGGCCAGCATGATGCCCAAGCCTCCGCCCAGATCCCATGAAATCATCATCGAAGAATTGGCCGTGCCTCTACGCGAATTGGGCGCCAAATCGATGAACATATTCTGATAAGCCGGATACAGATGTCCGTTGCCAAGGCCGATAATGGCCGCCGAGCCGAAATAGCCCCAGGCATTGGGTACCACCGCAAAGAGCAGATATCCCACCAAAGATACCACCGCCCCAACCGCCGCGTTATGGCTGATACGTCCTCGCCTCAATGACTTTGCGCCCGTCAAACGCGAAAGAATCAGCGAACAAGCCAATATCAGGAAGAAATAGCCGCTGCCGCCTTCTATGCCCAGCACTTCTTGTCCGTAAATGGCCACATAGGTGGAAATGACGCCGTACGACAAACCAAAACAGGCAATGTTCGTGGCCAATCGCCAAGCCGGCACCAAGAAAAATCTATCGAATGACAAGGGTTGCTTGTTGCGAACCAGCTCACGCTCAGGCACTTTAATCGTTGCAGCAATGAGCATTCCCATCGCAGCTACCAACATAGAGATACCGAATAGGATAGTAAAATTGTGCGTACTGTGATAAATCCACACCGCCACCGACGGACTGATGGCCGTTGCGACATTGTTGCTTAGTCCGTAATAGCCTATGCCCTCTGTTCGCCGGCTCGACGGCAGCACATCTATGGCCACCGTGCTGTTGGCCACCGTGGTCAGGCCGAAAGGCGCACCGTGCAAAGTTCTGACTACTGCGAAAAGCAATAGCGATCCGGCAAAAATATAACCGGCAAAAAACAGGAACATGAAACAGAAACTTATCACCAAAAGTGATTTTCTGGGCAGGCTGTCCACCAAAAAACCACTGAAAGAGCGGGTAATGAGGGCCACGATGGTGTAACCGCTCAATACCACGCCAATCATGTGTTTATCGGCAGCAAAACGTTCTTGCAAGTAAATGGGCAACAAGGGCGCCACCAGCATGAACGAAAAGAAAATCATGAAGTTACAGAGCAGCGCCTTGGTGTAGTTGCTGTTCCACAATTTCTCTTTGATTTCTTGCGCTTCTGTTTTCACGTTTTTAATATCCGAAAATGGTTTCGAGGCTTACTTTTTCTACCTTGCCTCTTTCTTGCATATCCTTGAAATTCAAATCGTTTTCGTCGCCCAAAATAGCGTAATGATAGGGACGATTCTTCACCACGTTCTGTTGGAATGCCTTGACATCTTCCAAGCCAAGTGAGGGCAAAGCTTCAAAAACATCACGACGAATATCGTAGTTCAAACCATAACGTTGCATGCGATCGTAGTAGCTGAAAATGCTTGCGCGGGTAATGCGTTCGGTTCTCAAAGAAGATTCCAAACTGCTCTTGGCCAACGAGAAAGCCGCCTGAGACTCGGGCATGTCGTTGATAATTTCGTCGAAAGCATCCATGGCATCTTTCATCTTGTCGTTCTGGGTAGCGATGTAAGTCATCATGTAGTAAGGCAATTCCTTGCGACCGCCGTCGTTGTAGCGAGCCGAAGCCGAATAAGCCAAACCACGAGCTTCACGCATTTCCTGGAAAACGATGCCGTTCATGCCGCCGCCGAAATATTCGTTGTACATATCGATGATGGCCTTCTTAGAAGGATCGAAAGCTTCGTTCAGGTTGGAAACAGACGACATATAAATCTGCTTGGCGGGATAATGAGCAAAGAGAACCTTGGGCGTTTCGGTAGAAAGCGTATAAACGATTTCCTGTTCGGGCGCGGGCTTGGTGCTGGCGGGCAAAGCATGATGCTGACTCAAAACAGCGGCCAATTCTTCCTGAGAAGCAGGACCATAATAACGAATGCTATGCGGATAATCCAACAAAGACTTCAAAGCGCCAATCAGGTCTTCGGCCTTCAATGCCTTCAACTCCTTGTTGTTCAAAACGTTTCTGGTAGATTCCTTGCCATACGACAGATAAGAACGCAAACGAGAGAAAATAGTAGATTGGCTCAACTTGGCATCGGCACGCGATTTGAGTTCGCCTTCGATAAAGCGTTGGAAAGCAGGCTCATCAACCTGGGCATTTTGCAATACATCGTCGAGCAAAGCAATGGCTTGAGGCATGTTGTCGGCCAAACCGCTCAGCGAAACATTGGTGTAAAGACTGTTGGTGTAGGCTCTGTAGTCGCAAGCCAAACGATACAATTCCTTGCGGATGTCTTCGTTGCTACGGCTCGAAGTGCCCAAATAAGTGAGATAATCGAAAGCCAAGGGCAAAAGTTTGTTGTTGTCGCTGCTTACGTCGAAACGATATTCGAGGCTGAAAAGCTTGTTTTCAGTGTTTTGGATATACATAAGCGGCCATTTTCCTTCGATGGTATTTTTTTGGATAGCCGTTTCGAAATCGACGAATGCAGGCTGGATGGGTTCTACCACGCTGGCCTTGATCTCTGCCAAGAAGTCGCTGATAGAGTCGCGGTTGGTCAGGATGGGCGTGATGGCAGGCTTAGCAATCTTGATTTCGTTGGGATCTTGTCCGCGACGCTTGTAAACAAGAGCATAACCATCTGTCAACCATTTGTTGGCGTAAGCAACGATATCTTCTTTGGTCACCTGGCTCAGACGGTCGAGTCGAGACACTTCATCGGCCCAAGATTTGCGACAAGTAAAGGCATCCAACATCATGCTTACGCGGCTGTTGTTGTTTTCCATAGCCCTCATTTGCTGCAACTTGAACTGGTTGATGGAAGCTTCGAGCAGATATTCGTCGAATTCGCCTTTTTTCAGTTTTTCAATTTCAGCCAACATCAAATCCTTTACTTCGTCGAGGGTCTGGCCCTGCTTGGGATAGCCCAAAAGCATGAAAGTGCTGTAATCGGCCAGGTCGTACAAACCGCAACCAACAGCCAAAGCCTTCTGCTGCTGATTGATATCGAGGTCGAACAAACCGGCGGTACCATTGCTCACAATCATATCGAGCAAACTCAACATTTCGGAATCCTTGCTGCTCTTGCCGGGGAAAGGCCAAGCCACGCTCACCATTTCTGCATCATTACCAAACACTTCGGCCGTATGACGCTGCTGCGAAGGTTGAGCGGGTTCAAAATCCAATACAGGCACATCAGGATTGGGCTTCAGTTGACCGAAATGCTTCTTGATCACCTTGATAGCCTGATCGGGATTGAAATCGCCAGACATACAGATAACCATGTTGTTGGGCACATAGTAAGTCTTGTGGAAGTTCTTGATATTGGTGATAGAAGGATTCTTCAAATGCTCCTGCGAACCCAGAATGGTCTGTTTTCCGTAAGGATGATTGGGATACAAGAGACTGAAAATCTTTTCGTAAACCTTGCGGCTATCGCGCGTGAGCGACATGTTCTTTTCTTCGTAGATGGTTTCCAATTCGGTGTGGAAGCCGCGAATCACAGAGTTTTCAAAACGATCGGCCTGGATGCGTGCCCAGTTTTCCAACTGATTGGAAGGGATGTTTTCCACGTAAGCCGTTTCGTCGTAGCTGGTGAATGCGTTGGTTCCTTCCGATCCGATAGCAGCCATCAACTTGTCGTATTCGTTGGGAATGAAGATTTTAGAAGCTTCGTAAGAAATGCTGTCAATCTGATGATAAATGGCGGCACGTTCCTCAGGATCGGTTTTGCTGCGATACACTTCGTACAGGGCTTCAATCTGGTCGAGCATGGGCTTTTCCAATTCGTAATTGCTGGTACCGAATTGTTTGGTTCCCTTGAACATAAGGTGCTCGAAATAGTGAGCCAGACCCGTGGTTTCTGCGGGGTCGTTCTTACCGCCGGCACGCACGGCCACATAGGTTTGAATACGGGGTTCGTTCTTATTGACAGACATATACACTTTCAGACCATTGTCCAAGGTATAAATACGTGTCTGCATAGGGTCGTTGTCAACGCTTTCGTAAGCAGGTTGACAAGCAGAAATGGCCAGCGCGAGCAAAGCCATCAACATTACTTGAAGTTTTTTCATATACATCATTATTTAAGAATTATCTCAATTTCAGTTCTTGTCCCACATAAATAGGATCGCCGAAAGCCATGCCGTTCAGTTCGTAGAGAGCCTTCAGACGAAGTCCGTACTGTTGCGCGATGCTGTGCATGCTGTCGCCGGTTCTTACAGTATGCGTAGCGCTTTCACCTTCCCAGACACTCATTTTTTTATTCAAAAAGATAAGATCGCCTGGCTTAATCTGATAATTTTTAGGCACTTCGTTTATCTGACGCAGGCGCGAAGGCGAAATATTGAATTCGTTGGCCAAGGTCTTGTAGTTGTCGCCAAAACGAGCCACAATGTAAGGCGATGTTCCTTTATATAAAATGGTATGACTGTTTTCGGCCGTGATGGTGCGCGGACCTTCTTCTTGCTGAGAACTTTGCACCAATACCTGATAATCTTTTGCTTGCTGTACGGCTTCCAATCGCTGCGTGGCAGCCTTAGCCCTTTCCTCGCGTTCTGGCTTTTGCTTCGCGGGCTTTTCAGGCTTTACTTTCTCCGGTTTTTCCGCTTTCACCGTCGGGCTTTCCGCTTTCTCCGTCAAATCTTCCGCTTTTGCCGACGGGTCTTCCTTTGCATCCACCGCTGCCGGTTTGGCCGCCGGTTTGGCATCAGAAGCCGCCTCATCCCAATTTCGCATCAGACGACGAGCCTTGCGCGGATTGCAGGCAATTTTCGTGTATTCGTTCAAATCGTACAATTCAATAAGACGGATCAATTTATTGGCATACTGCTTATCGGTGGCATAGCCGGCCTTTTTCAAGCCACGGGCCCAAGCCTTGTAATCCTTCACATTCAGTTCGAAAAGAAAATCATAACGCGGACGATCTACCAAAAACAAGGAATGATCGGTGTAAGAATCCAGCACACGGCGATATTTTCGAAAACACGACATTTCACCATCGTCGAAATACTTTACCGATGGGCCGTCCCACGAAGAATGACACTTAATGCCAAAATGATTGTTGCTTTTTTTAGCCAACTCGCTATTGCCCGCATTCGATTCCAACAAACCTTGCGCCAAGGTAATGCTCGCAGGCACACCATATTTAATTTGCTGACGCATGGCATCGGGCGCATATTTTTTGATGTAATCCTGATATGGCTTCAACTTGACATCCGCACGGCAAAAGGGAGCGAAAACAATCATCAAGAAGACAATGAGAATACTTGTTTTTAACCGAAATAAGTTATTTTTGTGCATCAATAAATTCTTAAAAAATGAGACAGGCAAAAATCTTGGCAAAGTTAACATATTGTCGCTTAGATGAATTGAATTCAACGGAAAAAAACTTGATTCAAGCAGCAAAAAATGCATGCGCATCGGCCTACGCGCCCTATTCGCATTTTCAGGTGGGCGCCGCCGTCTTGCTCGACAATGGAAATATCGTCATAGGAAACAACCAAGAGAACGCCGCCTTCCCTTCCGGACTCTGCGCCGAGAGAGTCGCCTTGTTTGCCGCCGCTTCTCAATTTCCTGAAAACAAAGCCATTGCCTTAGCTATTGCCGCTCGTCATGAAAACGGCAACTTCACTCAAAAGGCCGTCAGTCCATGCGGTGCATGCCGACAGGTAATGACAGAAACAGAAAAGCGCTTCCAACATCCGCTGAAAGTGCTTTTGTATGGGGAATCCGAAATCATCTGCATAGAATCAGCTCAAGAGCTTCTGCCACTGAGCTTTACAGACATCCGATAATTACATAGTCATGCTGTTCTTGGCGCTATAGACCAATTCGAGTTTCATGGGCCATTCCTCGTTGGCAGCGCTGCGAAGCTTCAAAGCCGCGGGCCTGGTGTCTTGCAAGAGATACAAAGAAACCTTGTCGGTATTGACCACTTCCTCCACCGGAATCACCAGGAATTGACTGAAAGGCTCGAACACTTGCGTCGAATCGAGGTCACCATCGGCATGACGCACCGATTTCTGGATGTAATTGCTCAGATTGAACACATAGCAACCCTCGTCATCGTCGTAGGTAGCCATGAAAGAAGTCAGATTGTCCGACTTGTTGTATTGACCGAAGAAAGTGTGAACATCCTGCTTCTTAAGCAACAATAACTTTTCGGGAGGTGTCAAAGCCCAAGCATCGTCGTCTATGTCGGTAGCCGTAATTTTCAGTCGTGCGTAGTTGATATTCTTCTCGCTCAAACGACTAGTGATTTCCGTAAGCGGCATTTCAATTTCGGTGAACATGCCAGCGGGCGCGTAGATAAAGTTCAGGCTATCGTTCTCCATTTCAGAAAGATAAGCCTGCAAATCGGGATGCGAATAACGATTAATCTGACGCACTTCCTTGCTCATGGGGAAATAATTGGCCGCCACGGTATCGCGCAATACTTCGTTTTTGTCTTTGTATTTTACGTTGTAACAAAATTCCAACTGAGCATCAGTAATATACACCATGCAACCATTGCCGTAGGAAAGCGTCACATATAAACCAGGGAAATACTTCGTAAAGTTCTCAGCACCGTCGAGAATGGTAGAATCGGCCTGAAAATCTTCCAGCATCTTCTGCGCAAAACCAGTTTCCAAAGGCACACGCACGCAATATTTCTGCAGTTCGGTCCAATCGTTTTCGGCAGTGATGGGCGTAAAAGTAGCCGAACCTAAACGATTCTCCTTCTTATAATAATCCTCTACCTTAATATTTGTGTAGTAAGGTTTGTTCAAATCAATTTGTTTATCAACCAAATACACGCTGGTTTCGAACAAAGCCGAGGAGTTGCCAAACCATTCGTCGTAGAAAAGATAGAGGAAGACCGAGTCGATTTCGTTGTCGGTCACTTCGGGAAACTTCGATGCCGGCGGACAATACAACTGCGTCATGAAATCGGCCTGCGTGGTGCCGAAACGCGTATCGGTATATTCGCCCAAAACGGCTTTCGGATTGCGTTGCAGAATAGAATCGGTAATGACAGTCTTCGAAGTCAGCACGAAAGTGGCCGTGTCGGTGACAAGCTTATCCTTTTCAGGCTGAATACCTTCGCCCAAAGCATTTCCCTGCGTACATGCAAAGCAAAGCAAACAAAGAGGAATTAGAAATAAGGCTGTTTTTTTCATTTTTGTTCCAACAAGGAATTATAGAATTCGTAATAATTGGCGTAATTGTTTTCGCTGCTACCCACAATGAAAGGCTTTCCGCTTTCCTTGGCAATCTGTTCCACAGCCGGATCAATCTGAGCGGCACTTTGCACCAAGCCATCGGCATAACGAGCAGCTACACGCATCAAAGAAGGATAATCGGCTGCCGGAAGCAATTCAGCGAAATCGGCAGGTTCAACGCCCTCGGCCAAGATTTTATCACCCACATTGGCGGGGAAAGGCGTCTTGAAAGCATCGTCGTAAATAGAATACACCAACTTGGCATTCTTGAAGAAAGGATCGTCGGCGTAGGTTTTCTTGATGTAGAGCATGGCGAGTACCGACATCCAGCCGTGACAGTGAATCACATCGGGCATCCAACGCAATTTTCTGACCGTTTCCAACACACCGCGCACAAAGAAAATACTGCGTTCGGCATTGTTTTCCGGCTCATTTCCGTTTTCGTCGGCCGTGGTGAATTTATAGTGGAAGAAATCGTCGTTATCGATGAAATATACCTGCATTCGAGCTGCTTGAATAGAAGCAACTTTGATAATC
Organism: Bacteroidales bacterium; assembly: GCA_017468435.1. GTDB lineage: Bacteria > Bacteroidota > Bacteroidia > Bacteroidales > UBA1402 > UBA1757. The sequence continues at coordinate 41,615 of JAFUIP010000014.1, forward strand.
AGCGGATGATCGTTGTCGTCGATGATAAGGTTCATTCCCGACAAACGAATCACTTCGTGAAGCTGGTTACGACGTTCGTTCACGCAAGCATAACGAGGCATAAAAGTTCTGATTTCGCAACCCTTTTCTTGAATAGATTGCGGCAGGTGACGGCACACGTCCGACATTTCAGACTCTGGCAAATAAGGTGTGATTTCTTGACAGATGTACAATACTTTTGAAGCGCTCATGTATGCTATTTTTTAAAGATGAAAAATTATTTTGCAAAGATAGTAAAAAATTTTGTTTATTATCGAGAAATTATCACTTTTGCCGCCGATTATCGAACAAATTGGTACATTTTTCTAACATCGCACAATCGATTAAGAATAAAATAGTTATGAAAATCGTAAAGCAAATCTGTGAACTGAAAAATTGCATTTCAGAAGCCAGAAACGCAAAAAAAAATATCGGCTTGGTGCCCACCATGGGCGCGCTTCATGCCGGACACATCTCTTTGGTAGAACGTTGCGTGGCCGAAAACGACCTGACAGTGGTGAGTGTTTTTGTCAATCCTACCCAATTCAACGATAAATCCGATTTGGCTGCCTATCCGCGCACGCCCGAACAAGATGCCGCCATGCTCGAAAAGGCCGGTTGCGACATTGTTTTCATGCCCGAAGTGGAAGAAATGTATCCCGAACCCGACACGCGTCAATTCTCATTCGGCGCGCTGGAACAAGTGATGGAAGGCCCTTATCGTCCCGGACATTTCAATGGCGTGGCCCAAATCGTGAGCAAGCTTTTCTATGCTGTGGAACCCGACAGAGCTTATTTCGGTGAAAAAGATTTTCAGCAGGTGGCCATCATCCGCGAAATGGTGAAACAGTTGCAACTCCCCTTGCAAATTGTGTCTTGCCCCATTGTGCGCGAAGCCGACGGACTGGCCATGAGCAGCCGAAATCAACGTCTCAACGCTGAAGAACGCAAAAAATCTGTATTAATATCCAAAATTTTGTTGGAAAGCCGTACCTTTGCGCAATCGAATAATGTGGCAGAAACCAAAGCATTTGTCGAAGAAAACATCGGCAAGGAAGACATTTTCCGCCTTGATTATTACGAAATTGTGGACGGTTACACGCTTCAACCCATCAGCGACTGGAATCAGACGGAATACGCCGTTGGTTGCATTGCTGTATTTTGCGGACCCGTCAGATTGATTGACAACATTATCTACAAGTCATAATTATGCAAATAGAAGTTCTGAAATCGAAAATTCATCGAGTTCACGTAACTGAATCCAACTTGGATTATGTGGGTAGCATCACCATCGACGAAGCTTTGATGGAAGCCGCCAACATCATTCAGGGCGAAAAAGTACAGGTGGTCAACAAAAACAATGGCGAACGCTTGGAGACCTATGTTATTAAGGGAGAACGCAATTCGGGAGTCATCTGCCTGAACGGAGCTGCTGCCCGCAAAGCCATGCCCGGCGATGTACTCATCATCATCTCGTACGCATTGATGGATTTTGAAGAAGCTAAAACCTTCGAACCCTGGGTCATTTTCCCCGACACCGCCACCAACTTATTGAAATGAAGCATAAAGCAGGACTGACGCTTCTTTTTCTGCTATGCTGGCTGAGCCTTTTCCCGAAGGCTCCCTTTGTTGATGCCGATTTCTGCCTTCCCATGCGCATTCCGCCCGTGCTGAGCGCCAATTTCGGAGAACTGCGCAGCGACCATTTTCATTCCGGTCTCGACTTCAAGACCCAAGGCGTGATTGGAAAAAGCATCTACAGCGTGGCCGACGGACATGTTTCTCGCATCAGTGTGCGGAAATACGGCTACGGAAAAGCGCTCTACATAGATCATCCCAATGGATACACCAGCGTTTACGCGCATTTGGAATACCTCTCGCCCCGATTGGATTCTGTGCTTCGCGCGGCTCAATACGAAGAAAAAAGCTACGAGGTAAATCTTTTTTTCGACACTGACGAACTTCCTGTAAAACAGGGAGAATGGATTGCCGTGAGCGGAAATACCGGCGGCAGCGGCGGGCCTCATCTTCATTTCGAAATTCGCGACACACAAAGCGAAGACGTGATGGATCCTTTGCTTTGGTATGCACCTTATATTAAAGATTTGGTAAAACCGCGCATACAAGCCTTAGCCGTTTATCAGTTCGCATCGGAAGCCCACCAATCTGTGCCGGAAGCCCACCCATCTGCACCGGGCGACTGCCTTTCGCCGCGCACAAAGAAAAGCATCGTCAACATTGCCGATAATCAGTTGCAAGGCACCCTGCCAAAGGTGTGGGGAAACATTGCATTGGGACTGAAAGCCTACGACTACATGAGCGACACGCACAATATTTACGGAGTTCAACTGATTCGTCTTTTCCTGGATGACAAAGAAATTTTCCGCCAGGACCTGAGTCGTTTTTCTTTCGATAACACTCGCTATATCAATTACATAACCGATTACGAAGAATGGGCTTTGCATCGTTCGTGGATCATGCGCTCTTATTTTCCGCACAATGGACAAGGCATCGTGAACATTTCTGAAGAAAAAGATTATCATTTTCGCTATGAGCTGAGCGACCGACACGGCAACACGCAAGTTTTCCGCTTCACGCTGCGCGGTGAAAAACCGATGCTCACGGATAATTCGCTCGTTTACCCGCAAGTAGCTGTTTCTCACGACATTCAACAAAAGAGCATCAAACGCCTGCTTCAAAAAGAGTTTCAAAACGACTTGCTATACCGCGACGCCATGTTGCGCATTCCGCCGGGAAGTCTGTACGAAAATGCCGAATTCACTTATCACACAAGTCCCTGCGATGGATTTTCGCCCATTTATCATGTGGGCTATGCCGGCACGCCGCTGCATCAGAAAATCGAGCTCGCCTTGGCTGTTTCCAATGACCAACTATCTGAGAAAGAACCATATTACTTAGCTTATCGCAATCACAAGAACGAATGGGAATACGTGGCATCGCGCTACGAAAATGGCTGGATGTTGGCCTCTGTGAACCGCCTGGGCGACTACCGTGTTTTGTCTGACACAATTTCTCCAAAAATTTCGTTAACAAATATTGACAATGATTTAAAAAATGATTTAATTCGCATCCTTGTAAAAGACAATGAGTCTGACATTGCTAATTTTCAGGTGTATATAGACGGCCAATGGGCCTTGTTCGAAGACGATTACAAACGCGATGCCATCTTCTACAGGATAGATGGCGTGGCTTTGCGTCGCGAAGGGAAACAACACAGACTGAAGGTGAAAGTGTGGGATCATTGTGGCAATTACTCGGAAAAAGAAACATTATTCATTTATTAAAAACATATAGTCATGGACAATACGCAACTGATTCAAGAAGTGACTGCGAAAGCGCAGGTTTGGTTGGGCGACAACTACGACGCTGAAACGCGTGCCGAAGTACAACGCATGCTCGACAATGAAGACAAAACCGAACTCATCGAATGTTTCTACAAAGACTTGGAATTCGGTACCGGAGGTTTGCGCGGTATCATGGGCGCAGGCACCAACCGCATGAACATCTACACGGTGGGCTCAGCCACTCAGGGTCTGGCCAACTACTTGAACAAATCATTTGCCGGTCGCGACAAGATTTCTGTTGCCATCGGTCATGACAGCCGCAACAACAGCCGCCTGTTTGCCGAAATCTCTGCCGACATCTTCTCGGCCAACGGCATCCATGTTTATCTGTTTGAGAGCTTGCGTCCTACGCCTGAAATGTCTTTCGCCATCCGTCACCTGGGTTGCCAGAGCGGTATCATACTGACAGCTTCGCACAACCCCAAGGAATACAATGGATACAAGGCTTATTGGGAAGATGGTGGTCAGATGATTGCTCCTCACGACCGCAATACCATCAACGAAGTGAACGCCATCAAGTCGGTGAGCGACATCAAGTTCAAGGGTAATCCCGAGCTCATCACCATCATCGGCGAAGAAATCGACAAGATTTATATCGAAAAAATCAAGGGCGTTTCCATGTCGCCTAAGGCTATTGAAAACCAAAAGAATCTGAAAATTGTTTATACGCCTATCCACGGCACCGGCATCAAGGTTATTCCTCAGTGTCTGAGAGCTTTCGGTTTCGAAAACATTATCTCAGTGCCCGAACAGGAAGTTATCAGCGGCGATTTCCCCACCGTTATTTCTCCCAACCCCGAAGAACCTGCTGCACTGTCTATGGCCATTGCCAAGGCGAAAGAAGTGGATGCCGACATCGTGATGGCTTCCGACCCCGACTCAGACCGTTTGGGTATTGCCATCAAGAACGACAAGAACGAATGGATTCTCGTTACCGGCAACCAGAATGCTTTGCTTATCACCGATTACCTTATTAAACAATGGAAGGCTCAAGGCCGTTTGAATGGCAACCAATACATGGTGAAGACCATCGTTACCACCGAGCTTCTGAAAGACATCGCCGATAAGAATAGCGTTGAAATCTACGACGTTTACACCGGTTTCAAATGGATTGCCGGCATCATGTTGCAAGAAGAAGGCAAGAAGGAATTCATCTGCGGTGGCGAAGAAAGCTACGGTTTCTTGGTAGAAGATTTTGTTCGCGATAAAGATGCTGTTTCGGCTGCTGCCATGATTGCTGAAGTATTGGCTTACGCCAAGGAAAACGGCAAGACGCTTTACGAACAATTGCTCGACATCTACTTGGAATTCGGTTATTCTAAGGAAAAAGGCATTTCTATCGTGCGCAAGGGAAAATCGGGTGCCGAAGAAATCCAGGCCATGATGGACAACTACCGCGCCAACCCCGTGAAAGAATTGGCCGGCTCGCCCGTCACCTTGATCAAAGACTTCAAGACGATGAAGGCCTGCAAGCCTGCCACCGGCGAAGTGTACGATTTGGACATGCCCGAACCTTCTAACGTGCTGCAATATTTCAGCGCCGACGGCACCAAGGTTTCTATTCGTCCTTCAGGCACCGAGCCCAAGATCAAGTTCTATATGGAAGTTCGTTGCCCCATGGCTAACCGCGCCGACTATGAAAACGCTTCTGCCGCTGCCGACGCCAAGATTGAAGCCATCAAGCAATCTTTGGGAATCTAAGCCATTCATCAGAAACCCAAATACATACAAAGAAGCCGCATCTGAAAAGGTGCGGCTTTGTTGCTGAAAGGGACTATGTGATCTTTGCCGAACGATACTTTGACAGCCGGTATTGATTGCTCTCGCGTTTGTAACGAGCCACAGCTATACTGGGGCTGATATGATGCTCGCGGGCGCGCAAAGCGATTTGATCTACAATGTGATAGGGATTCAAGCTATTCGTTCCGCCTGCCATTATTTGTTTCCAGATATGGGAAGGAACCAGGTATTCTGAAGCATATTTATTAGCTTCGCGTTCTTTCGCATCCAAAATATGCTCATCCATACTGATAAAAGATTCATTGTCATTCTTGATATGCAAAGAAATATGCCCCAATTCGTGAATAATATCAAATGCCAGTTTATCGATATCATTATATCTATACGTTGCCACAATCGTATATCTTCCATATAGTTTGCTCGAATACGCATCAACAGGCGTTTTTGGAAGTTTAGGCACATGAAGATACAGAATACCGTTGCGATTGAGCGTCTCCTTTATGACTTCAATAGTAAGACTTCCCTCATTGGCATAAGTTGCAATTTGCTTTGCTGCTCTATCAGCATTTCCTTCGACATAATTACATTCTATAGAAACCTCCTTGGCCTGCCTATTGACAATATACAACCAAGTTCGAAGATTTCGCTCGTCTATCTGACAGGCATCGCTTTTTTTATAGTATCCAAGTTTGCAGCTCATAACTTTTCGCAGATCCTCAAGATTTTCCTCAATAAACTGAATCCGTTTATGCGCTTCGACCCACGATATATTGAAATACGTATAAATAGCCTTGAGATTCAATAGAGTATTATATTTATTTTCCTTTTGTTGCGCAAGCCCTTCTTCTTCTCCCCTTGCCTTTATCAACCTCGAATAATAATGATAATTGGCTTGCAGGTTCATCCAATCTGTAAAGGATATGCCAAGCGCGGCCTCCAATTTGCAGGCAATCTTCTCGCTAATATCCATCTTCCCCTTAATCAAGCTGTTAAGATGAGTAGGTTGCATTCCTATCTGTTTGGCAAAATCCTTCTGCTTGATGCCTCGCTCTTTCAATTCTTCTCCCAAGATTTCTCCCGGATGAGCAATAGCAAAAGGAACAAACTCATTTCTTGTTTCCATAGTGCTTGGTATTTAATTCTATAACTTTTATTTCTATCCCATTATTTCTTTCTGTGAACAACAATCGTTCCGGCCGTCCATTGCAAATCCTAACAGAACTAAGTCCGCCCAGATTTCCTCGAAGCTGCTCGTAATGCATGAAAGAATAATTTTTGAGTGAGGCTGTGCTTCTTGCCACCAACAAGGTTGTCATACACCTTTTCAACCCCGACATAAACTTATTGTCGCGAACATATATCTTAAACTCATTCTTATTGGACTTTCCGGCTATACAAAATTCTTCCAATGTTTCATCAGAAAAAGTGATTCTCATAGGTATTACATTTTTGTCCGCAAAGATATATACAGATTGCAAAAATTACAATATTTATGTAATTATCCTTGCAACAAAAAATATGCCCCGTATGCAAGAGTAGCTTACGGAGCAGATTGTAACAAAACCAAAGCGAAAGGGAATCTCCCTATTTCTTATTGAAGAAGGCAGAAATCTTTTTCCAATGGATGATGAGCAGTACCATGGCGTAGCCAAGCACAAGACCTTGGAAGATGCCTACCATAATCTGCCATTGAAACGAAGCTCGCGGATTGCTGTAGTAAGTAATAGGCGTGTTGTAGAAAATCGGACCTTCGTTCAAATCGTTCATGGTGAGCTGATGCTCGTAAATCATTTCGTTGATACGGTTCTTGTCCCAACTCAACACCTGGATGAATGTTCCTGAGCCATAGGTAGAAGTGGCGCCACGACGCGTTTCGATAAATCCGGAACCGGCTTCTTCCTTTTGCAAGGCAAGATTCTGCAAAGAATCGATTTTACGAAGTTCGCTTTCGAGAGCGGTGATACAGCCTTGCACATAGATCTTGTTGGTTTCCCAAGCCGACTGCATCACGGGCGAGGCATTCAGATAATCCATCAAAGCTTGACGGAAAACAGGCACCACGTCTTTGTCGGTAACATTCACTTCCACGTAAAATACCTTGGTGGCCCAAACATTGAAATTACGTTCCTCAGCCTTTTCGTCGTCCACTTCCATCTTGTATTCTTCCTTGTAGTCAATCAGCTCGATGGTACCATCGTCGTTGAGGTCGATAACGTAGTAAGGCTCAATAGAGATGATGGCATCTTTCTGTTCTTCGGTAAGGCCGGCAAATTCGGCAAATTCGTCCATATCGAGATTGCGAATTTCTTCGATACTGAAATACGGCTTCTTGGAGAAAGTGTTCACGGCAAAACCTGCTTTCACGGCTTTAGATTGGTTGGTGAGGAAATAATCGGAGATAGACAAAGCCAAACCAATAAGCACACAAACAAGCATCACCCATTTGCGTTGCCAGAGCATTCTCAGACACCATGCGGCGCAATCGACAAAAAACATGAAAACTTTCACCAAAAACTTCCAGCAGACAACCAGAAGATCTATTAAACTAAGGTCTTTTCTTTGTTCTTCCATATCAAAAAATTTACAATGGCGCAAAGATAAAATTTTTTATTAAGATTTTTTTTGTTTTAGGATTTTTAATACCTACTTTCGTCTGCACTAAATCAAAATAGTATGAGTTACTTAAAATTTGACAAGGCATTAATGGTCAACTTGCAACAGTCGCTCACCAAAGAGCTTTTGCAAGCCAATAAGACCGGAGCCTACAGTTATTCTACCATAGTGGACTGTAACACCCGTAAATACAACGGTTTGTTGGTAGTTCCCTTAGCCGAATTCGAAGGAAGAAACCATGTTCTCATTTCTTCTTTGGATGCCACCGTCATTCAGCACGGTGCCGAATTCAACCTGGGACTTCACAAATACCCCGGTGACAACTACAGTCCGAAAGGTCACAAGTACATCCGTCAATTCGAGTGTGATGGTATTCCCACCACCATTTATCGTGTAGGCGGTGTTATTCTCTCTCGCGAAAAGATTTTCATGTCTTTCGAAAATCGTATTCTTATCCGTTACACATTGCTCGAAGCCCATTCGCCCACGAAACTGCGCTTCAAACCTTTCCTGGCTTTCCGCGACACCAATGCGCTCAGCCACGAAAACAACCAGATCAACAAAGATTATCAGGTGGTTGACAATGGTATTAAGATGTGTTTGTATCCCGGATTCCCTGAACTTCACATGCAATTCTCTGTGAAGAACGAATTCGTTTATCAGCCCGACTGGTATCGAGATATAGAATACATGAAGGAGCAAGAACGCGGTTACGAATTCAAGGAAGATTTGTTTGTACCCGGTTATTTCGAAATGCCTATCAAGAAAGGCCAGAGCATCACTTTCTCGGCTTCTCTCGATCCCATGCCTTCCAACAAAATCAAAAAGGCATTCGACGACGAAAAGGCTCAACGTCAGCCGCGTACCAGCTTCACCAATTGCTTGAAGTCGGCCACATACCAATTCTATAATAAGCACAAAGACGGACAGCGCTACATTTTGGCCGGTTATCCTTGGTTCAAATGCCGCGCCCGCGATATGTTCGTTGCCCTGCCCGGTTGTACGCTGAGTGCCGACAATCCAAAATTGTTCGAAGCCATCATGAAGACCGGCGAAAAGGCTTTGCGCAACTACATGGGCGAACAGCCGCTCGACTGCGATGTCACCGAAATCGATGCGCCCGATGTACCGCTGTGGATGATTTGGGCCGTACAACAATATGCCAAGGAAATGGGTCAGAGCAAGGCTGTGGAAAAATACGGACAATTGCTGCTCGACACCATGGATTTCCTGATGAATCAGCGTCATAAGAATTTGTTTGTTCACGAAAATGGTTTGGTTTATTCTTACGGAAAAGACAAACCCGTGAGCTGGATGAACTCGACCATGTACGGAAAGCCGCTGGTACCTCGCAGTGGATATTTGGTTGAATTCAATGCCCTTTGGTACAATGCGCTGCGTTTCGTTGCCAACATCGCTCGTGAATTGGGCGAAGATTATCAGGCCGACAATATGGAATCCTTGGCTGCCAAGTGCGGACAGTCTTTCGTCAGTGTATTCCGCAATGGCTATGGCTACCTTTACGATTACGTTGATGGCGACATGGTAGATTGGAGCGTTCGCCCGAACCAGATTTTCGCCGCTTCGCTGGATTTTTCTCCACTGGACAAGATGCAGAAAAAACAAGTACTCGACATTGTCACCAAGGAATTGCTCACGCCTAAGGGATTGCGTACCTTGAGTCCGAAGAGCATGGGTTACAACCCTGTTTTCGAAGGTCCGGAAGATCGACGCACATGGGCTTATCATCAGGGAACTGCCTGGCCTTGGCTCATGGGCGCTTACTTGGAAGCCTATCTTAAGATTTATCGCATGAGCGGACTGAATTTCGCAGAACGTTGTATCTACGAATTCGAAGACGATTTGATTGACCGCGGTATCAGCTCTATCTCAGAACTTTTCGATGGAAATCCGCCTTACAGAGGCCGTGGTGGTATCGCCTTCGCCATGAGCGTTGCCGAAATCTTACGTGTTAAAAAACTGATTAGCAAACTTTCAGAAAATTCAGCACAATTATGAAAGCATTAATGTTTGGCTGGGAATTTCCGCCGCATATTTTAGGAGGTTTAGGTACCGCCAGTTTCGGTCTGACCCGAGGCATGGCAAAACAGGAAGACATGGACATCACGTTCTGTATTCCGAAACCTTATGGCGATGAAGACCAGAGTTTTCTGAAAATCATCGGTTTGAACAATACGCCCGTTGTTTGGAAAGATGTTCCTTACGAAACTTTGAAAGAACGTTTTGGCTCGTACATGGATCCGCAGCAGTATTACGATTTGCGCGACCATATCTATGCCGATTTCCGTTATCTGCACACCAACGACCTTGGTTGTATCGAATTCTCAGGACGTTATCCCGACAACTTGTTGGAAGAAATCAACAACTACTCTATCTGCGCAGGCGTCATTGCCCGCACCGAACAGTTCGACATCATTCACTCGCACGACTGGCTCACCTATCCTGCCGGTATTCATGCCAAAAGCGTGAGCGGCAAACCTTTGGTGATTCACGTGCACGCCACCGACTTCGACCGTAGCCGCGGCAATGTGAACCCCGACGTATATCGCATCGAAAAAGACGGTATGGACAATGCCGACCACATCATGTGCGTGAGCGACCTTACCCGCGACACCGTTATCAATAAGTATCATCAGGATCCGCGCAAGGTGAGCACCGTTCACAATGCTGTTGAGCCTATCAGTCAGGCTATTGCCGACATCGAACCTATTCGCAACTGCCAACAGAAAGTGGTGACCTTCCTGGGCCGTATCACCATGCAGAAGGGTCCGGAATACTTTGTGGAAGCGGCTTATCGTGTACTGCAAAAAACCGACAATGTACGTTTCGTGATGGCCGGTAGCGGTGACATGATGAACGCCATGATCAGCCTGGCAGCCAAGCGCGGCATTGCCGACAAATTCCACTTCCCCGGTTTCCAGAAAGGATTGGACGTTTACAAAATGCTGAAATCGAGCGACGTATATATCATGCCTTCGGTTTCTGAACCTTTCGGTATTTCTCCGCTCGAAGCCATGCAGGTGGGCGTTCCTTCCATCATCTCGAAACAATCGGGTTGCGCCGAAATCTTGAACAATGTCATCAAGACAGACTATTGGGACATCGACGCCATGGCTGACGCCATTTACTCCATCATCACCTATCCCGCCATGTACGATTATCTCCGCATCGAAGGAAAACGCGAAGTGGACGAAATCAAGTGGGAATACGCCGGCCTGAAGGTGCGCAAGATTTACGATCAAGTTTTAGGTAGATAATAATATTAAAAGCATACGTTATGAAAACTATTTGTTTCTATTTCCAGATTCATCAACCATTCCGTCTGAAAAGATACCGCTTTTTTGATATCGGTGCAGACCATTATTATTATGATGACTTCACCAACGAGCAAATTATGCAGCGCATTGCCGCTTGTTCATTCTTGCCTGCCAACCAGATGCTCTTGGAAATGATTGAAGCCAACAAGGGTAAATTCAAAGTTGCCTTTTCTATTTCGGGCGTGGCTTTGGATCAGTTGGAACAATATGCTCCCGAAGTGATTGAAAGTTTCCAGGCCTTGGCCAAGACCGGTTGTGTGGAATTCCTGACCGAAACCAGCGCGCACTCTTTGGCTTCTATCAAGGACGAAGAAGAATTTTGTCGCCAGGTGAAGGATCAACAACAGCATATCCAGCGTCTGTTCGGCCAAAAGCCCAAAACCTTCCGCAACACCGAGCTTATTTATTCCGATGAAATCGGCGATATCGTTTATTCTTTGGGATACAAGACCATCATCACCGACGGCGCCAAGGCTGTTTTGGGATGGAAGAGCCCGAACTTCGTATATCACAGCGCCACCAACAGCAACCTCAAACTTTTGCTCAAGAACAACAAGCTGAGCGATGATATGTCGTTCCGTTTCTCTAACTACGATTGGAGCGAATATCCTCTGGTAGCTGACAAATTCATCGATTGGATTGCACAAACACCAGAAGGCGAACAGGTTATCAACTTGTTTATGAACTACGAAACCTTCGGCAACTTGCAACCTCAAGAAAGCGGCATCTTCGAATTCATGAAGGCATTGCCCTATTTCGCAGCTCAAAGAGGTATTGAATTCCTGACTCCGAGCGAAGTAGCTCTGAAACTGAAATCGGTAGGCGAACTGAGTGTGCCCAATCCCATTTCTTGGGCCGACGAAGAAAACGACCTCAGCTCTTGGATGGGTAACGACTTGCAACGTGAAGCCTTGAACAAGCTTTACAGCGTATCGGAACGTATCCATCTTTGCAAGGACCGTCGTTTGCTGCAAGATTGGAAGTACCTGCAAATCAGCGACCACTTCTTCTACATGAGCACCAAACAATTTACCGATGGCGGTTTGTACAAATATTTCAGTCCCTACGATTCTCCATTCGATGCTTTCACCAACTACATGAACGTGTTGGCCGACTTCTTGGATCGTTTGGAAGCTCAATTCCCCAGCGATGTTGACAACGAAGAATTGAATTCTTTGCTTACCACCATCGAAAATCAGGAAAAGGAAATTGAAAAGCTCGAAAAGGAACTGAAGAAAACGGCTAAGAAGCCTGCTGAAAAGAAAGCAGCCGAGAAAAAGCCTGCAACGGAGAAAAAGTCCGCTGCCGCTGCCAAAAAAGCAGTGAAGAAAGCCTCTAAAAAGGCTGAATAAGTTTCCGGAAACATACGCGTCTTGGCCAGTGTTGCCAAGATGAACGAGCGAGCGCGCCCTGCGGGCGCGCTCGCTGTCGCTTAATGAACCGACTTGCTATGCCGTAATGACTTGATGCACCGAAACATCCCAAGGCTCAGCGGGTATTTCTGCGAGCATTTGGAAGGGATAGACAATGCCTATGAGCGGACATTGCAACTGAGGCAAAAGCCTGTCGTAGTAGCCTTTTCCACGTCCGAGGCGATTTCCCTTGGCATCGTAAGCCATGGCCGGAACTACAGCTAAATCGATGTTGGCGTAGTCGGAGAAATCGCAACCATCCGGCTCTTCGATGTTGAAAGGACCTCTTCGCATGGGCGTCTCCGAAGTGTAGAGACGCAAGACAAGCTGTTCGCCCTGAACAACGGGCAGGAGGAGGCGCTTGCCTGCGGCAAGCGCCTCCTCCCTCAATATCTCAGTCTGCACTTCGTCCGCAAGCGCAGCATACAAAAGCACGGTTTTTGCCGCCTTCCATTCGGGCAGTTGCATCACGCGGGCACAAATCTCGACCGACCAGGCTCGCAAGTCTTCGGCCCGGGACTCCGCTTTCATGCGACGGATATAGGCTCGCAACTCAGTTTTCGTCATCGGCCACATTATTATCCATGGTCTGAATCAACTCAATGGCTTTGAGCAAAGTATCATCGTCTTCTTGCAACAATTCCCAGAAAATATCTTCGCCCATGGTATTGCGTGCAATGTAGGCATTCAATTGCAATTGAACTTCGTTCTTCACTTCGCGCACCTGACGAGCCGTAGAGGAAACGCCCTTTTCACGCGAATAGGCAACGAATTGCGAGAAAATATCTTCAGCCTGCAAATGAGCTTTCAAAGCAGCCACCGTTTTCAAGGAAGCCATTTCATCGCGATGTGCATCCACATACGAAGCTGCAAAATTGTAAATCAGGTTCTTATTGGCCACGTCCACAAACCAATCGTTCTGGTTGGAAGAGGTATCGAGCGGCACGAAATAATCGGGCAGAATACCGCCACCACCATATACTTTTCGTCCACCGAAAGTCTCGAAGCAAAGACTGTCATCTACATGGATGCTGTCTAAAGAGCCAAATTCCCCGCGTTCCCAACGATGCACGATATCCAATTCATAATCATCGAAATCGCCCTTGGTATAAGGCTTCTGTATGCTTCGTCCCGAAGGAATGTAATAATGCGCCACTGTCAGGCGGACAGCCGATTTATCTTTGAAAGGAATTTGCTGTTGCACAAGACCTTTGCCATAAGAACGACGTCCCACGATGTAACCACGGTCGTTGTCCTGAATAGAACCAGCCACAATTTCGCTGGCCGAAGCCGACCACTCGTCCATCAACACCACGATGGGCATATCCTTGAACGAGCCGCGTCCGTCGCTGAAACTTTCCTGACGAGGATACGATTTCCCCTCCACATAAAGCATAAGGCGATTCTTGGGCAAAAACTCGTTGAGCAAGGCCAAAGCCGAACCCATCAAGCCTCCGGGATTGCTGCGCAAGTCGAGAATGAGGCGGTCGCACTTGTCCTGAAGACGCAACTTTGCCATTTTATTCAGAAATTCGTCGTATGTAGTGCGCGAGAAATTGCCGATTTTGATGTAAGCAATGTTCTCTCCAATCTTGTACGAAGCATCAACACTGTTGAGCGGAATATCGTCGCGCGTAAGCGTGAAAGGAATGATGCCTTCCGTGCCACGACGCACAATGCCCACGTTTACTTTGGAATGCTTTTCGCCGCGAAGAGTACGCAACACGATGTCATTGTTGATTTTGTCGCCCACGAACAGACTGTCATCCACCGTAACAATGCAATCGCCCGCACGCATCCCGGCCTGCTCGGCGGGGCCACCGGTAATGACAGAAATAACACGAATCGTATCTTCGCGAATATTGAACTGAATGCCCACACCGCTGAACGAACCTTCCATTTCTTCCATGGTTTTTTCCATTTCTTTGGCAGGAATATACACGGAGTGCGGATCAAGTTCCTTCAGCATATCGGGAATCATTTTTTCGATAATCTCTTCTGTATCTACATCTTCCACATATTTGGTATTGATAAGATTCAGCACCGCATCCAGCTTGTTGGAGGTCAGTTGCGATTTCAACACAGCCACTTGGCGATTGCTTTTTGAGACCTCGCGATGCAGACTACGTCCCAGCAACAAGCAAAGGACAATACAGAGAATAATCAGAATGGTGTTTTTAACAGAGTTCTTCATGGTGTTATATTAAAGCGTTTTGTTGTCACAGAAATCCACTTGGATACCGGCTCTTTCGAGCAACTTCAAGCCATCGTCAATGTGATAAGGTTCGCCATAGACAACGCGCTTGATACCCGCTTGGATGATAAGTTTGGCACATTCTATGCAAGGACAAGCCGTCACGTAGATGGTGGCGCCATCGCTGCTGTTGTGCGAGCGGGCAACCTTCGAAATGGCATTGGCCTCGGCATGAAGCACATAGGGTTTTGTCTTGTGGTTTTCGTCCTCGCAAATGTTTTCGAATCCGGAGGGCGTCCCATTGTATCCGTCAGAAATGATGCGTTGATCTTTAACCATGATTGCACCCACCTGACGGCGGGTGCAATAGGAATTCTCGGCCCAAATCATGGCCATACGCATGTATCTTTTGTCTAATGCTGACTGTTTACTCATTTGATAATTCCGTTATGACGCAACATGGCATCGATAGAAGCATCCTGTCCGCGGAACTGACGATACAATTCCTGAGGATCCTTGGTGTTGCCCTTCGACAAAATATTTTCGCGGAAAGAAGCAGCACGTTCGGTATCGAAAACATTCTTTTCCGTGTAATAATCGTAAGCATCGAGCGCCAAGATTTCAGACCATTTGTAGCTGTAATAACCGGCAGCATAACCACCGCTGAACAAGTGAGTGAAAGCCGTACTCATGCAGCAACCTTCGGGCGAGGGCAATGAAACGGTCGTCTTCCAAGCTTCTTTTTCGAACGCCACCACATCGGCATCGAAAGGTTCGGTGATGGTATGATAAGCCATATCCAGGTAACCAAAACTCAACTGACGACAGCAATTGCGAGCTACGTTAAAGTTGCCGGCATCTACAATCTTCTGAACCAATTCCATGGGAATCAATTCGTTGGTCTGGTAATGATAAGCAAATTCAGACAAGAATTCTTTTTCGAAGGCCCAGTTTTCCATAATCTGCGAAGGCAATTCCACGAAGTCGCGAGCCACGCTGGTACCGGCCAAAGAAGGATAAGTAACGTCAGAAAGCAAACCGTGCAAACCATGACCGAATTCGTGCAAGAAAGTGGTCACTTCGTCGAAGGTGAGCAAAGCGGGCTTATCGGCGGTGGCAGGGCTAAAGTTCATCGTCAAGGTGATGAAGGGATATTCGCGCTTGCCATTGATGTTGCTCTGAGGCTTGATGTCGTTCATCCATGCACCGGCGCGTTTGCTGTCGCGAGGGAAGAAATCGGTATAAACCACTGCGATAAATTCTCCGTTTTCATCGAAAACTTCGTAAGCATCTACCTCGTCGTTCCAAACTTGAATCTTATCGCATTTCTCGAAACGGATGCCGTACAATTTGTTGGCCAAACCGAAAACGCCCGATTTTACTTTTTCCAATTCGAAATAAGGACGCAGAATCTCGTCGTTGATATCGAAAAGTTCGGTTTGCAATTTGTTTGAATAATAAGACCAGTCCCAAGCTTCCAATTTGAAGGGCTTGGCTTCGGTTTTGTTGATAAATGCTTGAATAGCTTCGTGTTCCTTCACGTTTACATCGAAATAAGCTTCGCGCAGATTGTCGAGCATATTGTACACGTTTTCGCTGTTCTTAGCCATCTTGTCTTTCAAAGAATAAGAAGCATAATCCTTGTAACCGAACAAGTTAGCCAAAGCCAAACGCGTGTTCACGATTTCCTTGATCACAGAAGTATTGTCGAATTCTCCGCCCACGGCTCTGAGATTGTAAGCCTTGTACATTTCTTCGCGGAGCGCACGGTTGTCACAGTAAGTCATCACGCCGCTGTAGCTGGGAGCCGACAAATCGAAAACCCAACCTTCCAAACCTTTCTTCTGCGCCTTGGCAGCAGCCTTTTCCAACTCGCCTTCGGGCATGCCGGAAAGTTCTTTAATATCAGTAATATGCTTAGAAAAAGCATTGGTGGCTTTCAGCGCATTCTGGCCAAAAGTCATGGTCAACTGGCTCAGTTTGGCACGCAATTCACGATATTTTTCGCGTTCTTCGCCCTGCAAGGTGGCGCCGCTGTTCAGGAAGGAATCGTAAGATTCTTCTACCAAACGGAGTTGTTCGGCATTCAAACCGAGCTGATTGCGTTGTTCGTAAACGGCTTTTACGCGGGCAAAGAGCTTTTCGTTCAATGTGATATTGCTGTAATGTTCCGAAATAAGGGGCATCAATTCGCCTTCCACTGCCATCAATTCGTCGGTCATTTCGCTGTTGGTATAGGTACCGAAAACGGCAGAAACCTTACCCAAAATATCGCCCGATTCTTCGAAAGCAACGATGGTATTTTCAAAAGTAGGAGCCTCAGGATTATTGACAATCGCTTCAATTTCAGCGTTCTGTTGCTTCATACCTTCCAAATAGGCAGGCTTGAAATGCTCAGTTTTAACTTCAGCAAAAGGAGGCGTTTCACGATACGTGGTATATTCCTTCAAGAATGGATTGCTTTCACCGCAAGACGCCAAAGTGGCAACAAGTGCAGTCATAAATACTAAATGTTTGATTTTCATATAAATAAGATTAGAATAATTGACTAAAAAATATTTTTCGCGAAAGTAGTACAACTTTTTCAATCTTGACTTACTTTTGCCGAAAATTATGACTTGTCTTTTTTAAAAAATTAGAGATTATGATTGTGAACATTAAAGAGATTTTGGGAGCCTTCGTTGTACTCTTCGCTATTTTTGATATTTTCGGCTCAATTCCCATCATCATCGACATCAAACAGAAAAGAGGCGAAATTCCTGCCATGAAGGTCGCCACCATTTCCCTGATTATTGCCACCATTTTCTTGTTTATCGGTGACTATATCCTTTCTCTGTTCGGTGTTGATATTCAATCATTTGCTATCGCCGGTGCCATCGTTATCTTCGCTGTCGGCATCGAGATGATTTTCGATATACAGGTATTTCACTACGAAAATTCACCCGAAGGCATGTCAACCATGGTGCCACTGGTATTCCCACTTATCTGTGGAGCCGGTTCGTTCACGACCCTCATTTCTCTGAAAGCCGAGTACGCCACCATCAACATTTTGATTGCCCTGGTAGCCAACATGATTGTTATCTACTTAGTGCTCAAGCTGCTGCACACTTTCGAACGTGTTCTCGGAAAGGGCGGTATCTACATTTCACGTAAGTTCTTCGGCATCATTCTGTTGGCCATTTCTGTGAAGCTTTTCGCCTCCAACATCGGCCAATTATTCTAATCTCAGGTCTTCGCCGTTGATGTCTATAATCTGATCGGCCTGATCGAGTTCAATGCTTTGCACACCACGGAGTTTTCTTTCGATGGCGCGTGAGCGTGTACCCACTAATTTGTCCATTTCCTGGTCGAGTTGCTTGATGCGGTCTTGCGCCTTTTTGAACACGGCACCGAAAGTTTCGAACTCCGTCTTCACGGCCGACAAGGTTTTCCATACTTCATCGCTGCGTTTCTGTATTTGGAGCGTGCGGAAGCCCATCTGCAAAGCATTCAGCATAGCCGCCATGGTAGAAGGTCCGGCAATGTTCACCGCATAATCGCGCTGTAGGACTTCGATAAGATTACGATTCACCACTTCGGCATACAAACCTTCGAAAGGCAAGAACAAGATGGCAAAATTGGTGGTATATGGTGGTTCCACATACTTCTCGCGAATGCTCTTGGCCGATTGTTTGATAAAGGTTTCCAACTGCTTAAAGGCCGCATCGATTTGATTTTTGTCGCCGGTGAGATAGGCATCTTGCAAGGCAGCATAGGTTTCGCCCGGAAACTTGGCATCGATAGGCAGATACACCATTTCATCCTTGCTCGCGCCCGGCAACTTGATGGCAAATTCCACCCTTTCGCTGCTTCCCGGACGCGTGGCCACATCCTTGTCGTATTGGTCGGACGTGAGAATCTCCTGCAAAATGGCATCCAGCTGAATTTCGCCCACGATACCGCGCGTCTTGGTGTTCGACAAAACTTTCTTCAAGTCGCCCACGCTGGTGGCAATGTGTTGCATTTCGCCCAAACCCTTGTAAACCTGCTCCAAGCGTTCGCTCACCATTTTGAAAGAATTCGTCATCTTTTCATCGAGCGTCTTTTGCAGCTTTTCATCGACAGTTTGCTGAATATCACCCAGTTTCTTTTCATTAGACGACTGTATTTCGCGCAGACGGTTGTCCACGCTGTTGCGAAGTGTTTCCAAGCGATTTTCGGTGCTTTCCTGTAATTGCTGCACACGCTGGCTCATGTCCTTCAAGTTTTCACGTTGCGCCTTCGACGACAAATCCTGTGCCCCCATCAAAGCCTGGCCCAAAGCCGTCATCTGCGAAGAAACATTATTGGTAATCTCCTGACGCAATGCGCTTTGTTCCTTCATCAGAGCATCCGAAAGACCCTTCAACAACTGGGTTCCGATTTCATCTACCAAAGGCTGCGTATCAAGTTTCTTAAAACCTTTTACCAACACGAGAACCATCAAAACAACCAGCACGACCAGAACGGCCAAAATAATGTAATCCATATCATTAGCTTTTATTCGACATCAACAATTGAGAATGCGCAAATATAGTGAAAGGCGAGCGCAGAAAAGCAAACTTGCTTGATTTTTATGCCGAGCCGCATCCTTTATTCTATAAATGTAGCAAAAAATTCGGCGGGGACAAGCCTTCGCCAAGACCTGTCCCCGCACCACTCTTTTAATTTCCATTCAATTCAAATGCTCTCTTCCCAGAGATTTTTCTAATTACTTATATAAGAAACGTTTAATACTACGTTTCGGGGTTTTTTCAAATTCATTTTCAACCAATTCCACCGACTTGATCTGGCAGTAGTTGGGCACCATCTTGTTCACGGCCAAACGACTCTGTTCCATCAAAGCTTTCAAATCGGTGTCGCCGGCAGCTTCATAATCGGGATAAACCAGAGCTACCAAGTTGCCATCGCGCTGCAATACGATAGATTCCACCACCATAGGCATTGCATTAATCTTGTCTTCCAATTCTTCGGGATAAATATTCTGACCCGAAGGACCCAGAATCATATTCTTGCTACGACCCTTTATAAATAGGTTGCCTTTTTTATCGACAATACCCAAGTCGCCGGTACGCAACCATCCATCTTCGGTAAGCACAGCCTTCGTAGCGGAAGGATTCTTGTAGTAACCCTGCATCACGTGCGCACCCTTTACCATGATTTCGCCCACTTCCTTATTAGGATTCGATGAATCGATCTTCAATTCCATGCGATCAACAATGGCACCGCAAGAACCTTTCTTGAATTCGCTCCAATCTTTATAGGTGATAAGAGGGGCACATTCGGTCATACCATAACCCACGCAATAGGGGAACTTAATGTCCTTCAAGCAGTTTTCAACTTCGGTAGAAAGAGCCGCACCACCCACGATAAGGTAACGCAGATTGCCACCGAACGTAGTCAGCAATTTACTCTTGATAGTATTCTTGATAATGCGGCCGATACCGGGAATGTGCCACAAAATCTTCATGATGGGCTTGTTGATCTTGGGGAGTACAGCCTTCTTGAAAATCTTTTCGATCACCAAAGGCACTGTCAGGAACATAAAAGGCTTCACCTCGGCAAATGCCTTCATCAGCACAGGAGCTGCAGGCGTTTTACTCAAGAAATACACATGAGCGCCACCTGAAACGGGATAGATAAATTCAAATTCCAGACCGAACATATGAGCCAAGGGCAACATCGACACCAAGGTGTCTCCCGGTTTGATAATCACGGTTTCCAAAGCATATTGCGTATTGGAGCTGATGTTTTCGTATGTAATCATCACACCCTTAGGATCGCTGGTGGTTCCTGAAGTATAATTGATCAAGCACAAATCTTCTTGGTTATCCTTCGGAAAATCAACATCTTCTTTGCTGATGCCATTAGGATATTTTGCCTTGAAATCAGCATCCCAATTGGCATGAGCCGCAGCAATCTGTTCATCGCGAGAGTGAAGCAAGCTGAAATCCTTCATAGAGATAATGGCGTGCAAGGCAGGCATTTCTTCAGGATTCAAGGTGCTGAAAATACGAGGATTAACAATAAACAACTTAGCTTCTGAGTGATTTACCAAGCCATGAATGCTTTCGGGCTTAAAATCGGGCAAAATAGACACCACCACACCTCTACAAGCTGCAACCGCCATGAAACTCAAAGCCCAGTTGGCACAGTTACCGGAGCAAAGCGCAATTTTATCACCTTTGTGCACGCCTATAGAGTCGAAAAATACGTGCAAGCGATAAATCTCTTTCGAAAAAGTAGCATAAGTGAGATGTGTATCTCCGTCAATGTCGCTCATGACGGGCTTGTCCCAATAAGACTTGATGGATTCTTCCAAATAAGCCAAGAAATGTTTACTCATAAATCTTCAATATATATGATTCTGTTAGCAAAAATTGATGCGCAAAAGTAGTACCCTGCTCGGGTATGAACAAGATGCTCGTAGGCAATTGTGAGAAAATATCCTATAAAGTGGTAAAAATTCTTATTTTGGGATAAATGAACTTCCGTTTTGATGTTTTCATCGATAAAAATTGTAGTTTTGCAACGAATTGTATCACTATTAATTTATCTAGTATGAGTATCAAAGGAACAAAAACCGAACAGAATTTGCTGAAGGCTTTCGCAGGTGAATCACAAGCCCGCACTCGTTACGACTATTTTGCCAGTGTAGCAAAAAAAGAAGGATATGAACAAATTTGTGGCATTTTCCAAGAAACGGCTCTGAACGAAAAAGAACACGCAAAAGTATTCTTCAAGTTCTTGGAAGGTGGCGATGTTACCATCACGGCTGCTTATCCTGCCGGTAAAATCGGTACCACCATCGAAAACCTGGAAGCTGCTGCCAACGGTGAAAACGAAGAATGGAGCATTCTCTATCCCGAATTTGCCAAAGTGGCCGATGAAGAAGGTTTCCCCGAAATTGCCGAACGTTTCCGTCAGATTGCAACCGTAGAGGCTCATCACGAAGAACGCTATCGCAAATTGCTGAAGAACGTGTTGGAACATACCGTATTCAAAAAAGACGGTAAGGTATTCTGGAAATGTCGCAACTGCGGTTTCGTTACCGAAGACATCGAAGCGCCTCAATTATGCCCCGCTTGCAAGCATGCACAAGCTCACTTCGAATTGTTGGCCGACAATTTCTAAATTGCATGGTCTTCAGACCAAAAAGACGCTCGGCCGTCAAGTTGCAACAAACCATAAGCGAGTCGCTTTGCAGCGACTCGCTGCTTTTCTAAATCCAATCTGTCCGACCATCAAAAACACCTAATATAATACAAATAATGTAATTTTATTTTGCTTTTGGGAATTTTTATATCATCTTTGCACACCAAAACCTTGAACGAATGAGAATCATTGCACACAGAACCTTAGTTATGTTCTATACAAAGTATGCCGATGCCAAAAGCGCCATCGAGGAGTGGTTTCACAAAACCGAAAAGGCAAATTGGGAATCGTTTGCCGACATCAAAAAGACCTTCAATAGTGTTGACGCCGTAGGCAACCAAAGATTTGTGTTCAACATAAAAGGTAATGACTACCGACTTGTGGCTTTGATTAAGTTCAAAATAAAAATGGTTTACATTCGTTTTATAGGTACACACAAAGAATACGATAACATTAAAGATTGTTCAGAGCTATGACACGCATTGAATCAGAAAAACAGTATCAGGCAGCAATGGCTCGTATCGAAGAACTTTTGCCGCTTGTAACAGAGGATACTCCCGAAGACGATATCCACTCTGTAGAATTGGTGCTTTTATCAAATCTTGTGGCAGATTATGACGATGCTCATTATCCCGTTGAGGCGCCAAGCCTAATTGACGTCCTTCGTCTTCGCATGTACGAAATGAAACTCACGCAAAAAGCAATGGCCGATTTGATTGGCATCTCGGCATCTCGCCTGAACGAAATCCTTACAGGAAAACGAGAGCCCACCCTACAGGTGGCACGAGCTATCTGCATCAACTTGTCTATTGATGCAGCCATAGTGCTCGGCGTTTGCTAATTAGCAATTCAGAAAAAACAATATTCCCAAAGATGAATTTCTTTGGGAATTTTTTGTTATTGTTCCAACCTTCGACGAAAAACGCTCGACTTCGTAGCCCTATACCATTATACTTTGGCAGATGATAAACCTAACTGCGTCGATGGTGTCGGCATCGATTTAAGAATCAGTGTAACAATAATCGCGTATTCAACCTTCAGGTGCATACGAAAATCGTCGGTCGCTAATTACGATCGACGATTTTCGTATTCGGATTATTCAAAGAATTATTTGAATAGTTGCTATCTTTTACGATAAGTTAATGTCTCTCCGTCGATAAGTAGTTTTAATGTAGAACTATTCAATGAAATCACCTTCCAAAGACCTGCTCCCATTATCCAAATCCTACCATCCTTATATTCGTATTCAAGTGGCACACCATTGAAAACATCATACTTGTTGTAGATTGTTAGCGTTGTTACGGTAAATTTTAATGAGGATGAAGAGTCAATGGGATAAGATTCTCCATCAATCTGTATCTTGACCAAATCCCAAGTTCCTATTAAGGCAGATGTTGTTGAGTCGTCTTTTTCGCAGCTGCCCAATATCAGCATTATCAATGCTATTAATAGTGGTTATTTCCCTACCTAATTCTCTTTATTTCTTTAATGATATAAGATTGTAAATGGTCCGCTTTTTCTGCGATTTCTCTTAATCCAGCATATGCATTTTCTAATTGTTTATTAGATAATACTGCCGAGTCTTTTACATTATCCTCAGATTGTTTATCATATACACTACAATCGTTTAATATATCCAAAAGAGTATCCACAATAGACCTTATACGAATAAAAAGTTCACATTCATCGTAATCTAACATATTGTAATATTTTTCGGTACTATTAATCGAGTTCTCAATGCTATACAAGTAATTTTGAAGTTTTTGTAATGATTCATATTTCAATTTACAATTATCATCTCTATCCTCATCTAATATCAACTCTTCTTTGTTTGGATAAGTTGTTTCCGAGATAATACGATGTAAACGTTTGACTTTGTCATAAATCTGCCATATGTGTCTACGCCTTTCTATCCTGTTTTTCATAAGAGAGGTAATGGCGTAAATCATATAACCACCCAAATAGCCAAAAGAAAGATTGGTAATAATATAACTCACATTACAACATAAATGTTTAGGGTCATAACATTTAAGGTATATAATAACAGCCAAAGCAATAGCAGCAAATAAATGTAAAAATAAATTAGGATTTAAATTCTTATTCATAATCGTAAAGTTTTTAAGTTGGCAATACGGTCCTTTTTAAGGTTGGTGGTGGAAAATCCAACCACCAACCGTTGTTAAATCGTTAAATAGTTAATTAAAAAGCGAGGACAGCACGCACATTGTATGTGTTATTCTTACCGTAGAGGCTGCCGTGTGAATTACCATTACTGAAATACAATTCGTATGCGCCGTCGTTACTGTACTCAGTAGAAGACCAATAATCTCCTGTTCCGAGTGAGGTATAACCATTTGCCGAGAGGGTTGAGTTAATGGCTGATTTATTATTATAAATTGTTTTTAACTCATTATATGCAGGGAGGTACCACCCACCAGTACCATAGTCTGCGCACCACTTGAAAGCAGGATACTTGCTTAAATTGGGGTTGAGTGCCTTGATAGTATTCATATTTGCCATACCATCATCATTATTTCTTGCATTTGTGGTAATCTTCTCAGTACTCCAAGCAAGTCTAGTTTCAGTAACTGACACCATCTTGCCATTCTGTCCACCATTGGCAATCTCACATACAACTCCGCCATTAAACCAAGGAATATATTGACCAACCTTATAAGGGTAACCATAGCTATTACCTGCATTATCATAGACTTCTACACCGCCCATATCAAAGTGAAGGTAATCATTTCGAGTTGTAAATTTATCACCAACAATGATTGTTTTAAGGTTTGTATTATTGCATAATTTCACATCTGTCAATGCCGTATTTACTACAAATGTGATTTCTCCGATTGACAATCCCTCGGCGTAAAGTTTCACCAACGCTGTATTGTATTGTATATCTACCATCGAAATCTCCGCATTGTTGCTTACATTGAGATAAGTCAGTGCCGTATTGCTACGGATATTGAGAGCAGAGAGGAGGTTATTTGCAATATCAAACTCCTGCAAAGCAGTGTTTGCCACGACATTGATACGAGGCAACTTATTGTCGTTACAATAGAACTTCACAAGCGAGGTATTGTTCGATACATCGAGGGTTGTGAGGGAGTTGTTATTACAAATAAGCGATGTAAGAGCCAAGTTCTTAGTAACATCGAGCGACTGCAACTTACACTTTTGCACATCGAGCAATTCAAGAGATGTCAATTTTGAAACATCAACACCTTCCAATGCGCTATTGCCCGACAAAGTAGCATTAACTGCTGGCGAGTAGAATACCAACGAAGTAAGTGCGGTATTGTTGGTTACGGCAACATCGGTAAAGTCACCATAAAATTCAAGGTCGGTAAGAGTAGGTGTATTCTTTACCGTAAACGATGTAAACGGAGTGAATTTAGCAGTGAAATAGAAGTTGTCAGCCTGAGTGTAGTTATCAAGCGTAATTGCCGTACCGCTGATTGCATTGGTTGTAACGCCCTGCAAGTTGAGATACTCCAACGCTGTGCAGTTATCGAGGTTGATATGCTCGATAGGGTTAGCGTTACAAGTGAGGGTGCGGAGTTGCTTAAGGTTTGGCAAATTGATAGTAGTGATGTTGTTGTTCGAGCAGTTGAGGGTTACAAGGTTTGTACAAGACTCCAAGCCCGTCAAATCGGTAACGCCCTTGCCAGAGCAGTTTACCATAGTGATATTGTCTGCCTCAACGATTGAAATCTCACCATCACCATCGTCGTCGTAGCTGTTAACGAGGTATGTCTTTAATGCCGCATCGGGGATATTTAGACCGCCATTATTATAATAGGTAGAGGTGGTGTTGTCCTTGTTGATTGCGACTGCATCCTGCTGTGCATCGTCCTTCACCCACAGCTTAACGAGTGCGGGGTTACCAGAGCAATCGAGGGTTGTAAGAAGGGCATTGTTGCTGATGTCGAGCATTGTGAGCGCATTGGTCGAGCAGTTGAGTATCTGCAACTTCGATGCAGGAACGATATTCAGCGCAGTCAGACCGTTCTTCGAGCAATCGAGGTCGGTGAGTGCCGAGCAACCTGCAAGCGAGAGTTCTGCAAGGTTATTTGCCGAGCAGTTGAGGACAGAGAGCGAAGGCTGATTACCCAAATAGAGTTTGGTAAGCGAGTTGTCGTTACAAGCAAACTCAACGAGAAGGTTACACTTGGTAACATCGAGAGTAGTAAGTGCGTTCTTCGACACATCGAGCGTTGTGAGCGCAGTGTTCTTGCTGAGGTTGAGGCTCTCGATATGGTTGTTCGAGCAGTTCAACTCGGTGAGCAGAGTGAGGTTCGCAACATCGAGCGATACCAACTCATTTTTGAGGCAGAGCAACGATGTGAGTTGCTTATTCTGCGACACATTGAGCGAAGCGAGTTTGTTGATAGATAGATTGAGCGAGGTCAAGCCCTTCATCTTGCTAACATCTACGGTTGCGAGTTTATTGTTCGAGAGGTCGAGCGTTGTAACCGTTGCTGGCAAAGCCACCGACTCCAACGAATTGGTAGCAGCCAAAACGGTTGTGAGCTTGGTGTTGTTTGCAAGGTCGAGCGATGTAATCTTGTTGTAAGAGCAGTCGAGCGACTCGAGGTTTGTGAAATACTCGATACCCTCCAACGATGTGATTTGCGGAATGGTTGCAGATACATCAAGCGAGGTGACGGTAACAGCCTCGTCAGACGAAATCTCGCCATCACTATTTGCGTCATACTTCTCCAAAAGCACAGCCTTAAAGTTTGCATCGGTGAAGGCAATGTTGTCGGTAGTCCAAGGCACCATATTTACATACTCCGAAGCCACCTGATTGTTGCCGTCCGACACTTGCACACGAACATTTGCCGAAATCTCGCTGCGGAAGAATGCCTCGTCAAGAGCCGCACCTGAAATCACTACGGTCAGGATACCATCCTTTGCGGTCGCTCCTTCGATAGCAAGGTTTATGAACTCGCCCGCAGCAGCACGAGTAAGAGTATAAACAGCCTTTGCGCTGAGTGCGCTCTCCCAAACGGCAACAAGTTCGGATGCAGTCGATGCGGGCTGCAACTCAAAGTCGAGGGTAGCGGTGCCAGCGGTAATCTTACCACCACTATTGGTGTAGTACATGGTTGCTTTACCATCAGCATACTTAGGAACAAAGCTGATGGATTGAATACGAGCCAAGATAGCGGCAACTTGCTCCTGCAATGTAGCGATGTCACCTTGAATATTGTAGATAGAAACCTTGATATTCTTAACCTCCTTCTCCAAAGCTGCAACACGAGCAGTCAATGCCTCGATGGTTGTGTTGATGGTTGCTACCTCTTCTGCCAGAGCGTCACGCAACTCGCCATTGAGAGTTGTGATGGCGGTTTCGATAGCGTTTTTGTAGGCAGTGGTAATTTCTTTGGTGGTTTTAACCAGCTCCTCCTGCAAGGCAACGATGTCTGCAGCATTGGTTGTAATGGCGGCCAAATTGTTGGCAATAGCCGCTGCGTTGTTAGCTATCTGGGCAGCATTGGCGCTGATGTCAGATGCATTTTTAGAGATTGCTGTCGCGTTGGTCACAATAGTCTGTGCATTGGTGCTAACTTGGGATTGCAACAGGGCAATGGCAGCTTGGTTATCCTTGATGAGAGCATTATTTGCTGCAATCAGCGATTTGTTCTCGGCAA
Source organism: Bacteroidales bacterium (assembly GCA_017468435.1). Classification (GTDB taxonomy): domain Bacteria; phylum Bacteroidota; class Bacteroidia; order Bacteroidales; family UBA1402; genus UBA1757. The sequence continues at coordinate 69,128 of JAFUIP010000014.1, forward strand.
TCAGTTCGGCATTAGACTCAATGACGGAGTCGTTGTTAAGTATTGCTAATGCATTTTTTCGAATATTTTCGGCATTTGCCTCAATTGTGTTTGTGTTGGAGATAATGTCGCTGGCGTTCTGAGCCACCTCCTCTGCAAGTAACGAAAGATTATCTTCAAGGTCTGCAATGAGCTTGCTGTTAGCGTTCACCTTCTTGTTGATAGCACTATCCAAGTCGGCAATCACTCCTTCCATGTATTCCTGCGAGGCAGTAATTTTATCCTCCAATGCCGTTTGAAGCACTTTCAATTTGGCATCGGTTTCGGCAATGGTGTAGTAGCCCGCCAACTGTTTGTTCACCCACTCTTTCATAGATGTTTCAGCGATGGCAATAGACTCTTTAATAGCTTTTGTATAGGCTGCCGTTATCTCTTGGCAGGCAGTAGAGATAGCCGAGGTATAGTCTTGAGTTATTTCGGTGGCGATAGACTTGATTAGGTCGTTTTTGATGGGCTCGATAGCTTTGCCAAGCTCGTCCTTAACGATTTGTTCAATGCCACTTTCCAATTTTGCTATCGAAACGTTGACAGCTTCAATATCAACCTTGATTGTTGCAACCTCGGAAGCCAGACTGTTGTACTGATCTAAAGTCGCAAAGGTTGCCTCAACCCAATCTTTTGTGGCAGATATCTCCGAATCTACGTACTTTTTAAGCTCGGCAATCTTGCCTTCCAACTCTGTATCCCTTGCTTGCAGTTGCTCAATAAGGGTGCTGAGGGTTGCAAGTTCCGCCTCAATCTCACTCTTAACGCCCTCCAATTGAGTGATAAGAGCCGCAATCTCTGCATCAAAATCGGCTTCGAGACTCTTTTTCATCTCGTCAATCTTTTGATTGGTCGCTGTAATGGAGGTTGTCAAATTAGCAGCCTGTGTTTGCAGTGCAAGGATGTAGTTTTTCAAATCGGAATCAGCCTTCTCCAAGTTAGGAATGCAGGCCCTGATAGCGGTAATTTGTTGCTCAATCGTTGTGATTTGGTTGTTTTCAAAATCATCGAGACGATTTTCAAGAGAATCGATGCGATCGTTGATTTCGCCACATCCTGCCAACATTACCAATGTGGCAAGAAGCAAAGAAAAAAGCTTTTTCATTGTATGTAAGTTATTTAGTTAAGTGTTTTTTCTAAAAACTTACCGTAGCAACTCCTATGCGGTGGGTTCAGACAAAAGAAAAGTGTGGAGTTGATTTCGTTTATCTATGTGAAGGTTGTGGTAAAACCCGAACTGAAACAAACGATGCAATACCCCACACTTGGATAGTATGGGTAATGCACCAAAAGGAGCATAGCCACACGACTACACAAGAAGTGAGTGCTATTCGTCCGTCCATCAGTTCAGAAAACTACCACATTTTCACATAAGGACAGTGCGAAAACACTTTCATTAAAATATGTCCGTCCGCGGAACAAATCCTTAGACCCCACAAATATACGAAAACTTTTCGCAAAACGAACAACACTCACACGGGCATTGCATCAAGCGCAAGATTAAGTAGCCCCACCATACAAAAAAAGCCCACCACAATGGGCAGGCTAATATAAGTCGCTTCTGATTCTGCTAAATAGTGATAAAAGAAAGAGGAAAATCCTTTCGGAAATTCCTCTTCGGTAAATTTGTACGGATGAAGGGACTCGAACCCCCACACCTCTCGGCATCAGATCCTAAGTCTGACGTGTCTACCATTCCACCACATCCGCAGACTTTGTTAAATCGGCGCAAAGATAGCGCCAAAGTCTCATATAAACAAACCTTTATTCATCGGAACCAAACAAAGTGCCCTGTCCGGTGAGTTCGTCTATGATTTCAGTATCCGATTTCTCGTCAGCGAGGGTATTTTCTCCGATTTCATCGGTGTTTTCTTCTGCATTTTCGTCGTTTTCTTCGGGGAAGCGCAGCGGCTCAAGTTCGGTCACTTCGGCCACCTGCCATGTGGTGACACGTTTACCTCGAGCCTTGTAGCCTTTCACGGCGATGAAACTTTCCGCATCTATTTCCATTTTTTCGCGATAATCGTCGTTACCACCGAATGTCACTTCTAAACGCGGGAAAACCGTATCGGTAAGCAAAACGAGCCGAGAAGCCGGATTTTCGACGAAAGCCACTTTCTTGTTGAGCAACTCCAATGCAAAACGCTTGATATAGAGATAATTCTGCTGATCCGCATCGAAGAGAACAGCCGTCCAGACCTTGTTGGGATTGAACTTTTCGATAATCAGGATATCGTCGTCGAAGTGATTGCTCAAATCGATGCTGGTGGTATAGAATTCGCCCTTCTTCGTAATGACCAAAATACGGTCGTCGCCACGGTATTCGCCGATAAATTGGCCACGATGGTCGTAGTTGAGACGCAGCACATCGCGGTCGAACCAAACCTCGCGGCCGCCCAACGTAGAAACGCCCTTGTGCTTGAAAGTGATTCGGTGAATATCGTTCTTGGTGAGCAGGTTACCCATAGACTGTCGTCCCTTGATGGCCAATTCGCCGAAATCCTTGTCGAACTGAATCTTCTTGAGGCGAGGCGCCGGCTTGAGCAAAACCTTGATCACTTCCGATTCCGCATTAGGATTGGCCGTGAAATACAGCACCTTAGAACCCGGCTTACCCTGAGTCAGGTCGTATTCCTTGTCGCGAGTCACGCCCGTGACGGCAAAACGTTTTATATAGGTAAAACCATTCTTTCCATCGCGATACACCGCATGATAAATGGTACGCTTGTCGTTTTTCTTGAAGACATTCAGGTAGAGCACATCCTTGCCCACGTGCATCTTTTCGCTCACTTTCACCACTTTATACTTACCATTCTTGTAGAAAAGAATGATGTCGTCCAAGTTGGAGCAAGCGCAGACAAATTCGTCTTTTTTGAGCGAAGTTCCGATAAAACCCTCCTCACGATTGATGTACAGTTTTTCGGTAGCTTCGGCCACTTTTGCTGCTTCGATGGTGTCGAACACGCGGATTTCCGTACGACGCGGATACAAGTCGCCATATTTTCCCTTCAGGTGTTCGTACCAGGCGATGGTATATTCCACCAAATGTTTCAGATGATGGTCGATTTCCTTGATTTGCGCCTTGATAGCCAAGATATTATCCTTTGCCTTATCCTTATTGAATTTAAGAATACGCGCCATCTTTATTTCCATCAGACGCAACACATCGTCACGAGTCACTTCGCGCACCAGCTTGTCTTTGAAAGGTTCCAAGCGCATGAAGATATGATCGACGGCGGCATCCATGCTGGGACTGTCTTCGAAACCTTTATCCTTGTACACGCGTTCTTCGATGAACCATTTTTCGAGCGAGGCAAACATCAGGCTTTCAAGCAATTCAGCTTTTTGAATAGAAAGCTCGCGCTGGAAAAGCGACATGGTGTTGTCGGCCGAATGACGCAGCACATCGCTCACGCCGAGGAAGCAGGGCTTGTTGTCGCGGATAACGCAACAATTGGGCGACACACTCACTTCGCATTCGGTGAAGGCATAGAGCGCATCTATGGTTTTGTCGGAAGAGACGCCGGGCGCCAAATGCACCAAAATTTCTGCATTGGCCGCCGTATTATCGTCTATCTTCTTGATTTTGATTTTGTTTTTCTCGTTGGCCTTGAGTATGGAATCGATGATGCTGCCTGTGGTTTTTCCGTAAGGAATCTCCGTGATAGACAAAGTCTTATTGTCGGCAGACTTCACGATTTTGGCACGAATCTTCACCATACCGCCGCGTCGGCCGTCGTTGTAGCGACTGATATCCACATAACCGCCGGTCTGAAAATCGGGATACAACACAAAATCTTCGCCCTTCAGATAAGCGATGGCGGCATCCAGAATTTCGTTGAAATTGTGCGGCAGAATCTCCGAAGAAAGCGTCACGGCGATACCTTTCACACCCTGGGCCAAGAGCAAGGGAAACTTCACGGGCAGGGCCACAGGTTCCTGATTTCTACCATCGTAAGAGGCTTGCCATTGTGTTATCTTGTTGTTGAACAACGTTTCAAGCGCAAACTTCGACAAACGCGCTTCTATATAACGAGGCGCAGCGGCACTATCGCCGGTGAGAATGTTTCCCCAGTTTCCCTGACAATCGATAAGCAATTCTTTCTGGCCGAGTTGCACCAGAGCATCGCCGATGGAAGCATCGCCGTGAGGGTGAAACTGCATGGTATGTCCCACGATGTTGGCCACCTTGTTGTAGCGTCCGTCGTCGAGGCGTTTCATAGAATAAAGAATGCGGCGTTGCACGGGCTTGAGACCATCGGTGATATGCGGCACGGAACGATCCAGAATCACCGACGATGCGTAGTCGATGAACCAATTGCGATACATGCCTGTCAGGTGATGTGCTTTACCGGCGCCGGCCAAATCGAGCGCGCTGAAATGTCCGGATTGTACGTCTTCTGCGGGAAGCGTTTCTTCGTTGTTAGATTCGTTATAAATATTTTCGTCCATAAAGTGGGCTATATTAGCATATTAATTTCAAGCCGTAAAGGTACGAAAAAGAAATAATTGTACTATTTTTGCGCTTTGAAATTTTCGAGGCAAATTATCAGAAAAAACAATAGATTATGGCACAACAAGAAGATGTATTCAAAAAATTAGTGTCGCATTGCAAAGAGTACGGTTTCGTATTTCCTTCGAGCGAGATTTATGACGGTTTGGCTGCTGTGTACGACTACGGCCAGCTGGGTGTTGAACTGAAAAACAATATCAAGAAATATTGGTGGGATTCCATGACGCTGATGCACGAAAACATTGTCGGCATTGACTCGGCTATTTTTATGCACCCCACCATTTGGAAGGCTTCGGGCCACGTGGACGCTTTCAACGATCCGCTCATCGACAACCGTGACAGCAAGAAGCGTTATCGTGCCGACGTACTCATCGAAGAACAATTGGCCAAGTACGAAGACAAGATGAACAAGGAAGTCGAAAAGGCCGCCAAACGTTTCGGTGATGCTTTCGACGAAGCTCAGTTCCGCGCCACCAACGGCCGCGTGCTGGAATATCAAGCCAAGTGGGACGATCTGCATCAACGTTTCAGCGACGCCATGAATGCCATGGACTTGGACGGATTGAAGCAAATTATTCTGGACGAAGGCATTGTCTGCCCCATCAGCGGTACGCGCAACTGGACCGACGTACGTCAGTTCAACCTCATGTTCTCTACCGAAATGGGTTCTACCGCCGACGGCGCCATGAAGATTTATCTGCGTCCCGAAACGGCTCAGGGCATTTTCGTGAACTATTTGAACGTGCAGAAGACCGGCCGCATGAAGCTTCCTTTCGGTATCGCTCAGATCGGTAAGGCTTTCCGTAACGAAATCGTGGCTCGCCAGTTCATTTTCCGTATGCGTGAGTTCGAACAGATGGAAATGCAATTCTTCGTAAAACCCGGCACCGAGCTCGAATGGTTCGAAAAGTGGAAAGAAACTCGTTTGAAATGGCATAAGGCGCTCGGCCTCGGCGATGAAAAATATCGTTATCACGATCACGAAAAGTTGGCTCACTACGCTAATGCTGCCACCGACATCGAATTCCTCATGCCTTTCGGTTTCAAGGAAGTAGAAGGTATTCACTCGCGTACCAACTTCGACTTGAGCAACCACGAAAAATATTCCGGCAAGAGCATCAAGTATTTCGATCCCGAAAGCAACGAAAGCTATGTTCCTTATGTTATTGAAACTTCTATCGGCGTGGACCGTACTTTCCTGAGCATTTTGGCCGGCTGCTTCGAAGAAGAAAAACTGGAAAATGGCGAAACCCGCGTGGTGCTTCACTTGCCTGCTTGCCTGGCTCCCGTGAAATTGGCCGTGCTTCCTTTGGTCAAGAAAGATGGTCTGCCTGAAAAGGCTCGCGAAATCATGGACGATCTGAAATTCTACTTCAAGTGTCAGTACGACGAAAAAGATTCTATCGGAAAACGCTATCGTCGTCAGGATGCCATCGGTACGCCTTTCTGCGTCACCATCGACCACGAAACGCTCAACGACAACTGCGTAACTTTGCGTAACCGTGACACCATGCAACAGGAACGCATCGCCATCGCCGATTTGAAAGACTACATCAGCAAAGAAGTGAGCATGACCGAACTGCTGAAAAAACAGCGATAAGCCTCGGACTTCACCAACAAAAGCGAATAAACAACAAGTGGTGCATGAGCGGAAACTTCAAACCGCAACACGCACCACTTGTTGTTTTGTGGCACTAGCTGTTTTTACAAAATGCCTGTTTTCTTGAGTTCCGTCTCTATTCTTTTACAAAGGAAAGCAACGACACAAAAGAGTCAAAAACTTCCATAAACTCTGTCGCCAAAGCCTCTTGCTGCACAGCGTCGAGAGCGCCATTCTCCTTCTCAAGAATATCCAACATACCACCGATTATCGCAGGTTGTTTCTTGATAATGACGAACAGATTATCGCCGCTGTCGTCGGGAAAACAAATGGCATTCAGCCTGTTATAAACATCGTTCTCCACATTGAGATTGACAATCAAGTCGTTTTTATCGAGCGTAAAATCTTCTGCGGTAAAAGTGACGGTTTTGTTCCAGAACAATTCATCGATTTCTTGCTCGAAACTGTTCAGCACAGAATCCAAGGGAATGACACGGCCGCCCCGATAGGTAATACCTTCCGGCAGATTCAAGGACTCGATTCCCACCGAATGTTTATGAATGGTGGTGGTTCTGTCGAGATAATAATTGCCGCTACTGTCAAAATCCTCTTTTACACGGGAAAAGGTACAAGAAAGCTCATCAATAGTCAAGGTCAGCTTATCCTCCGTCGCTTCGAAGAGCAAAACAAGTTCGGGCAAATTGGAAGAATAAAATAGCATTTTCAGCTCATTGTCTCTGATAGAGAACGAGCCCCTATCATTCAACGAGAGTTTTCCAAACAATTTTTCTTTGTCGGATCCCATGATCACAAAGTTTCCATCTTCTAAAAACTCCATAAAAATGCGCGAGTCTGTTTCTTGCGAAAAATAAAACCACTCGCCCAGCACCGGCTTAAGAGATTCCTTGTCCACTTCGAAACCCCCTCTACATCCAGTCATGACAAATATCATTGCCACGCAGAGAATACCAAAAATCTTACTTGTTTTCATTTTGATAATATTTTTACAGACGCAACAAAAGTATATATTCTTTCTATTTCTCACTCAACTTTGCCACAATTTCTTCGATGCGCGGTATCTTCAGAAGATTCCTCCTCAGGCCGGTGAAAAAAAGAATCCCTCTTCGATAAGGAAGAAGGATTCTACGAGAATATCTAAAAAACTTCTTGTCTTTGATAAGTCTTAGATAAGATACTGCGAAGAGATGGAACGATTGTCGTACACGCGCTGGATGGTGTCGGCAAACATTTCGGCAATGCTCAAAATCTTCACCTTGCTGCTATCCTTTTTGTAGGGAATACTGTCGGTGAAATACATTTCGGTAAGCGCCGAATTTTCAACTCTTTCCGTAGCAGAGCCAGACATCACACAGTGCGAAGCGAAAGCACGTACCGTCTTAGCACCATTTTCAAACATCAGGTTGGCAGCCTTGGTAAGCGTACCGGCGGTATCCACCATATCGTCCACCAAAATAACATTCTTGCCCTTCACGTCACCGATAATCTTCATTTCTGCCACTTCGTTGGGCTTGTTACGGGTCTTGTGACAAAGCACGAGAGGCACTTCGAGATACTTGGCATACGAGCTGGCACGCTTAGAACCACCCACGTCAGGCGTAGCGATGCACAAATCTTCCAAACCCAAAGACTTGATGTGCGGCAAGAAAATGGTCGATGCATACAAGTGATCTACAGGAACATCGAAGAAACCCTGAATCTGATCGGCATGGAGGTCCATGGTAATCAAACGGTCTATACCGGCCACTGAGAGCAAATCGGCAATCAACTTGGCGCCAATAGAAACACGCGGTTTGTCTTTTCTATCCTGGCGAGCCCATCCGAAATAAGGGATTACAGCAATAATCTTGTACGCAGAAGCACGCTTGGCAGCATCAATCATCAACAATAACTCCATCAGATTATCAGAGTTCGGAAAAGTCGATTGCACCAAGAAAACATAATCTCCACGAATAGATTCTTCGTATGACACTGAAAATTCACCGTCGGCAAAATGTTGAATATTCATCTTGCCCAGCGGGCATTCCAAAGCAGCACAAATTTTCTCGGCAAGAGGCTGAGAATTAGTGCCTGCAAAAATTTTGATAGGACCTTGTAAATGCATCTCGATTGTTGTTTAAAGACGAATGCAAAGATAATGATACTAATGCCTATAAAAAAGTTTTTCGCACAAATATTTATTCAATTACGAACTTCATTATACGCGACTGATTTACAGGAATTTGCAAAGGAATGTCATTTTCTGGATTCAATGGGCAAACCATACTCTGTCCGCTGAGAAGATCCTTGGCTTTGATAGTTGCTTGAGGCTTAATTTGCCAAAAATCAAATAGATGCTGAGGAATACGCACGCTGGCATGCACAGCTTTATCGTCGAAATTGGCCACCACCAAAATAAGTTCGTTTTTGTATCTGCGCATGTAAGCGTACAACTTCGTGTCGTCGAAGCGCGAGCGATCGGTGTTCACGTACATCAAATCGTAGAATGCGCCCTGCGTGATGGCCTTTTCCGACTGACAAACATTGAGAATCTTAGCATATTCGCGTCGCAGGAAGGCTTGTTCAGACGAGAGCTTTTCTTCGTTGAACTTACCCTTGTTGTTCCAATCGGCCAGGCTGTCTATGCACCAATAATCGAAAATCGTGCTGCGTCCGTCGCGACCGCTGAAACCTTCTTCGTACATGCCTTTTTCTCCCAATTCCTGGCCGCAATACAGCATGAAAGGATTGACATTCATCGTGGCGGAAACCACCAAGGCAGGCAGTCCCTTACGCGCATCGCTGGCAAAGAAAGGCGAAGCCAGACGCTGTTCGTCGTGATTTTCCAAGAAATTGAGCATGTGTTCCTGAATATCGCCCAGACTCTGCCAACAACGCGTCAGCGAGAATGCGGGCGCATATCCCTGAACCACAGCTTTCAGACTATCGTACAAACCTATTTTGTCGTACAAATAATCGAAACCGGAACGAATATACTGACGATACAAACCCGGATTATAAACCTCTCCAATAAACAGAATATCAGGATATTGCGATTTCACTTGCGACGTCACCCAGGCCCAAAACGCGGCGGGCACCATTTCGGCCATATCGCAACGGAAAGCATCCACTCCCTTGGTACACCAATAAAGCAGAATCTCCTTCATTTTCAACCAGGTATCTGGAATCGGATCGAAGTATTCCGTGCGACAACCTTGGTAATCGACACCATAATTCAACTTGACGGTTTCGTACCAATCGTTCACCGAAGGACAAGCCGAGAAACAATCGTTACCCGTCACTTTCACAGGCATTTCCTCGTAGGGCTTATCGGCTCCGGCCAGCAAATCGAACTGCCCGCGGAACTGTTGTCCGGGGAAATAGTAGAAGTTGTTTTGCGGCGAAAAATACCAATCTTTCATGTCGTTTGCTCCGAAATCGGCCACACCTTGAGGCGCTGCATCGGAATGATACTGACGAGCCAAATGATTGGGAACGAAATCGATAACCACCTTCATGCCTTGCTGATGCGTACGCTTTATCAGATTCTGAAATTCTTTCAATCTGTCGGGCACGGACACCGCCAAATCGGGATCGACATCGTAATAATCCTTCACGGCATAGGGCGAACCTGCCTTTCCTTTCACCACGGCCGGATGGTCTTTCAAAATGCCATATTGCGTATAGTCGGTTTGCGTAGCATGCTCCAAAACACCTGTGTACCAAATATGTGTCACACCCAAAGACTTGATGGCTTCGAGCGCCGCCTTGGTAAAATGATTGAACTTGCCTACGCCGTTTTCGGCCAAACTGCCATTTTTGACACTACCGCGTCGGGTATTCCCGAAATAACGCGGTAGCACCTGATAAATAAGGATTTTACGATAATCGTTCATAAAGGATGATTAGGGTAATTATTTGCGAATCTTAGCAATAAGGCCCGTCAACACTTGACCGGGACCGAGTTCGATGAATTCGTCCGCACCATCGGCCAACATATTGTTGACGGTCTGCGTCCAACGCACGGGCGAAGTAAGCTGAGCCACCAAATTTGCCTTGATTTGCACAGGATCGGTATAAGGCTTGGCATCAACATTCTGATACACAGGACAACGCGGAGCAACAATCTGCGTAGCTTCTATGGCTTGTGCCAATTCCTGACGAGCAGGTTCCATCAAAGGTGAATGGAAAGCACCTCCCACGGCCAATGGCAAAACGCGCTTGGCACCGGCAGCTTTCAATTGTTCGGCAGCCAATTCGATACCGGCCTTGGTACCTGAAATAACAATCTGTCCGGGACAATTGTAGTTGGCAGCCACCACCACTTCTTGCGTGATGCTGTTACAAACATTTTCTACGGTTTCATCGGGCAATGCCAATACGGCCGCCATGGTGGAAGGATTCAGTTCGCAAGCTTTCTGCATGGCCATGGCACGTTTCGATACCAAAGTAAGTCCGTCTTCGAAGCTCAGAGCGCCGGCAGCCGTGAGGGCAGAAAATTCACCCAGAGAATGTCCGGCCACCATATCGGGCTGAAAATCAGCACCCATTGCGATAGCAGACACCACAGAATGAATAAAAACAGCGGGCTGTGTCACTTTGGTTTGTTTCAAATCTTCGGGCGTACCTTCGAACATCAACGAAGTGATATCGAAACCAAGAATATCGTTGGCTTTCAGGAACAAATCCTTAGCCAAAGCCGAATTGTCGTACAAATCTTTACCCATTCCTACGAACTGGGCTCCCTGTCCGGGAAATACAAATGCTTTCATGTTTTCTTCTTTTTAAATCTTTAATTTCCTCTTTTACGATAAAAATGACTTTTATGATAAAATCGGCGCAAAAGTACAAATTTATTCCTATTTTTACGGCTCAATTGTGATACTAACCATTTGTTCATATGAAACGTACAGCATTATTAGTTTTGTGTCTGAGCGGCTTTTTTACGCTTCTCGCTCAAAGTCCCTATTCGCAAAGAATGGCGGAATCTCTTAGTTTACAAACATTTACCAACAACAAACGTCAATCTACATTGAGCACGGCCGACTTTAGTTACGTGCCCGGATTGGTAGCAAAAAGTGTGTTGGTTACCTATCAGCAATATCCCGAAAAAGAAGCTTATTGGCAGGCAGTAAAGGCTTATGCCGACCGTCAGCTCACGGGAAATCCTGCTGCTCCCATCAAGATTCACGACAACGACATCGATGCCATCAACGCCGGTAAAGTTTTCTTCGATCTTTACAACGTGAGCATGCAGAAGGGCGATACCGAATCGGCCGCCAAGTACAAAGAAGCTGCCACCTACATGTATAATAAGTTGAAAACGGTTCATACTCGTATCCAAAAGCCCTTGAACGGCGCCGGATGCTTCATTCACAAAGGTAAATATCCCGATCAGATGTGGTTGGACGGTTTGTACATGGGTGCGGCTTTCTTAGCTGGTTACGAAGCTACTTTCAACAATGGTGGCGACAAGGCTGCCTGGAGCGATATCGCCTTGCAGTTCAAGACCATCCACAAATACACCTGGGACAAGGAAAAACAACTCAACTATCATGCTTGGTCGGCCAATCCTGCTGATGCCAACTCTTTCTGGGCCAACGACAGCAAGCCTTTCCTCGGTTGCTCTAAGGAATTCTGGGCCAGAGGTTGTGGCTGGTATTTTGCCGCTCTCATCGATGTACTGGAAGTAATGCCTCAAAACCACAAGGATTACAAACATTTGCTGAAAATCTATCGCGAGGTGGCTGCCGGCTTGGCCAAATGGCAACACGAAAGCGGTAGCTGGTTCCAATTGCTCCAATACGACGAAACTACCACCGGCAACGGAGAAGGCGATTTGGCTAGCAACGGCAAGAAATACAATGTCGGCTACAAGCCTAATTATCTGGAATCTTCTGCATCGGGCATGTTCACCTACGCTTACCTGAAGGGAATCCGCCTGGGCTTGCTCGACAAGGAAACTTACTTGCCCATCGCCAAGAAGGCTTATCAGGGAATGCTCGACAATTTCATCACCGAAAATCCTGACGGCAGCATCAACATCATCCAAAGTTGCGCATCTGCCGGCCTTGGCCCTGCCAGCGATTTGAGCCGTACAGGTACCATCAATTATTATCTTTGCGGTAAAGACACCGGCATTACTCAAAACGAAGGAAAAGCCATCGGCTCGTTCACACTTGCTTCTTGTGAATGGGAACGTTTGCAGAAATAAAAAAATATATCTACCTTTGCGCCCGCAAATAGCAAAATGCAAAGGTATGGACCGGTAGCTCAGCTGGATAGAGCAACAGCCTTCTAAGCTGTAGGTCTTGGGTTCGAATCCCAACCGGTTCACGTAAAGAGTGTGTGAGAACGCACTCTTTTGTTTTCTTAACTATTAATCTTACCATTAAAACACAATGAAAAAAATTGATTATTTCGAATTATCCACATTCATAGAAGAATTGATGGATAAAAAAGAGTCCGCTGAAATTGAATTTAAGTCTGCTTCAGGAGGTTTTCCTAAATCTTTTTGGGAAACATATTCTTCATTCGCAAATTCCAATGGAGGGGCCATTGTTCTAGGAATAAAAGAAAAAAACGGAATTTAAATGTTTATGATGTTTGGCAAAGCAGAAAAGGCTGGTAGTGGCGCAGATAAGATTGTATCCGGATGGAAAAGGACCAACTGGGGCGCACCCAATCTCGAAGAAAAAACCAGACCAGACAAAGTCGTTCTGAGAATGCCTCTTACATCCATTTTAGATGAACGAATACAAGAAGAATTAGTCACACTTTTTGGCCAGCAGGTACTTCACTTAGAGCACAATAAGTTTCTCACATTAGCATTAACTTTGACAGAGGGATTGGTGTCCAACGATCGCTTAAGATATACGCTAAACCTTCATAAACATGATATTACAAAGATGCTCAAGGAATTATGTACCGAGGGCTATCTCTCGTCTGATGGCATAGGAAGAGGCACCACATATCAACTAAATCTTACCAGCTCAGAGTCAAACCTTACCAGCTCAGAGTCAAACCTTACCAGCTCAGAGTCAAACCTTACCAGCTCAGAACCAAACCAAAACCGATTATTCACAAAAAGAAAGTATACGCGCTCAGAATTGCACGAGATCATTCTTCATTGTACACAGGAATGGAAATCCTTGGAACAGATTGCACATGAGATTAACCGCAATACTCAGTATCTAAAAGGAGAAGTGATACCTCAAATGTTGAGCAAAGGCCTTTTGCAAAGGGAGTTCCCTATCCCAAACCACCCAGCACAAAGATATAAAAGGAATGATGATGATTAGATTAGTCTAATTTGTCGTATATTCGTGCACTCGTTTATTATCATCTTATGAAAATACATTCAATCATTATTCTTTTTTGTTCGTTCATTATAAAAATTTCTGCGCAAAACACTGCGACGGGAGGTATCATTACTAACGATTGTTTTTGGAATACGGTGGAGGGAAAGCCCATTTACAGCCAAGGAGGCGGCATTTTCAAATTCAAAGACGCGGACACAGGACAGGAAGCATATTACTGGTACGGAGCACATTACAAAGAAGCCGAATTATATCGCGAAGATCCTTCCCTGACGCAGCCCCGCAACAATTTGGTGGGTGTGTCTTGTTATCGTTCCACCGACCTTGTGCACTGGCAAGACATGGGACATATCATCACGGCCAAGGAGATTGCAGAAGATAAGCCTTGGGTAGGATGGTTCGGACGAATGGGAGTGGCCTATGTAGATGAATGTGAGCAATATGCATTGTTTGCCCAGCATAATAATTCGGTATTCATCGCCCTTTCCGATAGTCCCACGGGGCCCTTCAAAGTACACAAACGCATCGACATGAAGCCAATTATCGGCACGTCCAACACCGGTGACCAGACTGTTTTCACCGATGAAGACAGCGGCAAGGATTACCTTATTTATTCGTACGGAAGAGGCCGCCACATCGCCTACGTATCTGAAATAGGTTTGCTGGAAGATGGCAGCATCGGGTTGAAAAATTGCGTGCAAGTATATAAAGGTTCCGGCCGCGAAGGCAATTGCATGTTCAAGTATAAAGGTAGATATTACCTCTGTGCATCAAACCTTTACGGATGGGATTCATCGTTTGCGTATTACTTGGTGAGCGACGATATTTACGGACCATACCAGCCACTCAACAATATGCGCATCATGGCCGGCTGCGAAAAAGATTACGCACATGTGACGCAGACCGGATTTTTCTACACCCTGCGCGGAAGCAAAGAAGAGACCGTCATTTATTGCGGCGATCGTTGGGCAGATTTTGCCGGAAATGGCTTAGGCTACAATCAATGGTTCCCCTTGTCTTTTACGGAAGATTCGCTCGGCGTGGCACAACCCTATTTCAACTCGCTGTCGCAGTGGACTTTGAATAGCAAGACGGGCGAATGGAAAGTGGGCAAAGGCAACAACTACATCCTGAACGGAAGCTTCGAAGCCGACCGCCGACGCATTCCCAATCCGGTGAAGCCACGTCAGGAATATCTCTTGGGATGGGACACGGAAGTGATTGAAGGAAACGCTGTTAGCTTGGACAATCCGCATTCGCCCAAGTTAAATTACGAAAACACTCAGGCCGACCGTCAAGTGGTGATTGGCGAGAAATCGCTTTGCATCAGCGACAGTGTTGATTTCGAACGCACTGTAAGCCAGACGATTGAATCGACCGAATTTGTTGCATTGCCCGATGGACGCTATATGCTCAGTTTTTATTTTCGCGAAAACGGCCTGTTTGAAACCTTGGATGTCGTGGTAAATTCAGGCAAGAAGCTGCATTTGGCAAAGGCTAAAACCGGAGACCAATGGCAAAAAGCATCGATGAAGGTGCGTATCAAGGGCGGCCAGGCGCAAGTGAAGTTCCACGCAAAAGGTAAAGCCTTGGCACAATGTCTCATAGACGATGTTTCTTTGGTACGAATCGATTGAAAAATCAGCGAAAAATCAACTCGACAGCGTCGGTGATGCCGGCCGGAAGCAGGGCGTCGCCTGGTTTTACAATGGGAGTTGTCGCAAAAGTAACTCGCTCGTCTTCAGGAAGATCTAAATCGCCAATCATGCGGTTGCTGAGTTGATTAGCAACCTGAATTTCGAAAGCGTTCTGACCTTCTTGCAGATAATCTGTCACATCGATTTCCCAAGGCGAACACCAAATAGCACCGGCAACTTGGCCATTGATACGCAACGATGCTGCCGCATGCAAACCCGACAAGCGAAGGAAGACGCGCCTATTCTCGGTGGTTTTTGCAAAATCGAAAACGCGATGATAAATGGCTCGGCCAGAATGATATTTCAATCGATCGTCGTCCAAAAGTGTCCAGTCGCAAAGCTCGGGCATCAAGAGCGAAAGTGTATCCTTCGCCAACAAAAAGTCAACTTGCCAATCGTCGTTTATCGCGATGACGCTATCTGAATAATTATCAGAACGATACAAAGAAGCTAAAGGCATAGTATCGGGATGTCGCAGCACGATAAAACCAGCCTCATCGGGAGCTATATTCAAGTGTATTTGCAGATTGCCATCCTCATTTTCAGACGATGGCAAACGATATCGTTGAGCATCCAAGGGATTCCAAAATTCCGCCACTTTTCCCTGCGAATCGCGAAATACCAGCTCTTGCGAAAAGGCTTCGGCACTATGATTGCTGAAGAAATAAATGTCGAAATCCTTGCGAGCATTCGAGCCAGAAGCCAAAGCGCGAGCATTCGAACCGAAAGCCAAAGCGCGAGATACCATGGTGCCGGCTGCTTCTACGCGTCGATGTGCAAAGAAGAGACGATTTTCGGGAAGATTGGCCGAACGAAAACGGACATCGGGCTGAAGGCCAATGGAATCCAAGAAACTTTGCAAGGCAAAATCGCCGGCAACACGCGCATCATAAACATGCAAGCCAGAAGCTTTCAGCTGAGCCAATTTCCCCTCGGCCTCAGCACTGAGCGAGGCCAGACGTTCCACCACCAACACCGAATACGACATTCCGGCAGCTGCCTGCAAACGTCCATCACGAGCCGAAAGAAGGCGCAACAAAGCATCGTCGGTGCAAACATCCCAATCGTAACCCTCTGGAATAGAAGGCAAACGATGCGAAAGAATCTTGTTCGGAACATCACTGCCCAAGTAAATGCACAAATCGACTACCGGCCGTCCCTGGCGCATCAAGTAAGCACAGCGCGCCTGGTAATCCCAAAAACCATTGCTCAAAGGCCACATGCTGTTGTTGCGATTCAGGCAGTACTCGCGTCCGTTGGCCGTATTTCCCGGCACTTTGTCCAACCAAGGCTGATAAGCGCTGGCGCAAACCACCAATTCATTCAAATGAAAAGCAAAGGCATAATCGGCCAAGGTTTTCAGATAAGACAATGATTGTGAATATTTTGCATCCGTGAAAGCCTCGGCCGAAGCAATCTGCTTGCCATAAAGATGCGCCGAAGAAGAAGCCTCCTTGATATCGTAACATCCATGCTGATGCTTGGCCCAGAATTCACCCTGCGGACGACGCACACTGCCCTTGGCCGCAATATTGTCGCAAATCATGTGCTGCGCATTGCCCATGGCCTGAGCCGTCAGACGAACACCCGCCGCAGCCGCCATAGAATCGAGCACCGCAAAATACCGACGATTGACCAAGTGCGCCAAAGTCTGACGATGATGAAAAAGCACTTCCTCGCTTTTTTCCTTGGAATCGACCACAAATCCCAACAAAACAGGCAAATAATCTTCCACGCTATACGCGTGCAAGGCTTCGAATTCTTGCGGATAATGATGCGTCCAGTTCTGGCTTCCCACCTCGTGACTGTCCATGGCCACGCCCAGCGGCTTCAAACCCAAAGCCGACAAAGAATCGATGATGACCTGCGCAAAACTGTTCCATTGCAAAATGGCCGCCTCTGCCATCAACTTATCGCATTCCAAGCCCATCTGTCCGGGACGACCGTGTTTGGTTTTCGCCTTGGTCGAGGTCTGAGCCACTCGCAACACCATCCAATGACGACCATCGTCGGGAGCCGTCCAAGTGAAACGACCATCAGCCTGCAAGCAAGCGCTCACATCGATAATATCCTCAGAATGAATCAGTTCGTCATCACCATAAACAGGCGTCGCGTTAGCAGCGATATACTCACTTTGCAGGCCCGAACGACTTTGCCAGGTTTCCGTCATGGCTTTGTCGCTGAGTGTCACTTTACGCAGATCCAAGGCACGATGCTTGCCGGGCACATCCCAATCGCGCAGATTCAGACGAAAATAACGCGCCGTCACAGCCGGAAATGAAATGGTTTTCTCCCGATAATGCAGACGATAAAGCGTTGGCAGACTGCAAACTGTGTGATAATGCACGCCATCGGAAGAGGCTTCCAGCGTGCCGAAAGGAGGATACGCCACAAAACCATCGCCGTAGAATTCGTCGGAAGGCGGACCTGGCCAGTTCATGCAAAGCGTCGGATGCTTGGAGCCGTTATATTCGTTATAGGTAATGGCCCGCGCAGTGAAATCCTCGCCAAAATCGTACACCAATTGACTGGGTTTATCAAAACGCGTGCGCTCGGCAACAAGCACTTTTTCTTGCCATTGCAAAGCCTTCGGCAAAGGGAAAGCCAGAGTCTTCACTTCCCAAAATTCATCGGTAGCGGGCGCTGGGAAAATATCGTCGTAACGTTCTCCGGGAGAGAGTTTCAACTCGCTGTAACATAAGCGTTTCATGCTCATTTCCTTCGTTATCCACGGGCCGCCTGCCACATATCCGTTAGACAGACTTATTTCGAAACTCAGCCCCAAACGTTTGGCTTCGGAAGCCGAAAAAATGAGCGCATCCCACCAAGCATCGGAAAAAACCGAGTCGGCATCGAGAGCCTTGCCATGCACCTGATCGTAGTAGACAACGCCGCCTACACCGGCTTGCTTGAAAGCTTCCAAATCGGCCGTGATGCCTTGGCGCGTGGTAGGCGTTTCTCCATGAAACCACCAGACTTTGGTGCGCGTACTGTCGGGCACATCTCGAAATTCGGCATACACATCGTCTACACCGGGGCGGGAAGGCTGACAAGCGCAGAACAAAAGACTCAAAACAAAAGAAATCAACAAGCCTATCTCACTGATTCTAATATACTTACTCATAAAAATACTATTTCTTGGTTTTTCGTAAACATATCCGCGGTTTGCCACAAAATTACGCTTTCTGATGTTTTGTTTGTCTGCTATCGTCAAAAAAATTACTTTTGAAGCCGGAAACATTATAGGAAACATTATAGGAAACACTATAGGAAACATTATAAGAAACAACATAGAAAACAATATCGAAAACAAATAATCATGAGAGCAGCTATTTACGGCGCAGGTTCTTTGGGAACCATTCTGGGCGCATACATTACGAAAAACGGAGGACAAATCGAGTTGATCAACCGCAACAAAGCACATGTGGAAGCCCTGCAAAAAGAGGGAGCCAGCGTGGTGGGCACCGTGCAATTCAAACAATCCGTCACCGCCTACACGCCCGCCGAAATGAGCGGCACTTACGACATTATCTTCCTGATGACCAAGCAACAACAGAATCAGGAAGTGGTGACATTCCTGAAAGATTTCCTGGCCGAAGACGGCGTCATCGTGACCTTGCAGAATGGTTTGCCCGAATTGCAGATTGCCGACATCGTGGGCGAAAAACGCGTACTCGGATGCACCGTTGCCTGGGGCGCCACCATGCAAGGCCCCGGCGTTTGCGAACTTACCAGCGAAGCCGACAGCCTCAGCTTTTCTTTGGGAAGCATCAGCAGCCAACGCAACCGCCACTTCGACGAGGTAAAATCCTTGCTCGAAATGATGGGAAAAGTTGAAATCGACGAAAATTTTATCGGTACACGCTGGAGCAAATTGCTCATCAACGCTTCGTTTTCGGGCATGAGTGCCGTGTTGGGATGCACCTTCGGAGAAGCCGCCAAAGACAAAGCTTCGCGTCGCATCGTGCAAGCGCTCATCAAAGAATGTATCGACGTGTGCGCCAAAGGCGGCATCCGCATCGAGCCCGTGCAAGGCAAAGACATCGTCATGTTGCTCGACTATAAGAACGCCCTGAAAAAAGCTTTCTCGTTTTTCATCATTCCCATCGCCATTCGCAAGCACGCCTTGTTGAAAGCCAGCATGTTGCAAGACATTGAGAAGGGAAAGAAAACCGAAGTCGATGCCATCAACGGCGCCGTTTGCCAAACCGGACGCAAGGTTGGTTGCCCCACGCCCATGAACGATAAGGTAGTGGAAATCATACACAAAATAGAAGAGGGCACTCTCGCACCCTCTTTCGACAATCTGAAATTGTTCTGATTGTTCCTATGAAATATAGCAGATATAAGCAACGTACATAGCCAACATCAGCAGGCCCCCGAAACGGCTTATCTTTCCGCGGATAGCGAAGGCCAAAGGCATCAACGCAGCGCCAATCATCACTAAATAATCGACCATGGTGATGCCTGCAGGATGCAAGGGCGACACCTGTGAGCAAACGCCCAGAATGAAGCTGATATTGAAGATGTTGGAACCGATAATGTTGCCCAATGCCAACTGCGTGTTTTTCTTGAAGGCTGAAGCCACCGAAGCGGCCAATTCGGGCAGAGAAGTGCCTACGGCCAGCACCGTGATGGAAATAAAAGCATCGCTCACGCCGAAACGACGAGCCAAGACCACCGCTTCTTCTACAAAGAAATGGCTGCCCACCACCAAGAAGGCCAAGCCAACAATCACCTTGAGAATCATAACAATAAGCTTGTCGCTTCCCTTGCAGGCGACCTCTTCTTCGCGTTGTTCGCTTGCTTGGCCTTTGCCTCCGTTTCGGAACGACCAGTACAGATAGAAAGCGAAGAAAGCCAGCAGAATCCATCCGTCCGGACGACTCACCACGGAAGTTTTTCCATTAAAAAAATTGAAGGCCAAAATGGTCAAGACCAGCGAAACGCCAATGCAATAAGGCAATTCAAATTTCAGGTTATCCTTGGTGATGAGCACGGGCGCAATCAAAGCCGTCATTCCTAAGATCAGGAGAATGTTGCAAATGTTCGAGCCCACCACATTGCCAATGGCAATATCAGCATTTCCGCCCACGGCTCCCACCAGGCTCACCACCAGCTCGGGACAGGAAGTTCCTATCCCGATGATGGTTGCGCCGATGATGAAATCCGAAATCTTAAACTTTTTGGCAATGGCCACAGAGCCGTTCACCAACACTTCAGCACCCAACACTACGGCTGCCAAAGACAAAAGCAGATATACCCAAGTCATCATAACGATATTATTTTTAAGGTTTTATACCAAAGCCTGTGATACATTGATAATGAAGTCGCCCATTTTTTCCAATTCGGAGACCACATCCAAATAATACACACTGGTAAGGTAGTCGGTTTTATGTTCAATATTATACATTTCTTCTTCACGCAATTGGTTACGCACCTCGTTGACACGGCTTTCCGCATTCAAGGCCGCTTCCAGATTCACCGTCATACCGGCAGTACTATAAGCGTGCAAGTTGTCAATCATCACATCGTAGGCACGCGACACTTCGGCCACCAGCAATTCCATGTTGTTGAGCTGACGTTCGCTGAAATCCTTCTGATGACTGTTCTTGCGCGAAATAATGCGGCCAATGCTTTCACCGCTGTCACCCAGGCTTTCCAGTTCGCCCACAATCTTGTAGAGCGAGCGCATACGGCCGGAGGTTTCGGCACTTACATCGGAAACAGGCAGATCCGACAGATAATCAGCAATTTCCCTTTCAATACGGTCGGCAATCTCTTCGTACTTCACCAACTTCTGACGATAGGTTTCAAACTCAGATCCCGAGGCTGTTTTGATGGCAGACAAAACGTAATCCAGACCTCGTTTGGAAATGGAGGCAAAATGCTCCGTCTCCTTCAAAGCTTGTTCGATGGCAATTTCCGCATTGCTTCCGTGTCCGGCCGAGATAAACTTAATCTTGTAGATTTCATCTTCCTTCTTGGCAGGTTCTTTCACAATTCTGGTCACAAGCTTCACCATCTGAGGAATAAACCAAATGAGAATCAGCGTGTTGATAGAGTTGAATATGGTGTGAAACATCGATAAGCCATACAAGGCAGACGTCGCCTCCGCTCCTTGGGCAGACAAGACTTCGAAAGTCGGATCGGAAGGATTAGGCAAGCCCATGGCTTGAATGATCACACCAATAAGGCGGGTAAAGGGGCCGAAAAAAGCCAGCGCCCAAACCACGCCGAAGAGATTGAAAACAGTATGTGTCAAGGCAGCGCGCTTGGCAGCCGGATTCGCCATCGATGCAGCAATATTGGCCGTAATGGTGGTACCGATATTTTCACCGAGCACCATGGCAGCCGCCATACTGAAAGGAATCCAGCCCATGCTCAGCATCACCAGCGTCAAGGCCATGGTGGCACTCGAAGATTGCAGAATCAAGGTGAGCACCGTTCCCAGCAAGGTAAAAAGCAGCACCGAGCCGAAACCAAAATTGGTCCACGACTGGATGAATGCCAATACTTCGGGTGTCGATTTCAGGTCGGGCACAGCGTTTTTCATAAAACTCAAGCCTATGAACAAGAGCGAGAAACCGATGATGAATTCAGCTATGTTGCGATGCTTGTCTTTCTTGGACGTACTGAGAACAAACCCCAGAGCCATCAAAGGAATGGCTAAGACAGAAATATCCATCTTCAAACCGAAGATCGAGATAATCCAAGCCGTCATGGTGGTACCGATATTGGCACCCATGATAACGCCCACTGCCTGCATGAGCGTGAGCAATCCGGCATTGACAAAGCCCACCACCATCACCGTTGTGGCACTCGACGACTGAATGACAGCCGTAATACCCAAGCCAGTCAGAACACCCCTTGCCGGGCTGGAGGTCATGGACGACAAGAAAGAACGAAGCTTATTTCCGGAGGCTTTCTGCAAACCCGAGCTCATCATGTTCATCCCGTAGAGGAACATTCCGAGCGCACCCAAAAGCGTAAGAAGCTGCAATACCATATTACTTGGTCTTTATCTGATCGAATTCGCCGTAAATAGGCTCAGTAACAGGTCTGTATTCGTAAGGCACATATTCATACAGACGGCAGCAATATTTATTGGCATCTTCGGAATAATACACATCCAGACGAAGACTTTTCTGCGTGCCTTCTTCCACCTCGATGTTTGAGAGCGCATCCATATTTCCGTTGATGGCATTCAATACGGACATCTTCTGAGACTTCTTGTAATACAGCACTTTATTCTGATAAACATCGCCCGTTTCTTTGTCTTTCCACGAAGATTTGAGCACGAAGAAAACCACAATTCCGGTAATGAGCACCATGGTTCCGGCAATGGTCATTGAAGATGAAATGGAAAGCACCATTAAAACGACGCCCAACAAAAGCAAAGCAGCAGTGATGATATAATCTGAAAGAGTTCTTGATTTTACGAATTTAGTTTCCATAATAATTGTCTTTTTTTGTGCGCAAAGAATAGTCTCGCCATTCTAATGCGCGGATATTAATAATGAATAATAGGCAGCCCGTTCAGACGAGTTGCAAGCTAAAAACACCGATGAAATCGGCAAAAAAAGACAAAAATCAAATCCGAAGAACGCTATTCGAGGTGAGGAGGAAGTTCGGAGAATACCTACGCGATGAGAGCAACAATTGATGGGCGGAATCTCCGATAAAACGATTGATTTCGTAAAACTTGTGATTGAGAGAAAAATGACGCTTGTCCACGCGAACCCGCAAACTCTGCAATGGGTTGTTTTTCCAAACCGGGGTGAGCAGATTGCCCTGCGGAGCGGGAAGCAAATCGAAATATTCGGCAATGTCTGCAGCGGTAGATAAATCGCTTTCAGCATCATGCAGATAGCAAGCATAGACAGCGGCAGTATCTTCGAGTGCCAAAGAATTGTCTTCGGAAAGGGATGCGTGCAACATGGCGTCGGCAGTACTCAGAATACCGCAGAGCATCATTAACAGACATATCTTTCCGAAAAACTTCATATTGCGTCGTTCACATTTTGAGTTCGCAAATATAAACCTAAATTATTATTTCGCCAAAACAAACAAATGATTCAGCGGTCCGCTGCCTTTTCCCAAATCGAGCATGGCGGCCAGCGCATCGGAAAGATACTGCTTGGCGGCTTCGATGGCTTGTGGCAGACTCATGCCCTTGGCCAAGTTGGTGGCGATGGCGCTCGAAAGCGTACAGCCCGTGCCATGCGTGTTGGGATTGTCGATGCGGCGACCGCGGAACCAAGACAATTGTCCTTGCTGACAAAGCAAATCGTTGGCATCGTTAATGAAATGCCCACCCTTGCAAAGCACCGCACAATGGTATTTTCCCTCGATGAAAAGGGCAGATTTTTCCATTTCTTCGGCATTTCCGATGTGCATTTCCGACAAAACTTCGGCCTCCGGAATATTGGGCGTGATGAGCGTCGCCAAAGGAAAAAGATACTGCTTCATGGCTTCCACGGCTTCACTTTTGCTCAGCGTCGAACCGCTGGTGGCCACCATCACCGGATCGACCACCACGTTTTCGGCCCGGTAAAATGCCAAGCGCTCGGCAATGGTTTTTACCAATTCGGGCGAGGCGACCATTCCGATTTTCACGGCATCGGGACGAATATCTTCGAAAACGCAGTCTATCTGCTCGGCCAAAAATACCGGACTCACTTCCGATATAGATTTGACACCCAATGTGTTCTGAGCGGTCAGCGCGGTGATGGCTGTCATGGCGTAAGCCCCGTTCATGGTGATGGCCTTGATGTCGGCCTGAATGCCGGCGCCGCCGCTACTGTCGCTACCCGCGATGGATAAAACTGTCTTCATTATGTTGTTGTTTTTTGTTTCAAAAAATCTCGTTCGAAAAGCATTTGCGTTTAGCCGAACAATTGCTGAGACATTGCGCGTAGATTCTTGCAAGCCAACGAAATATCTTCTGCCGCAAAAATAGCCGACACCACTGCCACGCCATCCACGCCACTTCCGGCCAAGAGAGGCATGGTCTTTTCGCTAATGCCGCCGATGGCCACGGTGGGAATGTTCACTGCCTGGCAAATGGCCGACAAAGTTTCGTACGACATCACATCCACATCGAGTTTGGTAGAAGTGGAAAAAACGGCACCCAGACCAAGGTAATCGGCACCGCCCGCCTCGGCAAGCAGAGCTTCTTCTACCGTATGAGCCGACACGCCTATCATCATCTTATCACCCACGCGCCTACGCACTTCGGCCAAGGAACAATCGTCTTGACCCACATGAACGCCGTCGGCCTGGCAAGCAATGGCCACCTCCACATTGTCGTTGACGATGAAGGGAACCGCGTAGCGTTTACACAAAGCAGCCAGTTCCTTAGCTTCGCGCAAGAATGCTTCGTCATCGAGGTCTTTTTCCCTCAGTTGCAGGCAAGTGATACCGCCTTTCAAAGCCTCTTCCACTTGCTGATATAGCGTCTGACTGCCCAGCCAGGAACGGTCGGTGACGGCATAAAGCAACATGCTCTGTTTATCGCACTTCATATTTCGCTCCTTTCTCCAAAGTTTCTGCCTGTAAATGATACATGGCATCAATGATATAATGACGATAGGTGGCATTACCGTCTTGCTCGGACAGACGCGCTTTGGCAATTTCTCCGCAAAGGCCCATGGCACAAACAGCAGCCAAGGTCACTTCGAGAAAATCTTCTTCGGGATTGGCTGCCAGGAAAGCGGCAATCAGTGCCGAGAGCTGACAACCCGTGCCGGTAATTCGGCTCATGGCCGCATCGCCGTTGTATATGCAAAACGCCCGATGAGCATCGGCCACGATATCGATGGCTCCGGTAATGGCAATGACAGCGTCGGTGCGGGAGGCAAAATTCTTGGCAAAAGCTATGGTCGCCTCCAAATTGTCGGCCGTCACTTTATCAGACTGATTAGCATCCACGCCTTGCGTATCACCACTTCCGAGCGCCAGAGCCTTTATCTCGGATATATTACCGCGTATCACACTGAAATACGACTCGTTAAGCAATTGCAAAGCTGTTTCTGTACGCAGATTCGAGGCACCGGCACCCACCGGATCGAACACCACCGGATGCATCATGTCGTTGGCTTTTTTCACCGCTTTGAACATGGCCGGCACCGTCATGGGATTGAGTGTTCCTATGTTGATCACCAATGCCGATGCAATACTCTGAATATCTTCCACTTCGCGCATATCATCGGCCATCACGGGCGAAGCACCACAAGCCAGTAGCATATTGGCGCAGTCGTTCACGGTAACATAATTCGTGATACAATGAACCAAGGGCGAATGTTCGCGTAAAGATTGAAAAATTCTCGTTAACATCCTTTTGTCAAGCTCCTCCTTAGAGCAAAAAAATAACCAGAAATAGACCTGACCACTACTTCCGATTACGAGTGGCAAAATTAATATATCGATTGATTCTTACAAAATTTGTTTTTACCTTCGCCCGAACAAAACAACATGACAAACACTTAACGAAAAACATGGAAACCTTGCAACTTATTTATGCCCTGCTTATTGTGGGATGTCTTATCATCGTTATCACCGAAAATCACAATCCTCGCACCAGTATTTCTTGGATTCTTGCGCTGCTTTTCCTGCCCGTTCTCGGCTTGCTGCTTTATTTCATTTTCGGCAAAGATCATCGCTACGAACGCATCATTTCAGACGAGGAAAAAGGGCAACTCATGACACTGGCGCAACAGCCGCAGGCCATGGGGAAACTTAGCGAAAATCATCCTTACCACAGCGTGTCGAAATTGCTGCAAAAAGCCTCCGACTCGCCCGTCTTGAGCGGCAACCGCGTGAAGGTGTTCACCCTATTTTCGGAAATGATGAACGACATGATGAGCGACATTTCGAAGGCGAAACACCATGTACACGTACAGTTTTTCAAAATTGAAGACGACCCGGTGGGCCGAGCGCTGGCCGAACTGCTCATTCGCAAAGCCGCCGAAGGTGTCGAAGTGCGCCTCATGTACGACGACGCTGCCAACATCATGGTAAACAGGAATTTTTACAAGTATATGTCTGACAACGGCGTCTTGGTACAATCTTTTCTAAAAGTGCATTTCCCCTTCATCGACCGCGACATCAACTGCCGCAACCACAAGAAAATAGTGGTCATCGACGGAATTATCGGATACACGGGCGGCATGAACGTGGCCGAACGCTACGAGAAAGGCATCAAGATTGGAATTTGGCGCGACACGCACATCCGTGTGGAAGGACCGGCCGTGGCCCAACTGCAGGTATCTTTCCTTTCCGACTGGCGCTTCTCGACCGGCAAACTCCTTGCAGATGCACAGTACTTCGCTCAGACATTGCCTTTTGGCGACATCAAGATGCAAATTATTTCCAGCGGGCCCAAGCAACATTGGCAACTCATTATGCAAGGCATGGTGCAAGCCATCGCCCTGAGCAAACGCTACATTTACATACAGAGTCCTTATTTTCTACCCACAGAGCCCCTGCTGATGGCACTTCGCAACGCTGCCCTGAGCGGCGTGGATGTACGCTTGATGATTCCTTACCGCGGCGACGACGGACAAAGCACCATGCAGGCTTCGCACTCTTTCCTTCAAGAAATCCTGGAGGTAGGCGTCAAGGTTTATTCGTATCAAAAGGGTTACATGCACGCCAAAGTGATGGTTTTCGATGACGAATTTTGCACCATAGGCTCTACCAACATCGACTTCCGCAGCCTGGAACAAGACTTCGAAGTGAATGCTTTTATCTACGACAAAGCCCTAAGCATCAAGATGAAAGAAATCTTCTTGGAAGACGAGAAAGATTGCCTTCTCATAGAGCCTGAAGCCTGGCAACAACGACCTCGTCTCAAGAAAATCCGCGAATCGCTCGCCCGCCTCATCTCGCCCTTGTTGTGAAAATCGCCTTGGAAAAAGGTACGAATTGGGTTATCTTTGCCACGCTTTTAACAAATTACATCCTTATGTACAAATTAGCTATTATGGGCTGTGGCAAGTTGGCGAAAATCGTTGCCCAAGCCTTTATACAGGGAATGCTTCCCGAATACCGACTGACTGCCGTTTATTCACGCACTTTTGCACACGCACAAGATATTGCTGACACGATGCAAGGCCATCAAGATTGCGATTGTCAGGCCTGCCAAAGCATGGAAGAGCTGCTGGCGCTGAAACCCGATTTCTTGGTAGAAGCCGCTTCGCCCGCCGCCATGAAGGAATGGGCCGTGCCCGCACTCTCGCAAGGATGCAACGTAGTAACACTGAGCATCGGGGCCTTGGCCGACCAGACATTCTACCACAAGGCACTGCAAGCCGCACGCGACAAAGGCAGCAAGATTTACTTGGTTTCGGGTGCCACCGGCGGTTTCGACGTGCTTAGAACAGCCGCCCTCATGGGCAACGCCAGCGCTTGCTTCTTCAACAAAAAGGGTCCCAACGCACTGAAAAACACACCCGTGTACGACGAGAGCCTACAAACAGAACAACGCGTAGTATTCAGCGGTAGCGCCACGCAAGCCATCGAACAGTTTCCCACCAAAGTCAATGTGACGGTGGCTGCCTCATTGGCCAGCGTGGGCCCCGACAAAATGCAAGTGCGCATGCAATCGACACCGGGCTTCGTTGGCGACACACAAAGAGTTGAAATCAAGAACGATCAGGTGCACGCCGTCATCGATGTGTACAGCGCCACGGCAGAAATTGCCGGCTGGTCGGTAGTGAGCAAGCTTCAGAACATTGTCTCAGCCATTGTTTTCTAAGAAGTTCTTAATATTTGCAAGCACCTTCTCACTGAGGCGGACGAAAGCCTGACTCGTGCGACCGGTAGAAACATTCATGCAGCGAACATGCGGATGTTGCAAGAAAGAAGCATTGCCCAAAGCTCCCAAAGTGTCACAGAAACAACGGTTGTCGGCATCGAGCCAGGCAGCGAAAGGAGCCTCGTCCCAAGCAGGCGACAAGCCGGTGTTAAAGAGAATCTTACGAGAACCAAGCGCAGCAAATTCAGCTTCGTGAAGCAAGACAGTATTTTTGTTCAAGCAGCAGAAAACCACATCAGACTGAGCCAGCAATTCTTGTAAGGGTAGGAAGCGATAGCCTTTGGCCTCAGCTTCGGGTTTGGCAGAACGCGCAAAATAAGCAATGTCAGCTCCGAAGAACTTCATGGCATCGGCAATCATTCCGCCCGATTTTCCCAAACCGACAATACCCACTTTCAGGCCGGTGATTTCACGCGGCATGGATTCCCAAGACTCTTGCTCGAAACCGTGCAGCAAACGCACCAACTCACTCACCACGTATTCGACCACACCCTCGTCGCCGTAGTCACGAATGCCGGTCACGACAATGCCGTGCGCCTGAGCATAACGAATATCCACATTGGCACTTTCGGGCGAATAGAGCGAACAGCACATACCCACATATTTAATGTTGGGACACTGCGACATGGCATTGGCCGTAAGTTGAGAGGTATAACTGAGCAAAACCGCATCAGCATCGGCAATTCGACGCACAATTTCAGCATCGTCAGAAGGAATATCACCAAACAAGACCACTTCGTTGGCGTAATCGTACAAAGCCTTTTCGGCCGAAGGAATCAGGCTAACGGGCTCAATGGCCACCAATT
Source organism: Bacteroidales bacterium (assembly GCA_017468435.1). Taxonomy (GTDB): domain Bacteria; phylum Bacteroidota; class Bacteroidia; order Bacteroidales; family UBA1402; genus UBA1757. Next base: position 97,904 of record JAFUIP010000014.1, read on the forward strand.
TATTGAATTTCATTGCTTTACTGTTTATTGATTTCATTCATTGACAATGGCTTCCCAACTATAGGATCTGTTGTCGCCCCGTTTGCCGAGCGTCCAAGTGGCACCGGTGTTGACATTCATCAGAAAGACATGAGAGGCCTGTTCTTCGTGAATATAAAGTTGATAATTGACAGCATTCGCGCAAACACTATCGTTCATGTTCTCCACTTGACGACTCATCAACACCCATTTACCCGGACTGAAAAGACCCGTACTGACCAACTGATACACTTCGCCGTTGTATTTGTCCAATTTAAAAGCAAACTGTTTGGAAGCCAGAATCTCGAAACGAGCCGATTCCACCGAAGTTTTCTTCAATGTCTGCATATTAACGACTGTGGTATTTTCTACCCTATCTTCCGCAAAAAGCCCAAAGGCAAACAATGCAAAAAAAACAATTAACAGATTCTTTTTCATAACTCTTCTTATATCAACTCAATACTGTCTTCGCTACTCTGGAAACTCCTGGCAAACACGCGCGCAGCATAGGTTTCGGGAATAATGATATGAGCCACACTCATAGCACTGAGAATCGAATGATGTACCTTATCCAAAGCGCGGGCATAAATGTTCTTTACCTCCAACTCTTTGAGTGCCACCACTGTTCGCAAAGAATGATCCATACTCTGACCAAGGGCCACCACCACATGGTCTATCTCATCCAAAGGCAAGGCCGCCAAAGCTCTCTTCTCGGTAGAATCCATAATATATGCCAAAGAAATACGATCTTTCACGTCGTTCACGCGGTGCTCGTTTATATCCACACCAATCACATCGTGACCATGGTCGGTAAGATCTTCGGCGAGACGTCTTCCGAAATTGCCCAATCCGATAATCAAAAACTTCATAATCTATTGTCAATAAATTAGTTAATAATCACATTTCCTTTAGGATACTTCAAGCGATAAGCCGTATTTGTGGGGATCAGACTTATCAGAATAGTAATCAAACCCACACGACCGATAAACATCGCCACAGAAATAAGAACCTTGCTTGCACCGCACAACAAAGGAGTCACATTCAAGGAAGAACCCACCGTTCCCATGGCCGAAATCACCTCGAAAAGCAAACTCAGCGCAGGAATGTCCGGTTCCAAAACAACCAAAGCGACAAAGAAAAACATAATGGCCATCAACGAACCAAACACTGTCGCATAGGCACGACGAATAGAATCGGGAGAGATCTCACGGTTGAAGAGCACCAGATTATCTTCGCCTTTGATAGCCGCAAGAAAATTGGAAAACGATACCGCAAACGTATTCACTTTGATACCGCCCGCCGTCGATTGCGAAGCTCCGCCCACCCACATCAGAAACATATACAGAATCAGTGTCAGCAAAGAGAAATGCGTCAGATCGACACTATTGAATCCGGCAGTACGGGGAGCAATGGCATTAAACAGCGAATGGACCAACTTGTCTATCACGGGCATTCCCTCGAAAGCCTTATTCCACTCGAGTCCGGCTATCAGCACAAATCCCATCAAGATAAGACCCATCGACCATTTCAGCACGATGCGCGTATTCAAACTTGTCAGGTGATGATACTTATGCACTATTTTGTTCCTCCTAAAAAGACGATGCCACACTCTTCTGATGTGATAAAAAAGGACCTCCTTAAAGTTCACCAAAATCGGGAAACCAATACCACCCAAGAAAATCAAGGCAGAAACGATCAAATACAAACCATTGTGACCTTGCATCAGCAAAGGATTGCCCAAGTTGCCCGAAAGCGTCGAGAAACCAGCGTTACAGAAGGCCGACACGGAATGAAAAACAGAAAAGAAAATCTCTTCGGAAAGCGTCATTCCCATGGTAGTATGAATATTCATCCAGATAAACAAGGCGCCCACTCCCTCTATGATAAAGGTAAATCCCAAAATATTCAGCAAAGTGGAAACCAAGGAAGACATTCGTTCAGAGTTCACCATATCTTTCAGCGCGAACTGATTATAAAAACCGGTATGCCCCATGAAAAACATCGCGAAGAAACTGGTGATGGTCATCACGCCAAGACCTCCTATCTGAATAAGCAAAGCGATAATAATCTGCCCCTCCATCGTAAAGATGGAAGATATATCGATCGGCGTCAAGCCGGTAACGCAAACCGCACTGGTAGAAACAAACAAGGCATCAATCACCGGCAATTTCACCCCTTCGATGGTAGAACGCGGCAGCAGCAACAACACCGTTCCAACAAAAATAATGATCAAGAAAAGTTGAGCCAGCAACATAGCAGGATTGGTCCGTTTTCCAATCAGTCTTACCACGCCCTTTGAAGCTTCTATCAAAGAAAACAGCAGCAACAAAAACAGTTGATAATACTTGGCATTGAGGAAGTTCCACAAAGTTTGCATCCAATGGACATCGGGCGAGGGTTTTATAAAATAGGCCATCGCCGACAAATACATCAGCAAACCCATGAAAATAGTCAAAAACAGGGATCTACGCGTAATAGTCCGAATAGAGAAAACAAGATTCAAGCTAAAAAGGACCAGATAATATATCCACACGTAATGGTAAATGTCATCAACAAACTGCTGTTCCTGAGGATAAAGGTCGAAACCATAGTCTATCACTATTGACACCAGGAATATCAGAGACACACAGAAAGTGCAGATTCTGACAATCTTAGTGAACAATTTCAGAAACACGTTCCAAGCGTCCTGCCATTGCCGTTTTTTGATAGATACTTTCATTGTTTACAAGATTCACCTGCGAATGTACGGCAAAATATCGTTTTCTACAAAATTGATTATCTTTGCCACAAACAAGACATTTTCTATTAACTTATTATTCCTAAGACCAAGATTATGATGAAGAAATTATTTGTCTGCTTAATGATAGGCCTGAGCGCAGTAGCCATGTTGCCGGCTCAAGAGAACAAGCAACGACCCGCCACCGATTATCCTATGGCCCACGACCCCGTGGTTGCTTTCTGCGAAGGTAAATATTACCTTTTTACCACCGGATTCAACGTTGGCATGATGCAATCGGACGACATGAAACATTGGCGCTTCATCGGTTCGGCACTGAAAGAAACTCCCACCTGGCCCAAGGAATATGCACCACGTTACAACGGCCACACCTGGGCACCCGATATTTTCTTCCACAACGACACCTGGTATCTCTACTATTCTTGCTCGTCTTTCGGACGCAACAGTTCGGCAATAGGTGTAGCCACCAACAAAACACTCAATCCGGAAAGTCCCGATTATGAATGGAAAGACCAAGGCATGGTGATAGCCTCCGTTCCCGGTCGCGACGACTGGAATGCCATAGACCCAAACGTCATCATCGATGAATACGGGCAGGCATGGATGTCGTTCGGCTCGTTCTGGAGCGGCATCAAGATGGTAAAACTCGACAGCACACTTACGCGCATTGCGCAGCCACAGGAATGGTACGGACTCTGTCACCGTCCGGCGCACACCCTTCCCAAATACGATCGTCCCGACGATGCCGTGAAACCTCATGCCAAGGGCCGTCTTTTCGAACCGGGCGACGGTGCCGTAGAAGCACCCTTTATTTTCCGCAAGGGCGACTATTGGTATCTCTTCGTTTCGTACGACCTTTGCTGCCGCGGCAAGAACAGCACCTATAAAGTGGTGGTAGGCCGCGCCAAGGAGGCCACCGGCCCATACATCGACCGAGAAGGCATCAGTCTGATGGAGGGCGGCGGCACATTGGTGGTAGAAGGCAACGAGCGTTATGCAGGCGCAGGCCATTCAGCCACTGTCAGTTTCAATGGGAAAGACTACTTGTTTTTCCACGGTTACGACATGGAAGACAACAGCCGTGCACACTTACTCATCCGCGAAATCACCTGGGATGCAGAGGGTTGGCCTAGCGTGCAACTTTATTAATTGATACTGCTGTCAACGCCGTTTTGATCGACCCATTCAACGTTGGTTGTCTGCATGCTGATGGTTGAAGCCGAGAATTCAAACTGATAAGTGTACCTCATACCCATTTTCCATTCAATCAACGCAGGTTGTTCATAGACATATTCCTTCTCTATCGTATTACCATCACCAGTAGGCGTTTTCACTGTATAAATAATAGTAAAGACACGTTCAGGACTCGAAGAAGGAATGGCCATAAGGCCTCCTCCGAAAGATGTCATTGTGGTATTCAAAGTAATGCCAAGCGCTTCACCGGTATAACTATGGTTCAACACAGCCATTTCTTGCATTTCATCAGGAGTCCAGGTAGCCGTAGAGTAGGTATCAGCGTTAAATTCGCCATAGTCATCATAGTTGAAATCAACATCCAAAACACCATTGTAATTAGCTTTTACCAACACCTTCTTGATGGAAACAATGTTATCTTTCGATGCCTTGAACTTGAAGTTGATCCAACACAAAGTGTGCTTGAATTGCAAAGGTTGCACATGATAACCATTTTCATCATATACACCTCTGGTACCGCCATACATCAAGTCCATTTGACTATTGTCATCGTTACCCGTCAATGTCACCTTTGCATGGCTTGCAGGATGCTCCTCATCCCATACGATCTCCACTTTTCTGTTACTTCCCAATTGTTTCGTGATGGCAGAAAAGTTAATGACGCAATGAGAAAAAGGCCAATACTGCCCTCCACTCCAACCATTGCTTGTATGCAAAAAAGGGATATTCGTAAAGAAATTGCCAAATGCACCCTTATGCTGATTGTCGGATTTGGCAATATACGAAGACACCAGAAACATATCTCCTACCACCATGCCTCCGCTCCCCAACACAGGAACTTTTGTCACCGGGTTTGATGATTCCACAACCGGTGTTAGTTTAATCTCTTTCGCCTGTTCCGGATATTGAACTTCCACTTTACTACAACTGGCCAAAAGGCCGAGACCCAAAATACAGGTCAATAACACATTGTTCTTCATAATAATAAGTTTTAAGATTAATTAAAAAGGTGAATAAAAATGAGATTTATAAAGGTATGACAATCACTTCCTCATTCCACGGATTCGGAATTGGAACCATGGCGTCATTATCGATTTTTGGAATATCCACAACGATGCTGTCATCTATAAGCAACTGATTGTCATCCTGTTCAAATTCATCGGTAATATCATAGATATGGTCTTGGGTAGTGCCATCGATGTTGATTATGCTCACCCGAAGAAAAACTTCGCTTTGCTCACCAGGTAATTTTCCGAAGGTTTCAAAGGTAGATTGCAAGAGATTCTCTTTCGGCAAGAAATTCATATCAAGATACAAAGACACCGCTTCTGCACGCAGTTCCGGCCTGGCAAAATAATTCGATCGAGCCTGCCCGCTAATGTAGGCTTCTACCCTATCGATGTATTCTGCTCCTTCCGCAATAGCCACTTCCAAAGAATACTCTTCTACAATGGAACTCGCTTCCACCCTGATCTTCTGTACCTGATCCATCGCACGCATAGATGGGATTTCCAAGTCTCGCCTTCTGGCCACATATAAATGATCCGGAGAGTACAGCACATCCTGTCCATCAAAAACAGACGGCCTATCGGTGTTTTCAGTATATGCCTCTATCCACTGATACTTCTTCAAAGATCTTATCTGCGTCCGTTCCGTACCTACCCCGTACAACACCATATCGTATAGACCGGGCGGCAAGACAATCTCGCCACCTTTTGCCGGCAACACGTATGTAAACATCAGTTCATGCGTCTCTCGATGATAAAACATCACCTGCACCTGGTTACATGGCGGCACACTATGCGAGGGTTCAAGTTTCCAATCAACTAACAGTTCAATCCGTGAAGTAGCTTCGTAGAGCGGCATACGCGTGCATCCCGACAAGACGAAAAGCCATCCTGCCACCACCCAAGCCACAGCTATGATATTATCCATTTTCATTAGGTATCAGATTTAAGTCGCTGCAAATATACAACACCAAAAAGCGAAAGTCAAGTATTTTCGAAATAATTTATTTACCTTCCCTTAACACGACAAATCAAAAAAGAACTGTGCCAAGTTTATCTTCTTGACACAGCCTTTACTCAACCACCGATTACCACATTGGTTTGGCCGGTCACCTTGGCTTGGTTGCCACCACCATAGACGTTGCCGCGGATATCTGCGCTTTTAGAAGCTTCCGTGCCGATGTTCACTTGGGTGTTACCAATTACCGCAGCTGCATTACCGCCACCGAATACATTTCCTATGGCTCCAATCTTGCCCTTCTCATGAACGGGCAGGGTGACTGTAATACCGCCGCCAAAGTCAATGGTCTTTCCATTATAGGGCCAATCCTCAACGGCATTTTTGGCACCCGTCGCAACATTGATGTTTACGGTGGGATTGCCCGTCACGACGGCTTCTTTACCCAAACCTCCGCCATAGACATTGCCTATACTGGTGAACGAACGGATATTGATGGTAGGATGCTTATCTCCGGGAGTGGTGTAGGGAGCCTTGTTTCCGCATCCGTAAAGTTCTCCGATGGTGATGGGGTTACAGCCAGTCTCTTCGATATTTACCGTGATGGAACCCTTAATCGTGCCACCCAAGTTGTTACCACCGAATACGCGGTCAAAGTGGCCGCTGGTGATGGTCAGGTTGATATCGCCACCCACATCTGCATTGCGAGCCCCGCCATAGATTTCTTTCAGATACTCGATACATCCTAACTGAATACCCGAGTTACCGTCCATGTAGGCTTCATTGCCTCCACCATAGATATCACCGGCATCCAGTGGACAATCGCTGGCTGCATCCATATATGCCGTAGCACTTCCTACTATATTTCCCAGCGTATTGCTACCACCATATATATTATGGACCGTACCGCCGAGTACACTTGTCATGGCGTCGCCCGTACCGTATTTGCCTTGTGACTTATCTGTAGCATAGGCCGCAGCATCGATAATACCCACATCAGCACCATTGTTTGCATTCCATGTGGTGCCTCCATCTAAGGTATATCTATCCTTACCGTTACCACCACCGAACACGCTACCAATTTCGTAGCCACCCAAGATAGTGACATCGGTTGCCGGAGTTGCCGCAGCATTACCGCCACCATAAACATACTCGATGCTTGACAAATCACAGCCATCGATTACCACCTGAAGAGGCTTATACAGATTATCGTGTGGAATAGCATTTACACCCCATGTATAAGATGTGAACTGTCCGTTTGCCGTCGGATTCGTCGGATTATACGCAGCCAAGTTACCACCGCCATACACAGCTTGCAGCTCATAAACGCCGCTATTTTTGTCAGGCTTAGCCTTTACATTACCTTCACCGTCACGAGCCACGGTCTGCAGCACTTTAACCAAAACCGTTCCCTTAGGCGAACCGTTGATATTGTTGCATCCGAAGATACGGCCAGATGTAGGAATGCTATTACCCTTGTCGTCGGTTGTTGTTGCCAATGTGAAGGCTGTTCCATTGAGTGTAACGGTCACATTACCATTAACATCTGCAGCTGTTTCGCTATCGCCTAGACCACCACCGTAGGCATCGCCATGGATGATACCGCCTGTGAGGTTCACGGCTGTTGTATTGGAAGTGCTCGTGTTTACTTTACCGAGAGCAGAACCGCCATATACATCGCCATTAATAGTACCACCGGCAATATTCACCTCTACATTTCCCGTCACGCCCGTAGCCTTACCATAACCACCACCATGAACGTTACCGATTTCAAAAGTGCCGCAAGCGTTCGGCGCTGTGCCAATATTCACTGTAACATTTCCCTCAATGGATTTCTCTGAGTTATTGCCACCAAATACGCTACCAATATTTCCACCATTGATTGCAAGTTCAATGTTACCGGTGATTTTCGCCGCGTTGGCACCACCAAACACGCGATTGATGTAACCATCCGTACCTGTACAGACAATGTTCAGATTGCCCACATTACTGGCCGCCCTGTTACCACCGCCATACACATCACCAATGTTCATTGTACAAGGAGTATCGCCACCATTTTCTGCCTGCGAATTTACAGTTACGTTAATAGTGCCGCCTATGGTTCCTTGGCTGTTTGAACCCCCAAATACATTAAGGATGGTGCCACCATAGATCTTTGTTGTGGCATCACCATTCACGTTGGCAGCGCTCACTGTACCGTTACCGCCACCGAATACATTGCCTATTTTATTGCCACCCCAGATGGTAACATTGGTACTATTCACCGATGCTGCATTACCACCACCATAAACATATTCTATGCTGTTGTCGCATTTGTGAACAGTGACGATAGGTGTACCATTATATGGGGCCTTGTTGCCACCACCATAGACCGAATGGAGAGCATACTGCCCTTCAGCCGGAGCGGGGTCTGTGCCGTAGATATCTACCGTCACGGAACTTTGTGGAGCGCCATAGATATTGTTAGCACCATAGACACCACCCGAACCATTCTCACCAGTGCCGTCTGTTGTCTTCACACTGCCGCCATTGACCGTTACTTTCACAGGACCATAGACATTGGCTGCCACAGTATTGCTACCCAAACCACCGCCATATAGCGAACCGTTGATGGTACCTTCGTTCAAGGTTACATAGGTATGATAGTTATCATTTGCCGTCGTACCGTTGACATATCCCAAGGCAGAACCGCCATATACATCGCCATAGACGGTGACGCCACCTGTGGTTTGACCATCAGCACCGAGAGTGATATCCACATTACCTGAAACTTCCGTGTCCTCACCATAGCCACCACCATGGATGTTGGCAGGAGCAGATGATGTTCCTACTTGGCCTCCGTTGATTTGCATGGTGACATTATTATTAATAGTACCTTCTGTGTTGCAACCGCCGTAAGCACCATCTTTTACGTGTCCACCAGTCATGATTATCGTTGGTGAGTACCCTTTTGTCATATTAGCACCGCCAAATACGCGTCCGTCTACACTTCCTCCGGTGATGTAAATATTGGCTTCGCCTAAGCTGAACCCATAGTTACCACCACCATAAACGTTTTTCTCAACTTCTGCTTTATCAGCTACTACAACATTGGAGTTATTGATTGTCCCAACATTGTAATTTGTAACAGGGGCACCTCTTCCTGCACCAAACACATTGCCCCCTTCTACATCATTTATAGTGCGGTTTTGATAACCAATTTTAGCATTTCCTCCGACATATACATAAGAGTCACCATTTGTTGCACCATTAGTAGTCTCTGTTGTGTTGCCTCCAATTCCGTTACAACCTGCAGCTACCCAACCGCCAATATTACCTCCTGTGATTATGTATCGCCGTTCGCCACCTGCCGGAGCATAGGCTCCAGCTCCATAAATCGAGCCGCGAATAATACCTCCTTTCATGCGGAAAGTAAATGCTCGGCTTGCATTGTCCTGATCCCTTCCCATTCCACCAGCGATATTTGCATACCATTCGCCTCCTTGAACTTCAAAATAGCGATGACCATTATTGTGGTTATTCTTTATCCCAAGATAATAACTGTAATCTGCAGCACCAGTAGATATCAAAATACCTGTCATAAAACTGCCGCTGATAGAAAAGACGCGACACATCTCCTCTGTCGATGAAAGTCCCAAATCTCGACTAGCACCAACCATAAATAGTCCTGAAAAGGTCAGTTTGTCATTTTTGCCGTTTGCGCGGTCATAGTCGTTGCCCAAGTATATCCATTGTTTGGTGATGTCGGAAGGATTAGCCCCGTAATGAGTGAATGTGCTAAAATTTCCACTTTCCACTTTCAGAATCTGATTAACAGCCGAGTTGGAGGTGTTTGTTCCATACAATGCTCTTCTTGTTCCTTCCATCGTCAAACCACGGCCGAGGGTGACATTTCTGCCCCTTGCATTAATATTACCATTTGGGTTCCACTTCGCAAACTCAATCTTCGTCACACCTGCGTTATTAGGGGTAATATTTCCAGTAAACGTATAATTATCCCTGTAATCTGGATCAGTACCTATAGCGTTAGGTTCTACCATCATAATGGTCACTGGCTGAGATAAGGTCAATGTGCCTGAATAGTCCCTGTTTATTACTAAGAAATTATTTTCATATGTGGTAGTAGAACTGCCATTCGTAATATTGAAGGTATAATTGTTGTTGTTATTATTTACCGTTGCTAAATATGTAACTTTGGCATCCACCCACGTAGCTTCAAGCACAATCTCTGCCGAGATACAGTTCACGCTTGGGTATGGAAGGTTAACGAATGAGATTTCTTGGTCAAGTGGTAACGTGCTGCCATTATCATATCCATTGATGTATTGGCCACCGCTAATAATCTTCCAACCGCCGAAACCCTTGCCTGTGGGGCGCTTGCTGAAGGGGTTGGAAATTACCGTATAGGGATATTGTCCAGCAGTGGCACCTTGCTCCAGTGTCTTGAAGTAGACAAACGATGTCTCGCTCTCATCAATAGATACTGCACCGCCATTGGCATTATACGTAATCTTCACATTGCGAGGATTAGGGCTATAGAGCTTGCCAACATAATTGTCGTTATAGTTTCCTCCATCTACAGAGTCAGCCACTCCGCTATAGTAAGTCCAGTTATGGTCCTCGTAGTCGTTCAATGTAACCACACTACCAGAGACACCACTTGCCGGATAATAAAGTTTAGTAGCCACGTCGGAGATTATCATGCCTGATTTTGCAGCTATCACCTTAATGTTTGTGCCCTCGCTAAGGCCCGTAAGCGGAGCTCCATTCCATGGAGTGAGTGATGTTGTCGGATTATCACCATTGATGGTGTAATAGAAAGAAACTCCCGGCGTCTCACAACTGAAGGAAACTCCGCTCGTAGTGATGTCGATGGTTGGAGTGGCAACCTTCTCTGCAGAATACATATCGGTGGCAATAGCCGAATTCAGGTACCCATCTTTCACAGCAATAGCCTTTACCGTCTGCCCATTGCTTATTGAGAAAGCTGAACTATAAGGCATTGACGATGCTGTAGGATCGTTTCTGTCAGTAGTATAATATATTGTAGCACCCGGAGTGGTCGAACTCAATGTTACAGTTGCAGTTTTTCCGTCTGAAGAAGGCGCAATTGTGATTACCGGAGTCGCGCAATACTCAAGCACCGACACCGCAACCGATGCTGTTGCCAACACAGTGACTCCGTCAGATTTAAATGCTTTTATCGTAATTGTAGCCGTTCCTGCTGTTGATTTAGCTGTCACTACACCGTTAGCATCAACGGTAGCAATGGCCGAATTGCTCGTCTCAAAAACGATATTCTTATATGAACCTTGAGGAACAAGACTAACCGAAATAGGATTAGAAGACCTGTTTACACCGAGAACGATAGACGCCGGTGTTGCTGTAATACCTGTAGGATAAATCTGAAAGCGAGCGTATAGTGTGGTGTTTAACGACGCAGCCGGATTATTAGATGTCAATGTCGGGTTATATGGACTGGCCGTGCTCTCTATTTCTCCATCTGCCGTACGGCTCCATCCCAAAAATGTATAATTCGAGGCCGGTGTTGCACTGAAAACAAATTCATTGGTGGTTGCAGAAGTGCTATTCCATTTATCTCCACGAACACTTGTTGTTGCAGGATCAACGGTAGCAGTTCCCGCCCCAGCAGGAGTTACCACCGCTGTTGCACTGAAAGCAAATATAGGCTTTTCTGCAAAACGAGCATACAATGTAGTACCTGTCGGACTGTTACTACTTGTCGAATTTGAAGTTAAGGTCGGTTTATATGGATTCTCCGTACTCACAATATCGCCATTTTCTGTACGGCTCCAGCCCTGAAAATCATAATCATCCGACTTGGGTTCAGCTGTGAATGTGATTGCATTGGTAGTTGCTGAAGTACTGTTCCACTTTTCAGAACGAGCCTCCACCTTTGTTGGATTTGAAGAAGCCGTTCCGAATTCGGTAGGTCTCACTTCAGCTGTTGCACTAAAGTAAAATAGAGGTTTCTCGGCAAAGATGGCATATAAGGTATTTGTAGTCGCAGCGCCTTCATCATTAGCTTCGTTTGATGCAGTATAATTTCTTGTGTAAGGATTATTAGTAGTCACAAACGAAGATGTGTTAACATCATTTATCTCTGACCACCCCTTAAAATCATGAATACCCTTAGGAGTTGCAACAAAGGTAAAAGATACATTTCCCCCACTTGTTTCTGTAGTACCAATACCCGTACTTTCCTCTCCTGTTGCTCCTTTTTCAGCATTAGATTCCACATATACCGTACCTGCACCTGTTGGATTCACCTTAGCCGTAGCTTTAGCATAATACACATCACTATCCCCCCAGCCATACATCTGGCTGAATCCAATCACCACAAACAGCATCAACAAATAGAATCTCTTAATCACAAATAGATTTTTCATATCTTATTTCTTTTTATTTTCGATAAATATTTTCACATACGACACGATAAGCGCCAGGCTCAGAAGGATGAATGACGTATCGGTAAGGCTATGCGGCCACAAAAGTATCACCACTATCCACAAGGCAATCGCGATAGCATAGGGCAATGCCCACCAACGACGCCATTTCCATAATAAGAGTGGTAGCACATTAAAGGGCACAATAAGACAGCTTGACTCCGTGCAAACCAAATCAGAAAAGAACACTAAATAAATAGTAATCAGTCCCAATATCGTTTGCAAAGCCAGCAACACATAATCCATCACCTTCTTTCCAAAGATGGACGCAAGGATGGTCAACAACAATAGAATAGCCGCAAGCAGCGTTGGTGTAAACCAAGGTTTCTGCCGTTCCGGTCCGGGAGGAAGAAGTTGCGTCGGAGAAGACAGCATTGGACGTCCCTGCACTTTGGCATGAGACAAGACCTCAATAAGATCTTTAGGCATAATTATCTTCTCTACCGGAGAACAAGACTTATTTATACTCCCATTACAAATCAAATATAAAAATGCCCACGACCAGGGAAAGTCTTGCATATAGACTCCTGTCAGTTCCCTCCTACTCTTGATTTTAAACTTTTCGGGCCAAGGACCAAACTGAATAGGAATAGTATCCAAACCTTCTTGCAAAATGCGCAGCGTGCTATACGCACAGCCACGGTTGATATAATCGTAAGGAAGATTGGCGCCTTCCAGCATGTGATTGTCGCAAACACGCCATAAATTGCGCTTGGCTTCGATAGGCAAATTCAGAACATATTCTTTTACACCACGTTGTTCCTGACGGTAGCTATCAAGATATTCTGCCGTAGGAATAGCAAACATGCCCATCTTTAGATTTCCTGCCAAAAAAGCGAGAACTCTTTTAGAAACAGCCTCAGATTCGTAAGAGAAAATATAATCAAGATTATGATCGGGACACTGCAAACGTATAGTCACATGACCAACATTTGAATAGATTGCAGTACCCGGCTCGGCTAACAAAACAGATGCTATAACAAAGTTTTCGTCAATGGTTTCGCCTTCGGCTCTGACGCCAACAGCCGCAAACAGAACCATTGCCACAAGTATCAACCTGCGGAAAAAACTGCCATATTGCCAATTGTTCATCTTGTTGTGTTCCATCTGATTATGCGAGTGCACATTGCGCGTGCGCGCGACAAGCGGCAAATATAGCACTTTTTGTAGAAAATTCTTTTCATAGAAAAACTTTTTTTATGGAGAACTTTTTTCATTAGCGTTTTTCTGGCATTTTTTTGGCATTTTTTTGGCGATGCGGCGCCGTTTCGCAAGTTTATTTATTGTTAATTTTACACTTTGTTTTTGAAAATTTTCTTGTTATTTTTTATTTGCGCAAAGGTAAACTAATCATTATTTATATCTAAACTTTTACTCAAAATCTTCAAATTCAAACGCAAACATTTGGTGGATATTGACAAAATGGGCCAAAAACATTTGGTGGACATCGACAAAACAGCCAAAAGACATTTGGTGGATATTGACAAAAAGGCCAAAAACAATTATTGGATATTGACAAAACAGCCAAAAACAGTTGGTGGAAACACGAAATAACTCCATAACAACTCCCTAAAACAGTATGAAATGGCGCCTGGAATGGGTGATTTTAGTTAAAAATTCTTAAATATTACCGATTTAACAAAACCCCCCCCCCTTAATTTTTTGGGTATTAATCAGTTTCATTACCTTTGGCGGCTTAATATAAAAATCGCGCGCGATAGGGCGCGCATTATGCGCGTAGCACGCGGACACATCGCACACGCGCACGCGAGGGGGAAAACCTCACAGACTCAAGAGAAGGGGAAGACCTCACAGACACAAGAGAAGGGAATAGGGATTGAAAAAAATTGCTGACATATCTGCACTGATGAACTCTACATTTGCTCGCGTATGGGTTCTGTTGATGATGTTGTTCGTTTGCATTCACATGCAAGCGCAAACGACAAGCGCAGACAGCACGGCAAACGCGGCCGGCCCTAAGGTGACGCCTTCCATCAGGAGCGAGGAAGTCAGCGACGACGAGCGCCCCAACGCCATCCGCGACATAGAAGTACACTTCCGCTTCGACAAGAGCCGCCTCGACCTGAACTACATGGGCAACCAACAAAGCCTCGAAAAATTCGCACAAGTAATAGACTCACTCGGACTGAACATGATAGACTCCGTTGTCATCGTGTCGCAATCTTCGCCCGAAGGTGTCTATGAACACAACCTTAGCTTGTCGCGCCGTCGTGCCGCCACCATGCGCCGCGAAATAGAAAAGCGACATCCCGACCTGGGCGACAAACTCTTTGTACATCCCGACGGAGAATCTTGGCAGCGCCTGCGCGAATATGTTGTCAAAGACAGCCTCATGAAACAAAGCACCATCGACAAAGTATTGGCCGTCATCGACGCCGACGTGAACATAGGCACCAAGAAATGGCGCATGGAGCAATTAGACATTTATCCCTATCTTAGAAAAACCTACTATCCACGCATCCGTAACTCAGTGTTCTGCATCGTCTATTTCGACGACGGACTGAGCATCTTGGAAGTAGAACAACCTCAGCCCGTAGAAACCGAAGACATTGCCGACGAACCCAAATTCCGCGAAGACTTCCCCTATGAACAATACACCTACCGCGTACCATTCCTGAACGTACATAGCAACATGCTCTACGACGCAGGTAGCGTTTTGAACGTGGGCGTGGAATATTATCCGAAGAACTCGCGCTGGACCGTGGCCGCCAACTACACCTTCCCATGGTGGAGCATCAAGAAGAGCCATCGTTATTTGCAGATTATAGACGGCCAGGTAGAAGTGCGTCGCTACTTTAAGAAACTCGAAGGATTCGATGCCGAGTTCGGCCCCCGCGGACATTATCTATCGGCCTACGGAGAAGGCAATTTGTACGACCTTGGTTTCAATGCGGCCAAGAGAGGCGTGCAGGGCGAAGGCTGGAGCGCCGGCTTGGGATATGGCTACGTTTGGCATCCCTGGAAAGACAAGCGCTGGAAATTGGAAGCCTTCATTCACGTTGGATATTATCAGACTTTGTACGATACCTATCATCATTCGGGAGATCCGCTCAACGATAAATATTATTACGACTGGGACGGCAAGGTGGAAGACTTCAAACCGCGAAATCATCGTCTGAGATGGTTCGGCCCCACCGGAGTAGGTATCAACATCAGTTACGATTTATTCAGAAGAAAAGTAAACTTAAAATGAAATTCTTTCGCCGACATATTGCCCCGATGATTCTCGCCGTCTTGATGATTGCGAGCATCTTCTCGAGTTGCCAGCGCAAACAGCTTTGGTTAGCGCAGAATGGTACACTCGATATCAACGTGTCGGTATATGATATTCAACTCGAATTGCTTTGGGGTGTCAATTGGAAAACCGAATGGCAATATCTTTGGGACGAATCCGACTGCGGACCTATCGGCTACACCGAGCCTCAGGGCGTGCAGGCCAACGTTTACTTCATAGACGAAGCCTTCCAGCGAAATTGGTTCACCAACAAGCACTTCCACAACAGCAACGGAGGCCGCGTGAGCCTTACCACCAACCAGACTTACGACATGCTCTTCCACAACGACGATTATTCTAACATCATCATCGAAGAAGACAGAACCGACTATGCATACTATCATGCCACCACGCGTACCAACAACAATGCCACTTACACGCGTGCAAGCTATGTCAACTACAACCAGCCCGACCAATTGTTCGGAACTTTCTTGCAGAAGATGTACGTATCTGACGACCCCGAAGATTACGTGGTAGAAAAAGACGAATACGGCAACCCCATTTATGTTTATCAGGTGGAAGCCACGCTCACGCCCTTTACGATGATTTATCTGTATCAGGTGATGATTCTCAACAACTACGATGAAAAGGGACAACGCATAGCCGGCGCCGAAGGTATCACCGCCAACGGTATGTCGGGCGGCGTGGAATTGTTCAGCCGTATCACAGACGACGACAATATGGTTTCCGTTACCCAAGACGATGTCAAAGCCATGCAGACCAACCGCGACTTAACACTGCCCGACGGCACTCAGGTGGTGGGCGACATCATGGCAGCCCGAATGCAGACTTGGGGACTACCCGGCATAGATCCATTGGCAACAACCAAAACCAAAAGCGCCGTAGATATTATCGACTCCACTTACGTAGGCGTCGGACTGAAGCTGCGTAACGGAGCCGTTTATCCCATACAACAAAACGTTACCGAACAAATGAAGCAAAGGCCCTCCGGAGGTGTCATCACTTTGGTGATAGACGCGGCAGCCATTCCCGACAGCATTATCGGCGGCAAGCCTCAGCCGGGTGGTGGTTTCGATGCTTCGGTAGATGATTGGGAAAATGAAATTGAATCGGATATTACTATTTAATTAACGCATATATGAGAACAAAAGTCTTCATTCAAGCAGCTTTATGCATCGCGCTCGTTTTGATGGCGGCATGCAGCGAAAGAGAGGTATTGATTGATACCGAGTTTGGCGATTTTGAATACATCGATTCCACCCAGGGACCGGCCATTCAGTTTGCTCCTTTTGCCAATATGCTCACCAGAGCCGTGCCCACAGCCAACGACTTGGAGTTCTATCATCAGACTTTCAAAGTGTACGGCACCAAGACCAACAACGACGGACAGCAGATTCAGCCCGTTTTCGAAGGCGTGACAGTGACGGCCGACATTAAAGCCGCTACCGACAGCGCCAACACTTGGACCTACAACATAGACCGCTACTGGGACAAGCAGGCCGACAACTATCAGTTCGTGGCTTTTGCTCCGGCTCATGCACCGCTTTCATATCAGCACAATTTGGTAGAAGTGAACGATGCCACCGCAAGTTTCTTCTCGCAAAACGACTATGTGCTCATTGGCCAGAACCTGCAAGAAGGCGCGCCTACCAACGGCGAAAAGAATAAAGGATTCACCGGCGAAGCAGGCACCGACTGCGACGTGATGCGTTCCGATGCCGTGCCCGTTCTCGACCCCGCCACCACGCCCGTAGTGACATTCAACTTCCGCCACACCTTGTCTAAGCTGATGGTCACCATCAAGGCCAACAAGGGCGAACCCTACAAGATAGAAATAGACAGCGTATGCGTGGCCGACCTGTACAGCAGCGGCAAGTACGACCACACCAATGGTTGGGAAGTGAAAGACAGCACCAAATATGTCAACTACCAATATTGCGCACCCGACACACTCGTATCGGACACCAAAAAGACCTATTTCATAGAATCTTTGGTGATGCCGCAAGCCATCAGCAACACGCATATCATTACCTTATTATATACGATTCACTCAGGCGGCTACCAAGAAAGCTTCACCTACAAGGCCAATTTGGCCGACATCTTTGGCAGCGGCGTAAGCCAGTTCGTGGCAGGCAACAGCTACACAATCAACTTTAACATAGCTCCCGAAAACAACATTATCACCTTCGACGCCGGCATCACTGCCTGGACCGATGGCAACTAAAACCTAACAACGATGAAAACGAACAAATTCATGCTACTTTTAGCAGTCCTCGGCCTCGTGGTAAGCTGCGGACCCTCTGAAATTCTGATAGACAATCAGGAACCCGAAACCCAGGCTCCCGGCCGTATCGGATTCGAAACATTTGTGAACAAATCGACCCGCGCGGATGCTAACAACTCCAGCGTACTCAAGGATTTCTACCCCGCATTCAATGTGTACGGATGGAAAACCATCGATGGCAACGACATCGCCACTTTCGACAACGTTACTGTTGAATACTTTGCAGAAGACATAGCCGGCACCTATGTTTATACCGCCGGCAAACCCAGCGACGAATGGACTTTTGCAGCCGGATGGTACTACGAAAATTTGCGTTATTGGGACCAAATGGCCAGCGCTTACCAGTTCTGTGCCTACGCGCCCATCACGGCTTCTGCCGACGTAGCATGCACCTCCGATGGCATTATCAAGATTGGTACAAGCACCAGCCCCATCACCGTGGACGGCAAGAACCTTATGGCAACGCCCGCCACCGATCTGGCATACAAAGGCTTCGACAAAGACTACATGACGGCCACATCTACCGCCACCTCGGGCACGGCTTCGTTCAGCTTCACGCACTTGCAAGCCAAGTTCAACATCCGCGTCAGACTATCTAACTCGGTGACCACTTCGCAAGACATCTCGGTGAAGAAAATCCAGTTGCACAACTTGGGCGACAAGGCTTATTACGTAAGCAACGCCGCAGCTCCCGCCGTGAATGGTTGGACACTCGGCACCGCTTCTGCCACTTACATTCCCAAGGTAGAAACCTCCTACTCGCTCAATGCTGCCACCAACTACCACAACCACTACTTGTTGGAACAGCTCATCATTCCGCAGACCATAGAGAAAGCCGCTGCTGCAACGCCCGCGCTCTCTGAGTTTACCGAGGCTTGCATCTACGTGGAATACAACATTGGCTCCGAGCCCTTCAAGAGCTACACCCCGCTGGCAAATATTTTCGACACCTCGGCTGCCAGCACCACCTACACCTTCCAGGCCGGCAACCAATACACGCTCAACATCAACATCGGACCCGAGCCCATCAACTTCACTGCCGAAGTATCTACCTGGGCCGATGCCATCGAGGGCAACCAAAACATAAACTAACACTCGACCATACATACTCGACAATAGAATAAGAAAACAAATAACAATTATTTATTAACACTTTTAATTTCAAAACAATGAAAAAAAATTATTTCATGCTTGCTGCAGCCGCATTGATGTTCGCAGCTTGCGCACAGTTCGACACTGTTAATGAAGTTCCCGAAAGCGAACCCCAAGCAATCGGTTTCGACACCTATGCACAAATGACTACGCGTGCAGAAAACAGTAATGCATCAACAACAAATGCACTTTCTACACATCACCTCTCATTTGAAGTTTGGGCTTACAAGAACACTGCAACCAATTATGTATTTGGTACTAATACTAACGAAGGTGTAGCAGTAACCTATGCTGATTCAAAATGGGGTTATACCGGTACAAAGTATTGGGATAAAGCTGCTTCACAATACGAGTTTTATGCTGCAGCCCCTGTAGGTCAGGAATGGGTGCTGAATGCAAATACTGATAGTCAAGCTGATGACTATTTTACACTTGCTAATTTTGCATTAACTGGAACAACCCTTCCCAATAGCACATCTCTTACATCATCATTCTCTACAGTTGGAGATATTGACCTGATGATTGCAAGCGCAGAACCTGTTACAAGCATACCTCCTACCGACAATATCGTACAATTGGATTTCAACCACATTCTTTCTCGTTTGAATATTTCAGTTAAAAAAGGAGCTAACATTGCTGCAGGTGACCCATTGGTTCTTACTGGAATCTCAGTTAACAACTTGGTAAAAAATGGTAGCTTCGAAGAAAGTGCCGCAGTTCAAGCTGGAACAACTCAACGTTGGTCAGCAGCAAGCACACCGGCAGATTATGACATTACCGGCAACACTCTTGATCCAGTAACGACCACTGCTACCTATGTATTCCAAGCTTTGGTTATTCCTCAGCGAGCTAATGCTGAAGATTTGAAAAGAGATGGTTCTGATGTCAATGAAACAACTAGCGAACCTTATCTTACTCTTTCATATACCATTGCCGGAGAACCCTATTCAGCAACCTTCAACTTGTCAAAAGCATTTGCACCTGCACCTGCGACTTACTATGACTTCTTCGAAGGTTATCAGCACACTTTGAACATCACCATTGATGCTAGCGCTATCTTATTCCAAGCCGATGCATTCGTATGGGATGCTAAAAACGCTGGTCATCCTATCGACTAACCACTTCGCATAGAAGTGTCGCATAAGCTAGGTGGGGTTGAATGTTCCCCACTTAGCTACAAAACAATCATGAGAAAGAAATAAAGAAAGAGAGACTTGCGTAAGGTTTGTACGAAATATTTGCTGAGCATCTTGGCATTGCTGCTTTGCGGCTGTGTCGAGAACGATGTGCTTATAGACTACTCTGCCCAAAAGGAAAACAAAGAGAAGCCTATAGGTTTCAGCGGATGTTTTATCAACAATGCTCTTACGCGTCATGCCAACGAACTCTACGAACACTTGCCATCTATGGGCGTTTGGGCGTGGTGCACAGGCATGTCGGGCGTGAGCGAATTGGTGTTCGACAACCAGCAAGTAGATTATAATGCCGACAGTCTCCGTTGGGAATACGCTCCGCTGAAGTATTGGCGCGAAGCCTGCGACTACGATTTCTATGCCTATGCTCCGCACGAAGCTTCACAAAACAATGCACAGGTGAGCATAGACGCACAGAGCCGCGGCATCAGCATTTTGGGCGCACACTTGTACGGACACAACTTGCAAGACACGCCTACCGACTCGGTGAAGGAGCTTTTCCGCAACACGCCCGACGTAGATTGGATGCTGGCTCGCAACGGACAACACGCAGTGGGCGAAGCCGGCCTGAAGGTGGAATTTATCATGCAACACCTCTTGTCAAAGCTGAATATCAGCGTCAAGGCAGACGAGGAATTGCTCAACAGGCCTTGCTTGGTAGGCCTCAGCGTAGATAGTGTCGTGGTGGGTGCTTTGCCGGCTCAGGGCGATTTTGTGCAGAATGCCACGCCGCAAGAATGGACGGCCTACGACACCACGCTCTATATAAAAGGTACGCGCGCGTGCGAACTTGGCGCCAAGCCTATGTATGTGATGGAGTCTTTGGTATTTCCGCAAGAAGTGAGTGAAGATGCTATGGTGACATTGTATTATACGTATCATTTCAGCGACAACAAACATGAGCATTGTTGTTTCCGCGTGCCGCTTAGCGATGCTTTCGCAGCTTTCGTGTCGAGCCGCAGCTATACGATTGCCTTCACCATCAGCCCGAAACGTATTGTGTTTGATACCGGTGTGAGTCATTGGGAAAAATATGAGAATCTATGAAAATGAATAAATTACATATTATCTGCATCTCGCTTTGCTTGTTGCTGACGGCCTGCTACAAAGATCCCGAAGTCTGGGCGCCTGAGCGGCCGGGACAGCCCGAGGTGGAAGAGATTCCCATCAGTTTGTCGGCTTCTTCGTCGGATATGCTTTCGCGTGCTATCATTGCCGACGATGCCGGTTTGCAAGCCACCAACTTAGGCGTTTTTGCCTACAAGGAAGTGGCCGGCAACAAGACGCGCGTGTTCAATAATGTTGAGTTGGATTTCGTGGACGGCGCTTGGACTTACAGCCCGCTCAAATACTGGGACCGCACGGCTACTTATTATTTTGTTTCGTATTCTCCTTGGAATGCGGATGTTGAGTATTCAGAAGAATTCCATCAATTGATAATTAAAGATATTCCCAACTGGCAAGCCATCGATGCCGATGCCAAAGACTACGTGGTGGCCAGCGATTTCGGAGTTGCCGAAGGTGGATATATCACGCCCAATGGAGCTATGCCGGTAGACCTCGGATTCAAGCATATTCTCTGCCAATTGGAAGTACGCGTGCTGAAGAATCCTTTCTTGATGAATACTTATACTTTGTCGGACATTTCTTACACGAATGTGCCGACGGTAGGAGATTCTGCCATCTACCACTACAATGCTCCTACGGGAAACGATGAGGCCGGAGCTCCCATGGAGGGCAATGGAAACATGAGAGTCCCCATTATTACGAATGATGCACAATCCATGGCCACGCCTAATGCCGAAATTCCCGGCGACCCAGCTCAAGCGGATTCCACCACCATCAAGCATTTGGTAACTCCTTTCGATGCCGATTTCAAGATTACACTCAACTATAGCATTAACGGCGCGGCCGCCGATCCCGTCACTGTAGATGCGGGTCTCGACCAACTGGAGAGCAACAATCGCTATGTGATTACGCTTACCTTCAACAGCGGTGCCGATATCAGTGCCGATGTAAAGGTGATGGATTGGGTAGATAAAGAAGTGGAAACAGACGATAAGTACAATTGGTAAACATGAAATATAACAACATAATCATCGTCTTGCTGGCTGCCTTGAGCTTGGTTGCCTGCCGAATGGAAGAGCCCGATGCGGGTCCTTGCGAAGTTCGTTTGCAATTGTCTGCACAAGACGAGGTAATGGTGACGCGCGCCACCACATACAACAGCACGCTCAATGATTTAAGCGCTTTCAATGCCGACTTGTTCATCTCTAACGGTAGCATTGTCAACGGCACCACACTATCTTGGAGCGATGGCGCTTTGAGCACCAACGCATTGCACTTGGAAGCGGGAAGCTACTGGTTCTACGGCCTTATGCCCAAGACCGATGGCGCAAGTTTCAATTTGGCCAATAAAACGCTGTCGGCGACCGGCATTCCCGGACTGAGCACCGACAATGCCATGCTTATCCGCATAGACGAAGAAGAACACACAGACCATACTTTAGACATTGCACAAGACCAGAAGAATGCCACGGCCTACCTCAAAATGGACCATTTGATGGCCAAGGTAACACCTCATTTCTACATCGATACTGCATACAACAATGTGCGCACCATCAAGGTAAAGAAGGTGGAATTTTCCATCGACAATGCCTCGGAATATACGGTAAGCATCGATTATACCAATCCCGTCAAGCCGGTGGTTTCCTGGACTCCCGCTTCTACGGAAGACTTGTCGCTCACGGCTTTCGAAAACACTTCGGACGCACCGGCACTTACTACCGACAAACAGGCTATCGGACAGTTTTTCCTCTGCCCCGCCCAATCGGTTGAAAACCTGAAAATGAGTGTCACCTACGATGTGTACGACAAAAAGGGCGCTTTGACTCGCGAAAACGTTAGGGCTGAGAACGCTATCTTGAAACTCAAGAACGAGAGCATCACAGCCGGCACCAATTATAAACTGAACATTCAAGTGGTACCTACTTACCTCTACATTCTCTCTGACAACGACGAGGAATCGGTACTGATTGTAGAATAAGAAGCAATATTTATGATGTACTATACCAACACAAACAAGCATAACCTGCACACCGCTTTCCGCCGCGCGGTGCTGATGGTGTCGTGCCTGATGGCAATCATGTTTTCTGTGCCGGCCAAGGCGCAGGTAGTGATAGGCGGGAATGTTTATGGTGGTGGTAACCAGGGCGACTTGGAGGGCAATGCCAATGTCGAACTGAAGGGCGGTATAGTCAAGGGCAACGTGTTCGGCGGAGCGCGTATGGCCGATATCGACGGAAAAACCTATGTACATATCAATGGAGCTGAAGCCAATAGCGCACTCATCGTGAAGGGCGTGTATGGCGGTAACGATATTTCGGGAAGCATCACCGGCGCAGGCGCAAGCGAAAATGCTCATATCCTTGCTTCTACCAATACGAATCATCCTGTCATCATCGGTGCGCTCTATGGCGGCGGTAATGGTGATTATAAATACGTTCCCGATCCCGACGGACCAACATTTGATGTCACCTTGGACGATGGCACTTATATAATAGAAAACAAGCCCATCATTGCCAAAACCCGTATCGAAATAAACGGCGGTATTTATGGTAGCATCTATGGCGGTGGTAACGCTGCCACGGTGACCGAAGCCACCACTATCAGCATCAATAATGCAACGGCTATCAACGGCACGCTCAACAGCATTCCCGCAAGCGAAGGCGAACACCTCGCACTCTTGGAAGGCACCGACTATCATCTCGAAGACGACAAGATGGTTTTCGACTATCACGTCAACCGTATGTTTGGTGGCAACAACCTGGCCGAAATGAACATCCGCCCCACTTGGGACTTGCAGAAAGCCGACATCAACAACCTCTATTCGGGTGGTAACCGCGGTGCCATGACCTCTCCCGGCGGCATCTGCATTGCCATTACAAACGACAATATCCGCGTAAACAACGTGTATGGCGGTTGCCGTATGGCCAATGTAAATCCCGGTGCCGAGCCTATTGCCGAAAACATCTATGGCTTCGATTTTGCTGCCGGCTATGCGGCTCGCGTTTATATCACCGGCGGTAAAATCAACAATGTGTATGGCGGTAACGATATTTCGGGAAAAGTATATTACGGAACCAATGTCGAAATTCATGGCGCTATCTCCGGTGATGTGTATGGTGGCGGTAACGGTTCGTATGCTTATACCGACCAGGACTCTTGGGTTGACGCTCATCCCGATGATGCCGACTACTTCTACGATGCCGGATTCGCTATCGGAGATACGGAGGCTCAGAAAGCCGAGAAATCGCTCCAGGCATTATACTTGTATCGTCCTCACGTAGAGAAGACTTTGGTGCAAGTAGCCGGAACCGAATCGAAAAGAGTTGTGGTGGCCGGCGGTCTTTATTGCGGTGGTAACAGTGCCACTCTCGATAAGGATGGCGACCAGTCGGGAGCCACGGCAACGTTCAGAATCGGAAAATACACCGACATCCAGGAAGTGTTCCTTGGCAGTAATGGTGAAAACATGATTTCCGACGAAATTCTTGCAAAGTATGCAGACAATGCTTTCAGCGCCATCAATTTGAAAGACTCCGCTCAGATGGCTCAGTACATGGCCGGCGTTGCCGTCAACATCAAGCCCAACATCGATTGGATCGATAATAATCTGGATTACCAAACGCGTATCGGTTCTTTGTTTTGCGGCGGTAACGTGGGTAGTATGACTTACGACGGCATTGCCGGTAGCGAAATCAACGGCGAGACGCAAATGGAGTTTCCCGAACAATTGGTTATTTTCGATAAGATTGTAGCCGGTTGTAACAGTGCCAATGTGGCCGAGGGTACCCATAATGCTGCCTACATGGGTGGTCTTGTGGGAACAAATGTAGAAGGCACCAAGGTCAGAATGTTGGTGCGTTCGCGCTTGGAACCCGGTAAGCTTACCATCGTAAAAAGCGGAAATGGTCTTTACATTGAATCTTCCGACTACGATCTGAACACGATTCTGGCCAATATCGAAGACGCCAATGGCGCTACCATGAATACTTCTGTATATGTGGGTGCCAATGTGTATGGCGGTTGCTTCAACAGTGGTTATGTGAACGGCGGCGTGGAAATCAACGTGGAAAACGACCTCGTTTCGCCAAAAACCTACGAAAATGAGGCACGCAAGGCCACGTTGACCAACACGGGCGACTACGTATATGCAAGTGCCATGGCTATTTATGGTGGTGGATATGGTGCCAATGCCGAAATCAGAGGTAACACGCAAATCAACTTCAACAAAAATGCTCGCGTGCTGCTGGCTTTCGGTGGTGGCGAAATGGGTTCTGTCAGCGGAAATGCAGAAGTGACCTTTGGCAAGGATTTGGTTTTGCCAGGCGCAGAAAAAGACAACCTGAACGTTTACAAGGCTTATGCCGGTGGTTTTGCCGGACGTGTCAATAAAAACACTGTGCTCAACTTGCTCGGCGGTGGCGTGATGCGTGCTTTTGCCGGCGCTTGTAATGCCAATATCGGAGGTTACGCCATGGCTACCATCGGTGCCATCGGAAATGAACCGGGCTTGCCCTACGTGGCCACAGAAGTGATTGGCGGTAACGACTTCGGCGGACAGATTGAAGGAAGTAATACTTGGAACCGAACGGTAAATGGCGATAATAAAACCATCACTTCGAATACTTATGTGCAATACCTGAGCGGTAACATCGGCGAAGCTATCTATGGTGGTTCGTATGGTAGCTATAACTACGAAAACGAGGAATGTTATCCTACCCGACCGGTTCACAATCCGACCTTGAACAGCACTTTTGTAGATATTGCCTCACAATCGACCAACATAAAAGACATTATCGGTAGCAAGAATTCCGAAGAAACACTGACCCTCGTGGCCGGTGGCGGACGCGGTTACAAGGGTTTGCCCGAGTATGTAGAAGTTGCTAATACCTACGTGTTGCTGCGTAGTACAGACAGAGAATATCCCATCGCTCACCGCGTGTATGGCGGCGGTAACTTGTCGAAAGTCGGAAATACCTTGGTAGATGCTTACGAAGGTAACTACGGACGTATTTTCGGTGGCACGCACGGTGTACTGACCCGCTCTGTTGCCGATGCTCAAACTTCGTACGATATCGTGGCTTCTGTCATCAACGTGCATAACGACTTGAAAAACGAAAGCATGGATATCTTCGGTGCCGGTGCCAACAGCGGTGCCACAGACACCACCACCATCAACCTTTACGGCGGTACGGTGAACGATGTGCACGGCGGCGCATTCACCGAAGGTTACACGGCAGTAACCTACATCAATGTACCGGATAGCTCTACCGCAAAAGTCAATGCTTTGTTTGGCGGTGGTTTGGGAGAAGATGAATGGCGTCCCTGCGACGTTGGCGTATCTAACATCATCTATGCCACGGACGAACGCGAAGCTAGCGTAGATTTGGGTATTTACGGCGG
Source organism: Bacteroidales bacterium (assembly GCA_017468435.1). GTDB lineage: Bacteria > Bacteroidota > Bacteroidia > Bacteroidales > UBA1402 > UBA1757. Next base: position 124,638 of record JAFUIP010000014.1, read on the forward strand.
TAACCACACGGCCCGCGTCACCAAGAACACCAACATTACCATCAGCGCCACGGTGAAGGATGTACACGGAGATATCAGCCCTGTATATGGCGCAGGATTGGGAGAACTTACCGTATCGGGATTCACCAAGATCAATTTGCAGAATGGCGCCAAGGTTTCTACTGTATTCGGTGGCGGCGCAAAAGGAAAAATCTACAATCATTATAGTTTCTACACCGGCCCGGAAGCCGGTACCGATGCTGTGCAAACGGCGGTTAACGACTTCTATTCAGCAAATCCCGGCCGTCACGCCAACTGGAAAAACAACAAAACAGACAATACAATTATTACCATCGACTCGGGCGCTGTCGTTACCAAGAATGTGTATGGCGGTGGCGAAGGTAATCTGGCTTACGTGAGCGGAAAGACCCACGTGAAGCTGCTTGGCGGTAGCGTAGCGGGCGATATCTACGGTGGTGGTGATGCCGGTGCCATGCCTTGTATGGTTGACACCACCAATGGAGCTATCAATGATCAATTGAGCGGACAAGTCATCGAGGCATACTGTCAGATTGATGGCGGCGAGGTACGCAATGTATTCGGCGGAGGTTTCCAAGGCGACACGGAAGGCAACACGCGAGTAAGCATAGGTAAACTTAACGGAGCAACGTTCACCAACGGAAAGCCCACCATCCAGCGCAGCGCATACGGTGGCGGTGAAATGGCCAAGGTGAGTGGAACTTCTACGGTAGATATGTATCAGGGTTATGTGGGTTACGAATATGTAGATGGAGATTTCGTGGCCTTGCTCGACCTTAAGGATGCGAACGATAATTTGCTCAAGGAAAATGGTAACCTCTATGGTGCCGGATATGGTGAAGGTGCCGTGGTGATGCAGACTTTCGTAAATCTTTACGATGGTGTTATCCGTAATGGCCTTTATGGTGGTGGTGAAATTGCTGCCGTCGGTATTGGTGCCACCAAACTGGAGAATGAAAAATATGTCCTCGATACTTCTGAGCCGTTTGTGGCCGGCAAGACCCACGTGAGAATGTATGGCGGCAAGGTGGAAGGCGATGTATTCGGTGGCGGACGCGGATTCAGCTACGACCTTACCGGTAACCAGGTGACGGGTAAGATTTACTACACCGATGGTTATGTATTCGGTGCCACCGACGTGGAAATTTACCGCGGTGAAATCGGTACGATTGCTTCTGTGCGCGAAGGCCATGGCAATGTATTTGGTGGTGGTAACATCGGTTATGTGTATAGCCAGGGTGACATTTCTGACGGATCCGACGGCAAGGAAAAAGGACATTACTACTTTGAAGGCGAACGTACCGAAGACTGCCGCGTACATATCACCGCACGTTGTATGGTCACTGCCGATGAAGGTGTCACCATCAATGAGCACTCATATACGAAGGGTGAATACGTTACCACGGAAGACTTGAACACGCTGACATTTGGAGACGATGAATGGGACAAACTCGACACAAAAGGTCTCACCATCCGCAATGCCGTATTTGCCGGAGGTAATGTATCGTCGGGTAGCGATAAGATCTACGCCAACGCGGTGACTGTTTACGGAAATGCCACGGCCGCAGTGGTGGATGTATATGCAAAAGACTTTATCAGCCTTGGTGGCGAGCACGTGGGTGGTCTGTATGGCGACGGAAACCTTACTTTCGTGGATGGTTATCGCGAGCTGAACATCACCAACTATGGTACCGACTACTACAACTTGTCGGAGACGCTGACTTACGAAGATTATCAGAATCTTCCCGAACGCGAAAAACAGTATTACGCACTGATCTATCTACCAAATGAAGTTATCGAGTTTACCCATAACAATGGCCACAGAAACATCAAATTCTACTACGAACAACATACCGACGATTATCCCATAGAAGTGCAACAATCGGCCTACGAAACCATGCTGACGGCCTGGAATGCCAACATGGAAGCCAAATGGGAAAAAGACGGCGATGAATATAAAGCCAAGGAAGCCATCAATGAAGGTGGATTCTCTTATGTTGCCGGCGCCACGCTCTCTAAAGACGCATACAACGCGATGTTGGAAGAATGGGAGAAAAGCATGACCGACAAGTGGGCCATAAAGGGTGAATGCTCCATCACTGCCGGCCGTATGATGAACACCGTGCAACGTGCCGACTTCTGCGGTATCTTCGGTAGCCGTATTCTCTTGCATGGCGCTCAAGACCGTGTGCCCGACGTGGTGGACTACACCAACTACACCATCAACCGTTTGGGTGAACTTTCGCTCAACAGAGTAAGAAAAGACCAACCCGACGAACATGGCAACTACTTCGGTATCTACAACGTGGTGAACTTGCTCGGCGCCCTTACTTCTGACATCAAATTCGACGACCCGCACGAATATCTCGACGAAAACGGTGATATCGTCGTCAGCAAGGATGCCGTAGGAGACACCATTTCTTACCGCCAATACAAGGAAACGAACCTCGGAAACCGCACCAAAAACACCGCCGTTGCCGAGAACATGGTAGCTCAGGCTTCCGGTGTGTTCTTGGAAATTGTGGATTCTATCAGTCCCGACAAATCGAAGAAATTCTATGGCCCCATTACCGGTATTATCCAACTCGACCTTATCAACGTGGAACCCGGCGAAGGTGGTGGTTACGTATATGCAGAAAACATTCATGGTAAAGCTACTTTGGACGAGAATAAGTTGGTACAATCCATTCTGTCTGATGCCAATGCCGGTGCCATTACCCGAAAGGCCTACTCTTACAGCGAAACAGAATTCATGGATTACCAGTCTTCCGGAAACTTTGTCAATAAGGATCCGAAGAAACGCATCGTGGACGATTGCTTCCCGCGTGGTGGCTACTACATACCTGACGAAGACGGATTCTCAACGGCTCACTATTGGTATGTGCGTGGTGATTTCTATGTCTATGACCAATATCTGTCGGCTTATACAGGCGCGGCTCAGGCTTATACCCAAACGGTGAACATTCCGCTCACCATCACGGCCGGCTCCGACGGACAGATTGAACTGATCAGTATCAAAGACAACTTGCATGCCGACTTCGTGGGACTTCCCTACAAGGATGGCATTCTCACCGCCGCCGACAGCATAGAAGTAAGAGGCGTTACCTACGGCATGAACGACCCCATCAGCTACTGGGATTGGTCGCAACTGCCCACGGCCGAACAGATTTACTTTACCGAAACCATGAACTATGTGGCCGTGAACAACGCCACCATCGGAGGCACCGAGTACAAAAAGGGCGACGTGCTGAGCCCGACGAATTTTGAAGCGCTCAAGAATGCTCATTCGCATGGTTTCGTCATCGAAGGCGAAGGCACGGAACCGATAGAGATGGCTACGGATACCATTTTCCGCATCACCAACGAACTCTCGCACGAAGCCGGTTACTTGCTTACTTTCGACATCACCAACCCCTTGGCTTGGGACGATTATTATACCAAACTGAGCAAGGAGGGCGATAAGGTAACGAGCATTCTGGAAACGGAATATCTGAAGAAGACTGAATCGGAAAGAGAAGGATACATCGAAGGCCCGACCTTGCTTTGTAACCAAAGTGGTATCTACGGACAACGCTTCTACGAATTGGATGCCATTGTCGATAAGAATGTCTTCGATTCGAAGAGCAATATTTCTAACGATATCTGGAACAACCCGCTCTATACACCCACTGCAACGCAAGCCTCATTCGAACCGGCTTATGTGGCTACGGGCGAAGTGACCTTCAACTACGATGGTAAAGAATACCACATGTTTGAAAGCAGTTACATCTCAAAAACAATGTACGATACTTTGGCTTCTTCCGGACAAACCGAGGCTCAAACCATGTTCCAGCCGGCCTATCTCTGTACCAATACCATCGAAGTGGCCGACAAGGTTTATATCATCAGCGGAGAACTGATTTCAGAGGCTCGCCATACGGAGCTTGATGATGCCACAAGCGTTGCGGGCAATACTTTCATGTATCAAAAGAGCATTGGCAATTATTTCAGCCAGGCTTACGTTTGTACGGCAGAGGGTATGTATGGTGGTAAATTCTTCGAAGATACAAAGAACTACGATGCCCTGAGTTTCTGCGGACTTCCCAGAGCGGAACGAAATGCTGTCAACAACAATGGCAAAGATGTATTCATGTTCAACTACGATGCTCTCGACCTATTGATTGCTGATTTCGATCCCGACAAGAGAAAGTATGGCGACACTTACGCCGAAAGACAGCCTGTTGACTTTGAAGCTACTTATATAGGCGAAACCAAAACCGCCAAAAGGAAAGTATTGGACGGTCTTGGAAACTACAACGGAGCAATCGAAGATTTCGAATTGAACAACAATGCCAAATTGACTCGCGTACAGTACGAACTCCTGCTCAACGAAAAGTCGCACTACTTCCCCATTGTGGTTGATAAAGCCAAGGCAACGACGTATTACGTTGTTCGTGAGGAATTCCAAAAGGCCAATGTTTATTATCCTGTAGGAAGAAACATCAGCCAGGAAATGTACGAAACGCTTTCAGCCGAACAGCAGAGCAAGATCAATGTTTACGATACGACTGAAGATTCTTGTCCTATCAGGGCAGACGGCACCTATTATTTCTGCGTTGAAGATTTCGTAAAGAACAAGACAAGTGACGAGCAGCCCACCCAGACCATCCTAGCGGGTTCGATTATTTCAGAGGCTGCCTATACAGCATTGCCCAACTATCAGACTCACTTTATGGTGCACGGACATTCTCCGGTGGAAACTTCTACGCTGTATGTATCGCGCGAATCTGACATTCTCAACCTGAACGAAGACCGCGTCATCACGGTTGAATACAAATACACCTACAAAGAAGGTGATGCTGAAGGTACCAGCTACGAAACCTACGCCGAAAAGCACGTGGTGAATATTCACGTTCAGTTCAAGAGTGGCTTGCCCACCATTGGCGAAGTGACGCCTCCTGCCACGGTATTGCCTAACTCGGTGGTTGGTTTGTCTGTGCCTTCGGTTACCAAGGGTGCTTACGAAATCCTCGGCGGTGGATGGGAAATGTACGAAACGCTCTCCGATGCCAACGAACACAAGAATGGCGTTGCCTACAAGAACAATGCTACTCCGATGTATTGGTATCAGAACAATTACTACGTGGCTTATTTTGCCAAGACTTATCTTGGAAAGGCTTATTCTAACCCTGTTCCCTTCTCGGTGGCCAACTACCATCGCATAGGCGAAGTGATGAACCACGACCAACGTATGTTTATCGACCATAAGGATGTGGACCGCGCCAGCAAGATTTACATTGATGCAGCCCAATATCCTTACACCAGCATTGCGGGCGAACATCATGTGCTTGAAAAGCCTGACGGCAGAAAAGACGAAAAGAACGACCTGGATTACTTCTACGATTTGTATCTGGAAACGAAGGCTGGTCAAACGACGCCTCAGCCCACGGCCAAGGATAATACGCCTTACGTGTTTAACCCGAGAATCAGGAATGCCGAAAACTTGGAATTCTTCTTGCGCAGCGATATCGAGCCGAGAAAATACAAGGGCAATTGGACTCCGATTGGCGCAACGGCCGAAACGGCTTTTGCCGGCAAGCTTCATGGTAACGGATACACCATCAACAACTTGGATAAGTCGCTCTTCGGATATTTGACCGACAGTGTTTACAATCTTGGTGTGATGGGTAGCTTCACCGGCGGTGGTGTGGCCGATGTCAGCAGCGATAAGGGCTATGCCGAAAACTGTTGGGTTTACACCACGGGAACACCCACGGGCTACGCTATTTTCGGCAACAATGTCGGAACCATCAAGAACAGCTACTATTGCGCCGACAACGCCTTCACCGAAGATGGCCAAGCCATCAAGGAAACAAGAACCGACTTCGAACAAGGCGAGGTGGCTTATCAGCTCAACCACTTCTATTTGAACAAGCGTTACAGCGACAACACGCCAAGCATCAACACCAACGCTTACAAGTATCTGATGCTGGATGTTGCCAACAATACGCTGAGCAAACAGGAAGGTTATTACACCGACGAACACGTTATTTACGAATTTGCCGATGCCAAGAGATCTTATGTAGAAGACTATTATGCCGATGGCGACTTTATCTATGCCAATGGTGAAATTCCTCTGACCGTGAACGAACGTCTCGACGAAGAAGACAAGATGTACTACCCCATTTATCCGGACGATTACATCTTCTTCGGTCAGCGTCTTTCTTACAAAGAAGATTCGCACAACGATTGGCCCGCACGCATCAAGAAGAGAACCAATGACGAAGGTCAGGAACGTATTCTGCGTGCCGGCGATGAAGCCAACCGTGTATATCGTGCGCCAGCCTACTACATGAACAAGGTAAAGAGAGAAGCTTACTTCAATAGCAATGCGGTGTTTGTGGATGAATACAATGGCACGCTCGTCGATCATAACATGACGGCCATAGACTTTACCGGATACAACGACAATACCTACGGAAGCGGCCACATGAACGGTGTGTTCCACCTGCCCATCCTCGACTTCGAAGGCCTGAGCAGCATCAGCATCGACAACTTGACGCCTAACTTACTCGTTTATGCAGATCCGGCCGACACGAAGACCTACGCTGTTTTGAAAAATTATTTGGAAGAACCGGTTTTGGCCTTCGACGAAGATTATGACTTTGCCGGCGCTTATTGGCGTGTACCCAAGGTAAGCGAAACGCTCCACGGCCACTTGGTTGACAAATCTGGCGAGGGATTCATCGCTACCCGTGACCATTTCTTGGTGGACAAGGAAAACTTCAACGCGCCTATAAGCTATACCTTTGCCACTAAGAAGGCCAACGATGCTGACAAAGACTACCTGATGTGGTATCAACGCACGCCCGATCGCTTCGCCAACCACGACAACAAAGGCTGGGATGTTGTATGTCTTCCCTTCACGGCCGGTATGGTCACCACGCACCAGAAGGGAGAAATCACGCACTTCTATGGCGACGATGCCACCATGCACGAATATTGGTTGCGGAAGTTCGTAGGATTTGCCTCTACGATGAAAGGCGGAAAGGCTGTAGATGTAGCCACCTTTGTACGTCCTGCTGCTGTAGTCGGAAATGAGTACACGCGCGTCAACTCCTTCCTTTACGATTATTACTACAACAGATACGACGATGCCAACGCCGACGACTACATGGATCAGAAATATCTGAATTATTATAAGGGTGAAAAGACCTACGAAGACTACGCTTACCTGACGGCCCAAACGCCTTACATTGTAGCTTTCCCGGGCAAGACCTACTACGAATTCGATATGTCGGGTCAGTTCGTGGCAGAGCACACGGCCTCGCCGATTAACCAGCTGGAAACCCAGGTAGTCACCATGATTTCTGACGCAGGTGCGGTCATTGCCGTGAGCGACGATGAAAATCGCAAGTCTGAGGTAATGAACGGCTACCAGTTTGTCGGAACCTACCAGAAAGAATCGCTGACGACTCAGCATTACCTGATAGACGCGGCCGGTGCCTCGTTCGATGCCGTAAAACAAGCTTCCATTGACAATGGTTCTGCCCTGTCTGTACCTTTCCGTGGTTACATTGTAGGTCCTGCCGCTGTTTCTTCGGCTCAGGCTTCGGTTAAGAGCATCTACATCGGTGGTGCCGGCAACGAAGAAGAGCAGCAAGAGGAAATTGGCAAAGACCAGGAAAAGAACGGCAGCATCACCATCTATGGCAAGAAGAACAAGATTTACATCGAATCGACCTTAGACCACGACACCACGGTTGTTATCTACAGCATCAGTGGACAAATCGTGAAACGTGTTCATGTAAAAGCCGGAGGCAAGAAGGTGGTGGAAATGCCCTCGCGCGGTATCTACATCGCCAACAAACAGAAGGTTTCAGTGGTATAATCATCAAAGTACAGCTTTACCGGCTTTCAAGCTTCCATTTAACCGGTAAGACTAACGACAACTCCACAGCGTTTGGACCCAAGTAGTGCAAACGCTGTGTGTAGTTTCGTTTGTAGGCTTTTCCACCGCGCTCGGGCACACCGTAAGGACGAGCCACCGAATACAGATACGCAAACGACAACGAGAACTGCAAGTGCAGACGATCGTCGAAGATGGGCCAAGCGTAGCGATAATCGGCCGCCACGGCCGCGAATTCGCCCTGCCATCCCTGATAATTACGCTCAAAATCGTAGTAGCCGAACGAAGCGCTCATCCCCACGGAATGCCCCTCCAAGCGATCTTCGTAGCTGCGGGCGCGTTCGGCGCCGAACCAATAATGCGCATCGACCGCCCACGACAACAATTGAAAACAGTGCTTATGGTCGGCAGCACGCCACAGCCAAGGATAAGAATAACCCAAGCCCATAGACCAAGTATTTCCGAGCGCAACATCCACACCCACGTTCGCCAATGGACACAAAAGATTCGAACTCAGGTAAAAGATTTCGCGACTTTCCCTCCATGATTGAACCGCGCGCTGCGGAATCCTCAACTCTGACAAGACAAGCCCAGACGAGTCGGCAGAAGACCCAGGCCACTCAGACGAGTCGGCAGAAACCCCAGACAGCTCAGACGTCACTTCCAATGAGGCCAGCGGGCCGGCGGGCAGCATTTCCGTCTGGCGACGATACACCAAACAAACGGCCGCATGACGCAAACGTCGATAATACTTCTCGTACAAAAAAGGATAAACGTCCAATTGCTGCAATCGCCATTTCTTAGTGCCTACATTGACATCCGCATCGAGCACCGCCAGCACTTTCTGACACATTTCCTCCGACAAAGACTTATCTTGAAGCAGACAAATCCGCAGCGCGAGCCAATTCTCCCCAAGCGATCGACACAGAATCTTTTCGTTCCACTCAGGATAAGAACCCACCAAGTAAGCCTTCACGGATTGCACGCGTTTGCCAGCCAAATACAAGTTGTGCTCGTACACGCCTTCCGGAGAAGCCCCCGCTATCACCACCACCGAATCTACCGAAGACACATCGAGGCGTTGTAACAATGAATCCAGGTTTGCGAGCGACCCGGCATTTTCCATGTAAGTTGCATCAATGCGATAATCGTCAAAGCGAAAATGGATCAAGGCTGCGGTGTCTGCTATGTGAGCATACGACATCGTCAACGTTATAAAACATACAGATAAAACAAAGAGTCTTTTCATTTTCAAGGTATCAGATTCGGTAAAGATTTCGCTGCAAATATACAACACAAAAAAGCCGATGTCAAGTTTTTGATTAAGTTTTTATTTACTTTTTATTAACACCACCAAAGATAAAGGACTTGCAAAATTCCATCACTTTTGATGAGTATTTCTCCCATTTTTCACTACTTATTGTGAGCCACTTTTCCTCTTGACTTTGTACCTTTGCGAAGTCTATTACGTTACATCATTAACCAAAGAATCATTATGCAATATCTCTCTCAACTGCTTGCCTTGGTGGCAGAAATGATACCATATTTATTATTAGGATTCCTTTTCGCAGGATTGCTTCACGTGTTGGTACCGCATAAATTTTATCAGAAGTATCTGTCGCAGAATAATTTCCGCTCGGTTATATTGGCCAGTTTATTTGGCATTCCTCTGCCACTATGCTCATGCGGCGTCATTCCCACGGCCATGTCGCTACGCAAAGAAGGAGGTTCGAAAGCAGCCACCACCGCCTTTCTCTGCGCCACGCCCCAAACCGGAGTCGATTCCATCTTGGCCACTTTCTCTGTATTCGGACTCGCTTTTGCCATTATCCGTCCGGCAGCTGCCTTGGTAAGCGCCTTGCTGATTGGCGGCATTATCTGCATCGTCGAGAAAGAACCAAAAACGGAAAACGCCTCGATGAAATCGGGAAAAACGGGCAAAAACGCCCAAGAAAGCATTTGGCAAAAAACGATTCGTGCGCTGCGTTACGGTTTCGTGGAAATGATTCAAGACATAGGCGGACACATGCTCACCGGACTGCTCATTGCCGGACTTATTTCTGTGGCCTTGCCCGAAAGTTGGCTGCTATCCTTGTCCGACCGTCCATTGCTGGAAATGATGGCCGTGATGCTGTTTGCCGTGCCCATGTACGTTTGCGCCACCGGCTCCATTCCCATTGCCGCTGCCCTGATGCTGAAAGGCCTGACGCCCGGCGCCGCACTGGTTTTCCTGATGGCCGGACCCGCTATCAACTTCGCATCTATCTTAGTGATAAACAAAGCCTTGGGAAAGAAAGTAACCGGCATTTTTGTAGCTTGCATCATCCTTTGCGCCCTGCTTTTCGGGCTGAGCATAGACTACCTGATGCCCGCTTCTTGGTTTAACGCGATATCGGCCGCCGGCTCTTGCAGCCACGAAACGGTTTCCGTGTTCCAATGGATTTGCCTGGGATTGTTTAGCCTTTTGCTTATCAATGCTTTCGCGCTTAGAAAATGCTCACACAAGCACGCACAGACTTGCTCCTGCGGTCAGGAAAGCAACTGCGAAAATAGCGACAGCGAACAGCACTGCTCTTGCAGCGATGCTTGCAAAGATGAAATCGAAAGCGAATCTGCCATGCCGGCGCAAACCAAAGCCAGAGTCTATCACGTTGAGGGAATGCACTGTAACCATTGTCGCAGAAACCTGGAAGAAGCCTTGAACAAATTGCCTGGCGTGGACCAGGCCGAGGTAAGTCTGGAAGAAAAAACCGCCACTGTCGTGGGAAGCCACGCCGATGAAGACGTGATAAATTGCATCAAATCATTGGGTTTCGAGCATAGAGAAAATTAGCTCGCGGAGTGCCTTTTCGTCGGCGATGAGTGCGTGCAACTCCTTCATCTTGGCAGCGTTAGGCGATTCAGGAATCCAAAGTTTCAGGTATCCCTGCGGACCATATTTTTCTTGTAAATGCTGCAAGGCTCTTTGATAATGGCCTTCGCTGTCGAGTTGCGGATAATGCTTGAGTCCGTATTGCACCGTGCGCTGCACCACCATGAGCGGATCGATAAGGCGGTCGGCCTCCGCGATGATTTTTCCGTACATATCTCTGGGAGCGTTCTTTGCACTGGCCCGATGATCTTCCACTGCTTGCGCCATCGTCTCTATTTGCGAAGCCGAAAAAAAGCCAGACAGAAAAGCATCCTCACGCAAAATCCGGGCCGAGGCCAAATGATGCAACTCGCGTCCTTCGGCCAAGCCCAAATCGTGATAAGCAGCCGCCACATACAGCATCTCCCTATCCACCGGATAAAATGCCGCCAAATCCAAAGCCCTGCTCATGACCATTTCGGCATGCTCACGACGATGCGCCAAATCGAAAAATTCGTAGCGAGGAAGTATTGTGGTGTCAATATATTCAAGCAAAGCCTTCCTGATATCAGGTAGTTGCACACGAGTTTCCATTGTCTTTTCTTTCTTGTTTTTCACAAAATATTTGCAAAAATACTTAAAGATATTTTGCTATTTAACATTTTCTTTGCTCTTTTGCGAGTCCTTACTGATAAACACGAATTTTAATTAATAATACTATGAAACAAGCTGTCAGAATTCAGACATCTGTGCTGAATGCCATGGAAAAAAAGGCTCTCGTTGCCATGGCAAAACGAACTCCAAAGTGTATTTCGTCCGATCACATGACATTTCTCGGCTTTATCGGAGCCGTGGTTATTGCAACAGGTTACATCCTCTCAGACAGGAACATCAACTTTCTTTGGCTGGCTTCGGCCGGCTTGTTCATCAACTGGATTGGCGACTCCATGGACGGAACGCTTGCCCGCGTGCGCAAGGAAGAACGTCCGGTATATGGATTTTTCGTCGATCACATGATGGACGGCATCAACGAAACCATTATGTTGGTGGGCATAGGATTGTCGTCCTTGGTAGATTTTCGCTTGGCCATGATGGTGTTGGTTTTCTATTTGTTGCTGTCTATCTACGTGTATATCAGCACTTACCTGAAAGCCGAGTTTAAATTGACCTTCGCCAAGATGGGGCCTACCGAGCTTAGATTTATCGTACTTTGTATCAACACTTTATTTATATATTGCAAGCCGCTGCGCGAGTTTTCATTGGCCATCAACTTCCGCGACACGCTCTACACTTTGCACGCGCTCGATATGGCCGCGCTGATTATCTCCGCCCTGCTTGCACTGCTGTTTCTCGTTAATTTTGTTCATGACGCCATCGATTATGCCAAAAAGGAAGCACTCGCTCGAGGTTCGTCTACTCATGCACAGACTACGGCCTAAAGCCAAACTGAAGGTGATTGGAGAAGAGAAATTGTTGCGCGAAAATGAGCCTTTCGTCATGGTGTGCAATCATGGAATGTGGCACATGCCGGTAGCAGCCATTCTCAACTTGAGCGTGTCGTTTCGTCCTTGGATTCACGATGTGATGCTCAAAAAAGAAACTTGCAAACATGAGCTGGAAAAGATTTTAGAAAAAATTCCGGAGATTTCTGAAAGAATGAAAGATCGCATTGCTTCTTTTGGCGGCAAATTGGTGAGCCGCATCTTAAACGATTTCGACCCGATTCCTGTGGTAAGAGGCTGTTCGCGGGAGGTTATCAAAACACTTCAAATCAGCATCGAGGCGCTAAAGAATGGTGACAATCTGCTCATTTTTCCTGAAATGCCTCGATGCAGTTGTGCCGATATAGACCAAGAAGCCAAAATGGCCGAGCAACTTCGTGATCTTTACACTGGTTTTGCCCAACTCGGAAAACTTTACTTCAGACAAAGCGGAAAATCACTGCGATTCTTCCCTATTTACATCAACCGCGAAAAAGAGACCCTGCAGATTGGAGACGCGGTTTGTTTTGATGCCGGAAACGATGCCATGGCCGAAAAACATCGTATCAGCGGGGAATTGTATCGTCGCCTGAAGCTGATGGCAGAGAATTAATTTGATTTTGCAACAAGAAACATTACCTTTGCTTGCTCGAGTAAACCTTAGTTCGAGATATATAGATAATTAAAAAAGAGAGTTATGGCTAGTATTAACAGCATTATTCTGCTGATTGTGTTCTTGTTGGCACCAATTGGTGTATTGTGGCTCTGCCGCAAGGTGAAATTTTTGGGCAAAGTAGGCCCCATTCTTATTCTTTACATTATCGGGTTCATTATCGGTAATTTACCTTTCATCAACCAGGGAACCATGCCCATGAAAGATTTGGTGACCACCATCATGATTCCATTGGCCATTCCTATGTTGCTTTTTTCTTGCTCGTTCAACTTCAGCGTGCTTAAAGACAGTGGTAAGGCATTGATTCTCGGACTGATAGCAGCTATCATCGCCGTAGTGAGCGGTTACTTCATCTTCGGAGTCAACATTCCCGACGGTCACAAGGTGGCCGCGCTCCTGATGGGCTGCGAAACGGGCGGCACCATCAACATGGCATCTTTGCAGCAAATGCTTGACGTTCCGAACGAAACCTACATTCTGCTCAACACTTACGACATGATTGTCTGCTTCATTTACCTGCTTTTCCTGATGTCTTTCGGTATTCGCTGGAGCCGCAAAATCATGCCATTCAACAAAGCAAACATCGATGCCAACGCAGTTATCGAAGTGGAAGACGAAAATGCCAACAATCCTTACAAAGGCTTTTTCACCAAGGCTTGGATGGGCCAGATCTGGAAGATTTTCTTGGCCGTTATCGTTTGCATCGCCTTGTCTTACTTGCTGACTTTGATTTGCCCGAAATCTTGGTTTATGCCCATTTTCATCTTGGGAATCACCACTTTCGCCATTATCTCATCCTTTTTCAAACCCATCAAGAAGCTCGACAAGAGCTACGATGCCGGTATGTACCTTATTTACATTTTCTCTATTGCAATGGCTTCCATGGCCGACTTGCGCAACATCAACTTGACCGAAGAGCTTAACGTGATGGGATACTTGTTCTTCATCGTGTTTGGTTCACTCCTGATTTTGTGGCTGCTTTGCGCCATTTTTAAGGTGGATGCCGACTTGTCCGTGATAACTTCCGTATCTCTGGTAAATTCTCCGCCATTCGTGCCCATGATTGCTTCTGCCCAGAAAAACAAATCCATGCTCGTTCCGGGTATCACCGTCGGTCTGATTGGCTTTGCCGTGGGCAATTACTTAGGATTCATCATTGCACAATTTCTATCTAACTTTTAATATCTTACTAGTATGAAGACTTTTCGTTTTTTATTGACTTTTGCTTTATTATTGACCTCTATGAGTGCTTGTTGTGAGAAAAAATCTGCCTCGGCAAACGAAAACGAAGTGATTCAAACCATCATGGAAAGACGCAGCATCCGCAAATATGCGCCCCAAGCTGTTTCGAAAGACACGATGGAAATCATTTTGGATTGCGGTATCAATGCGCCCAATGCCATGAACCGCCAGAGTTGGGAAATCCGCGTCATCGAAATGGCCAAGCATCCCGAATTTGTTGAAGCCTTGCCTAAGGGCATTTTCCGCGGCGCGCCCACCATGGTGTTCGTTGCCAACGAAACGGCCAATAGATTCTCGCAAGTAGATTGCGGATTGTTGGGTGAAAACATGATTTTGGCTGCTCAATCCATGGGCATCGGCTCTGTTGTATTGGGAGGTCCGGCTGCCATGATTGCCGAAAACCCTGAACTGAAGCCGCTTTTGGAAACGCTCGATTTCAGCCAAGGCTATCAATTGTTGTATTGCATCGGCTTCGGACAAGCTTTGGAAAGCCCCGACGCCAAACCCAGAATGAAAGAAAAATATCGTTTCATCGACTAAGATTCCTTATTATGTTTTCTGCTGATACCTACCGTCAAAGACGCCAGATTCTGTCTGAAAGATTGGGCTCGGGCATCGCGCTGTTCTTAGGCAACGAAGAAAGCCCCATGAACTATCCTGACAATTGTTTTCCTTTCCGTCAGGACAGTAACTTCTTGTATTACTTTGGCATAGACTTTCCGGGCATTGCCGCCCTCATCGACATCGACAACAATCGCTGTGTGCTTTATGGCGACGACTACAGCATCGACGATATTGTCTGGATGGGCCCGCAACCCAAAATGTCCGATCGCGCGGCTGCGGTAGGTGTGGAAAACGTGGAAAGTTCCGCTTCGCTGAAAACCTTCATCGACAAGGCTTTACAGAGCAACCGTCAGATTCATTTCACGCTGCCTTATCATCATGCGGTAAAGATTCGTTTGGCTGCTTTGTTAGATTGTCCTTTGGGCGCCTTGGCCGAAAAAGAAACGGTAGAACTGATTAAAGCCATTGTGTCTCAGCGAGAAATAAAGAGCGAAGAAGAATTGGCCGAAATCGAAAAGGCGGTGGACGTGTCGGTTGATATGCACGTGGCTGCCATGCAAACCGCCCGCCCGGGCATGATGGAAGCACAAGTGGCCGCCCGCGTGGAAGAAATCGCTTTGGCCGCCAATGGCTACATTTCTTTCCCGGTGATTGCTTCGAAAAACGGCCAGACCTTGCACAATCATTATCACGGTAACATCCTGAAAAAGGGCGATTTGTTCTTGCTCGATGCCGGTGCCGAACTTGAAAGCCGCTATTGTGGCGACCTTTCGAGCACCTTCCCCGTGGGACAAGGCTTCACCGACCGACAGAAACTGATTTACGAAATGTCTTTGCAATCGCACTATACCGCCATAGAACATTTGCGCGAGGGCATCACTTATAAGGAAGTGCATTTTGCCGTTTGCCGCAAACTGGCCGACAACATGAAGTCGCTCGGCCTGCTCAAAGGCAATGTGGACGACATCGTGGCTGCCGGCGCGCACGCGCTTTTCCTGCCTCACGGACTGGGCCATCAGATGGGTCTCGACGTGCACGACATGGAGAACTTGGGCGAAGTATGGGTGGGCTACGACGGCGAGCCTAAGAGCACGCAATTCGGCTTGAAGTCGCTGCGTTTTGCCAAAGCCCTGAAACAAGGACACGTGTTCACCGTTGAGCCGGGTATTTACTTCATTCCCGAACTTATCGACCTTTGGCGTGAACGTCATATCCACGACGATTTCATCGTATGGAACGAGGTAGAAAAATGGCGTGATTTCGGCGGCATCCGCAACGAAGAGAACTACACCATCACGGCACAGGGACCCAAGCGTTTGGGTACGAAAGTAAAACCCAAGACCGTGGCCGAAGTTGAGTCAATCATTTGTAAGTAAGAAACTTACATTACATCGTTTTAATAAGCCAGAAAAGGTAGATGGCATACACGGCCAGCATGAATGCGCCTTGCCATCTGCCAATGCGATGTTTGCCTTTCCAAACGAAAATCATCACTAAGAAACAGCCAAGGAAGGCCATGCCCGAGTCGAGCAGAAGGCCGGGATAATCGCTGAGTGGGCGTATAGTGGCGCTGGTTGCCAGCACGAAGAATACGTTGAAGATATTGGAACCGATGACGTTTCCTATGGCCATGTCGCCGTTTTTCTTGAGTACGGCCATCACTGAAGTGGCGAGTTCAGGCAGAGAAGTTCCCAAGGCAACCACCGTCACACCGATAATGGCATCGCTTACGCCCCAACTGCGGGCAATGGCTGTAGCCGAATTGACGATGAGATTTCCGCCCACAATCAAAAGTGCCAGACCGCCGGCAATCATCAACAAAGACAACCACAAAGCCTTGACTTTCACTTCTTCCTCGGCCTGCGAAGCTCCGTCTTTCAGTCCGGTCTTGATGGTTTGATACATGAAGATGATGAAAATCAGCAGCAGAATGATACCATCCACGCGCGAAATACCCATGTCGCCCATGCCCGGAATAAAGAAATTCATACCCATCAGCAGCACGACAAGTCCGGCCAAAGCGGCCAAAGGAATTTCGAAATGTCGTAAAGACTTCTGACATACAATGGGATAAATGGTGGCAGAAACACCCAGAATAATAAAGACGTTGATAATGTTGCTTCCCAAAACGTTGGTTAGGGCAATTTCGTTGTTTCCACTGATAGCTGCCACCAAATTCACCACCAACTCGGGCGCGGATGTACCGAAAGCCACCACGGTAAGACCAATCAAGAGGTCGGAAATTTTCATTCGTTTGGCTACGCTACTTGCGCCATCCACCAAAAAATCGGCACCAAAAGTAAGGCTTACAAAACCGACAACAATCCAAATGTAGGGTAAAATTGCTTGCATCATTTTCCAAATAAGTTCTTAAGCGGTCGGGATTCTCGGAGCCAATCGGTCGAAAGCCGACAAATCAATTGCTGCTGATGATCCAGACCAAATTCTTTAGTATAATGTAAATTCCACGATATTAAGCAGTTGACAAAATTATTGCGAAGCAGATAGAAAAACACATCGCAACGATTATAGAAAGTGGATTGATAAAAGGGATCGCCTAAATATAATTCGTTGCCCGCGCCGGAGTACAAGGGTTGCAGATTATTGCCCACAAAAAGGGTGTTTTTCAAACCGATGAATTTCCATTGCGCGTACAGATCGAAAACCAAAGACTCCGATAAAATGGGCTCCGAGGCGTGGATTCTGTCCCATTGATACGACCAAATGTAGCCGCTTTGCACATAAAGCGAATCGAGAAGCGGAATATTCACTCCTATGACAGGATTGATGAAAGCATCGTCACAAACGCCGTTTTTCTGAAATTTTTTGCTGGCCAAATGATTCATCTGAATAAGCCCGCCGGCCTGGAAAATACCGAAACCATAACGTCCGTTCATAAGCAAACGGAAGGCTTCGCGCTGATCTTCGCTCTGCATGGAGCGCCAATCGCACATCAAATCGTAAAAACCTCTATCGCCTTGAAATTGAACGAGTGCGCCCTGGATATTCGGATGCACGTAGGCGATGGAATCGTAGAGCACATAAGCGGGCAAATCTTGCGAAAGATTCTCGTAGGGAAGCGCACCTAAATAAAACTTGAAACCAGACTGAGGCTTATGGAAACAATAATAGAGCGTGGGCACGAAATCTTCGCGACGGAAACTCATGCCCATGGGCTTGGTGTAATGCGCACCCAACATCAGACGATGCTCGCCACCATTCGGGCCGCTCAGCTGTGTACCGATTTCGGGCGAAAGACGTATGGCAAAAAGTGTTTGTGAACGCTGAAAGTCTGCATCGTACTCTCGGTTGTCGAAATAGCCGAGCGCATCAACCTTGTAAACGAACTGCTGGGCATTCATCGACAAAGCCGACAGAGATAACAATATGATTATCAGCTTCAAATACTTCATACAAATGGGGCGCTTCGTGGCTTAAAACGGATCGACATCGAAATACACTTGCACTTGACGTGTGAGCGGATCTTTCTGCAAATGAGATTGCAGGCCGCAAAGATAGTCCTTAATTTTCAAAAGCGACTGCTTGGGCGATATTTTCAGTGTCAATTTGCGGATATACACGTCGCGCAGCTTGGAAATGGCGGGCTCGAAGGGGCCGAACACCATGTCGGGAAAGAGCGGATTGAGGATATTGGCAAAATAATCGGCGGCCTGCGCCACCTTTGCCTGCTCGCGATGCTTGAACCAAACATCGATAAGGTAATAGTACGGCGGGTACGAATAGGTGAATCTTTCCTTCATGGCATCGACGTAGAAACTCTTGTAGTCGTGGTGCAACACGCGCTGAATGAGTGCTTGATCGGGCTGTCGCGTCTGAATGACGACGAGGCCGCGCCGGCCCTTGCGGCCGGCGCGCCCGCTCACCTGCAGCATCAGCTGAAAGGCGCGTTCGTGGGCGCGGAAATCGTTTTGGTTGAGCATCATGTCGGCATTGAGCACGCCCACCAAACGGACATTGTCAAAGTCCAAACCTTTGGTAAGCATCTGTGTGCCAATGAGTATGTCAATCTCGCGTTTTTCGAAAGATGCAATCAGTTGTTCGAGGGCGGCGCGCTCGTGCAACACGTCCGTATCCATACGAGCCACGCGCGCCTGCGGAAAAAGCTGATGCAGAGACTCTTCCACCTGCTCGGTACCAAATCCGAAACTAAGCAACATTGGCTTGCCACACGAAGGGCAAATCGCCGGCAAGGCGTATGGTTTTCCGCAATAATGACATCGCAGACTGCGACTTTGCTTATGATAAGTGAGCGGCACATCGCAACGTTCGCAATGCGGCGTCCAATCGCATTCCTTGCAACTCAAAATAGAGGCATATCCGCGACGATTGTGAAAAAGAATGATTTGCTCGCCGGCCTGCAAGGTTTCCTGCATTTTTTCCACCAACAAGGGCGTAAACATCGCCTGCAACTGCTTTTTCTTTTTAGCCTCGTTGATGTCGGCCACAAGAATATCGGGCAACTGCATATCGCGATAGCGCTGCGTCAGGTTCACCAGTCCGTAACGACCTTCACGAGCCTTGGTATAAGATTCCAAAGAAGGCGTTGCCGAACCCAACAAAGACTTGGCTCCGTGTATTTTAGCCAGCATAAGCGCCGCATTTCTTGCATGATAACGAGGCGCCGGTTCAGTCTGTTTATAAGAGATTTCGTGTTCTTCGTCTATCACCACCAAACCCAATTTGCTGAAGGGTAAAAACACCGCCGAACGCACGCCCACCACCAAAAGCGGACCATCTGCCTTGAGGATGCGTTGCCACATTTCCACGCGTTCATTCATAGAACATTTGGAGTGATAAATAAGCATCTGAGAGCCGAAACTTTTCTTCAGACGTTGCGTTATCTGCGTGGTCAGGGCAATTTCGGGCAAAAGATACAGCACCTGCTTGTTTTTAGCCAAAGCCTCCTTTATGAGTTGGGTGTAAATCTCTGTCTTTCCGCTCGATGTAACGCCGTGCAGCAAGCAGATTTCCTTTGTTTTCCAAGATTGATAAATCTCGTCGTAGGCTTTCTTTTGGGCCGGGGAAAAACAAATTTCACTCGGAGCATCGGCCTGCAAAGGCTTCAATCGGCTCACTTCTTCCTGCTCTACAATGAATATCTGCTTGTCTATCAGCGCTTTCAATGCCGCCGGCGACACTTCCTCGTTTTGCAACAAGTCCGCTTTTCGAAGCCTGATGTCGCTAAAATCACATTGAGAATGAAAATCCTCTTGCGAAAGAAAAACCCGTAGCACTTGCCATTGTTTTTTGGCCTTCGTCTGAAGCGATGCCATCAAAGATTCCAAATTTTCCGGCCGACAATACGATTCCGACAAACGCAAAACAGATTCAAACTTAGGCTTATACGCATCTTCCGATTTCAGCCCCGTAGGCAAAGCAGCCATCATCACTTCGCCTGTTTTGCAAGCATAATAAGAGGCCAACCATTTCCAAAACTTCAATTGTTGCTCCGTCATAATAGGCTTTGCATCAATCAGTTCTGAGATTTCCTTGAGCTGATAGTTTTCTTCTTGCATGGCACGGAAGCCAAACACGACACCCACTTGTTTTTGTTTTCCTCGCAGAGGCACCGACACGCGACAACCAGGCGCAATTTGCCCCATCATCTCGTCCGGAACGGCGTAACTCAGTGAATCACAAAAAGAAACCGGCAATATTACCTCTGCAATCATCTGACTCATAACACTTGAAAGTACGTCCAAAGCGGGTAATGATCGGAATGCGGCACCCTATCAATCTTGGTTCGATAGGTTTTGATGGAGGGCGAATGAAAAATATAATCGATGCGGAACAAATAGAATTTCTCGTGGAAAGTAAGACCTAAACCACTGGCATTCTGCACCCAAGCATCTTTCAAGCCTTTCGAAACAGTACGATACGTGTACGAATTGGGAATATCGTTGAAGTCGCCACAGACAATGACCGGATAAGGCGAACGGGCAATTTCTTCGGCCACCTTCTCGGCCTGTTGCGCGCGCATCACCGCTGCCGGCGCCAATTTATCGCTTAAAGCCCTGGCTACGTTCGTGATACTCTCCTTATTGGGCTCGTCGATGATATCTTTATACAGCGATTTATCTTTCGCCGTCAGCTTATTCGATTCCAAATGATTGTTGATAACCCGGATGATTTTGCCGCCAATCTGTATGTCGCAATAAAAGCTCGCATTGGCAACACTCTCGAATTCAATACGTTTGCATTTCAAAATGGGATATTTCGAGAAAACCCACATATTCATGCTGCTCTTTCCGGGCAGGGAAAATTGATGCGGATAATCCTTCATCGCCTTGAGCACGTCTTCCTTCCGGAGATATTGACTCGAAGAATGGCACATGGTTTCTTGCAAACAAATGATATCGGCCTGCGAAGCGTTCAAGTATTTCAGCACCTCGTTGGGCGTTTCTTTGGTATGCGCTTTCATGCCGGAAAACTGCATCGTGTTGTAGGTGAGCAACTTCACTTCTTTCTCGGTGAGCGAAGGACTCTCCTGCGATACATTGATGGGTATCCAGACTTTGCAGTTGTTGAAGGTGATAATAAAGACCGCCAAAGAGATAAGCGCGCGGTATCGCCAGCGTATAAGCCAGTAAATGAAGAAGATAAGATTCAGCACCGCCAAGAATGGAAGCATATAGTTGGGGTACACGGCAAACCAAAGATCTTCCGGATCTATCAAACTCGATTTAGCGGCCACCAACAGCAAAGCCACCACTACCAAATTGATAATCAACAAGAAAGTGTCGCGCAGAATACCGAATTTAGATTTCGCAGTTGTCGCCCTCGCCTTTCCGGCGGCGCTTTTCGCCTTTTGGGTTTGCACATTATTACTTTTCATCTCTCTCCCTTACAAGACATTATTTTTTGCCCGCCTGAAACAGAAATTGCTTTTCTTCCTGCGTCAAACTATCATAGCCAGAGGCTTTTATCTTATCGAGAATAGCATCCACACGGTCGCTGTCGGCTTTGCGCTGATCACGGTAAGCCTGGTCCACATCGGAATATTCGGAATGCGCTCTATGATAAGTCTTTGCCTGTTTCTTGCCGAATCGGCTGTTCAAATTGGCTTTCACGTTTTTCCACGAAGTATCCGATTGCCACAGACCAAAATTGCGATAATACAAACCGGCTGCCAAGCCGAACAAAGCCCCGCCTATATGTGACAGACTGCCGCCGCCGTTGTCGCCCGTCAGACTGAGTACATCGATGACAATCATGGCGATGGCCAGCCACTTCATCTTGACGCGACCAAAAAACATCAGGTTCAATTCGTCTTCGGGTCGGTAAAATGCCATGGCCACCGTGAGCGAGAGAATGGCCGCCGAAGCGCCAGCCAAGATGCTGAAATCCACCATCGGACGATAATATGGCAAAAGGTTGTAGCCCAAAAGATACAGCAATGCTCCTGCCAAACCGCCTCCTAAGTAAACGATGATGAATTGTCGGTTGCCGAAATAGCGCAAAAACAAGCGGCCAAAAAAGTACAACCACAACATATTGAAAAACAGGTGCATCAAGTTGGCATGCACAAACATATAGGTGAACAGCGTCCATGGCCTGAAGAGCAGTTTCGACAGAGAAGCCGGCACTTCCAGCCAAACGAGCAAACTACTGATATTCAGCCCAAACAACTTGAAAAACACTGTCAACACCGCCTGTATCAAAAATACGGCGACATTGATGAAAATCAATTTCTCGACCAAGCCTCCTTGCTTGTATTTCGCAACGAGATTATCCCAAAAAGAAGCCATTTCCTATTCCTTTCTTTTTCCAATAAACAATAAGGAAATAACCAAAAATCATGCCACCAAGATGCGCGAAATGTGCCACGTTGTCGCCAGAGAAATTGGAAACGCCGGCAAACAATTCAATCAGACCGTACACGATGACCATCCACTTTGCCTTGATAGGGAAGGGAATGAACATGAAATACAGCGGCGCATTGGGAAAGAGCATACCGAATCCGAGCAAAATGCCGAACACCGCGCCCGAAGCACCCACCGTGAGCATACTGTTAAGCAAAGCATCTCTGGCCCTCAGCACTTCTTCTGCCGGATAACGCACGCCTTCGCGCAACTGCCAATAATTGCCCAAGGAACCGGGTTCACCGCTGAGCAGGTACTGATTGACGTCTTCCAAAAAGGGAGCGATGTCTATGTACCAGGTAAGCTGCTGGATAAGCCCGGCGCCTATGCCCGTCACCATGTAGAAAATAAGGAAGCGCTTGGGGCCCCACACCTGCTCCAGCACGCGGCCGAACATGTACACGGCGAACATATTGAAAAACACGTGTCCTATGCCCGAACGATCGTGCATGAACATGTAGGTAATCAACTGATGAATCTTAAAGTCTTCGGCCAGAATGAAATGCATTCCCAGAAAATCTTGCAGGGCAGGATACAAGACCGAAGCCAACCATAGTATCAGATTGATAATGATAAGGTTCTTTGTCACTGGCGGTATGGATGCCAGAAATCTGTTTCCACTTGTATTAAATGTCATGTCAATAATTTTTGAGTTGCAAATATAACACTCGGAGAGTAGATTTCCTCACAAATGTGATAATTTTCCTTTTGAGTATTTAAGTCTTTCATATCTAATAGGATATATTCCTTCTCTGAATTTTTGTAAATTTTAATACTCCTCTAATTTTTTTTGCAAAAACCTTTGAGAATTAAAAACTTTGCCTTTTATTTGTAGCCAAATGACTTTATTTACCAACTCTTAATTACGATTCTATTATGAACAAGACTGAACTCATCAATGCCATCGCTGAAAAGGCTGGTTTGAGCAAAGCTGATGCTAAGAAGGCATTGGACGCATTCGTTTGCAGTGTAGAAGAAACTTTGGCCAAGGGCGATAAGCTGACTTTGGTTGGTTTCGGTACTTTCTCTGTTGCTGAAAAGGCTGCCCGTACCGGTATCAACCCCGCCACCAAGGCTACCATCACCATCCCCGCTAAGAAAGTTGCCAAGTTCAAAGCTGGCGCTGAATTGGCTGCAAAGGTGAAATAATTCTGCAAAGAATTGACATTTACTCCTATTTTATAGGTTTACAAGAGGCTGGAACATCATTCCGGTCTCTTTTGCTTTTTATTTGCCAGTATAAGCAAATTGCACTAATTTTGCGGCCGCTAAAAAAACATTGCTATGAATATTTCAACCATTCTTTCTGAAAAAGTAAAAGCCTGTTTGGCAGAACTTTATCAACTCGAAGCCGAAGAAAGCAGCTTGCAGTTGCAAAAAACGAAAAAAGAATTCGAAGGCGATTTCACCTTGGTGGTATTTCCTTTCCTGAAAGCCGCACGCAAAAAACCGGCTGAAGTAGCTCAAGAAATCGGAGAATGGTTGTTGGCACACACGCCCGAAGTGAAATCATTCAACGTCATCCAAGGATTCCTCAACCTGAGCATCTCCAACGAATATTGGATGAATTGCCTGGAAAGCATTGGCAAGGACGAGAACTTCGGTATCAAAAAGGCCGATGAAAACGCCAAATTGGTGATGATTGAATATTCATCGCCCAACACCAACAAGCCCTTGCACTTGGGACACGTACGCAACAATTTGCTCGGTTACAGCTTGAGTCGCATTATGGAGGCTAACGGCAACAAAGTGGTAAAAACCAACATTGTGAACGACCGCGGTATTCATATTTGCAAATCGATGCTGGCTTGGCTGAAATGGTTCGACGGTGCCACGCCCGAAAGCTCTGGCAAGAAAGGCGACCATTTGGTGGGCGATTGCTACGTTGCCTTCGACAAACATTTCAAGGAAGAAGTGAAAAGCCTCTTGCCCGAAAACTACGATTCTCTCGATGAAAAGGGCAAAGAAGAAGCCAAAGCCGCTGCCGAAGCCGCCTCACCTCTCATGGCCGAAGCTCATGCCATGTTGCGCGATTGGGAAGCCGGCAAACCCGAAGTTCGCGAGCTCTGGAAAATGATGAACGAATGGGTTTACGCAGGTTTCAACGAAACATACAAAACGCTGGGCGTCGATTTCGACAAAATTTATTACGAATCTGATACCTATCTTTTGGGTAAAGACAAAGTGTTGGAAGGTTTGGAAAAGGGCTTGTTCTTCCGCAAAGAAGATGGCTCTGTTTGGGCCGACTTGTCTAACGAAGGTCTCGACCAGAAAGTTTTGCTCCGCAGCGACGGCACTTCCGTATATATGACGCAAGACATTGGTACAGCCAACCTGCGTTTCAAGGAATATCCCATCGACGAAATGATTTATGTGGTGGGCAACGAACAGAACTATCACTTCAAGGTGCTGTCTATCTTGCTCGACCGTCTGGGCTTCGATTGGGGTAAGGATTTGGTTCACTTCTCTTATGGTATGGTGGAACTGCCCGAAGGCAAAATGAAATCGCGCGAAGGCACCGTGGTAGATGCCGACGATTTGGTGGAAGAAATGGTGAACACCTCTCGCGAAACTTCTCAGGAATTGGGCAAGTTGGATGCTTGCACGCCCGAAGAGGCCGACACCATTGTTCGCATGGTAGGTCTGGGTGCGCTTAAGTACTTCATTCTGAAAGTGGATCCTCGCAAAAACATGACCTTCAACCCCAAGGAATCTATCGACTTCAACGGAAACACAGGTCCTTTCATCCAGTATGCTTACGCCCGTATCCAATCGGTGTTGAGAAAAGCCGACGAGCAAGGCATTGACTACAGCAGCCTCAGCAACAACCACAGCGACCTCTCGGAAAAGGAATTGTCGCTCATCATGCACGCCACCGACTTCCCCGAAATCGTGAAGCTGGCCGGCAAGACCTACAGCCCCGCCGTGGTGGCCAACTATGTATATGACTTGGTGAAGGAATACAATCAGTTCTACCACGACTTCTCTATCTTGCGCGAAGAAAATGCCGAGCTGAAGGCCTTCCGTCTGTATCTGTCGAAGGAAATCGGAAACATCATCAAGCGCGGTATGTACTTGCTGGGCATTGATGTTCCTTCGAGAATGTAAGCGCTTTCTACATTTTTTTTGAACAAAACTTGTAAATCGTTTGGATTTGGTTTTATATTTGTGTGTTAACATTTATGGCCAATTCTAAACGATTTTACTATGAAAATCTCTTTCCACGGTGCCACTCAAACAGTTACAGGCTCCAAACATCTCATTACCTTATCTAACGGCAAGAAAATATTGCTCGACTGCGGCATGTTCCAAGGTTTAGGCCCGGACACCACCAAGATGAACAATCACTTCGGATTCAACCCCGCGGAAGTAGATTACATGGTACTTTCGCACGCGCACGTAGATCATAGCGGATTGATTCCCAAGCTGGTAAAAGAAGGATTCAAGGGAAAAATCTTTACCACGGCAGCCACCAAAGATTTGACGGAAATCTTGCTGAAAGACTCTGCGCACATTCAGGCAAACGATGTGAAATTCATCAACAAACGCAGATTTTTGGAAGGCAAGCAACCCATAGAGCCGCTTTACACCATCGAACACGTAAACGAAGCGCTTCATCGTTTTGTAGAAGTGCCTTACGAAAAACCTTTTGCCATTGACGAAGATATCACGTTGCAATTGTTCGAAAACGGTCACATCTTAGGCGCTTGCACCATCTTTTTGAGCATCAAGGAAAACGGAAAAATCACCAAGATTGCTTTCAGCGGCGACGTGGGACGCTACGGCGACTACATCCTGAAATCGCCCGCCACCTTCCCTCAGGCCGATTACATCATCATCGAATCGACTTACGGAAACCGTCTGCACGACCGCGTGGACACGAACTCGGAGACCATCCGCGACTTGATTATTCACACTTGCATAGATAAAAAAGGCAAACTGATTATTCCGGCATTCAGCGTGGGACGCACCCAGGAACTGCTTTATGCACTGAACGATATGGAACTCGACATGAAATTGCCCGGTGTGAAATATTATGTGGATAGCCCGCTTTCTACCGCAGCCACAGAAGTGGTGAAACGTCATCCGGAATGCTTCAACCGTCATGTGCAACGCATCATGAAATACGACAGCGACCCCTTCGATTTCAAGGGTTTACATTATATCGAAGACAAACGCGAATCGCAGGCGCTCAACGGAAGCCACGAACCTTGTGTCATTATTTCTGCCTCAGGCATGGCCGAAGCCGGACGCGTAAAGCACCACATTGCCAATAACATAGAAGATCCGCGCACCACCATTCTGATGGTTGGTTACTGCGAAAAGGAATCATTGGGAGCCCGCCTGAAAAGACATCCCGAAGAAGTGCGCATTTTTGGACAAACCTACTCGGTGAAAGCCGAAATCGAAGAAATCAACTCCATGTCGGCTCATGCCGATTACAACGATCTTTGCCAATATTTGTCGTGCCAAGATCCGGGAGAAGTGAAAAAGGTGTTTGTGGTGCACGGCGAAGAAGAATCGCAGATTGCCTTCAAGGAAAGACTGCACAAAAAAGGCTATCTCGATGTGGTCATTCCTCGTCCGCACGAAGAAATCGGCCTTTAAGTCGGTCGAAAATTCGGCCTTTGAAGCAGAAAGAATTCAGCCTTTGAAGCAGAAAGAATTCGGCCTTTGAAGCAGAAAGAATTCGGCCTTTGAAGCAGAAAGAATTCGGCCTTTACAACTGGCTCGAAGCATCGAAATGGAGATCTTCCATGCCGGTAATCTCGGTGGAAGTTTCACCAATCCAACCCAATGACTGCTGTTGCGCCGTATAGACTTTTACAAAATTTATTTGGTTGAGTTTCACCGCTTTACCAGAATCATCTACCGCCCAATCTATGTCGAAGCAAGATGCTGAAGACTGATTGGGCACGTTGTCTGCATAGCCCCAATCGAAAGCCGGACTCTTGAAAGTGGAACCTTCTTGATAAGACGTAGAGGGCAATCGCGCACCTTCGAAAACAAGACTGTCGGCCTTTTCCCACCAAGGATAATACGCTTGCTTATGATATTGATTTCGTGAAACGAAGCCGCTTTCTCCTTGATTGTCAACCCAATAAATATCCGCATTCAGTGAATCGGGACGATAATAAACGCAACGATATTGATGAATCACCTCCGGATTATCGTATTCGGAGGCTCGCAGTTCATACCAATTATCGTCTGGCAAACCATTGCCATTTTCATCGGCCGAAACCATGACAATGCCAGGCTCCGCATTGCCTTCGTAAGCATTTCCGTAAATCTTGAAATCGACCGTATCGGGCTCATTGACAATGGCATGATCGAAGCCCACTACAATGTATCCGCCCCAAGCACCAAGCGACACCATGCCGGTGTTCACGCTACCCACTAAAAGTTCTTCGGCACGCGCCAGAACTGCGTCCTTGGTATCGCCTTCGCTCGCTGCGGGAATAACATTGACAAACTGGCCCGGCGCCGGACAATAGTCGAAAACCCGCGCGATGTAGGGAGATTTCTCTTCTTGTCCGGAATCAGGGTCACAACAAAGACAAGACGTGAACATCGAGGCGCAGAACAAAAGCATCCCACACAAAACCAAGCATTTATGTAAAGGAAATTTGAGCATTATCGGCTAAACACTATATAAGGAAAACAAATAATTGACAGAAAAAAAGCAACCCGTTGAAAGGTTGCTTTAGCGTACTTGGACAACGATAACTTATCCTAAGTGAATTGCCTCTGAGGGGCAAACATCTGCACAAGAACCACATTCGGTGCAAGCTTCAGGATCGATGCTATAGATATCACCTTCTGAAATAGCGCCAACGGGACATTCGTCGATACAAGTTCCACATGCAACGCAATCTTCACTAATAACGTATGCCATAGTTTCAAGATTTATGGAGGATTTCCTCCGGTTAATAATTGGTGCCACAAAAATAGTAGTATTTTTTGTCTTGCAAGTTTTTTTTTGCAATAAATCTTCACTTTTTGCGTTTATATAAAACATTTTCGTGAATGCCGTGTTGAAATTGAAACATTACATACTCATTTGTTGTTGCCTGTTTGCAGGAATCTTTATCTCGCAAGCCCAATCAAAAAGGCAATATTTGCAATACGAAGACCTTCGTCCATATCATTTCGGGTTTTCGGTAGGGCTTCATACACAGGATTTTCTGATTCAACACTCAGGACTTCAAGACGCAGAAGGCAACAGATGGTATGGAAATGTGCCCAATTATACGCCCGGATTCAGCGTCGGCGTGTTGGGCGATTTACGCATTTCCGATGCTTTCAGCCTTCGCCTGACGCCCTGTATTCACTTCGGCTCGAAAGAAATGGATTTGTTTTCTGATGCGCCGGATACCAAAATAGAACGCGTGACGGTGCGCTCCAACTATATTATGATGCCGCTTTTGGTGCGTTACCGCGGGGCAAGAAGCAATAACTACCGACCTTATATTGCCACAGGTTTCAGCGTAGGCATAGATGCCGGCAACCGCAAGAACGAAGCCATAGAACTGACCTCGCTCAACACCTATTGGGAATTGGCCTTTGGTTGCGATCTATACATGCCGTATTTCCGTCTCGTACCCGAACTGAAACTTTGCATCGGGTTGGACGACATTTTCCAACACCATCGTCCCGACGAGGCCAGCCAAGCCTTCGTCAACTACACCAACGCATTCGACCGCATCAGTTCGCGCCTGATAGTGCTGTCTTTCCAATTCGAATGATTATTGCTGAGAAATGATTATTGCAGAGAGAGTAGCTTGAGCCTCAAAGACTCTGCATTCTAAGCATCATGCCGGCCAGCATGGCGGCAGTTTCCGTACGCAGACGCATCGGACCAAGACTCAGTGTGGTAAAGCCAAGTTCGCGCGCCATCTGCACTTCTTCCAAAGAGAAATCGCCCTCGGGACCAATCATCACCAAAGCATCGCCGCCCTGCAAATCCACTTCCTTGATAAAGACACGTTTGCCGGCTTCGTCTTCGGGATAACAATGACAGATGAATTTATGAGCCTGAGCCTGCGTTTTCACAAATTGCTTGAAGATCTGAAGCTCGCCAATTTCGGGCAAAGTGGCACGCTGCGATTGCTTCATGGCCGACACGGCAATTTTGACCAAGCGTTCGGTATTGAGAACCTTGCGTTCACTAAAACGCGTCTGCAAGAAATAAATACCATCCACGCCCATTTCGGTGAGTTTCTCCACTAACCACTCCATACGATCCATATTCTTGGTCGGCGCCACAGCCACATACACTTTCGGCAGATGATTCTCTTGGGGCATCACCTCTTGCACTTCCACGGCACAGCGTTTGGCATTGGCATCGGCAATGATGGCCCGGTAAAAATTTCCCTTGCCGTCGCAGAGCGTAATCTCATCGCCCACAGACAGACGAAGCACGCGCACACAATGTCCCGACTCTTCTTGCGAGAGGAATGGATTCGTTTCGATATCCGGTGTATAGAAAATTGCCATGTCCTTTATTTACTTGTTATACAAAATTATCTTAATCGTATTATTCAGCATCTGATTGTCATAAAAAAAGAGGAAACAAAAATGTTTCCTCTTTAAAAGAAGATTATCTCCCGACAACCTCTCTTCATTAACCTTAAATCTAATACCATGAAAAACACGTAGCAAAATTAGATTCTTTATTTTTCTCTGCCAAATATCAAAGCCCGAAATCTGAAAAAAAGTTGCAAAACTTTGATTTTTTAAGCTTTTTTAACAATTAAAAGAATCAATCTTGGGTAAAAACGCGCCAAAGTGACTCATCTTTCGGACATGGAGCCACTACATCGATTAGATTTTTACTGACAGGATGCACAAATTGAATGCGTCTTGCATGAAGAGAAATGCCCCCATTCGGGTTGGATCGGGGAAATCCGTATTTCAAATCGCCTTTGATGGGACAACCCATGCCCGCCAACTGACAACGAATCTGATGATGACGACCCGTTTTCAAATCGACCTCGAGCAAAGCATATCTATCGCTCACTGCCAAAAGCTTATACGAAAGGATGGCTTTCTTGGCATTGGCCTTGGGTTGATTGTACACGTAAGATTTGTTCTGCTTCTCGTTGCGAACGATATACTGCTCCAAAATGGCCGCCTCTTGTTTGGGACGATCCTTGACAATGGCCCAGTAGGTTTTTTGCACCTCACCATTGCGAAACATTTCGTTGAGACGGGTCAGCGCTTTGCTGGTTTTGGCAAACACCACGATACCGCTCACCGGCCTGTCGAGCCTGTGAGTGACGCCCAGGAACACATTGCCCGGTTTCTGATACTTCTCCTTGATATAAGCCTTCAAGCTGTCTTCGAGAGAAGTGTCGCCGGTTTTGTCCACTTGCACAATCTCATTGTTGGTTTTATTGACAATGATGATGTGGTTGTCTTCGTAGAGAACGGTCATGCGGTTTCTGACAAAATTTCCAACTTACAAAATTTCCAACAAAAAAAAAGACCGTAATAAATACGGTCTGACACATATAAATCGCTTAAAGAATTACGCCAATTTGTTAACAGCCTTCGTCAAGCTAGATTTCAAGTTGGCAGCTTTATTCTTGTGAATAATGCTCTTCTTTGCCAAGCGATCCAACATTGAACATACTTGAGGCAACATAGCAACTGCTTCAGCCTTATCGGTAGTAGCACGCAATTTGCGTACAGCGTTACGAGCAGTCTTTGCATAGTAGCGGTTGTTCAATCGTCTTGCTTGTGTCTGACGAATTCTTTTCAAAGATGATTTGTGATTAGCCATTTCAAAAATGCTTTAAATAAAAATTAGTAGCCCATAGCGGAATCGAACCGCTCTTTCAAGAATGAAAATCTTGCGTCCTAACCGATAGACGAATGGGCCTTCCTATTTGCATCATCTACTCACCTTGTGCGAGCAATTTTGCGGGTGCAAAGATATAGCAAATTTTTATACTTCAAAAGTTTTTCAATCTTTTTTTTCTAAAAAATTTACATCTGATTTGCTATCTTATTGATTATCAACAATCAAACTCGAACGATATTTTTCATCATCCTGGAGAACCTCCACCGCTTTTCTCAAGAAAGCATCGTCTTGGATAAAGTATTCATGCTCTCCTTTTTGATAATAATAGCGCAAAACAATGCTCGACTCAAGCAATTTCACAACATCATCGCGAAACAAATCCAAGTCGCGCTGTAAATCTTCGTTGAGTTTTTCCTCAAGTTTATTCATCTCCTCTTCTACTTGCGCATAATAACCCTCCTGCTTAAGAATGGTTTTCAAACGATCCAATTGGGAGCGGCTGCGCATATCGTACTTGACACCTTTTTCAATGACGTATTTCTTGAAATCCTCGTACTCGGCATCTGTCAGATGGAATTGAGAGGCTGGCGCGATGCGCTCGTGTTCGCGGAAATACTTGTTGGCATACTGCGAGAACAAATCTTCGGCCACCAAACGCATGCACAACACCGAAATGGGATCTTCCTTCACATCGAAATCGGGACGGATGCCGCCACCATCGCGCACTTCGCGTCCGTTCCGGGTATGGAAAACCGTGGTAAGACTATCGGGAATTCGCGCCACGCGACCATCCTCGCCTCTATGCGCATAATCTATGGCCTGAATGCAACGTCCGCTGGGAATGTAATATTTGGCCGTGGTCAATTTCAACAAACCATCGTAGGGCATTTCGCGCGTAGCCTGCACCAGACCCTTACCGAAACTGCGTTCTCCCACAATCACCGCACGATCCAGATCTTGCAGCGCGCCGGCCACGATCTCCGACGAAGAAGCTGAACCCGAAGTGATAATCACTGCCAAGGGCATCAACGTATCCACAGGCACCGACGTGGTTTTATACGACCTGTAATCGCCCGGATTCTTTCCTTTTGTCGAAACAATTTCCTCTCCTTTATTAACAAAGAGATTGCAAATAGAAATAGCCTCCGACATCAATCCTCCGCCATTTTCACGCAAGTCGAGCACCAGCTTTTTGGCACCTTTCGACTTCAAATCGAGCAAGGCGGCGCGCACTTCTTGCGTGGCTTTGTCGGTGAAACTTTCCAAATAAATATAACCGATGCCTTCGGCCACCATACCATAATATACAACCTGAGGCACCACAATCATCTGACGCGTCAACTTGATTTTCAGCGGTTTCTTGACACCCTCGCGGCGAATGCTGAGCGTGAGTTCCGTATTCGGACGTCCCTTCAATTTGTCGCTCACATAAGACACGGTCTTGCCTTCCATCGATTCTCCGTCAATGCTGAGAATTTCGTCCCCGAAGAGAATGCCGGCCTTTTGCGCAGGCATATTTTCATAAGGTTCAGAAAAATAAATCATGCCATCGCGCTGCGAAATGATAGCTCCCACTCCGGCATATTCACCGGTGGTCATATACTTAAAATCGGGCAAATCTTCCTCCGGAATATAAGAGGTATAAGGATCATACATGGAAAGCATACCTTCCAAAGTTGCATTGAAAACCTTGTCCACATCGGTGGAATCTACATAATACGCTTCCAAATCGCGAAGCATTTCGTACATCACTTCAAAATATTTCGTGATTTTGTAATTGCGGCTCTCTGTGTTCACGGCATGCATGGATAACGCTGTCAATAAAGCAGTTACCAAGATTACTCCATTTAATAATGTCTTCTTCATCGTGTTTATTGGTCTTGAAAAAATAATTATTTGAAAAATTTTGTTGCAAATATATTGCATATTTCGAAATATCGCTGTACTTTTGTCGCGCTTTTAGGAACTATTAGCAAATCTTCTTCAGTAGCTCAGTCGGTTAGAGCACCTGACTGTTAATCAGGGGGTCGTAGGTTCAAGTCCTACCTGAAGAGCCAACAAGCAGTTACAACGATGTTGTAGCTGCTTTTGTTTTATTCTCACATCACCAAAATCCCGTTGTCGGTTAGTAAAAAAAATCTTATACTTGCAGTTTGATTTTAAACAGCAACAACTATGAAGAAACTCCTGCTTCTGATAAGCTTGATGATATCGCTAACTTATTATGTACAAGCGCAAAAGCATCAAGAAAACAACCTTAACCTTTACCATTCTTGTCAGGAATATTTCCAAAGCGAGCATTACGATGTTTGTCTTACCCAGACCGAGAATCTGCTTGCCCAAAGCCAAGGATTGAGCGAAGGCCAGGTGGAACACGCCCGTTTCATGCAGGCAGCCAGCGCTTTTTACCTGAACCAAATGAATTCCAGCTTGTTGCTTCGCGATTTTCTGGCAGATTATTCCATGTCGGTGTATGCGCCCAAAGCCTTCTTCATGCTGGGAACCTGCGCCATGAATGCCGGACAATATCAGGACGCCATCGGATTTTACAACTTATGTCAACGTAGCGCGCTCAGCAAAAAAGAATACGAAGATTATCGTTTCCAACTGGCTTACACCCACATGCAACTGGAAGATTTTCCCAAAGCCGATTCCATTTTTCATGAACTCATAGCCGAAAACGGACGCTATCTCTTGCCCGCCACCTATTATACTGCCTACATAGATTATAAGGAAGGTTTTACACAGGAAGCTATGAAAGGTTTCCGTCAAGTGGCTGATGTAGAGGAATATCGACACACGGCGCCTTTTTATATCATGCAACTCCAATTCAATGAGGGACAATTTGTTGAAATGTTGGAAACAGCCGAACGATT
This sequence comes from Bacteroidales bacterium, assembly GCA_017468435.1. Lineage (GTDB taxonomy): Bacteria > Bacteroidota > Bacteroidia > Bacteroidales > UBA1402 > UBA1757. Next base: position 158,920 of record JAFUIP010000014.1, read on the forward strand.
GTTGCAGGAGAATCCCACACAAAGTGAAAAAACAGAGCTTTATCGTTTGTCGGCAGCGGCGCACTACGAATTGAAAAACTACAGGGACGCCCAAGTTTTTTACGAAAAATATTTGGCCGAAGATCCTGAAATTCTGCGCACTGACGCTTATCGTATAGGTATGATTCATTTCCTGGAAAAACGATACGACAAGGCGCTCACGTATTTTTCCAAGGCCAGCGGAGAAGATGATGCTTTGGCACAAAATGCCATTTTCCACGTGGGTGTTTGCTATTTGCAGATGCAGAAGAACGACATGGCGCGACTGAGCTTCGAAAGAGCCAGCCTCAGCCATCACGACAAAGGCACCAAGGAAGACGCGCTCTACAACTACGCACTGCTCTGCTACGAAACTTCGTTTTCTCCCTTCAACGAACAAATCAAGGCTTTCGAAAGAATTCTGGAAGAATTTCCCAACAGCAAATATTCCGACCAGATTTACAGCCACTTGGCCGACGCTTTCTTGAGCAATTCCAATTATCAGGCAGCCATCGACTTTATCGGAAAGATTGACAAGCCTTCGCAAAACATGCTCCAGACCAAGACCAAACTTTACTTCCTCTTGGGCATGGAACGTTTCAACAATGCCGATTACCAGGCTGCTTACAAGAATTTCCTCGCTTCCACCGATTTAGGTAGAAAAATTGGCATTGCCACACCGGAAGCCTATTTCTGGAAAGGCGAAACAGCTTATCGCCTGAACGATTTGAAGACGGCCACCCGCGATTTCCAGACTTTCCTCAACGACAAGAATGCTTCGAAATTCAAGGCTTATCAGATTGCGCATTACGATTTGGCTTACTGCTATTTCAATTCGAAGAACTACAACGATGCACTGAAATACTTCGAGAAATATTGCCAGCTTGCGTCGGGCAAAAAGGAGGCTCCGTACGTGGACGCGCTGAATCGCATAGGCGATTGCTATTATTTCGCAAGACAATATCAACAGGCTGAAAAATATTATGCCCAAACCGACAGACTCATGCCTTCTGGCAACGATTATGCAGTGTATCAGCAAGCTTTCTGTTTAGGTTTGCGCAAGCAGTATAAGGAAAAGGCCGCGTTGCTTCAAAGCTTCGAAAAACGTTTCCCGAAATCGGATTATCTGACCAAGGCCCTGTACGAAGAAGCCCGAGCCTTCGTGAGCATGCGTCAGCAAAAAGAAGCCATTGCCGTGTTCCAAAGATTGATGAAGAAAGCGCCCAACAGCGAGTTGGCTCGTAAGGCCGGTGTGCAGATTGGATTGCTTCATTATCAGAGTGGTAACGCCACGCAAGCCATCGCCGCTTACAAGAAAGTGATTGACGATTATCCCGGCAGCCAGGAAGCTCAAACCGCCATCAACGACTTGAAAACCATTTATGTAGCCACCAATCAGGTGAACGAGTTCGTGACTTACCTTTCGGGATTGGGTGATGATTTTGCCTTGCAAGCCGGCGAACAGGATTCGCTTTCGTACATGGCAGCCGAACGTCTGATGATGGACAGCAAAAACGACCAAGCCATCGCGGCTTTCCAACAATACTTGCAGCAATTCCCGCAGGGTGGTTTCTATACTCCGGCCAACTATCATTGTGCCAATTTGTTGTACGAAAAACACCGCGTGGACGAAGCCATAGAACATTATAAGAATGTGTTGAAACAAAAAGGTAATCCCTTCATGACGGACGCCTTGATTGCTTTATCGGACAATGCTTACGCGAAAGAAGCTTACAACGAAGGATTGGCCTATTACCAACAATTGTACACGCTTGCTGACAATAGAAACACGCGCCTGCAGGCAAAAACAGGCATCATGCGATGTCTGGCGGCCTTGGAACAGAGTGCGGAATTGCTGGCAGTTTGCGAAGAGTTGTTGCAGGAAAGCCATCTCAGCCCGGAACTTCAGCGCGAAGCGCGTCATCATAAAACGCAATCTTTGGTGAAACTGAACCGCAGCGATGAAGCCGTGAAAGATTGGGAAGCCTTGTCGAAAGATTCTCAGACTGCCTTTGGCGCCGAGGCTCGTTTCTTGTTGGCGGAATATTGGTTCGAAAAAGGCAACAACGACAAAGCGCTCAAATTGGCTCAGGATTTCTTGAAGGACGGCACGCCGCATGCCTACTGGATGGCTCGTTGCTTTGTGCTGATGGCCGACATTTTCATGAAACAAGGCGATGATTTCCAAGCTAAACAATATTTGCTCAGCCTGAAGGAGAATTATACCGATACCGATGATATTCAAGATATGATCAGTGTACGTTTACAAACAATTGAAGAACGCAGCAATGAATAAGAAATATTTAACCCTGTTTTTCTGTGCTTTTATAGCCAGTCTTTCCCTTTTCGCTCAAAACCAAAGCGATTCGCTTATTATGCGCGATATTTTATTGGAAAAGGATTATTCTCCGCAGATTGAAAATGCCGGAAAAGTGTATCAAACGCCTGGAACAGAAGCGCTCAATACCAACAAGCAGCCGGTGAAATTTGCCACTGAGGGAAACCGCATAGATATTGACAAAGATTACGTGCCCATGCAGGCTGCCGAAGCCAAGGTTGATTTTCCCGCGCAGGATATGTTCGGATATGTTCGTTTGGGTCTCGGAAACCTCAGTGCCAACGGCCACGCGCAGCTGAACATTCTTCGTCAGGACAGACAGCGACTGGAAACAAGTTTGCAGGGGCATTATTTTCCGCGTTTCACAAAATATGCCGACGAGATTTTTTACAACAACCTGGGCAAACTGCAAGTTGATTATCAATACGATTTCAATGCTTTTGCTCTAACAGCTTCGTTGAAAGAGAATTATCAAACATGGAATAGACATTTGGCGGCGACTTCGGAGGGGAATATTGCGCGTTCGTCAGACAGCCGTCTGCAAGTGGGAATAGCTTCGAAACCTTGGGGCAACGACTTCAATTACAGCATCTTGGCCGAAGCCGGACTCTTCTACCTTGACCAATTGAAGGGCGGACTTACCGGACGCATGGAGCGCGAACTGAATATGGCTGCCGCCTTCTCGTATCAAATCGACGAGAATTGGACGGCTTTGCTCGATGTGGATTTCAAAAATACAGGCTACAGCAAAATCTCGCTGAACGATTTGTATTGGTTTGATATTCAGCCGAAAGCCACTTATCGTTGGAAACTTTGGAACTTTGCTTTGGGTATGCATCTGTCGGATATCGTGGGAAAAGAGAGTTCGTTTAAAGTGGCTGCCATTGCTTCTGCCGAAAGAACTTTGGGCGAAAAAGCCGCATTCAGCTTGAACATTGACGGAGGCGAACGCGTTTACAGCTATCGCGATGGCTTTGCCCTCAATCCTTACATGACTTTCGACGAAAGGATACAGGCTTCGTATTCGCCCATAGACGCCAAGGCCAATATTCTTTGGAATCCGCTGAACGAATTGCAGTTGCGAGCAGAAGGTGGTTATCAGTATCTGCAGAATCTGGCACAATTCGATGCTTCGAACCTGAATGCAGCGCTTTCTTATCTGAATACAAACGTGTTCTATGCCGGCGCCGGAATGGATGTACGCTATGGAAAAATGCTTCGCCTGAGTGCTGATGTACAATATCGTCATTACGACAAAGATGTGAATTATCTGCCTGCGCTTCAATGCAATGCAGCTTTGGATTTCCGACCCATCGAGAATCTTTCCATCACCGGAACCTATCATTGTGATGCGCTTCGCACGGCTGCTCCCGATTATCATTACTTTGCCGCAGGTATCAACTATCGCCTGACCAAGCGCTGGGACATTTTCGCACAAGCGAGCAAACTTCTTGATCCTCAGTTTGGTTTCTGGCAAGAAGAGGGTGCAAAGGCATTGGTATTTCATGTAGGGGCTTCTTATTCTTTCTGATTGTATGCTCGTCGAGAGTGAAGCCATTGTCTTGCACAAGATTAAGTACAACGACAAAGATCTGATTGTGCATGTGTATAGCCGTGAATTCGGCCGGATGTCGTATATGGCGGCCAAGAAGAAACGCGGCAATCTGAGCCCGGCCTTTTTCGAACCGCTCAGCCTGATTTCTTACCAAGCCGACCACAAAGGCAGCCGCGAACTGCAACGCCTGAAGGAATGTCATCATTTTTACGCTTTCAACAGCATCCCTCTCGATCCGGTGAAAAACAGCATCGCCATGTTTTTGTCGGAAGTTCTGTATAGGATTCTGCAAGAAGCCGAGGCCAACGAGAGCCTGTTTCGTTTTTTGAGCGAAAGCGTCAAGATTCTCGATCTGATTGAAGAAGGCAAAGCCAATTTTCACTTAGCGTTTTTAGTGCAACTTTGTAAATATCTAGGCATTACACCTAATGTGGAAGATGCGCAGCCGGATTGGTTTTTCGACATGCAAGCGGGTTGTTTCGTGCCTTATCCGCCCAATCACGCGGCTTGGATGAGCTTTTCGGAATCGGCCGATTTCATCCGAATGCAGGAAATGACTTTCGATTCGCTCAAAGTCTTTCAATTCAGTCGTTTGCAACGCCGAAAACTGCTCGACACCATGCTCGATTATTATCGCCTGCACCTGAACGACTTTCCCGACATCAAATCGCTCGACATCATGCAAGAACTCTTTGAGGGCTGAAATAAATTTGAGGGCTGAAAATAAAATACTACTTTTGCAACGCTTTTGCCGGAAGTTTCGGCTATTAGCCGGAAAGTTTAGCTTTGCGTCGGAAATTTCGGTTTCGGTTTAGTTTCGGAGATTTCGGTTTCGCGCCGGCGTTTTGGCTTCGTTTCGGAAATTTCGGCAGCCTGTAAGCATTTCGGCTTTGCGCCGGCGTTTTGGCTTCGTTTCGGAAATTTCGGCAGCCTGTAAGCATTTCGGCTTTGCGTCAGCGTTTTAGCTTCGCGCCGGCTTTGCGCGAAAATTATGGCCCTGTAGTTCAATGGATAGAATCGCGGTTTCCTAAACCGTTGATCCGGGTTCGATTCCCGGCGGGGCTACAAATTTCAAAAATCAAACGACATATTGTTTTTTGAATAATTTTTATACTTTTGCGGAGTCGCAATAAAAGCGACAAACATATTTTGCTCAATCGTCATCAGAATCACCACCTCGAATGAACACGAGCAATATTTCCTGTAAGAGCACTATGCAATTTAGCGTAGGGTTGCTCCATTTACAGGAGGGTTTGTGGTGAACCTTGATGGCGTATGGCAGTAGCCTTACGCTTTTTTGTTATCATAAACTTTTAAATATTTACATTATGAAAAAGATTGAGAACATACTTGAGCCCATTTTTGTTTTCTCTTGTGTTTTACTACTAGCAGTCTGTATTCCACTTTCGATACACAAAAAAAACATTGTACCCGTTAATACAGAAGAACTTTCTTATGCAGAAAAACAAAGGTTAAGAGAAATTGAACACGAAAATAATATCAAAAAACTTGCTGATTCAACCGTAAGTTTATCTTTTTATGGAGTTTCATTAGGAGAACCCTTTAAAAAAACCATAGCTGAAATAAAAAACAACAATAATTTTCATAACGTCACATACGCAAATAAAAACAAAACCGTATGTCGTGCCAAAGTTTCGATGACACTTCCTTCTCGTACAGAGCCATTATTAGTTGATTTACAAATAAGCTCATATCAAGACACGATTACTAGTTTTATTATCGCTTCTGAGGATTACGATACTCACTATTCTCTTATTGGCATTTTCAAAGATAAGTATAATACGGATTTTTCTACAGATGAAAGTGAAGAAGATGATTATGGCGACAATCTTTCTGTTTCTGGACATGAATCCTATTTATGGACTTTTAAAAATCAGTCTATAAGAGTAAGTAATTTTTATGAAGAAAAAAAAGAGTATTATATCAAAGATCCAACAAAGAGTTATTTTTATAATCGTTATGGCATTAAATACAATAAGTACTTTAAAATGGTAACCATAATTTATATCGACCTCGAACAAGAAAAGAAAATAGAAGAAATAAATAAAAAAGAGAAAGAAAAACAAAGACTTGAAAATGAAAAAAAAAGAATAGAAGAAGAGAAGCAAAAACTTGAGAAAAAAAAGCAAGACAGCATAATGAGAGAAAAAATATCTCAGCAAATATAGATCGTTTTTACAATAATCTACCTAAGTGATACGCCAACTTTCAGTGTATCACTTTTTGTTTAGAAAAAACTTTAAGTTTCGATTGAAACTGCGCTCGCCTTTCTCTATATTTGCAGCATGATTATCTGTGACAACATAAATGTGCAGGATAGCCGCGTTATGAATGGTCTTATTCCTACTATTAACCTTATGTCCAAGATTGAAGATTCTGGAGATAAGGAAATTGTTATTGATTTCTCTAAAACAAAATTTATATCTCCTGTTTTCGCGCTATCACTGATAGTATATACTGCAAAAAGTAATAAAACTATCCGCTTTGAGAATATGAATGACTATATGCATATGTTCCATATGGACAATGCAATAGAACCAGATAAGGGTCGCAAAAGCGAATTTATTGCTAATATGGAGCGATACGCAAGAAAAACTTTTATTCCCATTATCAGTTTTCCTGCGCATAAGAATAATGACGATAAGGAATACATTTTAACAATTATAGAGAACCTAATCATTCGACAATCGAATATTCAGAACAATGTCGCGAGTGGTCTTAAGTATTTAATAAGTGAAACTATTGATAATATCACAGAACATTCCGAATCCGATAGAGGCTTTATCTGCGCTCAAGCATATCCAACAAAAAGATATTTGGATATCTGTATTGCCGATATTGGTGTCACATTACTTGGTAGTTACATGAAATTAGCCGATAATGAACTAGAAAACGACCTTGAAGCGATAAAAGCCGCCAATAGAGGTTTATCAAGTAAAAATCTTCCGGATGCAGAAAATAGAGGCTATGGGATTTTCACCTCTAAAAAGATGTTGATTGATGGTTTATGTGGCCAGTATATGCTTATGTCGGGTGATGCAGTCTATATGAAAAGTAAGGATATTAATGAATTCTTCACATTACCGAAAGGACTGCGATGGAATGGAACAGTGGTTGCCCTTAGAATACCTTATCAAGTTCCTCAATTTAACTATATTAATTATATCGAATAAAATAAACACTATGATAACGATTGATATTACAAACATTTTATCGCCAGATCTTAAATCAAGATCTCGTGCAAATGATTTGATGTTGTTCGTTAAGAATTGCAGCGAAACAGATGTAATTCTTGATTTCCAAAATGTATTATTTGCTACCCGAAGTTTTATAGATGAGTTTTACAATCTATTTATCAAAGATTCTGTTCATCTCCCTTTCAAAGTAGAAATAACCAACGTTCCGGAAGACATTCAAGCAATGTTAAATTCGGTTAGCAAAACTCAAACAAAAATCAAAACAATTCCTCCAACATCAAATATTATGAGGTTTGAAAATGTTGACGACTTGCTGAATTATATGAGTATAGTAGGTTTCTAAATTATTCTACTATGATGAAGAATGTTTTACCTCTCTATTTTTTTGATGTTTTCTATGATATCAATTGCACAAAACATTGATAGTTTGTTGGTTGAAGTTTACGAAAAAGATCAAAGCATACGAAAGGTGTTTCAAAATATTATTGTAAATTCTCCTATCGACCAAAATTTATTAGAAGGAGTTTCCTTAAAAGAGAAAAACTTACCACTCGCAGAGTTTTAGGCGGAATTTGTGACTGAAGTTGCCGTCGGAGAATGTTTTGATGCCCTCTTTTTTGAAGCCCAGTTTTTGATACACCGCCCCATCGTAGGGAGCCGGCGCATAAGTCATGACATCGTCGGGATGCACTTGGTCGATGAAGTATTGCAGCATTTTTCCCATACCGCCGCAAATGTGCCATCCGGACAGAGACGCATAGCGCACCCATTCATAGGAACGAATTTCACGATTGTCTTTTTGCCATTTGCGCGGCGCCGAAAACTGAGCCACCGCCACCAATGACCCTATGGGAAAACTGGAGGAATGTTTGCCCGCGCGACTCACGAACAGCCCGTAATGGTAACGACTGGCGGCCGCCCCGTAGCGATGATGCTGCGCAAGAAAAGCCGAGGCCGTGGGTTTGTCAATCTTCCTGACCTCGCAATTTCTCGCAAAAATCGTTTGAACCGACTGCTCGGTGAAAAGAGACGGCTCCGCTGTTTGGACCTGCCCGGTAAAAAGAGACGGCTTCGCATTTTGAATCGGCTCCGCTGTTTGGACCGGCTCAGTAAAATGAGACTGCTCCGCATTTTGAACCGGCTCGAAGTTTTGGACCTGCTCGGTGAATTGGGCATCCATGATGAAACAATGCAATTAAATGTCTTCGAAAGAATTGGCATCTTCGGTTTCCTCGCCTTCTTCGAATCCCTCGGTTTCTTCGATTTTTTCAGCACGATAATAGAGCGTCGAGCAATTGTCTTCGCGGAAAACTTTGGCCGCCATGGCCTGCAAATCGGAAGCTTGCAATTGCAAGGTACGTTTGAAATCGGACAGATATTGATTGGCATCGCCCATGAGCTCGTACCAGCAAAGTTGCGTGGCAATGTGCAAGCAATTGGTGTTGCGGAAGAGGAAGGCCGACTCGTATTTGTTCTTTACCTTTTGCAGCTCGTCGGCCGAAACAGGCTCATCGACAAGCATTTGCAACTCTTCGAGAAGCGACTTTTCGGCATCTTCCAAGCTGACACCGATAAGAGGTTTGCCGCAGAACTGAATGCTTCCTCCACCCTTTTCAGCCTCGCCGCCCACGTAAATGTCCAGCGCACTGAACATGCGATTCTCCTTGACCAAACTTTGAAACAAACGGGCAGAACGTCCGCCGGCCAGAATATCGGTGAGCAAGTCGCACTCGTTGTAACCCGCCTCGCTAACGCTCGGCGCGTGCCAATACTTATACAAGGCATCCATCGGCACCTGGCGCGTCACAGAAAGACGATTCGCAGCAAGCTGCTTTTGCACGGGCGCAAGCTGTCGCGACGGAAGATTCTTGGCCGGAATGTCGCCAAACCATTTTTCCACCAAAGACACGGCAGTTTCAAAAGACACGTTGCCACAAATAGCCAGCACCGCGTTGTCGGGCGCATAGAACTTTTCGTAAAAAGCACGTACATCCTCCAAAGAAAACTGCTCTATATGTTCCAACTTTTTGCCAATGGTAGGCCAAGCATAAGGATGAGAACCATACACCATGGGACGCATCATCATGGAAGCATCGCCATAAGGCTGATTCAGAAAACGTTGCTTAAATTCTTCGGCCACCACCTGCTTTTGCACATCGAGACTTTCCTGGTTTATATTGAGCGCCAACATGCGGTCGCTCTCCAAGTACAAGGCCATTTCGAGATTGTGCGCCGGCAAAGATATGTAGTAATTGGTAACGTCGGTGTTGGTCCAGGCATTGTTCTCGCCCGAGGCACGCTGCACCAATTCGTCGAAATCGGGCACATTGGCAGAGCCGGCAAACATCAGATGTTCAAAGAGATGCGCAAAGCCTGTATGATCCGGATGCTCATCTTTCGAACCGACATTATACATGATGTTAACGGCCACCATCTGCGTGTTCGCATCTAAATAATGCAACAGACGGAGGCCGTTTTTCAGAATATGTTTGTTAATCTTCATTTCAGTCTTTCAAAAGACTCATTTTCATGGTAATATCCGTTTTAGGACGATCGGCGGCACCGGTAGCACAGTTTTGGATTTTTTCTACCACTTCGAGACCTTCCACCACTTCGCCAAACACGGTGTATTCATTGTCGAGATGAGGCGTACCGCCGATGGTGGTGTAAGCCTGTTTTTGTTCGGCGGTAAACACTTCGCCCATAGGATTTTGTGCGAAATAGGCTTCCATCTGGCCAATCAATTCTTCTTGCAATTTGTTCAAACCTGCCTGGTTGCCGGTCATGTACATCTGACGGATTTCTGCCTGACGCTGCATGGCCAGTTTCTGGAAATAAGCCGCCTTCACTTGTTCTTGCTTCTGGGCTTCCATCTGCTGGAACTGAGCTTCGTTATAAACCTGACCCCAAACAATGTAGAACTGCGAACCCGATGATTCCTTCTGCGGATTCACCTGGTCAGACTGACGGGCAGCCGACAAAGCACCACGTTTGTGGAAATATTTCGGATAAACGAATTCGGCAGGAATGGTATAACCCGGGCCGCCTGCGCCCAACTGTTGTCCGGCTGAGGCTCCCTTTGAATCGGGATCGCCGCCTTGAATCATAAAATCTTTGATGACGCGATGGAAAAGCAAATCGTTGTAGTAACCGCTTTCCACCAATTTGATGAAATTATCACGATGTTTGGGCGTGTCGTCGTAAAGACGGATGACGATGTTTCCCATCGAAGTTTCGATGAGAACTTTGGTTTCTGCTTGCATAGTAAGCGCTGTTAATAGGGTTAAAATTGGAATAATTATCTTTTTCATTAGATTTTTTATCAAACGGTTAAAGTTTTTTGCAAAACCGCAACAAAGGTAAACATTTATAACTTATTTTTGTCGTTCTGAACAGAAACTATGAATAGAAACTATATTTAACACAAACGATATGAAACCAACACTTTTTGTATTAGCAGCAGGCATGGGAAGCCGCTACGGAGGTCTGAAACAATTGGACGGTCTGGGACCCAACGGTGAAACCATTATGGATTATTCTGTGTTTGACGCAGCTCGCGCCGGATTCGGTAAAATTGTTTTCGTTATCCGTCATACTTTCGAAGAAGATTTTCGCACCAAGATTGCCAGTAAATATCAGGGCGTTCTTCCGGTTGAAATTGTTTTCCAGGAAACTTCTTACCTGCCCGAAGGCTATACTTGTCCCGCTGAGAGAACCAAGCCTTGGGGTACCAACCACGCTGTGCTGATGGGAAAAGACGTTATCAAGGAACCATTCGCAGTGATCAATGCCGACGATTTCTACGGCAAGGAAAGTTTCCAGGTTTTGGCCGACTTCCTGAAAAGCGTTGAAAACGAAAAGAATCGCTATTGCATGGTGGGATATCGTATCGGCAACACCTTGTCTGAGAGTGGTTCTGTGGCTCGCGGTATCTGCCAAAAAGACGAAAAGAACCTTCTGACCAACGTGGTGGAACGCACCTACATCATCCGCGACACCGACGGCCAAGTGAAGTTCAAAGACGAAAATGAAGCAATGGTTCCTGTCGATGAAAATGCACCCGTTTCTATGAACATGTGGGGCTTCACGCCAGATTATTTCGACTATTCCGAAGAAAACTTCCGCAAATTCCTCGATGAAAACTTGCAGGCCGAAAAAGCCGAATTCTATATTCCCTGGGTAGTCAACAACCTTATCTGCGAAGGCAAAGTAACTTGCGAAGTGCTCGACACGCCCTCGAAATGGTTCGGTGTCACTTATGCCGCCGACCGTCAGTTCGTAGTTGACAAGATTGCTCAGCTCATCGAAGAAGGTGTTTATCCCGCAAAACTTTGGTAATTCCTGCAAAACTCTGGTAATATGGATTATACATTTATCTGCAACCAATTCGTGAAGCGTTACGGCGAAGATTATAATTTGTACGCTTCTCCGGGTCGTGTCAATTTGATTGGCGAACATACCGACTACAATGGCGGTTTCGTATTTCCCGGCGCCATCGACAAAATGATTGTGGTAGCCATCAAGCCCAACGGCACCGACACCATCAACGTATATTCCTACGACATGAAGGAAACCGAAGAATTTGCTTTGGACGAAAAGCCTATTCGTGGCTGGGCGCTCTACATCTATGGTGTGGTGCAGGAATTGCTGAAACGTGGCCACCAGATTGGCGGATTCAATTGCGTGTTTGGCGGTGATATTCCCATCGGTTCGGGTCTTTCTACTTCGGCTGCTTTGGAATCGGCTTTCTGTTTTGCGCTGAACGATCTTTTCAACTTGAACCTGACCAAGCTCGACATGGCACAAATCGGACAGGCTGCCGAGCACAATGCCGTGGGCGTTCGTTGCGGTATCATGGACCAGTTTGCTTCGGTATTTGGCGAAGAGGGCCATCTGATTCGTCTCGACTGTCGTTCTTTGGAATACGACTTAGTGCCTTTCCATCCTGAAAACTGCCGCGTGGTGCTTATCGATACGCAGGTGAAACACAACCTGGCTGCTTCGGAATACAACATCCGTCGTGCCGAATGCGAAGAAGGCGTTGCCACCATTCAGAAGGATTATCCCTTGGTAAGCTTGCTCCGCGATGTCACCATCGATATGCTGAACGAATACAAGAAAACCTTGAAGGAAAGCACTTTCCGTCGATGCCAATATGTGATTCACGAAAACTTGCGCGTGGAAGCTGCCATGGACGCTTTGTACAACAACGACTACGTGAAATTCGGTGAATTGATGTATGCTTCGCACGAAGGTTTGAGCAAGGAATACAACGTAAGTTGTGAAGAATCAGACTTTTTGGTGGAAGTTGCCCGCAAGAACGGCGTACTCGGTGCTCGCATGATGGGTGGCGGTTTCGGTGGCTGTACCATCAACCTGCTCAAGGAAGAAGATTACGACAGATTCATTGCCGACGCCATAGAAAGCTACAAACAGAAATTCCGCAAGGCACCAAAGATTTACGATGTGAAAATTGGTGTTGGTTCTCATAAAATCAAATAAAGACAAACTATTATGTATCTCTTAGGTTTTGATATAGGAAGTTCTTCCGTAAAGGCTTGTCTCATTGATGCTCAGAATGGCAATTGCTTGGCTTCTGCTTTTTATCCGAAGTCGGAAATGGCCATTGAAGCCAAACAAGTGGGTTGGGCCGAACAAGATCCCAACGCCTGGTGGAACAATTTGAAGGCAGCCAATCAGGAAGTGATGAACAAGGCCGGCGTAGATGCTGCCGACATTGCCAGTATCGGTATTTCTTACCAGATGCACGGATTGGTAATGGTTGACAAAAACAAGGAATTGCTTCGTCCGGCCATCATCTGGTGCGACTCGCGCGCAGTGCCTTACGGCGAAAAGGCTTTCCAGGAAATCGGCGAAGAAAAATGCTTGTCGCATTTGCTGAATTCTCCCGGCAACTTCACGGCTTCCAAATTGGCTTGGGTAAAGGAAAACGAACCGGCCATCTTCGATAAGATTGACAAACTGATGCTTCCCGGCGACTACATCGCACTGCGCTTGACGGGCGAATGTACCACCACGGCTTCCGGCTTGTCTGAAGGCATCATGTGGGATTTCAAGAACAATCGTCCGGCCGACTTTTTGCTCGATTACTACGGCATAGATTCGTCTTGGATTCCTCAGATTTTGCCCAGCTTCGCCAACCAAGGACAACTGACGGCTTCTGCCGCTGCCGAACTTGGCCTGAGAGCCGGCATTCCGGTTTGCTACCGCGGTGGCGACCAACCCAACAACGCTCTCTCGCTGAACGTGTTCAACCCCGGAGAAGTGGCTGCAACGGCCGGGACTTCGGGCGTGGTATATGGCGTGAACGGACACATCAACTACGATGCCAAGTCGCGCGTGAACAGCTTTGCCCACGTGAACCACAGTGCCGAACTGACGCGTATCGGAGTATTGCTCTGCATTAACGGAACAGGTATCATGAATGCTTGGATGAAGCGCAACAGCGCCTCTAACGCAGTGTCTTACGCCGACTTGAACGATATTGCCGCCCAAGCTCCCATAGGTAGCGACGGTGTATCTATCCTGCCCTTCGGAAACGGCAACGAAAGAATGTTCGAAAACAAGGCCGGCGCTTGCAGCATCCACGGATTGCAGTTCAACCGCCACGGACAGCCACATCTTATCAGAGCCACCCAAGAAGGTATCGTATTCGCTTTTGCTTACGGCATGGAAATCATGAACGCCATGGGCATTGAAACCAAGCTCATTCGCGCCGGCAAGGCCAATATGTTCCTCAGCCCCATTTTCTGCGACACACTGGCCGGACTCACCGGAGCCCAAATCGAATTGTACGACACGGATGGTTCTATCGGTGCTGCTCGAGGCGCAGGCATTGGCGCAGGCATTTACAAGAATACTCAAGAAGCTTTTGTATCGCTCAAGAAATTGGATACCATTATGCCGGTTGAAAAAGACAAAGAGGCTTATACCGAAGCTTATTTACGTTGGAAATCATATTTATAAATCAATTTAAACACAATCATTATGGCTAAAGAATTCTTTCCTGAAATTGGAAAAATCAAATTTGAAGGCGTAGAGTCGAAGAATCCTCTTGCTTATCGTTACTATGATGCCGAAAAGGTAATCTTAGGCAAACCCATGAAAGAATGGTTGAAATTTGCCATGGCTTGGTGGCACACACTTTGCGCAGAAGGTGGCGACCAATTTGGTGGCGGTACCAAGACTTTCCCCTGGAACGATGCTTGCTGCCCTATCCAAGTTGCAAAGAACAAAGTTGACGCCGGTTTCGAAATTATGCAGAAATTGGGCATCGAATACTATTGTTTCCACGATGTCGATTTGGTTTCTGAAGGCAATTCTATCGAAGAATACGAAAGCAATCTGAAAGAAATCGTTGCTTATTTGAAAGAAAAACAAGCTGAAACCGGTATCAAGCTTTTGTGGGGTACTGCCAATGTATTCGGCCACAAGCGTTATATGAACGGTGCTTCTACCAACCCCGATTTCGACGTTGTGGCTCGTGCTATCGTTCAAATCAAGAATGCCATCGACGCTACCATCGAACTGGGTGGTACCAACTATGTATTCTGGGGCGGCCGCGAAGGTTACATGTCTTTGCTGAACACCGACCAGAAGCGTGAAAAAGAACACATGGCTACCATGTTGACCATGGCTCGCGACTATGCCCGCAGCAAGGGTTTCACCGGTACTTTCCTTATCGAACCCAAGCCCATGGAACCCAGCAAGCATCAGTACGATGTTGATACCGAAACGGTTATCGGTTTCTTGAAAGCTCATGGTTTGGAAAAAGACTTCAAGGTAAATATCGAAGTTAACCACGCCACTTTGGCAGGCCACACTTTCGAACACGAATTGGCTTGCGCTGTTGACGAAGGCATGTTGGGCAGCATCGACGCTAACCGCGGTGACTATCAGAACGGCTGGGATACCGACCAATTCCCCATCGACAACTACGAACTGACCCAGGCTATGATGCAAATCATCCGCAATGGCGGTTTGGGCAACGGCGGTACCAACTTCGACGCCAAGACTCGTCGTAACAGCACCGATTTGGAAGACATCTTCATCGCTCACATTGCAGGTATGGACGCCATGGCTCGCGCTTTGGAATGTGCTGCCAAGTTGTTGGAAGAATCTCCCATCAAGCAAATGGTGGCCGATCGCTACGCTTCGTTCGACAAGGGTATCGGTAAAGACTTCGAAGATGGCAAGTTGAGCCTCGAAGACGTTTATGCTTATGGCAAGCAGAACGGCGAACCCAAGCAAACCAGCGGCAAGCAAGAATTGTACGAAGCTATCGTGAATATGTATTGCTAAATCGCTTCCGGCAAGCTTCCGGCAAATATCCCTTTGCCAAATAATACGCGAGGCTGTCTCCATGGAGACAGCCTCGCTTGCTTTATCAAAATGCACTTCTCTTCACTTCACTTTCACGCGGAGGTTGGCGATGTGATGGCGAGAAGAGTTGCCAATGCGGAGAATGTAATCGCCGGCTTCGGTGTTCCAAGAAGAGGAAGTTTCGTCCCAGAATACGAAGGAATTTACCGGAATAGACAAGGTGATAGTTTGTTTTTCACCAGCTTTGAGGAAAACTTTTTGGAAAGCTTTCAGCTCTTGATACGGACGTTTCACCGAACATTTCGGGTCGGAAACATACACCTGTATCACTTCTGCTCCATCGCGCGAGCCAGTGTTTTCAACATCGACAGAAAGCAGGATATTATCGTTTTCGCCGTAGGTTTTGGCATCGCAACGCGCATTGGAAATATTGAATGTGGTGTACGACAAGCCGAAACCGAAAGGATAGGCCGCCGGAATATTCTTGGTGTCGTGCCAACGGTAACCTACCAGAATATCTTCCATATACACTTGCTTCACACCATCGCCCGGATACGAGAGCTGACCAAAGGAAATGGCGCCATTGTCGCTGAGTTTCTTGGGGAAGGAGAAAGGCAATTTGCCACTCGGATTGACATCGCCTGCCAACAGAGAAGCCAAAGCGTGTCCGGCCTGACTGCCTGTGTACCAAGCTTGAACGATGGCTTTTGCCTTGGACGCCCAAGAAGTTTCCACCGCATTTCCACTCATAAGCACCACCACCAGATTCTCGTTGACAGCGGCAATATCTTCTATCAGTTTGGGTTGATTGAAAGGCAATTCGTAGGTGTAACGGTCGGCCGCTTCGCAATCTTGCTTGTGATTCTTGTTCAGCCCGCCCACGAAAACGACCAAATCAGCCTTGGCAGCCACGCGCACAGCCTCAGCGTGCAGACTGTCGAGATTATGCGTAGGTTTACCTTCGTTGGAATACATGGCCTTGCCCGAATCGTAAGCGCGTGCAAACAACACCTGCGACTGAGGAAATCGCTCCTTGATGCCTTGCAATGGCGTGATGACTTCCTTTGGTTTCAACTCACTGCTGCCACCGCCCTGCATCAGGTTACGGATAGCATTTTCACCGATTACAGCGATGGTTTTCGGAGCCTCAACAATGGGAAGTATCTGCGCATCGTTTTTGAGCAAAACCATGCCACCTTCGGCAATTTTCTTAGCAGCTTGCGCGTGTTCCTCGGTGGCCAACGAACCCCATGCACGAGGCGATTTCAGATTGGTGCGCAACATCAGACGGAGAATGCGGCGTACTTTATCGTCCAACTGAGCCTGGTTGTATTTACCTGATTTCAAACCATGTAAGAAAGGATCGGCCAAATAATATTGGTTATAATCGAATTTCGATTCCGTGGTAAGTCCGTTGGTATAAGTGCCCATTTCCAGGTCGAGACCGTTCTTTACAGCTTGCTCTGTATCGTGACAGCCGCCCCAGTCGGTCATGAAGGCTCCATCCCAAGCCCATTCTTCTTTCAGAATGGCATTCAAATATTCGTTGTGACAGCAATGTTGATTCTTGTACTGATTATACGCGCCCATAAAAGACCAAGCACCGGCATCGGCAGCAGCCTTGAAAGCGGGCAAATAAATCTCGCGCAAAGCTCGGTCAGACACTTCCACGTTGATATGTCCTCGGTCTATTTCCTGATTATTAAGCGCATAATGTTTCACGCAAGCGGCCACGTCGTTTTCCTGAATACCTTTTATATAGGGTTGCACCATCACGGATGCCAAATATGGATCTTCGCCCATGTACTCGAAATTTCGTCCGTTCAGCGGCACACGATAAATATTGACTCCGGGGCCGAGAATGACATCTTTCTTACGATATCGTGCCTCTGCGCCAAGACATTGACCATAGAGATATGCCAAGTCGGGATCGAAACTTGCTGCCAAACAAGTGAGCGCGGGAAAAGCCGTCACAGAGTCGTTGCGCCATTTGGCGTAGCCCCAGTCGTTCCAGTTGATTTCGGCCCGAACGCCGTGAGGGCCGTCGCTGTACCAAAGCTCAGGAATGCCCAATCGCGGCACACCGGGTGTAGAAAACTTTCCTTGCGCCGTGCAAAGGGCCACTTTTTCTTCCAATGTCAGTTGCGCCAAAATGGCCTCCACTTTTTCTTCTTCACTCAAACTCTCATCGCACCAAACGGGCTGATGCTTAGCAGTCGTCTCTTTGGCCTGTGCCTGAGCCACCGGTTGAACCAAAACAATAAAGGCCACTACAAGCCACATAAACACGCTGAATTTTCTCATACTGTAATAATTATATTTATTCTCGTTTTTATTTTGATGAAAACTGCCGCTAATTTAATGCAAATCGCCAACACAGAAAAGGGCTTTTTTCTTACTTTTGCAAGCAAATAACAGAATTATCTAACAAAGCTCATGAACACAAAAAATACTCCGATATTGCTGCTGACGGGATTTTTGGGCAGCGGAAAAACGACATTGGTAAACCGCATTTTGAGCAACCGAAAAGGCATCAAGTTTGCGGTGATGGTGAACGATATAGGCGAGGTGAACATCGATGCCGACCTGATACAGAAAGGCGGCGTGGTGAATCAGGAAGAAGGTAATCTGGTGACGTTGGAAAATGGTTGTGTGTGCTGCTCGCTGCAGATGGATTTGATTAACCAATTGAACGAACTGCACGAACAGAATTTCGATTACATCGTATTGGAAGCCAGCGGATTGGGAATGCCCGCGCCCATTGCTCAAAATATTTGCAGCATCCCGCAAATGCAAGAGCCCGGAAGTTCGTATCCGTATCTGGACTGCATCGTTACCATGGTGGACGCCTTGCGCATGCAAAGCCCCTTGGAAGAAGAATTGCAAAGTCTTATCGTGGAGCAGATTGAATTTTGTAACATCGTGATGCTGAACAAGGTAGATATGGTAAGCCCGGAACAATTGGCCGAGACAAAGGCTTATATTCGTGCCCTGCAACCCAAGGCCGAAATTGTTGAAAGCTCTTATGCCGACATCGATTTGGACCGCATTATCGATACGCATCTGTTCGATTTTGGAAAGGTGGCCACCTCGGCAGCTTGGATTCAGGAAATGGAACGTCCGCTCAGCGAAGAAGAACGCTTGGAGGCCGAACATCACGAACATCATCACCATCATCATCACGACGAAGACTGCCCTTACTGCCACGCAGAAAAGGAGGCGCACGAACATCATCACGAGCACTGCGATTGCGACGGCAGCCACCACGCGCACGGCGAGCATTGCGATTGCGACGGCAGCCACCACGCGCACGGCGAGCATTGCGATTGCCATGAACACGAACATGAACACGAGCATCACCACGCGCACGGCGAGCATTGCGATTGCCATGAACACGAACATGAACACGAGCATCACCACGCGCACGGCGAACATGCGCATCATCACGAGGCGCCCTTTGGCATTGAGACTTTTCTTTATTATCGCCGTCGCCCCTTCGATATGAACAAGTTCGACTATTTCGTAATGAAGCAATGGCCCAAGGAGATTCTCCGCGCGAAAGGACTTTGTTGGTTCGAAGACAACCCCGACATGTCGTGTATTTTCGAGCAGGCCGGCGAACAAAAACAGCTTACCGAAGGCGGATATTGGTACGCGGCCGCGCCTCCGCAGGAATGGATGGAGATTGTGGCGCAAGACCCGAAAGCCCGCGACGATTGGGACGAAAATTACGGCGACAGAATGCAGAAAATCGTCTTCATCGGCAAGCATCTCGACAAACATCATCTGATAGAACTCTTAGACGCTTGTCTGGCTGACGAATAGATGTTTTTTGAAAACCAAATAAACCCGTTCGTTTTCAAAATGGAAAACTTTTTAGGTTTCTTAAAAAGTTACAGCATTCATTATCAGAGTGTTGTTATTTTTTTTGGAAAACTTTTGAAAATTCTTGAATATATTTTTTATCAGCTATTGATAATTCTCTAAGCAAGTTTTACCTTTGCAAACATCGCTCAAAAGGGATAGAAATCAATTAAAAAATATATAACTCATTCATTTAAAGTCGTTAGCCAAAATTATGAGCTCCGCAGAAATTTTTATCGTCAAACGTGATGGCAAAGAAGTGCCTTTTTCGATCGAGAAAATTAAGAATGCCATCGCTAAAGCTTTCCTTTCGGTGAACTGTTTCGCCACCCAGGAAATTATGACTTCTATCCTCAGCCATTTGAATATTTACAATGGCATTTCGGTGGAAGAAGTGCAGAACCAAGTGGAAATTGCCTTGATGCAAGAACGCTACTACTCTGTTGCCAAATCGTTCATGTTGTATCGTCAGAAGCACATGGAAGACCGCGAAACCCGCGACAAACTGGAATTCCTGATGAACTATTGCAACGCATTGAATGCTGCTACCGGAAGTAAGTACGATGCCAACGCCAATGTTGACAAAAAGAACATCGCTACCCTTATCGGTGAACTTCCCAAGTCTAACTTTATCCGTCTGAACCGTCGTTTGCTCACCGATCGTCTGAAAGAAATGTACGGCAATGAATTGTCTGACAGATACATGGACTTGTTGAAGAGCCACTTCCTTTACAAAAACGACGAAACCAGCTTGGCCAACTATTGCGCCAGTATCACCATGTATCCTTGGCTGATCAACGGAACCAAAGCCATCGGCGGTAACTCTGCGCCTCCATCAAACCTGAAGTCGTTCTGCGGCGGCTTTATCAACATGGTGTTCATCGTTTCGAGCATGTTGAGCGGTGCTTGCGCCACGCCCGAATTCTTGATGTATATGAACTATTTCATCGGTTTGGAATTTGGCGAAGACTACTATTTGCGTGCCGACGAGGTGGTAGATTTGTCGAACAAACGCCGTAGCATCGACAAGATTATCTGCGACTATTTCGAACAGATCGTTTATTCTATCAACCAGCCCACCGGAGCCCGCAACTTCCAGGCTGTTTTCTGGAACATTTCTTACTACGACAAGTATTATTTCGAAAGCTTGTTCAGCGAATTTGTGTTCCCCAACGGAAGCAAACCTCACTGGGAATCTCTGTCTTGGTTGCAAAAACGTTTCATGAAATGGTTCAACAAGGAACGCACCCGCGCGGTGCTGACTTTCCCCG
This sequence comes from Bacteroidales bacterium, assembly GCA_017468435.1. Taxonomy (GTDB): domain Bacteria; phylum Bacteroidota; class Bacteroidia; order Bacteroidales; family UBA1402; genus UBA1757. The sequence continues at coordinate 179,527 of JAFUIP010000014.1, forward strand.
TGGAAACCATGGCTTTGCTCTCGAAAGATGGCGATGTGATGGACCAGGAATACGGCGATTTCACTGCCGAAATGTACAGCGAAGGTCACTCTTTCTTCACCTACATGAGCGACAATGCCGACTCTTTGGCTTCTTGCTGCCGTCTGCGTAACGAAATTCAAGACAATGGTTTCAGCTACACTTTGGGTGCCGGCGGCGTTTCTACCGGATCGAAGAGTGTGCTCACCATCAACTTGAACCGTTGTATCCAGCACGCCGTGAAGATGGGTATGCCTTATCAGACTTTCTTGCGCGAAATCATCGACATTGCCCACAAGGTTCAATTGGCTTACAACGAAAACCTGAAAGACTTGCAAAAGAAGGGAATGTTGCCGCTTTTCGACTCTGGTTTCATCAACATCAATCGCCAATACCTGACCATTGGTGTGAACGGCTTGGTGGAAGCTGCCGAATTCTTGGGCATAGAAATCAACGACAATCCCAAATACTTGGAATTCGTTCAGACGGTGCTTGGTCTGGTGGAAGAATACAACAAGAAATATCGTAGCAAAGAAGTGCTTTTCAACTGCGAAATGATTCCTGCCGAAAACGTGGGTGTGAAGCATGCAAAATGGGACCGCGAAGATCATTACTTCGTACCTCGCGACTGCTACAACAGCTATTTCTACATTGTGGAAGACACTTCGCTCAACGTTCTCGACAAGTTCCGTTTGCACGGCCGCGATTACGTGGAACATCTGACCGGTGGTTCAGCGCTGCATATGAACTTGGAAGAACACCTCAGCAAAGAACAATATCGTCAATTGCTGCGCGTGGCTGCCGTAGAAGGTTGCAACTACTTCACTTTCAACATTCCTAACACGGTTTGCAACAAGTGTGGACACATCGACAAACGCTACCTGAAGGAATGCCCCGAATGCGGAAGCAAGGATGTTGACTACCTGACTCGTATCATCGGTTACATGAAGCGCGTGAGCAATTTCTCGCAAGCCCGTCAGGAAGAAGCAAAACGTCGTTTCTACGCCAATGGCGAATGCGTTAAGGCATAAATGAAGTTTGCAGACTACGACATAGTGTTTCAAGAGATTCCCGGCGAAGTAAGCTTGGCAATCAACATTTCGCACTGTCCCAACCGCTGTCCGGGATGTCACAGTGCGTACCTCATGGACGACGTGGGCGAAGTTCTCAACGAGACTTCGCTCTCGTCGTTGCTTTCAAGATACGGCAAGGGCATTACCTGCGTGTCTTTCATGGGCGGCGACCGCGAACCCTTCGAAGTGGCCCGTCTGGCAGCTTGGCTGCACAAGGAACATCCACAACTCAAAACAGCCTGGTATTCAGGAAAACCCACCCTTCCCGAAGAATTTCCGGTGCAACATTTTCAGTATATAAAAATTGGACCCTACTTAGAAAAGCAAGGTCCATTGAATGTTCGCAGCACCAATCAGCGGTTGTATAGCATCCAGGCCGACGGCAGCATGAGCGATATAACTTCAGTCTTTTGGAAGAAATAACTAATTCTTCAGATTGATTGTTCTCCTTTCTACAAAACCATAATCATAAGGCAGTTTTCCGGAAACGCGGATATATTTGCGCGGCGCGTTGTTTATCCAAACCACCTTTATTTCCTTGTCGTTCTGTTCGGTGACGAAACCACCTTCCACTTCCCAACTCACAGACTCTGCATTGGCCGGACGCAAAGAATACAGACCCTCTTCTTGAGAAGAAGCAACAATGGCAGGCTTCACGGGAACCATGATATCGCGGAAGAAAACATCCATCTTATCTTGAATCAAATAAAAATTATCGTTGATGGAGTCGTTTTTATCCACCTGAGGTTCGTGCTTCCAACCCTTAAACGTATGTAGTTCTGCCGGAATGTGGTTAATCTCAGCCCTTTCCTGAATATTGTACGAGCCATACATCTTGTTGAAAAGCGTCTTTTTGAAAGCGCCCACCGCCTTGAAAGGATAATCGTATTTGTAAGGAACGATGTCGTCTTTGTCGCCGTGGAAAGAAAGAATGGGGACACTATTGCCATCGAGCATTTCCAAATCGGAAACGGCGCCCCACATGTTCACCACGCCTTTAATGTCGAAATCATCTTTGTAATTATTGCCCGAACAATCGATGCTGCCCAAATCGGGCAAATCCTTTTCTTCGTCTTGATAAGAAGTGGCCGGACGATATTGATCGGTCATGTAAGCCAAATTGAGCGAAGTGATGGCACCGGCGCTGCTTCCTCCCACAAAAATCATAGAAGTGTCTATGCCGTAAGTTTCACGTTTATCCACCAAAAAACGCATGGCAGCGTGCGCATCTTGCAAAGCTCTGTAAGCGGAACGCTCTATGGCTGCCAGATTCAGACGGAAACCCAATCGATAATTGATGGAAGCCACCACATAACCCATGGAAGCCAAATGTTCACACCACTTGATATAGTTCGGACTATCTTTGGCACCTAAATAGAAAGCACCACCGTGAATCATCATCACCAAAGGACGCTGTTGCAAATGATCGTGCGAAGGCGAGTAAATATCCATACAAAGCTCCAAATCTTGTTCTTCGCCCGTTTCACGCAATTTCCTAATCAAATCGAAGCCTTTATCTTCCCCGTCAGGAATCTCGTCCCAATAGCCCTTTACGTGGCCGTAAGGAACATCTTTTTCTACATCAACCTTGAAACTTGGCTTGCGATAACGCTTGTTGGAAAACTGAACAAAAGGTTCTTTCTCCACAATTTCAAAATGAAAAGGAATCTTCGGCGTAAACAGTCCCCAACCGATTTTACCTTCTGCCTTGGTACCCGAATAATGAAAGGTTGATAAACGCAGATTCTTGTTCAACATGGATTGACTGCGATCTTTTGCCGACGAATCCGAAGCCTTCGCCTCGATACGAATCATTTTCTTATTCACCCTCATACTGAAGGGAATACTGTCGGCACTGAAAGAAGACAAATCTAAATAATGTCCGTTAAACCAAGTGACACCCTCTTCGGAGGTATCCAAACTTTCGAGAAAAACTGCATAAGGATGCTCATCGATTTCACCTACGAATATATTTCCTTCAAGCTCGATATGATCTTGACACGAGGTGAATATCAGCGCAAAAAAGGCGATAAAAGAGAGAAATAATGACTTGGTTTTCATAGCTTACATTTTTAGGATTCGGGAACGCAATTATAGACATTTTCTTGCGGAAATGTTAATAGAATCACCAAAATTTTCTCCTAAAAAATGTTATCTATTCTGAAGATACTGACGCAGCATATTATAGGCTCTGACGGCCGCACGATAAACAACCCTCATACGTCCGCCGGCATTGCCGAAATGGAAACATTCGCTGCGAACGCCTTCGGGTGTGGCAAGGGCCATCCAAACCGTGCCGACGGGCTTTTCGGGGCTTCCTCCATCCGGTCCGGCAATACCCGAAGTGGCAATGGCAACATCTGTCTGCATGAGCTGTCGAACGTTGGAGGCCATGCTTTCCACCACCTCACGGCTCACGGCGCCATGTGTTTCCAAATGCTCGGAAGAAACTTGTAAAACATTCTCTTTCACTTCGTTGGCATACGACACCACAGAGCCTTTGAACACGGCAGAACTACCGGGAATAGAAGTCATCAGATGGGCAATATAGCCGCCTGTGCAGCTTTCGGCCGTGGCCATGGTTTTTCCTTGTTGACTCAGAAGCTTGAACACGATTTGGTGCATGGGAAGATCTTCTTTGGCAAAAACATAGGCTCCGGCCAGAGAGCAAAGTTTTTCCACTTCTGCATCCATCTCTCGTTCAAGTTGTTGCAAATCGTTTCCACTTCCGGTAAGGCGAAGGCGGACAATGCCGCTATCGGGCAGATAAGCCAAGCCGATGTGCGCGGGCAAAGAGGTTTCCCAAGACTCCAACAGATCGGACAGCGTGCTTTCGCCAATGCCAATGGTTTGCACCGTTTTACAGAGATAATGTTCGCCCGGATGATAAAAAGCCGACAAACGAGGCAGCACTTCGAGGCTCATCAGTTCGTCCATTTCGTAGGGAACGCCGGGCAGCGAGATCAAGACTTTGCCATCTTTCTCGAGCCAGAGTCCGGGCGCCGTGCCACAACGATTGGGCAACACCACGGCCGATGCCGGCACCATGGCTTGTTCGCGGTTGGTATCGCTCATCTGCACGCCTCTTCCGGCCAACCATCCGCTCACAAAATCCAGCGTAGGCTGATGCAGCACCAATTCCGTGTCGAAGAATTCACAAATGACTTTCTTGGTGATATCGTCTTTGGTGGGACCCAGGCCGCCCGTCAAAATAACAGCCTCCACTTGCGCGAAAGCCGAAGCAATCTCCTGACGAATGGCATCGCCCGTATCGCCGGTCACCACTACCCTATCTACGAAAAAGCCCTGCGACAGCAGATACTTGCTCATCACGGCGGCGTTGCTGTTGATAACCTGCCCGATGAGCAATTCGTCACCAATATTTACAATCCTGATTTTCATTGTTTTCCCTGCCTAAAATAATTAAGCTTCAATGTTTATATCCGAAGTGAAAATTTTCTCCTTTGAAATGTATCTGTCGTATAAAAACAAAAGCAATGTTAAGATAATCAGCGCAATGATGCCTGACAAACCGGGCAAACCCTTCAGCAAATCGTTGTTCGAAACCACCATCATCGTGGCCAAGCCGGCGAGTGCGTTGAAGGTGCCATGGAAAACAGCCACCGCGATACTCGATTTGGCTTTGATGCGGATATAATTGCAAATGGGCGTCAAGGCTACACAGAAAAGAATCATCATAAATACGCCTGCCACGGGATGTTGCGGATAATTGTGTCCCATCAGAATAAGGGGCGCATGCCAAAATCCCCACAAAACTCCGATATAAAGTGTTGGTTTCCAGAAAGCCTGCGATTTAAATTGATTGAACAGATAACCGCGCCATCCGGCTTCTTCGCCGAAAGCTAACACCGCATTGATGGTAAGCCCGGCGAACAGACCCGAAATAAGCGTAATCCAGAAATACGGCAGCGGCATAGCATTCATCTGCGCCTGCAATTGCGCCATTGCCTGAGGATTATCGCCCACCATTCCGAACAAAGCGGCGTTCATATTTTCGTACAAATCCATGCCCAATATATATTTAGAGCAAAGCAATGTGGCAAACACCATCACAATTGGCGACAACCAGGCAAAAACCCAAGCCCAATTGATTTTGAAAGAAGCCGCCAGAGATTTCGAGGTGATTCTTTTTTCGTCGCGTTTTATCAATACACAGCTGCAAATGAGCGGGATAAACATATAGAATGTTGAAAACAAACTTTTTGCCATTTGAAATTTGGCGCCATCCATGCTATGGGTCAACAAGTAGAAAATGCCGGCCAACACAAAGGAAACGAGGCAAACCACCAAACTGAATCGATACACTTTTTTCATAGTACAAAATATTTAGAATCAAAACATTAACTGTAAAACCAACAAACTGATGACCAAGGTGGGCAAAGCTATACTGAAACCGATTTTCAGAAATTGGCCGTAGCCGAAATGCAGCCCGTGATCTTTCAGAATGGACATCCACATGATGCCGGCCAAAGCGCCGATGGGCGAAAAGAATGCGCCAAGATTCGAAGCTATCACACTGGCATACATTGCTTTAAGTTGCAAGACGGCGGGCAAATTCTCTATCACCGAACAAAACAGCACGCTCATGGGAATATTGTTGATGACATTGGCCGTGAAAAACGAAGCGATTCCGTACGATGCAATGGGATACTTTTCGCCGAGAAATTCTGCAAACAGAGCCGTGAATCCGTTCTCTTTCAATGAAATAGTCAACACAAACATGGAGAGCACGAAGGGGATGAGCTGCCAGGGCGCACGACGCAGACAAGCGGTGAGACCCACGGCCACTTCGCCTCGCAAAGCCGACACGACAGATGCGCAAAGAAACAAGCTCAAGGCCGAGAAAAAGGCTACTTTCCACATTTCCACATCGATATACGAAGATATCACCAAAATAATGGTACAAATGCCCAGGTGAAGCAAACCTATGGCTAATCGCATTTTATCTTTGATGACAATGTCTTCGGCTTTTCCCGAAATGGGTGCCTGCAACTGCTTTCGAAACATAACATACAAAAGCAAAAAGGCCGTGATACCGGCAGCCAAAGTGGGCAATATCATCACTTTCATGTAGTCGAGGAAGGCTATGTTGTGCGCCGTTGCCAAGTAGATATTGGTGGGATTGCCTATAATCAGCGCCATGCTCCAAGTGTTGGCGGCCACAAATTCTGCGGCCAGATACGGCAGCGGATTGATGTTGGCATTTTTCGCAAAAAAACAGATGAATGGCGTGAACGAAAGAATGATGATATCGTTGGAACTGAACACGGTCAGTATGGAAACGGTCAGGTAGAGATACAGAAAAAGCTTGGTCTGCGAGGTGTGCGCCCTACGCAAAGTGGCGTTGGCTAAATAGCGGAAAAAACCGAAATGGTCGAGGTAAATCGAAAGCAAGGTCATCGAAATGAACAAGACCAAGATTTTCAAGGGGTTGATGGCATCGTCCGATAATAACACCGACGAAAAGGTTGACCAATCTACTTGCTTGAAGATAAATAAAAAAACAGCCCCTATCAGCGTGATGAGCCAATAGGAATCAATTCTGATTTTTCGAAAAGAAATCTGTGGATAAAACAAGACCGACAAAATCATTAAGCAGCAAGTCAATCCACAGATTATGAGAGAGGTAGCCATAAACTACGGTATGAAAATTTTCTTTCCTTTATGAATATACAATCCGCGTTCGGGACGGAGAACCTTGCGTCCCATCAGGTCGTAATAATTGGCGTCGTTTTCTATCTGAACTTGCTGCAAAGCATCGGCTTTTACTTGGTCAATTTGCCCGCTCAACTTTACGTTTGCCAAACCAATCTGCTTGGTATTTCCCAAATTATAAATGTAAAAAACCAACTTTCCATCGCCTACGGTGGCGGGGAAATTATCCTCGCTGAAATCGAAAGAGCAAGCCGAATAATTATTGTTTCTATCGGGCTTCAGGGCCGTCGTGATTTCCGTTTTCTTGCCTTCGTCGTTAATCCAGTAAACATCTACCGAGCCGCCATCGGTGCCACAACGAACTGCGTCGAAAGAGAGCGTGCCGGGCTTGAAAGATTCACCTGGCTTGGGGCTAACCGTGAAGGTGATTTTTGCCGATTCGCTGGGCGAAGACGTGGAGGCCGAAGGCTGGAATTTGGTGAACTTTACATTGGAATAGGTGCTGCTTGACAAGGAAAATCCCGTTTGCGCAGAAGCGGTGGAAGCAAGTACATCTTCGGGTTCTGAAACAGCGGCAGCGCCACAAGAGGCAGCACCCAAGGCCCACGTAAGCACAACATCCTTGCGCACAGGTTCATAAGTAGTGGTGTCGGGCATGATTCCCTGCACTTCGCCTTCTGCATTCTGCGCTTCGGTGATATGCGAAACAATGCCGTTCAAATACACTTCCAAGTTGGTATAACCTTCTGCGTTGACTATGTTTCCATCGGCTGCATCATTGGCATTCAAGCCATTGGCCGTTTCATATTCGTCGGGCATGCCGTCGCCATCGCTGTCGGTCCAGGGCGTGGTTTGTTGCAAAGTGGGCCAAGCTGACCAATCGGCAGGCGCATCGGCCGGCTTGATATCGTCTTGAGAATCGATCAGACCGGGCACCTTCGTACCGTTCTTTCCTGAGTATGAAGCTTTTCCTTCGCGAGTATCGTACACCATCAATTCATCCACGGCATCGCGATGCAAAGAAGCACCGGCATAAGCCAAAACCTTTTCGTAAGCTTTTTCGGCCGTATGCGTGGTGGTATAAACAAAATCGATAGGCGCGGCAAGCTTCATCTGCTGATGCACGGTTTCGTTGAAGGTGCCATCGTTTCCGTTTTTATCTATCTGATTGTAAATACCATAAGTCCAATTATCCTTGGTTACCACATCGTGTTTCGAATTGACATTGCCTTTCACATAGAAAGTGCCCCAGACATGCCACATCGGATACCAACCATTCCAAGAACCATCGCTGTTCTGACAATACTCGGTGGTGCGGATGTTGATGGAAGCAATACGCTGCTGAATGCCTGTAGAACGCGTCAAGGTGCCGGGACCGGGCTTGTAGTAATTGTTGACAATGTTCACGTTCATGCCTTCCCCACCGTAACAACCATTTCCGGCCCAATTGTAGATAACATTGTTTCTCAAGTCCATACGTTCATCGGTTTGTGTCGATTGACGCGGGCCCAGACGAGGTGTACGGCTGTTGTGATGTGCCATCAGGTTGTGATGATAACTGGCTCCCGAGCCGCCCCAGTTGCCGCCATAACCATGCGAACCCTTGCTATGTCCCGAATTATTAAGACTTTGCGAAACCAAACACCACTGCACCGTGATATCCCTCGAACCATACACCGACAAACATTCGTCTATACTCCAACTAACCGAACAGTGATCGACAATGACATTCTTAAGGTCCATTCCACCCAATCCGTCGCCTTCGTGATGCGCCACTTGCTTGTTGCCCAAACGAAAACGCATATAACGGATAATCACGTTGTTGGCATTGATGGTAAGGGGATAATCGGCCACGCAGATACCATCACCGGGCGCACTTTGTCCGGCAATGGTGACGTTTCCGTTCTTGATTCCAAGAGCACTTTTCAGATGTATGGTTCCCGACACGTTAAAGACAATAGTGCGCGAACCGCTCTGATTCAGACACCAACGAAAAGATCCTTGACGCGTTGCTGCATCGCCTTCGTTATTGTCTTCCAGCGTATTAACCACATAAACCTTTCCTCCACGACCGCCGGTGGTGTATCGACCGAAACCTTCAGCACCAGGAAAAGCGGGAACATCTTTGGCAGCATTCACAAAAAGAAATGCCGTCAAGAACAACATCAACATTCTTGCTCTCATAACTTTACAATTTTTAACTTTTTACTTACGCTTAGCTATTCTTTGTTCGTACATGGCAATCTTCAAAGAGAATTTCTTCTGCTTGAAAGCCAAACGAATCAAACGACGTTCAAAACGAGTCTTAACCCTTTCTTCTCGAATCTGACGACGGAATTCCAAACGATCTCTTCTTCTTTCCAAACGCATTTTGCGACGAGGATTCTGAGCCATTGCCATTTTTTCTTCCTTGCGGGAGATTCTTCTTTCGAAACGATCGGCCACACGCAAAAGACGACCTTCGCGACGCAATTCCACCATTTTTCTACGACGTTCCACGCGGGCAATCTTTCTTTCGAAAGACTTAATCTGCTCGTTTTCATAAATTTGCGTGAAGACATTACCCTTAGCAGGAACATTCTCGGCCTTGCTGTAGATTTCTTCTATCAGGTGCTGATATTTCTTGTTAAGCGGCGCGCGACGCAGTTTCAAGGTAGGCGACAAAAATCCATTCTGCTGGTTCCATTCATCGGCCACCAAACGGAATCGCTTGATTTGTTCGTGAGGTGGCAGGTCTCTGTTAAGTTCGTCAATGATTTTGCTATACAGCTTGTACACCATTTCTTCTTCCACCAAAGTGGCATCGTCGTGATACTGAATGTGGTTCTTAGAAGCCCAAGAGCGAAGGTTGGCAAAAGTAGGCACAATAATAGCCGATGCAAACTTCTCATTTTCACCGATAACCATAGCCTGCTCAATTAGGTCAGATTCCTTAAGCTTATTTTCGATGGGCTGAGGAGCCACATATTTTCCGGCAGACAATTTAAAAATTTCCTTTTTTCTGTCGGTGATTTTCAAATAGATACCATCGATAAACTCACCAATATCGCCCGTATGCAACCAACCGTCGGCATCAATAACTTGCTTGGTGTATTCAGGATCTTTGTAGTAACCCATCATCACGTGCGGGCCACGGGTAAGGATTTCGCCTTCGTCAGAGATTTTAGCTTCGGTTCCGGCCAAAACAATACCCACCGTACCTATTTTTCGCTTGCCGGTGACAGGATTATTCACGGCAATCACGGGTGAAGATTCCGTCATGCCATAACCCTCGTACACTTCTATACCGGCTGCTGTGAACAGACGTACATAACTCTGTTGCAGGGCAGAACCACCGCTGATAACATACATGCGTTTTCCACCTAAACTAGCACGCCATTTGGCATAAATGGTCTTGTCGAAGAATTTTTGCCACATCTTGTACCAGCAAGATTTTCCGGTATAATCGTACTTATAACCATGATTGATGGCCATCTGATAAATCTGGCGTTGGAAGAATGGCAATTTCTTTCCCGCGGCAAACACCTTAGAAGCAATGGTTTCCAACACGCGAGGCACCGTACAGAAACCGTCGGCATGGATTTCCTTCATGTTTTCGGCGATGGTTCCTATACTTTCGGCATAATAAATACTGATACCTTTGTATTGGTAATGATAGTTCATGCTTCGTTCGTAGATATGACACAAAGGCAAGAAACTCAACATTTTATGCTCGTGGGTAAGCGGCATGTGCTTAGAATGGGCAATAAAGTTGGAAGTGAGGTTTCTGTGCGAGAGCATCACACCTTTCGAATCGCCGGTGGTACCCGAAGTATACACCATGGAGCACAAATCGTCCGACTTGATGGTTTTCTTTATTTCTTCGATGAGAGGGCTGTTCTTTTCTTGGTTTTCTTCACCCAGCTTCATAATGTCTCCGTAGAAATTCTTTCCGGGAATAGGATCGAAAGAATACAAGATAGGAGGATTCTCCATCTTATTCAAAGCTGGCTGTACTCTCTTGAATTGCAAAGCATTAGACAAAAACAGATACTTGGCTTCGCTATGCTCGAAAATATGAACGTAAGAATCGGTGTTCAAGGTAGGATACACGGGAACATGCACAGCACCCAACATAGAAACTGCCATATCAACAAGATTCCATTCCGGTCTGTTGGCCGTGATGGTAATGATTTTATCTCCTTTTTCAATACCTATTTCGTGTAAACCACAGGCTAAAAGATGTACTTTCTTTCGATATTCTTCGGTGCTGATTTTTTCCCAAACACCATTGCGTTTTCCGGCTAAAGCATCTTCTTTTGGATAATTCTCACACATCCAATCGAGAAGATCAAAAATTCTTTTAACTTCCATATATAATATATTGATAATTAATATTTTGCGATACTTTATAATACTACACAATACCGCATAATCGCAGCAAAAATACGCTTTTATTCTTTTATCATATATAAAACGTAAAAAAAAATTACCTTTGCAGTCCAATTAATCAAAATAGAATTATGGCTTTACAATGCGGTATCATTGGTTTACCAAATGTGGGTAAATCTACTCTTTTCAATTGTCTTTCAAATACTAAGGCTCAAGCTGCCAACTTTCCTTTCTGCACCATCGAACCCAACGTGGGCGTTATCAATGTGCCCGACGAACGTTTGGCTGAGCTGGCAAAATTGGTAAATCCGGGCAGAATTGTTCCCGCCACGGTTGAAATTGTGGATATCGCAGGTTTGGTGAAAGGCGCCAGCAAAGGCGAAGGTTTGGGCAACAAATTCTTGGGAAACATCCGCGAATGCGATGCCATCATCCATGTGCTCCGTTGTTTCGAAGACGATAATGTAACCCACGTAGATGGCAGCGTAAACCCCGTCCGTGACAAGGAAATCATAGATTACGAATTGCAAATCAAAGACTTGGAAAGTATCGAAGCCCGCATCGGAAAGGTGCAGAAACAGGCGCAGACCGGTGGCGACAAGCAAGCCAAAGTGGTGTACGATGTGTTGCTCCGCTACAAGGAAGCGCTGTTGCAAGGTAAATCGGCACGCACGGTGGTTCTCAACAATAAGGACGAAGAAAAGGCTGCCCACGAACTTTTCCTGCTCACCAACAAGCCGGTAATGTATGTTTGCAATGTGGATGAAGCATCGGCCGTCGAAGGCAACCAACACGTGGAAGCCGTGCGCGAAGCCATCAAGGACGAAAATGCCGGATTGATGATTGTGGCTGCCAAAATCGAATCTGAAATTGCCGAATTCGAAACGGCCGAAGAACGCGATATGTTCCTTTCCGAGCTTGGTTTGGAAGAATCTGGTGTAAACCGAATCATTAAAGCAGCTTATAAACTTTTGAATCTTAGCACTTTCCTTACTGCAGGCCCCATGGAAGTGAAAGCTTGGACTTTCCGTAGCGGCAGCAAGGCACCTGTTTGTGCTGGCGTTATCCACAGCGATTTCGAAAAAGGTTTCATCCGCGCCGAAGTCATCAAATACGACGACTATATCAGCTATGGTTCGGAACAAGCTGTGAAAGAAGCCGGAAAAATGAGCGTGGAAGGCAAAGAATACGTGGTGCAAGACGGCGACATCATGCACTTCCGTTTCAATGTGTAAGTTTAACGAAATTCGTCGGGCTATCCCCTACTTTCCTTTGATAATTTTCTTGATCTCGTTCAGCTTATTCAAAGCCTGGATGGGCGTGAGGTTATCTACATCCAAATGGTAAATCTCGTCCTTTATCTGCGAAAGTACCGAATCGTCCAACTGGAAGAAACTCAGCTGATAACCTTCTCTGTTGCTGGCAACATCCTTCACCGATTTTGCATGCAGATCTTTGCTGTTTTCAGCCATTATCTTTTGGTCGCTTTCGAAATGTTCCAGAATTTCGTTCGCCCTGTTGACAATGCTTTGCGGCATGCCGGCCAATTTTGCCACATGAATACCGAAGCTATGTTCACTACCTCCACGCACCAATTTTCTCAAAAACAGCACTTTATTGCCCACTTCCTTTACCGAAACATGGTAATTTCGCACGCGTGAGAAAGATTTTTCCATCTCATTCAATTCGTGATAATGCGTGGCAAACAAAGTTTTAGCTTTATATTTCGGATGTTCGTGCAAATGTTCCACGATGGCCCATGCAATGGAAATACCGTCGTATGTGCTGGTGCCTCTACCCAATTCGTCGAATAGCACCAAACTGCGATGAGAAATATTATTCAGAATATCAGCTGCTTCCGTCATTTCAACCATAAAGGTAGATTCTCCGAGCGAAATATTGTCCGAAGCCCCTACCCTGGTAAAAATCTTATCCACCAAGCCTATTTTAGCCGATTCTGCGGGCACAAAGCATCCTATCTGAGCCATCAGCACAATCAAAGCCGTCTGACGTATCAGCGCCGATTTACCGGCCATATTCGGACCTGTAATCATCAGAATCTGTTGTTCTTGGCTATCGAGACGCACATCGTTGCTGATGTAGTCGCTCATGCTATTCAGTTGCTGTTCTATCACCGGATGACGGCCGGCCACTATATCAATGGCTTCACCGTCGTCCACCGCAGGACGTATATATTTGTAATCTTTTGATACCAAGGCAAAAGACAAGAGACAGTCCGTTTTGGCAATAATCTGAGCATTGCGCTGCAATACCTGATGATAACTGATCAAATCGTTTATCAGATTGGTAAACAATTCGCTCTCTATCTGAGAAATACGATCTTCAGCACCCATTATTTTTTCTTCGTATTCTTTCAGTTCCGGCGTGATATATCTTTCGGCCGAAACCAAAGTCTGTTTACGAATCCAATTGTCAGGCACCTTATCTTTATAGGTATTTCTTACCTCTATATAATAGCCGAAAACATTATTGTAAGCAATTTTCAAACTTGCAATGCCCGTGGCCAAAGTTTCACGTTCTTGAATCTGCATCAGATAATCCTTGCCCGACGAAGACAAACGACGCAATTCATCCAGTTCTTCACATACGCCCACACGAATCACTTCGCCTCTGTTCACGGCAATGGGAGGATTATCAACAATTTCTTTTTCAATGCGTTGACAAATATTTTCGCAAGCATCCAAATCGGCAATCAACTTGAACAAAGGATGTTTTTTATCGTCAATGTTATTTTCTACGAATTCTCTGATTTTTTTCACGGCCTTGAGCGATTGTTTCAAATACACCACATCGCGTGGCGAAATGCGGCCTACAGAAATCTTGGAAACCATTCTTTCCAAATCGCCTATCTGAGACAATTGTTCTGTCAAAAACTCTTTGAGTTCGAGGTCTTTAAAGAAATATTCCACAATATCCTGGCGCAAACGAATCGCTTTCACGTCTTTCAAAGGAAACAGCAACCAACGACGCATCAAGCGTTTACCCATGGCAGTGGCCGTTTTGTCCAAGACTTCCAACAAAGATTTTCCTCCTTCATTGATACTTTGGCAGAGTTCCAGATTGCGGATGGTATAACGGTCCAAACGCACGAATTTATCTTCTTCGATGCGCGATAATGTCTGAATATGACCCAGTTGATGATGTTCCGTCATATCCATATAATAAAGCACCGAAGCACTGGCAATGATGGCCAAAGGCATCTGATGAATACCAAAACCTTTCAAATGCGAAGTCTGGAAAAATTTCAACAACTTTTCGTTGGCTGCATCGGGCGTGTAAACCCAATCTTCCATTTCGAAACGCGCCGCCTGATGATGAAAATTTTCGTTGAAAATAGCTCGCTTGGAACGTTCGTAAATGATTTCCTTGGGCATGAAAGTACTCAGCAACTTATCAACATACTCAAAGTTTCCTTCAGCTGTGAGGAATTCGCCCGTGGAAATATCGAGGAAAGAAACGCCCGCACGATTTTTATCTATATGCAAAGCGGCCAAGAAATTGTTTTCGCCCGTACTCAATACGGCTTCGTTGGTAGAAACACCAGGTGTAACCAATTCTGTCACTCCACGTTTCACCAATTTCTTTGTTTTACTCGGATCTTCCAGCTGATCGCAAATGGCAACTCTCTTCCCTGCCCTAACCAATTTAGGCAAAAATGTATCGAGCGCATGATGCGGAAAACCAGCCATTTCTATTTTACCGGCTGCACCATTCGATTTATGAGTCAATGCAATATTCAGTATTTCAACAGCCGTCAGCGCATCTTTTCCAAAAATTTCGTAAAAGTCGCCCACGCGGAAAAGAAGCAAAGTCTGAGGATATTTTTCCTTTACTTCGAAATACTGTTTTATCAATGGAGAATCGTTCGTTGTTGCCACCTTATTTTCTTTATAATTGTTAATAACTTGTGTAAAAATGTTGATAAAAAAATGACAAATAAATTTGCTTATGTAAAACCTTCAATGGAATATTCAAAATTCTTTTCTCTCCAAATTTAAAGCCATGTTTTTATTAAAAACTTTTCAACATGTTTTTTGAAGTTATCAACATACAATTTTCAACTTAAATAATTTTATTTCTACACTTTATAAAAAGTTATCAACATTATTAACAGCCTATTATTATCATATTATTTATATATAATTTGAAGAAAAAAATGATTATAAGCCGTTGACAACTTTTTTGTGGATAACTATTTTTTCTTTTCGATGAATCCTTGCAAATTGAGCCAATCCAAGGTGATAGCCTTCATCATTTCATGATAACGGAAACTTTCCCTGAAACCCCAGCCATGTCCGCCTATGGGGAATATATGCATGGATGTGGGAATTTTATGCTCAATAAGACTTTGGTAAAAGCGAATGCTGTTTTCCGGTTTAACAGTTCTGTCGTCTGTACTCAGAAGAAGAAGCGTAGGAGGTGTTTTTTCAGTGATTTGCAACTCGTTAGAATACAACAGAATGTTTTCTTCCGATGGATTTTCTCCTAAAAGATTAGTCCTCGAACCTTTATGTGTGATATCCTCTTTCATGCTGATTACCGGATAGAACAAAATCATGAAGTCAGGACGCGAAGCAACAGCTTCCGCACTGTCGAGGTAAACGAAGTGAGTTCCTGCAGTCGATGCCAAATGACCTCCGGCTGAAAATCCTGCAATACCTATTTTATTAGGATTTATCTTCCAAGCTTCTGCATTCTCTCTGACCAATTTGATGGCTTGCAAAGCGTCTTTTCCTGGAATCTGGGCATGAGCATTCGGAAGACGATATTTCAACACGATGGCTGCGATACCCTGTTCTTTGAACCATTCTGCAAACTGAAAACCTTCGTGCTGCGTAGCTTGATGCATGTATCCACCGCCCGGACAAAGAATCACTGCTGCACCCGTATTTTTATCTGCATCAGGCAAAACAACGCTCATCTGAGGATTGCTAACATAAGTAATTCTTCCACTTTCTGACATTACTTCTTCTTTGGTCAGTTCGTTGCTTTCTTGAGGTCCGTTAGGCCAAATGTCCATTACTTTGTAGTTGGCAGTTGAAATCAAACCCAGTAAAATACCTAATAAAAGTTTCATAATTGATGATTTATAAGTTTTACAATTTTTTACAATTAATGTGCTTCCAACCAGTTTTTACCTATTCCTATATCGGCTTTAAGCGGTACTGAAAAATGAGCTGCGTTTTCCATTTCTTCTCTTACCACAGCTTTTACCCTATCAATTTCATTGACTGGCACTACAAAATTCAATTCGTCGTGTACCTGGATAATCATTTTAGCTTTCAGATTTTCTTTTTCGAAAGCTTTGAAAATGTTTACCATGGCTATTTTAATAATATCGGCAGCCGTACCCTGAATAGGCGCATTGATGGCATTTCTTTCGGCATAGCTCCTTACCACGGCATTATGCGAAACCACGTCGGGCAAATATCTTTTACGATGGAAAACCGTTTCTACAAACAAATTTTCTTTGGCATCGGCAATAGCCTTATCCATATATTGCTTAATGGCAGCGTATTTCTGGAAATATTCTTCAATAATGTTTTTAGCTTCCGTGCGCGACACATTCATTCTTTCGGCTAATCCAAAGGTAGAAATACCATATATAATACCGAAATTAGCCGTTTTAGCTTTGCGTCGCATATCAGCATCCACTTCGTCCAACGGAAGGTTGAAAATCCTTGCAGCCGTGGCCTGGTGAATATCTTTTCCACTTTTGAAAGCCTCAATCATATTTTCATCTTGCGCCAAGTGAGCCATTATTCTCAGTTCCACTTGCGAATAGTCGGCCGAGAGGAAATAATAGCCATCTTCCACACTGAAAACCTTGCGCATTTCTTTGCCCAATTCGTCGCGGATGGGAATATTCTGCAAATTAGGATTGCTCGAACTAAGTCTTCCGGTGGCTGTAATTGACTGATTGAAAGAGGTGTGAATTTTTCCTGTTTCCTTATTGATAAGAAGCGGAAAAGCCTCTATATAAGTTCCCAACAACTTTTTAATACCTCTGTAATCGAGCAACAAAGGAATGATAGGATGCTTATCTTTAATGCTTTGCAAAAGATCTTCCGAAGTAGAGTATTGCTTATTGGTCTTGGTTTTCTTTACCTTAGCCGGAATTTGCAATTTATCGAAAAGAATTTCACCCACTTTTTTAGGTGAATTGATATTGAATTCTTCCTCGGCCAATCTATAAATTTCTTTTTCTATGATCGAAAGTTTTTCATGCAGATCGAAAGCAATATTCTTCAGAGCTTCCGTATCTATGCTGACACCTGTAAATTCCATGTCGGCAAGCACGTAAATAAGAGGCATTTCAACCTCGTAACAGAGGTAATCGAGATTTTCTTCCTTAATTTTATCCTTCAGCGCATCATAAAGATAAAAATCGACACAAGCTTTCTCGGCTAAATAATAGGCATATTTTTCGTAGGGTAGGGAAGCCAAAGATTTTTCCTTAAGTTTTTCATCGAAAAGTGAATCGAAAGCAATGCAATGATAATTCAGAAAAATTTCTGCCAGATAATCTTGTTGATGTTTCAGTTCCGGTTGAAGCAAATAATGCGCAATGCTCGTATCGAATAAATTTCCTTTTACAGAAATTCCGTAACGTTTCAGCAAAACGATGCTCGACTTTAATTGATGACCAATTTTTTCAATCTCTTCGTTTTCGAAAACTTTTTGAAATTTTTTCAGCAAATTCTTGTCTTCAGAAAAATTTTTAGAGAAGGGTAGGAAGTAAGCTTCATTTTTTGACAAACAGAAAGCAATTCCCAACATTTTATTGCTCATCACCTCGAAATGGTCAATGGCGATGCTAAAACTAAATTTTTTACATACAGAAATTTTTTGCAGAAAATCTTCTATAAAACTTTCATTATCAAGAATATAAAGTTTCTTGAATAGAAGATTTGAGGCTTTGAGATTTGAATTTTTTTCGGATGTCTGTACAGCGTTACCAATTTCTTCAACGAAAAAGTTTGAAAACAGGTCTGGTTCAGCCGAAGTTTCTCCAAAAACAATAGGTTCTCCAAAAAGATCAAGTTGAACCGCATCTTCCTTTTTTTGAATTTCAATTTTTTTCAAGGAAGGATTGCTGTCGTTTTTGAAAATGATATTTTTTCCATCGAGGATAATTTCTGTTTCCTCTCTTTGTTTCTTCGCAGAAATTTTTTCCGTAACACCGGCAACTCCGGAAAGAAAATTTACTTCGGTTATTTTTTTGTTAGGGTTTTCTCTTTGTGAAGTGTTTTCCGTTTTTTCGTTATATCTCGATGTAGCAGAAATTCTATTGATCCAGGAACGGAATTCAAGTCTTTCGAAAATGGGAATCACTTTTTCTTCGTTTCTTTTGACCACTTTAAAATCTTCTTCGTCGAAATCTATTTCTATGTCAGTTTTAATGGTGGCCAAAAATTTAGAGAAAATGATGGTTTCCTTGTTGTTTTCTACGTTTTCTTTCAGGCTGCCTTTTAGTTGATCGGTATTTTCAAGCAAGTTTTCAATGCAACCAAATTGTTCAATCAATTTTTGTGCGCGTACTTTTCCCACACCCGGACAACCAGGAATATTATCGCTCGAGTCGCCCATTAAACTCAAGTAATCAATCACTTGAAGAGGGTAGGAGAGACCGAATTTTTCACATACTTCGTTAGGGCCTAAAATATCAAAATCGGAGCTGCCGTAACGCGGTTTATAGATGAAACAATGCTCGTTTACCAATTGTCCGTAGTCCTTATCTGGCGTCATCATATAGACGTCAAAACCTTTATTGACAGCAATTTTCGAAAGAGAACCAATGACGTCGTCGGCCTCAAAACCGCAAATTTCAATAATGGGAATATCGTAGGCTTTCAGTATATCCTTGATGAATGGAATAGACCAGCGTATGGTTTCGGGTGTTTCTTCGCGTTGCGCCTTATAAGCTTCGAATGCTTCATGACGAAAGGTTTTTCCGCTCGGATCGAAAGCCACTGCCAAATGTGTCGGATTCTCTTTGCGCAGCAAATCTTCCAAAGTATTGAGAAACCCGAAGATAGCGGATGTATTTTCTCCCTTGGAATTGATTCGCGGATTTTTAATGAATGCGTAGTAAGAACGATATATCAGCGCATACGCATCGAGCAAAAAGAGTCTTTTGTTCATAAAGCAGGTTTTAAAGCCTCAAAATTACATAAAAACATAGAAAAAATGTACCTTTGTACTCGATTTAAAACAGTCATGATTCAAGAAATTAGAAAACCTATCGAGCCCTATTTCGAGCAGTATAGAATAGCTCTCGAAAATGCGATGAATTCGGACGTTCCGGCGCTTCAGCATGTCACGAAGCATCTAAAGGAGTCTTCCGGAAAGCAAATTCGTCCTATGTTGGTTTTGTTGTCTGCGGCTCTTTGTGGAAATGTGTCAGAATATTCGATTTCATCGGCTGTTTCTTTGGAATTGCTTCACACGGCCAGTCTTATTCACGACGATGTGGTGGACGATGCTTTGGAAAGACGTTCGCAAGCTTCTGTCAAGGCTCTTTGGAACAACAAAATAGCGATTTTATCGGGAGATTTTTACCTTGCAAAGGTTTTGGATATCATTTCAAGCATTCCTTATCCTTCCATTATTAAGTCTGTAGGATTTTTGGGTGCTTCTTTGGCATCGGGAGAAATTCAGCAATTATCGCATTCAAAAGATTTTTCTGCCACAGAAGATGTTTATTATCAGATTATTAAGAATAAAACTGCTTCTTTGTTTGCAACCTGTACTTATGCGGGTGCAATTTCCTCAGGTGCTGATGCTTCTCTTGCAGAAAAACTTAGATTATTCGGTGAATACTTAGGAATTGCTTTTCAAATTAAAGACGATATATTCGATTATTTCGAGAATAATAAACTTGGAAAGCCTATTGGAAACGATCTTTCAGAGGGAAAATTGACTCTTCCTCTTATTCATGCGCTTTCGTTGGATACGGCCGATGCTTTGCATTATCGTTCGCTTTTGTCTTCTGCAAAAACGCTTTCTGTGCAGCAAGTGGCTGAAATCTATCAGTTTGCAAAAGACAATGGTGGCATTGTGTATGCTCTGGAAGCTGCAAACCATTATCGTGAACTTGCCATTGCCCAGCTCGATTCTTTCGATGACAATGAATATAAAACATCAATGATTGCCTTGCTCGAATACTGTATCAATCGCAATTATTGATCTTTTTGTTCTCTAAGTGACGCGTTTTATCGCGCTTGGTTTTCTTTTCCAAATTAGCCTTGAATGCTTCGCTAAGGTTCACACCGGTCTGATTGGCTAAGCAAACCAAAACCCACAGAATATCCGCCATTTCATCGGCTAAATTTTCCTTTTCTTCACTTTTTTTAAAGGATTGTTCGCCGTATTTTCTTGCCACGATTCTGGCCAATTCTCCCACCTCTTCGCTCAGCAGAACCATGTTGGTCAGTTCATTGAAATAGCGCACGCCATATTGCTTTATCCAAGCGTCCACTTCTTGTTGTACTTGTTCGAGTGTCATGTCAGTAGTCTTTTTCTTTAATAATCTTTTTCTTTTGAATCCATCCAGATGGTAACGGGGCCGTCGTTGATGAGTGAAATTTGCATATCTGCGCCGAAAACGCCCGTTTTCACTTCTTTTTCAAGTTGCGCTTCCATGCTTTTGCAAAAAGATTCGTAAAGCGGAACGCTGATGTCTGGTTTGGCTGCTTTTATATAAGATGGTCTGTTTCCTTTGGCTGTTTTGGTGTGCAAGGTAAACTGGCTCACAATCAGCACTTCTCCATTAATATCTTTCACTGAAAGATTCATGACGCCTTTATCATCGTCGAAAATTCTCAGTTGTGATGCCTTTTTACACAACCAATCAATATCTTCTTGATTATCAGCTTCTTCAATACCGACTAATATCAACAGACCTTTTGATATACTTGAGTGAATTTCATTGTTTATGCTCACTGAAGCCGACTTTACTCTTTGTATTAAAATCCTCATAATCAGTTAGTTTTATGGAAGTATTCGTAAATAATATTAGCTTTGCTTTCACCAATGCAATTGATAAGTTCCTCTTTATCAGCTTTTTTGATTCCTGAAACGCTTTTGAATGCTTTCAGTAGTTTGGTTTTTGTTTTTTCGCCAATGTGCTTAATATCATCCAATTCGGAATGAATTTGAGATTTACTACGCAAATCGCGATGGAAAGTAATACCGAAACGATGTGCTTCGTCGCGTAAATGTTGTATAACTTTCAGTGTTTCAGAGCGTTTGTCTAAATATAAAGGAATAGAATCGCCTGGGAAAAACAGTTCTTCCAATCTTTTGGCAATACCAATCAGTTGAATATTGTTGATTTTTTCTTGACCGGCGCGCTTTTCTTCCTCGCTCCAATCGTCAAATATTTCGTTTTTGGTAATGCTGGACATGGCCACCACAGCAGAATGCAACTGTCCTTTACCACCGTCAACTACCACTAACAGAGGAAGTTCCGCTTCTTCTTTCAACAATCTGCTATAACGTCTCGTCAGAATCTCTTCCATGGATGCAAAATCGTTCGGACCTTCTACCGTTTTTATTTTGAAATGACGATAATCCTTTTTCGAAGGCTTTCCCTTTTTGAAAACCACGCAAGAAGCCACCGGATTGGTTCCCTGAATATTGGAGTTATCGAAACATTCTATATGCCAGGGAAGTTCTTTCAGGTGTAAATCTTCCTTCATTTTCGTCATCAGACTTGTGGCACGTTGTTCAGGATTCAGTTTTTCCTGTTGTTTTAGAATGTCGAGTTTGTATTGTTTCACGTTTCTGAGCGATAGTTCCATCAATTTTTTGGCATCGCCTCGTTTGGGAACGACAAGTTCTACGCCTGTTTCTTCGAAACTTGGAATGAAAGGCACCAATATTCGCTTGTTTCTGCTTTTCAGTTTTTGCCTGATTTCGAAAATACCACTGGCTAAAATAGATTCTTTTTCTTCTTCGATCTGCTTTTTGTATTCAATGGTGTAGGTTTGCACAACGGCTCCATTTGTAATGTTCAGGTAATTTATAAAGGCCGATTGCTCGTTTTCGTCGTAAGAAAACACATCCAAGTTGCTTAAATTGGTGTTTGCGATGTACGATTTACTCTTATAATTTTCCAAAAGCTGCAGCTTTTCCTTGCATTCCTGAGCCTTTTCAAAAGCTAAATTTTCGGCAGCTTCCTGCATTTCTTGCAGCAACAGATTTTCAACCTGTTTTAGATTACCATTCAAAATATGTCGAACTTGCTTGATATTTTCGTCGTATTCTTCTTTCGTTTGATATCCTACGCATGGCCCTTGGCATTTTTTCAGATGATAATACAAACAAACATCGTAGCTGTTTTTTTTGATCGAAACTTCATCCAAAGAATGCGCACATGTTCTGATAGGGTAAAGTTTTTTAATCAGATCGAGTAGGGTATAGACCATCGGAACCGAACTATAAGGTCCGAAATATTCAGAACCATCTTTCACTATTTTTCTCGTCATGAATATTCTTGGAAACGACTCTTTTTTGATGCAAATGCTTGGATAGGTTTTGTCGTCTTTTAGCAGAATATTATAGCGAGGTTTGTATTTTTTGATAAGGTTGTTTTCCAACAAGAGCGCATCCATTTCGCTCTCAACAACGGTATATTTCAGGTCGGCAATTTTGCTTACCAATATGCGCGTTTTTGGAGAATCGTCGTGATTTTTGTTGAAATAAGAATGAACTCTGCGCTTCAAATTTTTTGCCTTGCCCACATAAATCACTGTACCTTTTTTGTCAAAATATTGATAGATTCCCGGATTTTCAGGAACCCTTTCCAATATTTCTTGTAAGTGTTTATTGTCGCTAAGCATATTATTTAAACTCTTTTTGAATGTTGTTTCTCTTCTAATTTTTGTTTTGTTTCACGTGAAACAATAGCCATTTTTATCGAAGTAATTTCAGCATTTTAATCTTTTTCAATGGCAATAATATAAAGGCTTCTATATGAATGTTTGTAAATATCTTATACTAAATAATCTCTATGTATTGAATAAAAATATTCTTTATAACTTACTGAAATACTTTGTTTTAATGTTTTTGTTCCGCGTGGAACAATTCAAATAAAAAACACTCTATTATCTACCTAAAAGTACCAACAAGACACTGATATCGCTGGGAGAAATGCCAGGAATACGGCTGGCTTGACCCAAGGTTTCAGGCTGAATTTTATTCAATTTTTGACGCGCTTCGAAAGACAAAGATTGTATGTCGTCGTAATTGAATTTGCCAGCGATGCGGATATTGTCCAAGCGTTGAATCTTGTTTGCTTGCAGTTGTTCGCGTTCGATGTAGCCCTGATATTTTATCTTTATTTCTGTAGCTTCGATGATTTCTTCCTTTCTGGTGGGAATCTTTTCTATTTGTTCGCGAAGCGCGGGAATGTGATCTTTTAATACTTCAAAACCAAGTTGCGGACGCAAAATAAGGTTGGTCAGACGAACGCCTTGTTCCAGCGGAGCGGTGCCCAAAGCTTCCAAAGCATGGTTGATATATTTTGCCTTGATGGAGTAATTTTGCGAGAATTCCTGCAAATCTTCCATGGCTTTCTTTTTCTCCAACCACAAATCGTAACGTTCTTTTTTGGCCAATCCTATTCGGTAAGATTTTTCCGTCAAGCGGGCATCGGCATCGTCTTGGCGAAGGAGAATTCGGTATTCGGCGCGAGAGGTAAACATGCGGTAAGGTTCGTCCACGCCCTTGTTGATAAGGTCGTCAATGAGCACACCTATGTAAGATTCGTCGCGTGAGAGAACGAAACTTTCGCCACCGTGACAGTGAATATGCGCATTGATTCCGGCCACCAAACCTTGACCTGCGGCTTCCTCGTAACCCGTAGTTCCATTGATTTGTCCGGCAAAGAATAAACCATTAATCAACTTTGTTTCAAGGTTTGCCTTTAATTGGGTCGGATCGAAATAATCGTATTCAATGGCATAGCCCGGGCGATAAATATGTACGTCGCGGAAGCAAGGAATGCTTTGAAGGGCGCGCAACTGAGTATCGAAGGGCAGGGACGAAGAAAAACCGTTCAAATAATATTCCTGACAATTTTCGCCTTCGGGTTCCAAGAAAAGTTGATGTTGATCTTTGTCGGCAAAATTGACAATTTTGGTTTCTATACTCGGACAATAGCGCGGCCCGATGCTCTGGATCTGTCCGTTGTAAAGAGGCGATTCAGACAAATCGTTGCGTAGAATATCGTGTACTTGAGGGTTGGTGTAGCAAATCCAGCAACTTCTTTGTTCGAGTGGTCTGGGCTTGAAATCGAGGTAAGAAAATTTGTGAAAATCGTTTTCGCCCACCTGTTCGTCCATTTCATCAAAGTGAACGCTGCGGCCGTCAATGCGCACGGGTGTACCGGTTTTCATTCTTCCGACACTGAATCCGAAATCGCGCAATTGGTCGCTCAGTAGGAAAGAAGCAGGTTCAGACACGCGTCCGCCGGAAACTTGACTACGGCCCACATGAATGAGGCCGTTGAGGAAGGTTCCATTGGTCAGGACAATGCTTTTGGCTGTAAATGAGATATTTAGACCTGTTTTAACACCGCAGACTTGTTTGTCTTTAATAATCAGTGAAGTGACAAAATCTTGCCAGATATACAGATTGTCGAGGTTTTCCAAAATATGACGCCATTCAAGGATGAATTTCTGTCTGTCGCTTTGTGAACGCGGACTCCACATGGCCGGACCTTTCGAGCGATTGAGCATGCGAAACTGAATGGCCGTCTTGTCGGTAACGATGCCGGTGTAGCCTCCGAGTGCATCTATTTCTCTGACAATCTGTCCTTTAGCTATTCCACCGATAGCGGGATTACAACTCATTTGTGCAATCTTGTTCATATCCATCGTTATCAGCAGCGTACTTGATCCCATGTTGGCAGCGGCAGCGGCAGCTTCACAACCGGCATGGCCGGCACCAACCACAATGACATCGTAATCGAATTTCATATCAAATATTTGATTATCAATTTTTTAAATCATTCAACAAAGCTAAGGCTTCTTGTTCGCGTAGGCGCATGTTAGCAGCATCCTCTTCTGTTTTATCCTTGAATCCGCAGAGATGCAAAACCCCGTGAGCCATCACGCGCAGCAGTTCTTCTTCGTAGGCGATGCCCAACATTTCAGCATTTGAAGCCACCGTCTCCAGGCTGATGAACAAATCACCCGAAACGCGTTGACCTTCGTCGTAATCGAAAGTGATGATATCGGTGTAATAATCGTGTCCCAGATACTCGATGTTCACTTCCAAAATTCTTTTATCCGAACAAAAAATATAGTTGATATCGCCCAATTTTCTGCGATGAAAAGCGGCAATTTGCTTTAACCAACGCGACATAAGTTTGGTGTCGAGCGAGGGCATTTCTATATCGTTTGTGTGATATTGTATCATAATTGGCTGAAAATAAGTAATCAGTTGAAAAATAAGTAGCAAACAAAAATAGCAGCGAGAATACCCGCCATATCTGCGATTAATCCGGCGCCCACGGCATAGCGTGTTTTCTTAATGCCTACAGAGCCGAAATACAGTGCAATGATGTAGAAAGTGGTGTCGGTGGCGCCTTGGAACAAGCAAGACAGTCGGCCGGCAAATGAATCGGGACCGAATTCGCGCATGGTTTCAACCATCATGGCTCTGGCGCCGCTACCGCTAAGCGGCTTCATGAAAGCAGTGGGAAGCGCGTCCACAAATTTACTGTCGATATGTAAGGCGTTGAAGCACCAGGCGATGCCGTCGGTGAGCATATCCAAGGCTCCGGAAGCTCGTAAAACACCAATTCCAACCAGCATTCCCACCAGATAGGGAATAATCTTCACCGAAGTTTCAAAACCGCCTTTTGCGCCATCTATAAAGGCCTCGTACACATTGATTTTCTTGTAAAGTCCGCCCACCATGAAGGCCACGATGATAGCCAAAAGCAAACTATTGCTGAGCAAGCCGGACACTTGGTTCATCGTTTCTTTGTCCATGTTGGCAAACCAAAAGACCAAGCCCGCAATAACCAGCATGATACCGCCTATCCATGCTAAGAAAGTCTTGTTCCACAGATTCAGTTTTTGCCTGATTCCCACGTAAATAATGGCTGTCAGAGTGGATACGAAGGTGGCAATCAAAATAGGGATGAATACGTCGGTGGGGTTGGCTGCGCCCAAAATGGAGCGTTGCGCAATGACAGACAATGGTATAATGGTGATACTCGAGGTGTTCAGTGCCAAAAACATAATTTGCGCATTCGAGGCCGTTTCTTTGTTGGGATTTAATTCCTGCAGGCTTTGCATGGCTTTCAGTCCCATGGGCGTGGCCGCATTGTCGAGACCCAGCATATTGGCCGAGAAATTCATCACCAATTCTCCGTTAACGCGATGGTTTTTAGGGACTTCCGGGAATAATTTTTCGAAGAAGGGCCCAACGATACGCGAAAGAAAATTCACCGCGCCGGCTCTTTCGCCTATTTTCATGAAGCCCATCCAAAGTGTCATGATGCCCACCAAAGGCAGACAAATGTCCATCACGGCAAATTCGGCCATTTCGAAGCTACTTGTCATGATGCGTTCAAACACACCGCTGTCGCCGAAAAAAATGCTTTGCACGATGGCAACCACGAAGGCAATAATGAAAAATCCTACCCAAATATAATTCAGTACCATAAGCGTTTATTTTTTCTTGAAAACGGCCAAAGGCAAATCTTTTGTCATCACCACCACTAAGAAGAATCCGAGCAAGAATGTTCTGGCTATCAGTTTCCAAACCACAGATTCTATCGGCAGATTCATTCCGACGGTAAACAGGAAAATGCTCAGCGCAGAATAGAACAATGCCGATTTCATATCGTATTTGATGGGATAATATTTTTGTCCGAGCGCCCAGCTGATCAGCATCATCAAGAAAAAGCAGACGAGCGAGGTCCAAGCGGCTGCTTCATAACCGAATTTTGGCACAAAAAGTATGTTGCCCAACACTGTCAGCACGCAACCGAAAATCGAAATATACGCGCCCCATTGCGTTTTGTCGGTGAGTTTGTACCAAAGTGACAGATTGAAGTAAATGCCTTGGAAAAGATAACATATCAACACGATGGGAACTACCACCAAACCTTCGTGATACTGCGGTGAAATAATGTATTTCAGAATATCTATGTAGAACATCACGCCTAAGAAAATAAACCAGGCAAAAATGATGTAATATTTCATGGCTTCCACGTACGAACTTCGCTTGTCTTCGCCTTTGTTTTTCGCGAAAATAAAGGGCTCGTAGGCGTAGCGGAAGGCTTGCGTGAACATCATCATGATGATGGCGATTTTGTAACAGGCTCCATAAATACCCAATTGGCTTTGCGCAAGGGCTTGGTCGTCAAACAAATGTTTGAAGATGATTTTGTCGAAAGATTGGTTCATGATGCCGGCGATGCCCAAGACAAGCAAAGGAAGCGAATATCGTAGCATACTGCGAAGCAATTTTCCGTTGAAATCGGGTTTGACGCGGCAAACGGGAAGCAAGGCAAGAAGCGTGATGCCGGTAGAGAAGGCATTGGCCAAAAATACGTATCCCACGCCGTAATCGGGTTTATAGAACCAAGAAATCAATTCGGGATTCCAAGCATGGATTTTCGGGCAAATCCACAGGAAAAACAAGTTCATGAAAATGTTCACTCCGATAGAAAGTAGCTTCAGAGCGGCGAATTTCATGGCCTTGTTTTGATAACGCAAATAGGCGAAAGGAATGCAAGAGAAGGCATCCACTGCGACAATGCAAATCATCATGCCCACAAAGTCGGGATGGCTTTCGTAGCCCATGAATCCGGCAATTTGGGGCAGAAACAGCAAGCCCAGCAGGATAAACAGCGACGAAGTGCCTATCAGGCTGAAAAGCGTGGTGGAATAGACTTGTTTGGCGTTTTCACCGGCCTTGTTGACAAAGCGGAAGAATCCGGTTTCCATGCCATAAGTCAGAATAACGATAACAAGCGCCGTCCAGCTGTAAAGCTCGGTGACCATGCCATACTCGCCCGATTCGCGCAAGGTATAGGTGTAAAACGGCACCAAGCACCAGTTCAGAAATCGTCCGATGATGCTGCTTAGGCCGTAAATGGCGGTGTCTTTGAACAAAGTCTTGATGTTGGCCATGTCAGAACAATTCTAAATCTTTACTGAAACGATCGCGTCCGAGGTGCTTCCACGCCAGCTCGGTCACTTCGCGACCTCGCGGCGTGCGCTTGAGGAAACCTTCCTGAATGAGGAAAGGTTCGTACACGTCTTCCAGGGTGCCGGGATCTTCGCCCAGCGCCGTTGCAATGGTTGTCAGGCCCACCGGTCCACCTTTGAATTTGTCGATGATGGTGAGCAAAATTTTGTTGTCTATTTCGTCGAGTCCGTAGGTGTCGATGTTGAGCGCCGACAGGGCGAACTGTGCAATCTGCAGCGTGATACGTCCGTTGCCTTTTACCTGAGCGAAATCTCTCACACGACGAAGCAGGGCATTGGCCACACGTGGCGTTCCACGACTTCTGCGGGCAATTTCCACGGCGGCTTCCATGTCGCAAGGAATCTGTAGCAATTTGGCCGAACGAAGCACGATGTCTTTCAGAATCTCCGTCTCGTAATAATCGAGGTGACAGTTGATACCAAAACGAGCTCTCAGTGGAGCAGTGAGCATACCGCTGCGCGTGGTGGCGCCAATCATGGTGAAAGGATTCAGATCCAAGCGGATAGAACGCGCGCTGGGCCCTTTGTCAATCATGATGTCAATGCGGAAATCTTCCATGGCAGAGTAGAGGTATTCTTCCACCACAGGGTTCAAGCGATGAATTTCATCGATAAAAAGCACATCGTGAGGTTCTAAGGAAGTCAGCAAGCCGGCCAGATCGCCGGGTTTATCCAAGACTGGTCCGGAAGTCACTTTGAAACCGACGCCCAATTCGTTGGCAATGATGTTGGACAAAGTGGTTTTTCCCAATCCGGGAGGTCCGTGCAGCAAGACATGATCCATGGGTTCTTCACGCATTTTCGCGGCAGAAACAAAGATGCGCAAGTTTTCCACAATCTTTTGTTGTCCGCTGAAATCGGAAAAACGCAAAGGTCTCAATGCTTTTTCAATTTCACGTTCTTTTTCGTTGAGATACTGGTCTCTGATGTCAAACTGATCGGCCATAGCTGATAGATTTCCTAATGAACAAAATAATCTCCAAAGGTAATACCCAAATCGTCTTTTTGCAAGCGCAAATGTCGATAAAAAAACGGGCAGAGAATTTTCTCCACCCGCTTTATTCAAGTATGTTTCAAGAGATTATTTGAAACTAATTTCGTCAACGTTGTTACCTAAGTTGCGATAATCTTTATATTCGGTAGGATTGGTACCATTGAGGTATTCTTCCAAGTTGGTGTAACCGTCGCCATCCAAGTCAGTCTTACCGTCGGCAGCGTTCTTGGCGTTCAAGTTATATTCCTTTTCCCACTTGTCAGGCATACCATCTTTGTCGCTGTCTTTCAACACTTCTTTGGGGTTGAAAGTCATTTCGGGATAACCACCCACTTCGCTGATATCCTTGATGATACCGGTTTCGGTAGTAGTCTTTCCACTGCGAACCATTTCAGTAACACGGGTATCAACAGCATCACGTTTGGGCAGGGTTGCACCAGCGTAAGCCAAAACGGATTCGTAAGCTTCGTAAGCAGTCTGGTGAGGACAAACAGGCCATCCTTCGAAAGGAGTGTTCACGCGAGCCAATCTTTCGTCGCCACGCATACCTTTCCAGTTGTCGTTGGTTACTTCGGCGTTGTCGTGCATAACGTTACCGGCAACATACCACTTACCAGGACGATTCTTAGGATTCTTTTCAACATCGTACCAATCGCCTGCAGCCCAAGCACTACCAGGAGAATACATGTGACGAGCTTCGATACGAGCAAATACGGCGCGCATATTTTCGTTGGTAGCAGGACCGGGCTTGTAATAGTTGTTGATAACGTTGATCAAAGAAGTTTCGTCACCACCGTCCATGGTACGATGACGCCAGTTGAACACTACATTGTTGCGATAGTCGAAAGCACCGCCCATACCGATAGATGGGTTACGAGCTGTGTTACAAGCGAACAAATTGTGGTGTTGGGTTGAAGGATTACCACCCCAGGTACCACCGAAAGCGTGGTTTCTAGCATTCAAAGCTTCGCTTGAGATAGACCATTGAATAGTGATAAACTTAGCGGGATCCTTAATCTGAGTCTTACCATCGGCAGAAGGTCTCATGTGACGATACAGAGAGATGTTTTCGTCCATACCCCAGCTGGTAGAACAGTGGTCGATAATGATGTGATGATCGGGATTTCCACCAATATTGTCGTCGCCTTGGCCGCCAACAGGCACACCACGACGTACACGAATATGACGTACAATAACGTTATGAGTGTTGATATTGAAAGTACCGGCAATACAGATACCATCGCCAGGAGCCGTCTGACCGGCAACCGTCAGGTAAGGATGATTGATGTTGAGGTCGGTTTCCAATTTAATGATACCGGCAACTTGGAAAACTACGGTACGGGGACCTTCGGCTTCCAAACCTTCACGCAAACTACCGGGACCCTTGTCGTTCAAGTTGGTAACGATGTAAACATCACCACCACGACCACCTTGGGTAAACATACCGGCACCCCATGCACCAGGGAAAGCAGGAATTACCAGTTCGGGCAATCTTGGAGGATGAGGAGGAATCTGTCCGGGTTCGGGCACGATGGCAGAAGCATCGGCCACTTGAGCATTAGCCATAGCGCTGGCCAACACTGCAATAGCAAGAAAAACTCTCTTAAGATTTGAATTAATCTTTCTCATAAATAAAGTAATAAAATGGTTAATAAAATAGGGTCATTTTTAACTTTGCAAAGTAAGCTACAAAAAGATTGAGAAACAAGTTTAAATAATATCTTTTCCTCTAAACTTATGTTAATAAAACCAATAATTCTGCAACACTTTTCTGCAATATCGGATGTTTGAAATCGGCGGCAATTTCGCTCAAAGGTTTCAATACAAACTCTCTTTTATTCAGCAAAGGATGCGGAATCGTCAAATCCTTTTCGTTGAGAATCAGATTGTCGTAAAACAAAATGTCGATGTCGATAAGTCTGTCGTGATATTGGGCATTTTCCGTTTTCATCGTGCGTCCCAGTTCTTTTTCGATGTTTTGCGTCAGATGAAGACAAGCGCGTGCATCCAAATCGGTTTCTGCGATGAGACAGGCGTTCAGAAAAGCGTTGTCAGACGAAAACCCCCAGGGTTCACTATAATGAAAAGACGATCGGGCCACTATAGGTCCAATCGTCTCTTGTATTCGCTCGATGGCTCTTTGCAACGTTTTTTCACGTTGTCCGAGATTTGCGCCCAAACCAAGATAGAGCCAAGCCATAATTATCAGATAATCAACATAGCATCTCCGTAGCAACCGAAGTTGTAACCTTCAGCCAAAGCCACTTCGTAAGCCTTCATAACATTTTCGTAACCACCGAAGGCGGATGTCATCATCAGCAAGGTAGAGTAGGGCATGTGGAAATTGGTCACCATGGCGTCGGGCACACTGAAATCGTAGGGCGGGAAGATGAATTTATTGGTCCAGCCTTCGAAAGGTTTCACATGACCGGCGGCGCCTACTGAAGATTCCACTGCGCGCATTACAGAAGTACCGATGGTACAAATCTTGCGACCCTTGTCTTTGGCAGCGTTGATCAGGTTGGCGTTTTCTTCGGTGATGAACATTTGTTCGGAATCCATTTTGTGTTTGGTAAGGTCTTCCACGTCGATTTCGCGGAAACCGCCCAAGCTGATGTGCAAAGTAATGTAAGCAGCGTCAACGCCTTTGATTTCCATGCGTTTCATCAATTCGCGGCTAAAGTGCAAGTCGGCAGAAGGCGCAACCACGGCACCTTCGTTGCGGGCAAAAATGGTCTGGAAATTGTCGGCATCTTCTTCGCAAACCGGACGGGTAATGTATTTAGGAATGGGCGTTTCACCCAAAGCAAACAAAGCCTTCTTGAAAGAGTCGTGGTCGCCGTCGTAAAGGAAACGCAGCGTTCTTCCGCGAGAGGTGGTGTTGTCGATGACTTCGGCTACCATGGAATCGTCTTCTCCGAAGTACAATTTGTTGCCGATACGGATTTTACGGGCAGGATCTACCAAAACGTCCCACAAACGGAATTCCTCGTTCAGTTCGCGCAACAAGAAAACTTCGATTTGAGCGCCGGTTTTTTCCTTGTTTCCGTACAGACGAGCCGGAAAAACCTTGGTGTCGTTAAAGATGAAAACATCGCCTTCGTCAAAGTATTCCAAAATGTTTTTGAACAACTTGTGTTCAATCTCACCGGTGTCTTTGTGAAGTACCATCATGCGGGCCTCATCGCGATGATAAGGCGGATTTTGCGCGATACGTTCTTCGGGCAAGTTGAATTTAAATTTCGACAGTTTCATAAGAATGTTGTATAAGATGGTTTTTGAATTCAATAATATCCAGACAGTTGTCTAAGGTGATATCGCCCACGCGGGTACGTTGCAAAGCTGTCAGGTAAGCGCCGCAATTCAAGGCCTGGCCAATATCGCGGGCAAGCGCCCTGATGTAGGTTCCCTTGCTGCAAACCACGCGAATGGAAACTGAAGGCCGTTGCGTTTCTGTTCCTTCTTTATAGTCTAAAAGTTCGATTTCATCGATAATCAGTGTCTTGGCTTTCAGTTGCACTTCCTCGCCAGTTCGAGCCATTTCGTAAGCTCTGCGACCTTGAATCTTGCAAGCCGAAAACACCGGAGGAATCTGCTCGATGGTACCTACAAATTTTTTCAGACAATCTTCTACCAGTTCTTTGGTGACATGCGAATAATCGTAGGTAAAATCAATTTCCTTTTCCATATCGAAAGAGGGCGTGGTAGCACCCAATTCCATGGTGGCGATATACTCCTTGGTCTGATACTGAAACTCCTCTATACGTTTGGTGGCGCGTCCGGTGCAAACAATCATCACGCCGGTGGCCAAAGGATCGAGCGTGCCGGCATGGCCCACTTTCAATTTCTTTATCTTCAAACCTCGGCACAAGGCAAAACGCGCATCGTTCACCAACTTGAAAGAGGTGAATCCCAAAGGTTTGTTGAAATAAAGGATTTGTCCTTCCTGATACTCTTCGGCCGTGAGAATGGTCATATTTTACAATAAAGGTAAGACAATGGCCAACACACCGGCGATGGCACAATAAATAGCAAACCAAATCAGCTTTCCCTTTTTAACGATGTTCAGCATCCATTTGCAAGCCAAACAACCCGATACGAAAGCTGTGATAAAACCGACAATCAGAGAAGCGATGGGCAGGCCGTTTTGAGCAGCGGCAGCAAAATCACCGCCAACGATATCGAGGAACATTTCGCCCAAGATGGGAATAATCACCATGATGAACGAGAACTGAGCAATGCTTTCTTTTTTGTTTCCGAGCAAAAGACCCGTTGCAATGGTAGAACCAGAGCGAGACAAACCGGGCATCACGGCGCAAGCCTGAGCCAAACCGATGATGAAGGCGTCTCTCCACGAAATCTTTTCCTTGGTGCGAGGCTTGGCAAAATATGTGAAACTCAGCAAAGCAGCCGTCAGCAGAAGCATGCAACCCACGATGAGCAATCCGCTACCGAAAATGCTTTCCACCTTGTCTTTAAAGAACACACCGACAACGAGAATGGGCACCATCGACAGAA
Source organism: Bacteroidales bacterium (assembly GCA_017468435.1). Lineage (GTDB taxonomy): Bacteria > Bacteroidota > Bacteroidia > Bacteroidales > UBA1402 > UBA1757. The sequence continues at coordinate 213,435 of JAFUIP010000014.1, forward strand.
AAATTTTCATCAAATATTCCATGTCGTCGTTCCATTTGAAACCGAAGAAGTTCTTCACCAATCTCCAAATGTCTTTCCACAAAATAACGATGGTACTCATTACCGTGGCCGCGTGAACCGTGGTGGTAAAAATCAGGTTCTGCTCGCCACTGCTGCCCAGAATATAGTTTCCGATTTCGAGGTGTCCGCTGCTGCTGACAGGCAGATACTCGGTCAATCCCTGAACCAATCCAAGGATAAATGCTTCCCAAATACTCATTGTTCTTTATTTTCTGAATGTTTCTTACCAGGCTTTACCAAAATGCCATATACTACTACGGCAAAGCCGATAAATGCCACCGTAGGAGCGATAACGATGCGGCGCGTGCTGAAAATATCGGGGTTAAAAGCCTCTTGGGTAGAAGGTTCTCCCATCATCAACAAAAATCCGACAACCACTAAGATGAATCCAATGGCAATCCAGAGAAGGTTTTTTCCGCCTAAAGCAAATTTTTTGTTTTCCATATTGTGTTATACGTAATAAAGTTCGTCAGCAGTCATGTTAAGGAATCGGTTCACAGAGAAGATGGTAGCGAAGACGCTCAGCAACATTCCTATGGCCAATAAAGCAATGCCGATAAAAAGCATCGCCTCGTTGTTTATCATGGCTTGTAATCCGGGGAATATTTTTTCCAATCCGATGATAGACAGATAATAAAGCCCGAAAGCAAGTACAGCGCTGATAATGCCGCAACGGAGATTCTGCAAAACGAAAGGTCTGCGGATGAAACTGCGTTTGGCGCCCACCAAACACATGGTGTGAATAAGGAAGCGTTTGGCATAAATCATCAGACGTACTGTGTTGCGAATCAGGAAGATAGAGATAAGTGTCAAAACCGCGGCCACCGCCAGCAAAACCTGTCCGATGGAGAGGATGTTCTTGTTTACCAATTGGATAAGATCTTCGCGATACACCACTTCTTGCACGTAGGTGGGCGCAGAAAGCGTGTTTACCGTCTTCTTGATTTGTTCTATCTGAGTGTATTCCGAATTGATTCTGATTTCGATGGTGGCGGGCAGTGGATTGAATCCCAACAATTCTTCGGGACTTTCGCCCAATTCTTTGCTCAATTCTTCCAAGGCTTCTTCCTTGCTGATGTAGGTGTGGTCTTTGGCCCATTCCGAATTGGAGATTCTGTTGCGGAAAGATTTCAGCTCATTAGCAGTGATGTCGTCTTCGAGAACCACCGTCAGGCTGATGTTTTCTTTGGCTGCGCGGGAAATTTCGTGGGCAAAAAGACCCAAAGTCATCATCACGGCAAAAAGCAACAACACCAGGCTGATGCTGATGGTTGCCGTCAATCTTGAGCCGAAAACCCGGCTGCTGGTTCGTTTAAGTTTTTTACCCATATTTTTCTTTTGCGCAAACTTTCCCTAAATTCGCCGCAAAAGTAGTTATAAAAATATGAAAATGTGCTATCTGAGAGCGTTTTTATTTAACGATTTCACCTAATAAAGTAGCAGAAGAACAGGCATTGATTTTCACTTTGACAAAATCGCCCACTTTGGCGTCTTCTTTGGGGAAAACCACCGTTTTGTTTTTCTCGGTTCTACCGCACATTTGTTCGCGAGAACGTTTGGAGAAACCCTCCACCAACACGGTGAATGTCTTGCCGATTTCCTTTTGGTTGCTTTCTGCAGACAATTGGTTTTGCGTTTCGATGATTTCGGCCAAACGACGCAATTTTATTTCTTCGGAAACATTGTCGGGAAGATGCTTGGATGCGTGCGTGCCGGGACGTTCCGAATATTTGAACATGAAAGCCGAATCGAATCCGACTTCGCGCATCAGGCTGAGGCTTTCTTGATGATCTTCTTCCGTTTCGCTGTGGAATCCGCAGAAAATGTCAGTGGAAATGCCGCAATCCGGAATGATTTCCTTGATGGCTTTGATTCTGTCGAGATACCATTCGCGGTCGTAACGACGGTTCATCAATTTGAGAATGCGTGAACTGCCCGATTGTACCGGCAAATGGATATGATTGCAGATGTTCGGATATTTTGCGATGACTTCGAGCAATTCGTTGCTCATGTCTTTGGGATGCGAGGTGGTGAAACGAACCCACATATCGGGCGCGGCCTCTGCCACCATGGCCAGCAATTCGGGGAAACGAATATCGTTGAAATGATAAGAATTCACGTTCTGACCGAGCAAAATCACTTCTTTGTAACCACGATTTTTTAGGTCTTGGAGTTCGTTGAGGATGCTTTGTGTGTCGCGGCTGCGTTCTCGTCCGCGGGTGTAAGGCACGATGCAGTAGCTGCAGAAATTGTTGCAACCGCGCATGATGGAAATGTATCCCGAAATTTGGTTGTGTCCGAGGCGCATGGGAATCACTTCGCGATAAGTTTCCGTGGTGGAAAGTTCAATGTTGACGGCCTTTTCGCCCATCTCTACCGAAGCGACCAAATGAGGCAAATCCATGTAAGCATCGGGTCCGGCCACTAAATCGACGCCGTATTCTTTTACCAAAGTTTCCTTCATGCGTTCGGCCATACAACCTAGAATGCCAATCATCGGACGGCCTTTTTTCTGCATGGCGTGAAGTGCTTGCAGGCGACCGAAAATTTTCTGTTCGGCATTGTCGCGGATGGAGCAAGTATTGAGCAAGACCAAGTCGGCTTCCTTGATGTCGGTGCAAAGTTCGTATCCGGCCATTTCCAGAATGGAGGCCACCACTTCGCTGTCGGCTACGTTCATCTGGCAACCGTATGTTTCGATAAAGAATTTTTTAGGCGTATTCATCGTTGGTTTCTTATGCTTCGGTTTGATATTTCGGTTATTGAATCTGGTTTAAAATTTTGGTTTCAGGATTTCCTGATAAATGACAGCTTTTTTCAATTCGTCGGCATTGGATAAATCGGACAGAATGTTGTTTTCTTCGTTTTCATCGATGAAATCCGATATTTCGTCTTCGTCTTTCTGCACCTGTTGGAAAGAACTGCTCAGCGGGCTTCGGTTTTGCAAAGAACTGCTTCCTTCGCTTCGTGCTGAAAATTTTTCGTTCGTGGGTGTTTCTGCCGGAGATGTTTCTGCTTTCGGGAGAAAATCATCGTTTTCATTTTCAGAGATTTCGTCGAAAGATTCTTCAGAGGCTTCGCCAAAAATTTCTTCGTAATCGTCGTCTTTCTTGCCTTTGGCTTCTAAAAATTCTATCCATTTCATTTCGTCGTCTTCTTCTTCTTCTTGTGCTGGATTTGACTCACTATCAATGACTTGTTTCTTTTTTTTCTCAGAAACAAATTTGATAATGGAACCGCCGAAAGTGATGGCTAAAAGAATGATAATCTCGAGAAAATCCATGGTCGGAATCTTTTTTCTAAAATTTTGGCCAAAAGTACGCAATCCGGAGAATATGAACAATAAAAAATTGTACCTTTGCGGGGATTTCCAAAAAATCGGACTTGTCAAACAAATTATACTATGTCTTTAAAATTTATCACTGCTGAACAAGCCGCTGAGTTTATCCATCACAATGATAATGTGGGATTTAGTGGCTTTACTCCTGCTGGTTCTCCAAAAGTTGTGGCCGGTGCCATCGCTGCAAAGGCCGAGGCTGAACATGCTGCAGGAAGAGAATTCAAGATTGGTGTGTTTACCGGTGCTTCTACCGGCGATTCTTTGGATGGCGTCCTGGCTCGTGCCAATGCCGTAAAGATTCGTACTCCTTATCAGTCTAACAAAGACTTGCGTAATTGCATCAACGATGGCTCGGCTCCTTATTTCGATGCGCATCTTTCGCAATTGGCTCAGGAAACTCGTTATGGCTTTTTCGGTAAAATCAATGTGGCTGTTATCGAAGCTGCCGACGTTACCGAAAATGGAGAAATCGTGCTGACCACCGGTGTGGGAAATATTCCTACTTTCGCTCGTTTGGCCGATCATATCATCATCGAGTTGAACACCAAGCATCCTAAGTTTATCAAAGGTTTGCACGACGTGTATGAATGTGCAGATCCTCCATATCGTAGAGAAATTCCTATTTATAAACCCTCGGACCGCATCGGTTCTCCCGTGCTCAAAGTGGATCCCGCCAAGATTGTCGGTATCGTTGAAAATTGCATGAACGACCAGGTGGCCGGCTTCACCGCTCCCGACGAAGTGACTCAGACCATTGGCGACCGCGTGGCTCATTTCCTCGTTGGCGAAATGAAGGCCGGACGTGTTCCTGCTTCTTTCCTTCCCATCCAATCGGGCGTGGGCAATATTGCCAATGCTTTGCTGGGTGCGCTGGGTAAGAATCCCGACATTCCTGCTTTCGAAATGTACACCGAAGTGATTCAAGATGCCGTTATTGGTTTGATGAAAGAAGGCAACGTGAAATTTGCTTCCGGTTGTTCACTCACCATCACGCCCGAAGTGCTGGCTTCTATCTACGACGATTGGGCCTTCTTCAAAGATAAATTGGTGCTCCGTCCCCAGGAAATTTCCAACAGCCCCGAAGTGGCTCGCCGTCTTGGCTTGATTACCATCAACACGGCTTTGGAAGCTGACATTTTCGGTAACATCAACTCAACACACGTGCTCGGTACCAAGATGATGAACGGTATCGGTGGCTCTGGCGACTTCACCCGCAACGCATATCTGTCTATCTTCACTTGTCCTTCAGTGGCCAAGGGTGGAAAGATTAGTGCCATCGTTCCCATGGTTTCGCATCTCGATCATAGCGAACACTCTGTGAAGATTCTGGTCACCGAACAAGGTGTGGCCGACTTGCGTGGCAAATCGCCTATCCAGCGCGCACAATGTATCATCGAAAACTGCGTACATCCCGACTATAAGCAATTGATGTGGGATTACCTGAAATTGTCGAAGACGACGCATACGCCTCATTCTTTGGCAAATGCTTTTAAGATGCACATTGAATTTGCTGAATCCGGCGATATGCACAACACGCGTTGGTAAGCTGCTATCGCTCAGATGAAAACGATTTTTCTTGTTGGTTATATGGGTTGTGGCAAGTCGAGTCTTGGCCGCGCTTTGGCCGAGCATCTTGGCTGCGGATTCATCGATTTGGACGACTACATAGAGCAACAGACTCAACAAACGATACCTTCTCTCTTCGAAACCCGAGGAGAGGAGGCTTTTCGTTTATTGGAACGTGGCTGTTTGGCCGAACTTGCCGGACGTCAAAATATAGTGGTGGCCACCGGTGGAGGCGCAGCCTGCTATTCCGACAATATTTCCCTGATGAACCGCGAAGGTGTCACCATTTATCTGAAGGTGGAACCAAGCGAACTCATGCGTCGTCTCAGTGTGCCGAAACATCAGGCTAAGCGCCCGATCATCAGTGCTTTGTCTCCCGACGAGCTTCGCGAAAAAATCACTTCCATGCTCTCGCTGCGCGAACCATACTACTCTCAAGCCAGGTTCACAGTGCTTTGTGACGATGCGCCCAAGCAGCAGATTTTGCGAAAAATCATCCAAGTTTTAGAATCGGCACCGGCCGAAGAGTAAACCTTTTTTAAGAGCCTCTTTCTGCCCAGTCGCCTCTGTCCAATTGTCTGTAACCAATGGCTTCGGCTATGTGTTGCGCTTTTACATCTGCGCAGTTGTCCATGTCGGCGATGGTGCGAGCCACCTTTAGAATACGGCTGTAAGCGCGCGCCGAGAGTTGCAGTTTTTCCATGGCGTTTTTCAACAGCAAAGAGCCCGCTGTATCGGGCTTTGCGTATTTCGACAACATAGAATTCGGCATTTGTGCGTTGCAGCAGATATCGCTTTCTTGTCGGAATCTTTGCACTTGCCTTTCTCTGCAAAGGACGATGCGCTCGCGTACGCTCGCGCTGCTTTCCGCCAGCCCTCCCCGGCTCATTTCCACGTACGAAAGCGGCAAAATTTCAATCTGCAAATCGAATCGGTCCATCAGTGGTCCGCTAATTTTGTTCAGGTAGCGAGAAATTTGCCAGGGACTACACACACAGGGCTTCGTGGGATGATTATAGTAGCCGCAAGGGCAAGGATTCATCGACGCCACGAGCATGAAGTCGGCCGGAAAATCCACGCTGTAGCGAGAGCGCGAAATATGCACCATTCTTTCTTCCAGCGGTTGTCGCAACATTTCCAGCACGTGACGTTGAAATTCAGGCAACTCGTCAAGGTACAGCAATCCTTTGTGTGCCAGCGATACTTCACCCGGTTGCGCCAAACTGCCACCGCCAATCATGGCCACCGCGCTGATACTGTGATGGGGAGAACGAAAAGGCCTCTGTCTGAGCAGGTGTCCGTTTTCACAGGTCTTTCCGGCCACCGAATGAATCTTGGTCGCGGCAATGGCTTCTTCCCAAGTCATGGGAGGCAATATTCCAGGAATACATTTGGCAATCATGGTTTTACCTGCGCCCGGCGGCCCTATCATCAGCAGGTTGTGTCCGCCGCTGCAAGCAATCTCCACGGCTCTTTTCACCGATTCCTGGCCCTTTACATGGCAGAAATCCTCTTCCAAGACAGGTTTTTCCGGCATTTCGTTTTTGTCTGCCACAAAAGCCTCGAGTCTTTTTTCTCCGTTCAAATGTGCTTTTAACTCTCGCAGATGTTGCAGTGCAAAAATCTCTATGTCATCCACCAAGGCAGCTTCGCGCGCATTCTGAAAAGGTACGTACAACTTCCTGATGCCCATCTCCTTGCAGAGTAAAGCCATCGGCAACACACCCTTCACACCGCGCAGACTTCCGTCCAGCGACAATTCTCCGACGAACATGCTGTTTTCCACCGATTCTTGCGGCACATGTTCTCCAGCCACCATCAGACCCACCGTCATGGGTAAATCGTAACCCGTGCCTTCTTTCCGGATATTCGCCGGCGACAAGTTTACAATCACTTGTTTGCGAGGAATGTTCATGCCATTCATCTGCAAAGCCGAAGCAATGCGTTCGTGGCTCTCTTTCACTGCGTTATCCGGCAATCCGACAATAGAAAAGCGAATGCCCCGCGACACAAAAATCTCGATGGAAACGGCCAATGCCTCAATACCATTCAGAGCAGCCGTATGAATCTTTACCAACATAACACCTCCACTTTGGCCACTTCGTTCTCTTCCATCAGGAAACAATTACTGTGCAAGCTCGGCATCCCGTAGCGATAAGCTTCAGTTTCAAGGCTGTATCCGCTGCACTTTTTCACCGTGTCGCAATCTATACCTTCTTTAATAAGCAGTTGCGCGATACGAAAAGCCTCTGCCGACCGAGCCGTTTGCAAGGCCGCCGAAAACTCTTCCTGATCGGTACTTTGTTCTTCCAGGCATCTGTTTTCTTCATCGCTCAGGTTTTCTTTTTTCACAGCCTCAACGACTTGTGCGAAAACCGCATCCTTCATGAATCCGGGCAAAACCTCACCTTCGCCAAGCAAGTCCAGCAAAGCACACCATTCAAAAGCGCGAGCCGACAATCCATGACCATAGTAATGAGACATTTCCCTCAGATGAACAATCTTCACTTCCTGTCTGAAAAATAGCTTCTTCCGATCTTCTTCCTTATAAAAACGGTATTTCGTCACCGCTTGTTCGCCGCCGCTTTCACCTCTGTTTATAAGAATAAGATGCAGTCTTTCAGTGTTTTCGCCAGCCTTTTGTTTCATTTGTCGCGCGTAGTAAAAAGCACGCAGTTTCGAGTAACAGGCATTGCAGAACACGAGTTCCACCATCAATCTTTTTCCCTCTGCATCGGTGCAATCGAAGTCGAAAAGATAATGCGTACTTCCGTGATAAGGATGAGCCGCCGTACACGCAGCCGATTGAATGACAATGTCTTCCGGTAGAAAAGCATTCAGAAAATCACGGCAGATTTCCATTGATTTTTCCATGCAGAATAATTGCTTCAATCCGATTTCGGTAAACAGGTTAATTATTTCCATGGTATTAATTTGATATTAAAATAAAGATACGCAAAGATAACAAAGAATTTACATAACAAACAAGTAAATCGTCAAAAAATATGTACTTTTGCGACTATTATATAAGGAGAACAAAAATTGGTGGGTATGCACAAGATAGGTTTCAACAACGATCTCTACTTAAAGACTCAGTCAGAGAAGATTATAGAAAGAATTTCCAAGTTCGGAGGTAAATTGTATCTCGAATTCGGAGGCAAACTTTTCGACGATAATCACGCATCGAGAGTGTTGCCGGGTTTTGCTCCCGACAGTAAAATCCGAATGTTGAAGAAGCTAAAAGACGAGGCCGAAGTGGTCATCACCATCAATGCCAGCGATATCGAAAAGAACAAGCTGCGCAGCGACTTGGGCATCACTTACGATATGGATGTGCTCCGTCTTATCGATGCATTCCGCGGTAACGGCATGTTTGTGAGCAGCGTGGTTTTGTCTTGTTTCGAAGGACAGGCCAGTGCCATTGCTTATCAGCATAAGCTGGAACAATTGGGTATCAAGGTGTATCGTCATTATCAAATTCCTGGATATCCTTCTAATATTCAATACATTGTAAGCGACGAAGGTTTCGGAAGAAACGATTATATCGAAACTTCACGACGTTTGGTTATCGTGACGGCGCCCGGCCCCGGAAGCGGAAAAATGGCCACTTGTCTCTCGCAAATCTATCATGACAGCAAACGCGGTATTCGCGCGGGTTACGCCAAATTTGAAACTTTCCCCATTTGGAATATTCCGCTGAAACATCCGGTGAATTTGGCTTACGAAGCGGCCACTGCCGACCTCAACGATGTCAACATGATTGACCCCTTCCACTTGGAAGCTTACGGCGAAACCACCATCAACTATAATCGCGACGTGGAAGTTTTTCCCGTTTTGAACGCTATGTTTGAACGCATTATGGGCGAATCTCCCTACAAATCGCCTACGGATATGGGTGTGAACATGGTGGGCAATTGCATTATCGATGATGAAGCGGTGCGTCAAGCGGCCAAAGACGAAATTGTGCGTCGTTACTATCAGACGCGTTGTTTAGTGCGCAAAGGTCAAGCTCACGAAGAAGAAATTTACAAATTGCAATTGCTTATGGAGCAGGCCAAGGTGGATCCTTCCAGCAGAAAAGTGGCGACTGCCGCTGTGCAAAGAGCCGAAGAAACCCAAGGTCCTGCAGCTGCCATTGAACTTCCCGACGGAACCATCGTCACCGGAAAGACCAGTAAATTGCTCGGCGCTTCGGCTGCCATGTTGCTCAATGCGCTCAAGAAGTTGGCCGGTATCGAAAAGGAAGTGTCGCTCATTTCGGCCGAAGTCATCGAGCCTATCCGTCATTTGAAGGTGGAACATTTGGGCAATACGAATCCTCGCTTGCATACCGACGAAGTGCTTATTGCGCTCTCTATTTGTGCTTTGACCGATGAAAATGCCGAGAAGGCCATGGAACAGCTTTGCAATCTGCGTGGTTGTGAGGTGCATACCAGTGTTATTTTGTCGCAGACTGATACCACTGTTTTCCGCAAAATCGGCGTGAACTTGACGAGCGAACCGGTTTATCAGACCAAGAAGTTGTATCACGGGTAAGAGTTTTGAAAGTTCCATCTTTCTCGTTGCTTCGCAACCACTGCGTGTTTCCTCGCAACTCATCAAGAGCTTTCACCTTGTGAAATCTCTATCTTTCTCGTTGCTTCGCAACTCGCAAGATAGGATGCGGTTCGGAAATCCAAAACAAAGCTTCGGCTTTGTTTTGTTTTACCCTCAACTCGCGTCGCTTTTATAGTGAACTATAAAGCTCCGCTTGTTTCGTGTAAAATCAAACACCATGTGTTTGGATTTCTCTCACCTTTCACTATCTTTGTCGCCCATTTTTCCAGTTTTTGGGGGAAGGTGGGTCTAATTGTTTAAATGAGAGAATGTTATGAAACAGAATAGAGAAACGGTTTGTGTGCAAGGCGGTTGGAAACCTGGTAATGGAGAGCCACGCGTTTTACCTATTTATCAGAGTACAACCTTTAAGTATGATTCAACGGAGCAGATGGCCGATTTGTTCGACCTGAAATCCGATGGATATTTCTATACGCGTTTGCAGAATCCTACGAACGACGCGGTGGCATCGAAGATCTGCCAGCTGGAAGGCGGCGTGATGGCCATGCTTACTTCTTCGGGCCAGGCGGCCAATTTCTATGCTGTGTTCAATATTTGCGAAGCCGGCGACCATTTTGTTTGCTCGAATGCCATTTATGGCGGCACGTATAATCTGTTCACCTGTACGCTCAAGAAGCTCGGCATCGAAGTGACACTTATCGACCAAAACGACAGTGAAGAAAATATTCAGAAAGCCTTCCGTCCGAACACCAAGTGCCTCTTTGCCGAAACCATTACCAATCCGGCCTGTTGTGTGCTCGACATCGAAAAGTTTGCACGCATCGCTCACAAAAACGGAGTGCCACTTATCATCGACAATACTTTTGCCACGCCTATCAACTGTCGTCCTTTCGAATGGGGCGCAGATATCGTGACGCACTCAACCACCAAATACATGGACGGACATGCCACGCAAGTGGGTGGCGCCATCGTGGATAGCGGAAACTTCGACTGGGAAGCGCATGCCGATAAATTTCCCGGCTTGACACAGCCCGATGCTTCGTATCATGGTTTGGCCTATAGCAAAGCTTTTGGAAAAGAAGCTTATATCCGCAAGGCAACGGCACAGTTGATGCGCGATTTGGGTTCTATTCCTTCTCCGCAGAATGCCTTTTTGTTGAATCTTGGTTTGGAAACCTTGCACCTGCGCATGCCCCGTCATTGCGAGAATGCGCAGAAAGTGGCAGAATACTTGAGTGCCAACGAGAAAGTGGCCTGGGTTCATTACAGCGGCCTTCCTTCAGATCCTTATTACGAATTGGCTCAGAAGCAGTTCACCAACGGACAATCTTGCGGTGTGCTCTGTTTTGGTCTGAAAGGCACGCGCGAACAAACCATCAAGTTTATGGACAGTCTCAAGATGATTGCCGTGGTCACTCACGTGGCCGATGCCCGTTCTTGCCTGCTTCATCCGGCAAGTCATACGCATCGTCAGATGAGCGAAGAGCAATTGCTCGAAGCCGGCGTTCAACCCGATTTGATTCGTCTGTCGGTTGGTATTGAAAATGTGGAAGATATCATCGCAGACATTGAGCAATCTTTGAATTTGATGTAAAAACGAATCTCTCGACAAGCGAGGTAAAAATAAGATAAAAATGACGCAACGCAAAAGATTTTTGGTTCCTCCCGATCCGCTGGATTTCATGGATATCCGTATCGATTACGGAGGATTTGTTGCGTGGGATAATAACGACTTTTTGGATAACGACTTTTTGGATAACGATATTTTGGAATCGCCTTATTTATAAGGGGTTCCATTTTTTGTGTTAATTATTTGCGTAATGCGCTGAGTATTAATTTTTTAAAACAATTTAAGCATTGAAAAGACTTAGTGTTTTATTGTTGTGCTTGACGATAGGTGCAGCAAGTTTTGCTCAAGAAAACGAGCATTCTTTTCTGGTGGTTCCCCGTTTGGAAGCGAATCCGTACATTGGTGGGGATCAGACATTTGACTTAGGAAACTCTTCACTCTACACCTTGTTCGAAGGTGAGTTGGGCGAGCATTTTTCCTACTCGGTGATGAATCATTGGCTGTCTTCCGATCCGGGCGCACTGTATGCCAATACCTTGCGTAGCGACGATTCCAATTGGCTGGATTGGGCCTATGTCACCGCTCATTTGGGGAATTTTGAGTTGAGCGCCGGTAAGCAAGGCATTCGTTTAGGCGCTGTAGAACAAGATGATTACGATTTTGATGTCTGTTACAATTTGAGTTCTACGCTATGGAATAACCTGCACACCTACAATTGGGGTTTGGCCTTGGGCTTCACCAACGACGAAGAAGACACTTACATAGAAGCACAAGTAACTACCTCTCCCTTTGGAGAATACAACAATAGCGGCTTGTTTTCTTATTCACTTTTCTGGAGTGGGGAATACGAGTTTTTCAATCCATTGTGGTCGGTGAATGTGATGGATTGCTACGATTATTTCAGTCCGAATTCAAAGAGCCAGATTTATAATTTCTCGTTAGGAAACCTTTTCTCATTCGATGATGTCGAATTTTATATCGACTGGGTGGCTCGCAGCTATTCGCTTAAACATATCTTGAAGGAAGAAATGAGTCTCATCGGCGCCATCAAATATTACATCAACGACCAATTCGATGTGATGCTGAAAGGCGGATGGGAATTCAATCGCAGTGGCAAAGATGTTTTCGGCTACGTCGAAGAAGACGAATTTGGTTTGCCCGATCTGAGCGGTTTTGTGCCTACCTCCTTGGCTTTGCTGGACAAGGATTATCTCTTTGGCGGACTCTTGCTGAATTATTATCCCTTGGAAGACAGCCAAGATTTGCGCCTTCATGCCGCATTGGCCGCCAACAATTTTTCCAACAGCTTTTCCGTAAGCCTTGGAGCAACTTATTATCTTGATTTATTTGACTTTTTACAACAATAAAGAAATGGCAGACAATAAGGATGTTATCATCAATATCGAGCATGTGAGCAAGAATTTTGGAGAAAAAGTAGTGCTCGACGACATCAATCTTCAGATAAAAAGAGGAGAGTTTATTACGTTTCTGGGTCCTTCGGGTTGCGGAAAGACAACCTTGTTGCGCATCATCGGCGGCTTTTTCATGCCCAGTGGGGGAAAGGTGGAAATGGAAGGTAAAGACTTGTTGGCCTTGCCTCCGCATCAACGTCCGCTCAACACGGTGTTCCAACGCTATGCCTTGTTTCCTCACCTGGATGTGTACGACAATGTGGCTTTTGGTTTGAAGCTGAAAAAAGAAGACAACGAAGTCATTGCCGAAAAAGTGACCAAAGTGCTCAGAATGGTGGGTATGTCCGACTACGAAGATCGCGACGTGAATTCTTTGTCGGGAGGCCAGCAGCAGCGTATTGCCATTGCCCGCGCCATCGTGAACCAACCGAAAATCCTTTTGCTCGACGAACCGCTCTCTGCGCTCGACCTTAAAATGCGCAAAGACATGCAGATAGAACTCAAGGAAATGCACCAGAAGCTGGGTATCACTTTTGTATACGTGACGCACGACCAGGAAGAAGCCCTGACGCTGAGCGACACCATCGTGGTGATGAACGAAGGAAAAATCCAGCAGATTGGTACGCCCGAAGATATATACAACGAACCTCAGAATGCTTTCGTGGCCGACTTTATCGGCGAAAGTAACATCTTGGTGGGCACCATGATAGAAGACCGTAAAGTGTCGTTCATCGGACATGAATTTGTCTGCGTGGACGAAGGTTTCGAGCCAAACGAAGCGGTGGATGTGGTGTTGCGTCCCGAAGATATTTACATCATGAACAAGGTGGAAGGCGCACAATTTACCGCTGTGGTGAAAAGTTGCACTTTCAAGGGCGTTCACAACGAGATTTTTGTGGAAACGGAGAATGGTTTCGAGCTGATGATTCAGGATTACAACCATTTCGAACCGGGCAACACCGTGGGTCTCATCATCAAGCCGGCCGATATTCATGTGATGAAGAAAGAATGTCTGAGCAACGTGTTCGAAGGCGAAGTGAGCGCGCAAGGCGAAGTGACCTTCCTCGATACCGTGTTCGATTGCAACACAGAAGGTTTCGAAGTGGGCGATAAGGTAAAGGTGGATGTCGCTTTCGAAAAGGTGGATTTGCTCGACCACAAGGAAGATTCCGATTTGCGTGGCTTTGTCAGCTTCATTCTCTACAAGGGTGACCATTATCACCTGACTATCACCACCGAAGGCGGCGACAAATTGTACGTGAATACCAACGATGTCTGGGACAAACTCGATACCGTGGGTGTCAATATCAATGCAGAAGATATTCGTTTAACCAAATTAGAGGCATAAGCCATGAACAAACGATCGAATTGGGCCATTCCCTACGCTATCTTTCTGGCGTTCTTTGTGGTGCTGCCTCTGATTCTCATTTTTGTGTATGCATTTCGCAACACTGGAGGCGGTTTCACATTCCAGAATTTCATCAAGTTTTTCAACGAGCCGGAAGTTTTCAACACCTTTCTCTATTCGATAGAGATTGCGGCTTACAACACGGCCATTTGTCTGCTTCTGGGTTATCCGGCGGCGTATATTCTCAGCAACAACAAGCTGAATAAGTCGGCCATCACCATCATGCTTTTCGTTTTGCCCATGTCTATCAATGCGCTCATCAGAACGCTGGCCACCGTGGAGCTTTTCGACATTTTGAATGTGGCATTGGGCGAAGGCACGCTTATTTTCGGTATGGTGTACAACTTCTTGCCTTTCATGATTTATCCCATCTACAACACGCTTCGCAAAATCGATCCTTCGTATTACGAGGCTGCGCAAGATTTGGGAGCTTCGCCTTTCAAGACATTTACCAAGGTGACATTCCCTTTGTCTATGCCGGGCATTCAGAGCGGTATCACGATGGTGTTCATGCCAACCATTTCAACTTTCGCCATTTCTGAATTCTTGACAAACAACAAGATAAAACTTTTCGGAACCATCATCCAGGAAAACATCAACAGTTCGTTCTGGAATTATGGTTCTGCGCTGTCGCTCATCATGTTGGCCATTATCGCACTGACCACCATCGTGACGGGTGACAGCTCGGCCGATGCGCAGAAAGGAGAACAGACGGTATGAAAAAGTTTTTGGCACAGAGCTACATCTATATTTTGCTCGTCATGTTGTATGCACCGCTGGTTATCATCGTGGTGTTCTCATTTACGGAAGCACGCGCGCTCGGCAACTGGACAGGCTTCTCTACGCAATTGTATGAATCGCTGTTTACCGGAGGTATGCGCAATTCCGAGGCTTTGAGTGCGGCGCTGAAAAATACGCTTATCATTGCAACGGTGTCTGCCTTGGTGGCCACGCTCTTGGGCACGATTTCTTCCATAGGCATCTACAACCTGCGCGGACGCAGACGCAAAGCCATCACCTTCTTGAACAACATTCCCATGCTGAACCCCGACATCATCACCGGTGTGTCGCTGTTTTTGTTGTTCGTTTCTTTGGGCATTTCGCAAGGATATACCACGGTGATTTTAGCGCATATCACGTTCTGTACGCCCTTCGTGGTGCTCAATGTGATGCCGCGTCTCACCCAGCTCAATCCGAATATCTACGAGGCTGCTCTCGATTTGGGAGCCACGCCTATGCAAGCGCTTCGCAAGGTTATCATTCCACAATTGCGCGGATCCATGCTGACGGGTTTTATCCTTTCTTTCGCCATGTCTATCGACGATTTCGTGGTAACCGTTTTCACCAAGGGAAACCAAGGTCTGGAAACATTGTCCACCTTTATCTACAACGACGCGCGCAAGGGAGGTCTTACGCCCGAACTTCGTCCGCTTATGTCCATTGTGTTCTTAACCATTCTTATTCTATTGATTATCGGAAATATCCGTTCAAGCAAACAAGCTAAAAACAAAAAGAAATGAAAAACTGCATCAAATACCTCTTCTTGGCTGTCATCGTGCTGGGATCTGTTGCCTGTAACGATCGCGACAGTATTCTGAAGGTGTACAACTGGGCCGACTACATCGATGAAACGGTGTTGGAAGAATTCGAAGTCTGGTATCAGGAGCAGACCGGCCAGGAAATCAGCGTCGTGTATCAGACTTTCGACATCAACGAGACCATGCTTTCGCGTATCGAAAAAGGCCAGGAAGACTACGACGTGGTTTGTCCTTCGGAATATATCATCGAAAGAATGATGGCGCAGAATCTCTTGCTTCCCATAGAACGCGATTTTGGTTCCACACCTAATTATATAGACCAGAATCTTTCGCCATTTATCGTAAAAAGCTTTGAGAAAGTGAATTGCGGCGATAAACGTGCGCTCGATTACACCGTGCCTTATATGTGGGGAACGACGGGAATTCTTTACAATGCCAAATATGTCACCGACGAGGAAGCTTCCTCTTGGGATGTGCTGGTGAATCCGAAATTTCACGACAAACTGTTTGTGAAAGACGCTTGCCGCGACGTTTATACAACGCTTTTGCTTTATCTGAAAAACGATGAAATCGAGGCCGGATTGCTCGACAAAGATTCCATTATGTATAGCTACAATGCCGAATACATGGCCTTGGTAGAAGATTTTCTCAAGCAAGTGGCGCCCGGTGTGGCCGGATGGGAAGCCGATTTCGGAAAGGAACAGATGACACAGGAAAAAGGCTACCTGAATCTCTCGTGGAGCGGCGATGCCAAATGGGCTTACGACGAAGCTCAGATTGTGGGTGTCGATTTGCGCTATTGCATTCCCAAGGAGGGTTCCAATGTCTGGTTCGATGGCTGGGTCATTCCTAAATATGCTAAAAATGTGAAGGCGGCTTCGTATTTCATCAACTTCCTTTGTCGTTCGGATATTGCCATCCGCAACATGGATGCCACCGGTTACGTAGGTGTTTTGGCTTCACCTGAAATTTTGGAAGCCATGATTGACGAAAGCCAGGATTATACGGTGAATGCTTCGTACTTTTTTGGTCCCGGCATGGCCGACAGCGTGAAACTCAATCACATGTTTTATCCCGATTCCATCGATATTTCTCGTTGTACGCTCATGCACGATTGGGGCGAAGACACGCCTCGTCTCATTGAAATGTGGACCCGCATCAAGGGCGACAATGCCAGCGTCCGCACTTATGTGCTGATTGTCGTCTTGTTCCTGTCGATGGTGGGTCTGCCTATCGCGTCGAAAATTCGTAAGAAGAATCGCAAGAGAAGCCGCAGAAGAAAACGCCGTTAATGGCGGGCAGTTAGCGGCGCGAAAATACTTTCAGGCGCTTTGCCAAACAGACTCCTTTAAGGGTGTTGCTGAGGAAAATCCAAGGTGACACTCTTTTTTTTCGTCCTTCCGTGATGGCGCCTTTTACAAGGCGAAGCAGCCAGGTGTTCGGATGTATGTAGCTGAAAATGGCGCCTTTGCATTGCAGAAAAGCAGGGTCGGCAAAACGTCTTGTTCCGGTGCTGAGGCTGGGATGGCTGCAAATGCAAATGGGTTCGTACACGCAATTCAGTCCGGCTTTGAGCATGTCTTTGAGTAGAATATCTTCTTCGCCGCTGGGAAAATGCTCCGCGCCTATGCCGAAGTTTTCGTTGAAACGACAATGCGCTTGTACTTTCTTGGTCCGGAAGGCAATTTCAATGACGGAAATATAAAATCCTTTGGGCGGATGTTGGTGATGAAAAGCTTTGTCCGGATAAAACTTCTGATTTTGCTTTTCGCCTTGCCAGAATTGAAAGCTGATAACGTCGGCCTGAGGCGCTTGCTCAAAGGCTTGGATAATGGCTTGAAGTCCCTCGGCAGTATAATCGACATCGTCATCGCTTAACAGAGAAAGGGGCGCGGTAGCCAAACTGAGCGCGTTGTTTCGGTTTTTGCTCACGCCGCGGCTATGAATAATGTGTAGCTTCACGTCTTCTCTTTGCAAAAAGGATTTCAGCTCGTCGCTGGCCATTTGGAGAACCTCGGCTTGGTTAGTCGCGATAGCTTGGGCGGCTGCTTCGTTTGCAGAGGCTTGGGCGTCTTCGTTTGCAGAGGCTTGGGTGTCTTCGTTCGCAGAGGCTTGGGCGGATTTCTCAATTGGCAGTTGGCAGGACACGAGGTATTCCACGCCATCTACTTGGGGGCGTTGCGTTCGCGCCAGACGTTCAAGTCCTTGCAAACCAAGCGTACAAACCTGCAACTGTAATTGAATCATTTTCTTTTAATCAATGAATTTCCTTTTGATAAACGGAATCTTCTTGCGCGATAAGCTTCTTGCGCGATGTTTTTCCTGCGCGATGTTTCGTCGGAACAAAGTTTTGCCGGAATTAAGTTTCGATAGAACAAAGTCTTGTCGGAATTAAGTTTCGATAGAACAAAGTCTTGTCGGAACCATGTTTTGGCAGAACAAAGATTTCCTATAACAAAGTTTCGCCGGCGCGAAAGTAGAGAAAAAATAATATAGGGCCAAATAATCATTAACGGAACATATCCAATCAGTTAAAGCTTTCGAAGACGCGGTTCGTAGAAGTTTGTAGTGTTTTTCGAGAACAATTCGAGATATTCTTTTAATGCGGTTTGTTAATAAATTATTAATAAAAACTTGACTTTTGGTTTTTGAGGTTGTATATTTGCGCTGCATTAAATCTCATTCCATGAAACACAAAAATCTTCTTGTAGGGCTTAGGACCTTACTTTTTCTATTGATGCTGTTTGCATTGCACCCAGAAGCGCAAGCGCTTGATTCATTGACTGTTGAGGCTGAGGAAACTTGGCGAGATACTTTGTCGTCGGTGGGCGTGGAGGCTGCATTCAGGAAAGAGCGACCCATTCATCCATTGGTGTACGGCAGCGGGCGAAGTTTTTCTACCGAAGAGGCTTATCGTTATGCCGGAAGTTTGGGCGATGTGGCCAGAATGGTGCGCAGTTATGCCGGCGTGGCTTGTCCCGATGATAGTCGCAACGACATCAGTGTGCGAGGCGGTTCACCAAGTCATTTGCTTTGGCGCATAGATGGTTACGAGATTGCGAATCCGAATCATTTTGCTTCCATCGGTTTGACGGGCAGCACCGTGTCTTTGCTCAACAGTAATCTTATTGCCAATTCGGATTTCTTGACGGGCGCATTTCCGGCTGAGTACGGCAATGTGCTGTCGGGTGTGTTCGATTTGCATTTGAGGCCGGCCGCGGAAGATTGGCGTTTTCGTGTGCAGAGCGGGTGGAATGGTTTCGAACTGGGAGCGGAAGGTCCTTTCAGCAAAAGTCGTGATGCAGGTTCTTTCCAGGCTGCGTATCGTTATTCTTTTTTGGATTTGTTGGCGCAATTGGGAATGGACACGGGTATCCGGCCCAAGTACCAGGATTTTACGTTGAAATTGGAGCGAAACCTTTCTGCTCATTGGTCTTTGAGTGCTTTGGCCTTGTGGGGCATCAGCCGTTTGACGCTTGAAGAAACGAGCGCCAAACTCTCCACGGGTTCATCTTCGGCCTTCGCGGGTCTTTGCCTCAGCTACGACGACGAAGGACACAACAAGGCAGCGTTCAGGCTGTATTGGAATCGGAGTTGCTGTGTGTCGGACATTGAGCAACATGCGGAAAACGTTTATGGCGAAAATCAGAAAGAAAGTCGTTATTCCTTGTCTGCGAAATGGGAAAATCGTTCCGTTCCAAGAAATTACTGGGTGGCAGGTGCGGGTCTTGATGTGTACGATATGCATTTCTTTTCGCGCTCGGCCACGATGCTCATGGGCAATTTGTATTTTCAAGACGAATTCCGTTTTTCTGATGCTTGGAAAATGACGGCCGGACTGCGTTTGCAGACGAAACATTTGCTGAATCATAAGCATGCAAAGCCGGAAGCTCGCGCGGCGCTGCAATACCGCATCAATGGGCAGCATCGTTTGGCTCTGGCTTACGGACGGCATCATCAGGCACAGGTGCACACCTTGTATCTTTCATCCAACGAGACTTTGGACTTCACGCGGGCGGATCACGTCTGTTTGAGTTACGATTGGTTTCTGGCAGAAAAGTGGCGACTAAAAGCCGATGCGTATTATCAGTTCTTGAGCGATGTGCCGGTGGAAAGGGAGCCTTCGGCTTACTCTGCTTTGAACGTGGGCGCTGATTTCTATATCCCGATAAAGTCCGGCTTGGTAAATGCAGGCAAAGGTCGCAATGAGGGCGTGGAACTAACCTTGGAAAAATTTCTCGACAATCGATGGTATGCCATGCTGAATGCGCATTTGTTTCGTTCTCGCTACGTCGGGTCTGATGGGGTTTGGCGAAGCAGTTCTTACGATTTGCGCAACATTGTCAACGCGGTGGCGGGCTATCGTTTCGATGTGGGAAAGAAGTATGTCCTGGGAACGGATGTAAAGTTTTCAACCAGCGGAGGAAAGCCGGCGACGCCTTTGGGCGGCGAGTTCCATGCGGGACGATATCCGAAGTATCTTCGTTGCGATCTGAAGTGTTTCTGTCGGTATGAGGCAAGAAGAGTTGCTTACGAATTTGCAGTTGATTTGCAGAATCTGAGCAATCGCAAGAATATCTTGTACGAGGTGTATGATGCAGAAACGCAGTTGTTTACGTATTATTACCAAACGCTATTTTCTCCCATGTACACTTTCAGCGTTCTCTTCTAACCACTTGGCAGCTTCGAGCAATTTGTCGTACCATTCCTGGCCGAAAGCGCGAATGAGCGGTTCTTTGAGAAACTTGTACACGGGCAGATCGAGTTTTTGTCCGCATTCGAAGGCGTCTTTGCACACCGGCCAACGGTGGTAGTTCACACCGAATCGTCCACCGGAAAGCGGCTGCAGGCGGATGGGGTAGAGGTGGCAGGAAAGAGGCTTCATGAACGAAGTCTTTCCTGCTCTCCACGCCTTTTCCAATGCGCAATAACAAATGCCGTTCTCGTCGTAGCAAGTGAATACGCAGTCTTTTCCATCGACAATGGAAGTCACGTCATCGCCATCGATGTCTTTGTAAGAGACGCCCTGCTTGTTGATGAGGGCACGGGCTTTCAGGGAGAGATCGTCCCAGACGGCGGGCAGCGCTTTTTCCAGTTCGGGGATTTCCTCGCTGAGAAGGGGGGCGCCGCTTTCGCCTTCCACGCAACAGATGCCTTTGCATTTGCTCAGGTCGCAGCAGAACTTCTTTTCGAAAACATCGAAGCTGATGAGTGTATTGTCGATTTCTATCATGATGTGCTTGTTTACTTAATCAGGCAATGACCGCTCATTTCAGCGGGAGTTTCAATGCCTAAGATGTGACAAATAGAAGGAGCAACGTCGGCTAAGATACCGTCTTCCACTTTGTCGTCCTTGTTGTCGGTGATGTACACGAAAGGTACGGGGTTGAGCGAGTGGGCTGTGTTGGGCGAACCGTCGGCGTTTACTGCGTTGTCGGCATTACCGTGGTCGGCAATGATGATGACTTCGTAACCGTGAGCCTTGGCAGCTTCTACCACTTTTTCAACGTTGGCATCGACGGCCTTCACAGCTTTTTCGATGGCTTCGTACACGCCGGTGTGACCTACCATGTCGCCATTGGCATAGTTCACAGCGATGAAGTCGTACTTTTCGCTTTCGATGGCTTGTTTCAATGCGTCACCCACTTCGTTCACGCTCATTTCGGGCTGCAAGTCGTAAGTGGCAACCTTGGGCGAGGGAATGAGGATGCGGTCTTCGTTTTCGAATTCCTTTTCGCGACCACCCGAGAAGAAGAAAGTAACGTGAGCATATTTTTCGGTTTCGGCAATGCGCAACTGCTTCAGACCGTTGGTGGCAACGATTTCGCCCAAGGTCTTTTCAACATTGTCCTTGTCGAAGAGAATGTGAACGCCCTTGAAAGTGGCATCGTAAGGAGTCATGCAGTAGTACTGCAAGGGAATGGTGTGCATACCGGCCTCGGGCATGTCTTGTTGTGTCAGCACGATGGTAAGTTCCTTGGCGCGGTCGTTACGGAAGTTGAAGAAAATCACCACGTCGCCTTCCTGAATGGTAGCCAAAGGCTGGCCGTTTTCGTCCACGTGGCAGATAGCCTTGATGAATTCGTCGGTAACGCCTTCTTCGTAAGATTCTTTCATGGCCTGTACCATATCGGTAGAGGCTTTACCTACGCCGTTCACCATCAGGTCGTAAGCTTCCTTGACGCGTTCCCAACGTTTGTCGCGGTCCATGGCATAGTAACGTCCGATGATGGATGCGATG
Source organism: Bacteroidales bacterium (assembly GCA_017468435.1). Classification (GTDB taxonomy): domain Bacteria; phylum Bacteroidota; class Bacteroidia; order Bacteroidales; family UBA1402; genus UBA1757. Next base: position 235,127 of record JAFUIP010000014.1, read on the forward strand.
GCGCCACCGGTGGTAGCCAAGTGCTTTTCCAAGGCTTCGATGAATCCCAGTCCGCTGCGCGGGTCGGTGTCGCGGCCGTCCATGAAGCAGTGCACGTAAGACTTGCTGATACCGTAAGTTTTAGAGATTTCGGTCAGTTTGAACAAATGGTCGAGCGAGCTGTGCACGCCACCGTCAGAAACCAAACCGAGGAAGTGAATCTGTTTGTCGTTTTCCTTGGCGTAGCTGTAAGCGGCCTTGATTTGCGGGTTTTCCAAAATACTGTTGTCGCGGCAGGCGATGTTGATTTTTACCAAATCCTGATACACCACGCGACCGGCACCGATGTTGAGGTGACCCACTTCGGAGTTACCCATTTGTCCGTCGGGCAAACCCACGTTTTCGCCGGAGGCTTGCAACTGAGAATGAGGATAATTCTTCAACAAACTGTCCCAATAAGGCGTAGCGGTGTTGAAAATAACGTCTGCTTTTCCGTGTTGGCCGATGCCCCAACCATCGAGGATCATCAGCATAGCTTTCTTACTCATAGTTTTTATAATTTAATTGTTTGATTTTCTGTTATTTCGTAATGATTGTCGTACTTCTCTTTTTACTTCTCTGCGCGTTTCGCGAATCATCTTCGGACTGATGACAACGGCAATTTCCACGCGGCGGTTCAGCTTGCGACCCTCTTCCGATTCGTTGGTGATGACGGGCACCAGGGAGCCTTTTCCTTCGGTGTAAATATTTTTCAAGCCGTTCTTTTTCAAAGTTTTACGCAATACCTTCGCCCGCTGTTCCGACAAGGCCAAAGATAGATATTCCGAGCCGTTATTGTCGGTGTGAACCAGTAAATACGTAAAAATACCGGGTGTATCTGCCAGTATCTCAGCAAGTTGTTTCAGTGGCGCCAAAGCATCTTCCTTCAGTTCGCTGCGTCCGCTTTTGAACACCCTGTCGCTGGGAAACACAATCAGCAAACCCTCTTCCGGCTGACGCACAATGGCCTGGTTTCCAATCAGTTCCTTCAATTGGTTTTCCAAGATTTGTATCTTGCTTTTCAGGCGGACGGCCGTCAGCGAATCGATGTGTGATTTTCCATCCTTGTCCACAGCGGCGTGTACAATGTATTCTACTGCAGTGTTTTGCAGTAATTCGTCGGTTTCGCGATCGTACAGCGCATTGCTTATTTCGTGCGGCACGGCGCATCCCGAAACAAGCATAGACAAAAGGGCAATTAGCAATGTGTGAATACGGTTCATTCGGCTGTTTTTCAAGCCTGCAAATGTACGAATTTTTCTCTATGTTCTGGAAAAGAATCTTGTGCTTTTAAATGCTGATAGTATCTTTGTGAAAATTCTTAAAATATGATGAAACGAATTCTGATTATCAGTTTGTTGCTTTTGTCGGTTTGTCCTTTGCTTCATGCGCAGGAAGAAGCATCGAGCATATCGATATTGAATCGGGTCGTCCCTCCTTCGCCTGGGGCGGCGGCTTTGGCGCGTTACGGAGAATATCCGGTCGGACACACGACAGGTGTTCCAAAGATTGAAATTCCCTTGTACGACATTCAGTTGGGCGATTATCATTTGCCGATATCCATTTCGTATCATGCATCGGGAATACGTGTGGACGATGTTGCTTCGACGGTGGGGCTAGGTTGGGTGCTGAATGCGGGAGGCGTTGTGACGCGAACCATACATGGAGCGCCCGATTTGAGATTAAGTCAAGCGACAGATAGAGACACTTTGTATCATTCTTATGCGGAACTGCATACGTTGATAGAACAGATGAAAAGTTCCGGAGGTTTAAATTTTGATAGATTATTGACTATTATCAATCAAGGGGCAATTGCAGAAGAAACCTTCAATACCAATTCCAAATATGATGTTCAATCGGACAGGTATTGTTATAAATTCGGCAATAAGTCGGGTGTTCTTCGATACTCGCATAAGGATAACAGTTTTGTTACGCTTAATGCTGATCCACTATATATTTATGTGACAAGGGGTGAAAATAGCGAATTTTATATCTTGGACACCGATGGGATAGTTTACATCTTTCAGGATAAAGAATATGTGGGCCCGACTAACGAGGAAACCTTAACAGAAATATCATCGTGGTATCTTTCTGAGATTCAAACCCCGAATGGTAATATAACTTTTGAATATGATAAGAAGTGCTATTATCATTATGCCTACGCATTGTCGGAATCAATGGATTTGGGGTATTATAGGAAATTGAAAATAATGGGCAAGAAGTCAGACCCATTATGGATACCGGAAGAGGGTATTGGATTGGAGGGATTGGATATCAACGATTTGATATTGTCTTTAGATACTTCATATTCCGTAAAAACAAATAAAGAATCAATACAGCATCTATATAACATACCTATCTTAAAATGTATAAGATGGAATGGAAATCGAATAGATTTTTCTTATTCGACGGAACGAAGAGATCATCTCCCCATTCGATTGACAAAGATGGAGGTTAGAGATTTTCAAGGTGAGATAGTAAAGACGATTTCCTTCGACAATGATTATTACCTGGGGCGAGATTTGGATAATTACAGAATGCTCTTGCGTGGACTTTCGGTGTCAACGGAAGGGCTGTATTCATTCGTTTATGATACATCCCGACAGCTTCCTTCGTATTACCTGAAAGAAAAGGGATTGGATGGAAATGTGGCAAGACATAGGTCTCGTACGGACTATTGGGGATATTGGAATGGAACAGAGAGCCAGAATTATGTATCCGTAGATGTTATAAGACCGATTATCAACTCCTATGTTAATAATGGCCATCATTTCTTTGCCAAAGAGCATTGGCTGGAAAATACAGCAAATAAGAATCCGAATTTCGAGTATGCAAAGACCGGTGTTCTGAAATCCATTACATTTCCCACTGAAGGATCAACGGGATTTGTTTACGAGCCCAATGTCATAAATGGAGATACCGTGGGCGGCTTGCGGATAAAGCGTATCAGTTCTTCTGCAAATGATGGAAAATCAAGGATAAAGAATTATTATTATGATTGGGGGTATGTTACACACGATCCACCAGAGTTTATGATGAGATACAAGGTTTATCATCGTTATATAACAATTTCAGACTCAAATATTTTATGTGAAAGAACAAGGTGTTTGGCAGATCCAATATTGCCTTTGAGTGATAATAGTGGTAGCCCTGTGTTTTATGAAACCATTAGAGAGGTTGATAATGAGGGAACTATTTGTTATGAATATCTCCCTGGGGATTCTGTTAAGTATATTGGAACCTTAGATAATCCTCTTTTATCTCCAAGCAATTTAAATGATGAGGGATATGCTCGTCCTTATCTTGAATCCAAAAAGATTTATGATAAGACAGGTCTTTTGTTGCAGACAGAATCTTATGAATACGAATCGAAGGGCGTTAAATCATACGAAGTGGGTAACGAGGTTATGTGTATTTATACGGTTGGAACTGAATTTGGAGAGATTCTTCCATTGAGATCATGTGTTGTAGATAGTACTTTCGTCCCACATGCCCAAGTCCTAGCTCACTCGTCGGTGTGTTTGTTGAAGAGCAGGACGGTGACGGACAATGTGACGGGAGTGAGCAGTGTGGAAAGTTTCACCTACGACAGCCTGTATAGAAATCTCAAGCCCAAGAGCGTCACACGGACAGGCAGCGATGGCAAGGTATATAGGACGGACTACGAATACACCATAGATAGGACGGATAATCTGTGCGATTCGATGGCCAATATGTATGGAATGCTGGATCAGGTGGTGGGCGAGAGATATTATTGCAACGACAATCTGTTGTCGACAAAAGCCATTGATTATGTGTATAATGGAGAGACGGATTGGTTTTATCCGAAATCCATAAGAAGCGCCCTGCAAGGCAATCCCTTGGAAGAGGATATACATTTTGCCCGATACGACAATAAGGGTAATATCCTGACGCTGGTGGAGAATGCCACAGATACGGTGGCGCTGGTGTGGGGTTATCATTCACAATATCCCGTGGCACAAATAAAGGGAGCAAGTCATGAACGCCTGAGAACGGCCTGGGGATTGGAGTCGCTGCTGACGAGCATAGAAAGCTGTGATGATTCATCCGAAATGGGAAATTATCTTGTCAACTTGCGCACGGCTCTTGCCAATAAGAATGTATTGTTGACCACCTATGTGTATCGCCCCTTGTTCGGTCCCACGGCCATCACCAACGAGAACGGCTATACGCTCTATTACGATTATCACGACGATGGCAAACTATCTGTCATCCGTGATGCACAAGGTGTCATAAAGACTTTTGATTACAATTATAAACACCCACATGAGGAATAATATGAAAAAGCCAATGATAATAACCGCCATGTGCGTGTGTGTCGTGTTATCATCCCTTGCACAGCACGAGCTCACCCGACAGGACAATATGATGCGAAACGGAGACTACCTGTATAAACAGCAGATACCCTTTATGCCGGCCGGTGAACGGGGCGAGAATTTACTCTGGGAATGCCCCACGGAAGTTTCATCGGACAGAACTTACAGACAAGACTGCGGAGTGGTGGGAGACAGTCTGGTGAGCATAGAACATGGAAGCCTGTATTTTTATAAGATGCATTCGGACAGCCTTATGTGTACGGGCTTTGAGAACAGGACAACCCGTATGCAATCTCTCCTTGCCCGATGCGAACTCACTTACCCCTTTTCGTATGGAGACAGTGTTTTCGGCTATTATGCCATGCGGGGACTGTACGGCGAGCGCCTGCATATGAGCATGAGCGGCTATAGCTATACCACGGCAGATGCCAAAGGACGTATGGTGCTGGGCGAAGATACTTTGGACAACGTGCTCCGAGTACATCGCTACGGTGAGTATGTACAGAATGTAGGCAAGGATGCTTTGTCAATGAATATAAGCCAAGAAGATAGTGTAAAAGCCGTTTTGGAGAGAGATACGTTGAATGTCAAGTACGAAGATGTGTATCGGTGGTATGTGTGGGGTTATCGCTATCCGGTGATGGAGAGTTACGAGAGCGGCCGTATCCGTCAAGGAGAAAAAGAGCTCTTGTTTGCCACGGCCTTCCGCTATGCCCCCATGGATCAGGCCTACGATCTGCCTTGCGACAGCGTCAACGAAGCTATAAGGGAACAACAGACGATGCCGGCATCGCAAGAGATGCAAGAAGACCCATTTCCGATAATGATGACGGCAAGGGTAACGGAAGACAAGACGGGCTTGCAACTTCATTACGAGTTGCAACAGACTTGCAGCATTACGTTTCGCGTGTATGATGCCGCCGGTCGAATGGTGGGTATGTTAAATAAAGGCCAAACGCAGAGCGGCTTTTATGAGGAAATGCTTAACTTTGTCTCTCCGCCACTAGGCGATGCCGTCGTGCTGCAAATGAAGGCCGATGAGCAGGAAGAGATAATGAAAATCAGTATCAATCGTCAATAAACAGGAAAGATGAAGACAAAGAAAAAGATATGGCTGCTCTTGCTCGGTGTATTGACGAGTCAGATTTTTATAGCGCAGACATCAAACGACAACTATGTGCGTGAGATCACGTATCTGGACGGGCAAGGACAGAACACCCTCACGAGCGTGACCTACCACGATGGCTTGGGACGACCCATGCAGACGGCCACACAAGGCGTGAACACGACGGGAAAGTATATCTACCAAAGACAGGTGTATGATGCCCGTGGTCGAGTGGTGGAAGAAAGCCTGCCCACGGTGGGAGGCACAACCCCCGAGTATATCGACAATCGCTGGGATTATCCCGATGTGTTGGAAGCAACCTACAATGACAGCTGTGCCTATCAAAGAAGAAGCTACGATGCGCTGGATAGACCGACAAGCATACAAAAAGCCGGAGAGGCATGGAACAGCAATGACAAGCATATCTCCATCAGCTATGTAAGCAATGCCGCCAATTCGGTAAAGAGATACGAGGCACCCATGGACAGGGTGAGCCTGGTGAAGAGCGGCTATTATGCGGCCAACAGCCTGTATGGGGAAGAGAGCATCGACGAGGACGGCCACAAGGTATGCATCTTCAAGGATAAACTCGGAAGAAAGATCTTGGAGCGTCGCGGAGCAAACAACGATACCTACTTCGTGTACAACGACCTGGGACAGTTGCGCTATGTGCTTAGTCCGGAATATCAGAAGTCGGGATATAAGGATCAATACGCTTACGAGTATCGCTACGATGACAGAGGTCGTTGTGTGAAGAAGATACTGCCCTCGTGCGAATATGAACAGTATTGGTACGACAGGGCCGGCCGCCGAACTTTCATGCAGGATGCCAATCTCAGGGAAAGAGGCCTGTATCGCTTTTTCTTGTACGATAATCTTGGTCGTTTGACGATAGAGGGCGTATGCTTGTCCTGCCAAAGAGGCGATGAGGTGAATGAGGCACGCTATACAGGAAACTTCGGGTCAAGTTTCTGTCGGAGCGGATATGAATTGGAAATGCCATCGCGCATAGGCAGTCCCGTGATAGAGAAAGTGTATTACCACGATGACTACACGTTCTTGAATGGCTATGCACAGCAAGTTTCCATTCCGATAGACTCATTAAGACAATCCTCTTTGTCGAATAATGCCAAGTCCCTGCCCACGGGAACGATGCAGTATGCGGGCAATGGAGAACCGCTGCTCGATGTGGTCTATTACGACGAAAAAGGACGACAGACGCAAACAAGAAGCCTCGGCCTTGATGGCAGATATGTCAAAACATCCACGGCCTATACGTATTGGGGAGAGGTTGGCAATATCCTGCACGAAGAGTATAGAACAGCCAACGGACAGATGACGCTTTTAAACAAAGCAGAAATCACAAACAACCACGACGGGGCGAGCGGCAAACTGCTCACCACCACGTTGAAAGCAGGAACGGAAAGCAAGCATCAGACACAGACCGTCAAATCCATAACCTACGACGATCTTGGCCGCGTATCAATCCTCCGACAAGGCGATAATGCTGCCACGACGAGCTACGAGTACAATCTGCATGGATGGATTACCCGCCTGAGCGGAAGAGGCTACGAGGAAGAGCTCTTCTACGAGAGCGGAGCAGGAACGCCTCTCTACAACGGCAATATCAGCAGCAAACTATGGACCACCGACAATGGCGGGCTGTATAGAGGTTACAAGTTTACGTATGACCATTTGAACCGTCTTACGCGTGCGCAGTACGGAGAACATCGTGACATGCTGGACAATCCCAATCGCTATACGGAAGCCGTGTTGTCGTATTCGGAGAACGGTGTCATCAAACGCCTGCAGCGCCACGGCTTGAAGAACGATGGGGTGTACGGCAAGATAGACAATCTCAACATAGAGCTCAACGGCAATAAACTGAAGAAGGTCACCGATGATGCTCTGCCCGTAAACCGCCTCAATGCCGCGGACTTCAAAGACGATGCCGATCTGGCAACGGAATACCGCTATAACGCCAACGGTGCCCTGATAAGCGATGCCAATAAGGGAATAGCCTCCATAGAATACGACCTAAGGAATTGTCCCAAGAAGATACAGTTCACCAACGGCAACAGTATCAGCTATGTGTACAGCCCCTCGGGACAGAAGTTGCGCAGCATCTATGTGACGGCCGTGGACAACGTGACCGTGCCGTTAGGAGAGACCGTGGAACTGGATGCCGAGCAGATAATCGCCATCGACTCGACAGACTACAGCGCCAACCTGATATACGAAAACGGAAGAGTTAAGCGCTATCTCTTCGATGGTGGTTATGTGGATTTGGACGCGACTTCGACAACCTCATCATTGCCGCGTTTCCACTACTATACGAAAGATTATCAGGGTAACAACCGAGTGGTGGTGGACGAAACGGGCACTATTTTGCAAACCACACACTACTATCCCTTTGGCGGGGTGTATGCCGATGCGGGAAGCGGCTCGGCCGTGCAACCCTACAAATACGGCGGCAAGGAACTGGACCGCATGCACGGTCTGAACTGGTACGACTTCGGTGCCCGCCCCTACGACGCCACGCTCCAGCAATGGACATCCATCGACCCCAAAGCCGAAGACTACTATCATCTAAGCCCCTACACCTACTGTGCGAATAATCCGATAGTTTACGTGGATTCGGAAGGAGAAGCTTTAGAAACGGTTTGGGATGTTACCAGTCTTGTTACCGGAGTAAAAAGTTTTGTTGAAAATGCCAAAGCAGGCAATGTGGGTGCTGCGGCATTGGATGGCGTAGGTATCATTGTGGACGCGGCTGCTGTTGCTATACCGGGCATTCCCGGAGGCGCGAGCGCCAGCATCAAAGCCGGAAGGAGTGTGACCAACACTATCCGGTTGAATAATTTGAATGAAAGGGCAAAAATAGGTTGTGAAGCACATCGACAGATACAAAATGATTTACATCGTTTAATTGGAGGTAAGTCTGAGGTTTCAATAATTCTAAGTAATGGTCAGAAGGTAAGAAAAGATTTCGTGTCCAATGAAGGTGTGGTATATATAATTAAACCAGATACTGACAGTGGCCATAGAAGCGCTTACAAGAGGAAAAAACTGATGGAAGGAGAAGGGTATATAGTTGCTGAGCCAATTTTTTATGATCCATCTGATCCTAAGTATAGAGAAGATTCTCCAAGTTATATTGGCCCCAAGCACAAAAAGGATGATATAGAAGAAGAAAAACACGATTTATATGATTCAATTATTCATTAATGTATCTCATGAAATTGACAAAAGCAAAATTGATAAAATTGTTGAAGCCGACTTTGGAGTCGTATGGATACACATTCTTTGAATCGAAAGGCTCGCAGGGCTTATTCGGAAAGAAAGTGGATGAAGATATGTATCTGATGCTTAGTATGAGCATTCACAGATATTACGACGATCGGTTTACGGCAAATTATTGTTTGTCGAATGTGGCAGCCGAAGGTCTTGGTCCTTTTGCAGGAACTTTTTGGAAAGAATGTATGAAGAGGCCTGTCGAACTGCTTACTCCAGAAGAAGCATTGTTTTATTGCGGCCGTCGTCGTTGCGATATCTGGTGGGAATCTTTTCGGGAAGATAGTCTGGAAGATTTTTTTCGGATGATACGTTTGACAGAATCGCGAATGGCCGAAAATCAAGTTCTGAAAGAAAAGATTAGAAGTAGTGAGTATTTAAAACATCGGAAAGCGCAGGGCGGTGATAAGAGTGAATCGTTCCGCCATATTCTCGATGAAATAGGAATCAAGCCTTCGGTAAGAGAAGAGAAGGTAGAGTTGTCGCAACTATCTTTTTACAACAAGAAAACTTTCGAGGCTTGTCTTCCTTTTTTGGATATCTCTCTATACGAGCAGTATGCCGGTTTGGTTCCGATTGTATATATTGATGCAGAGAATAACTCGGGTATAGAAAATGCTTTTGCCAAAGATTTTAATGAAACGACACGGTTTATGACAGATTATGTGGCTTGTGCGTTGAATGATATGCAGATAGAATGTCCGTCTTGTAAATACCTTGTGGTTCGCCCCGATGTGTTTCGTGATGGCATTGAACTTGATGAATCGACTAAAATCTTGTCTGTTTATCTGAAAATGAGTTACGAAGAAATTCATCGATATTGGAAATTGAACAGCCTACAGGATTCTTGTGAATTTTGCTTAAATCTGTTGCAGCGAGCCTACCGGCAAGCCATGGCGCAAGGATGGAATCTGCCTTTGGATACGCTTTTGTCTATTCATCAACAATTTCGCGAAGGTGATTATCGGAATGAGAAGCTTATGAAAGAAATCTGTATCGAATCTTATGATTTGTTGGTTTCCTTCACGCGTTGTCTGGCTCAGGATTCTGCTGCCATGAAAATACAGACCTACGATGCTCAAAACCAGCAGTTGAAAGCGGAGAAGATGATTCCTGTGGCCATGGATTATTTTGAGAATGAAATGGGAGATATTCAGCTCACCGATACGGAATTGATAATTGCGAATAAAAACGGAAAGCGTCCCTTTTATGCCTTCAAATTGCTAGCTTTGTCTCAATCTTGCATCGATGGAGCTCGCCATGTGTAAATCTTACAATTTATGTATGAAGAATATGGAATCCAGATCAAAAAAGAAGACTTCGAATTTTAATGCCACAACATTTACTATGGAAAACCTTTATGATTTCAATAGTAAAAATTATTTAGCCACTTTTCGTGCACACCCTGAAATAGATTATAAAAAAACGTTCTGGGTGGACCATGATCTGTCCTGTGGCGAGTATGAAGGTATTAAATTTCCGGTAGTATACAAAGAGTCTTCTGTTAGCGGAAAACGTTTTCGCGATGTTTTGGGAGGTTGTGGTTGTTATCTGATTTCTGATAGAATGAAACGAATATTGGAAGAAAACAACGTGACAGGTTGGCAAACTTATCCAATAGTTATGTATGATAAGCGAGGAAATGAAATCAAAGGCTATCATGGATTTAGTATAACGGGCCATTGTGGAGGGGAGTTTACGTTTTGTCAAGATAAAGAGATCCAAATAGATGAATATTCTGTGGGGAAACAAGGGATATCAATCGATCTGGAACAATGGGATGGAAGTGATATTTTCACGGTAAGTGAACGAGGAGTATATAAAGTCGTCACACAAAGAGTATACAATCTTTTCAAAAAGAATAAGATTGATGCTTTAAGTATGATAGCCCTCTCGAAATATGTGCATGATCAACGAACGGTGAATAGTATAACGATTGTTGATTTCATGAAAATGTCTCAATCAAAAGTGCTTACGTCGTATGAAATAGACAAAAAAGGCTCAAGCGAGGTTTGCAGGCCGGGATATAGTGCCGTTTGCCGAAAGGATTGGGGTTTGTTGCAAGTTTCTTTTGAAAGATATTCAAGAATGGAAAGAAACCGTGTTACATATACTTATATCGACCCGATTTTTCGAGCGCGTATTGATAGTCTGCGCAATTGGCTGACTCCTTTTTGTGAGAAAATGAATTTGACAGAAGCCTTTGAGAAGACTTGGACTGTCGAAATGATGAATGCTGATTATGTTAAAAGAGAGAATTTGTCGAATCTTTATCCAGGCTATTCCGAAAAGAAATTTGATGCTTCCGATTTGAAGAAAATAATTGTCTTTGGACGTGAAAGGCTCGAGTCTCTACAAGATTTATGGCAAGTGTATGAGTTTGGCAACGTCTGTTTTTTGAAAGATATCTTACCTCTTGAGTTGATGGACGAAACTAAGATATTGGCCTACTTGACATTGGCTCGCATACTTAAACCGCATTGTTACGAAGAAGAAAAAGCACAAATCTTGGAAAAATGGAATGCTAGCCAAAAAGAGTATGCGCCTGAAGACCTGCTGAATCTCTGTTTGAAGGAACACCGCGAAGAACTTATCCGTACGATGGAAGCGACGGAGATATTTTAACTAAAAAAATATTTGCAAATCCGTTGATAATGTGTACTTTTGCAGCCGATGTAAGTGAAGGAGGGCCCCGATGGTCTTCCTTTCGTTTTTCTTAATACGCAAGATTTGCGTCGAAAGGAAGGATAATTTTTATTCAGATAATATGCTAAAAGATTCTGTTATTCAGGTAGTTGAGCCTTGGTTGGAAGAACGCGGATTCTTCTTGGTCGATTGTAAGATTTCGACCGATAACGTCATTTCCATTGAGTTTGAATCGTATAAGGCCTCGGTGAACATCGACGATTGTAGCGCTTTGAGTGCCTTTATCGAAAGCCAATTCGACAGAGAAGAGGAAGATTTTTCGCTCGAAGTGTCGTCGGCCGGCATCGGTTATCCCTTCAAAGTGAAAGCGCAGTGGCTCAAGCACATCGGCAAAGATGTGGAAGTTCGCCTGAAAGACGGCAGAAAATTGGTAGGCGTATTGCAAAGCGTGGGCGACAACGATTTCTGCGTGAATGTGCTTCGCAAAGTGAAGCCCGAAGGCGCCAAGCGTCCCATGCAAGTGGAAGTGGACGAAACCTACAGTTACGAAGAAACCAAGTCGGTGGCGCAACATATTGATTTCTAAGCGAATCTGCGTAACTGGTTTTGCATTGAACAGCAATCAAACAGCAATCAATAACAATTAAAAAATATAACAAAAATGGCTAAAAAAGCAGCTCCAGCAGAGGAGAGAATCAACCTGATTGAGATTTTCTCCGATTTCAAGGAATCCAAGAACATCGACCGCAACACGATGATCAATGTGATTGTAGATTCTTTCCGTAATGTGATTGCCAAACTCTATGGCACCGACGAACAGTACGACGTCATTATCAACCCCGACAATGGCGACTTCGAAATTTGGCACAACCGCGTGGTGGTGGCCGACGACGAACTGACCAATCCTCAGTTGCAGATTTCGCTCAGCGAAGCTCAGCAGATTGACGAAGACTACGAAGAAGGCGAAGAAGTAACCAAGAAAGTTCCTTTCAGCGCATTTGGCCGTCGCGCCATTTTGAATTTGCGTCAGACTTTGGCTTCTCGTATCATGGAATTGCAGAAGGAAAACCTTTATGCTCGTTTCAGCGAATTGGTGGGCCAGTTGGTCAGCGCCGAAGTATATCAGATCTGGAAGAAGGAAATCCTTTTGCTCGACGACGAAAACAACGAAATGTTGTTGCCCAAGCAGGAACAGATTCCTACCGATTTCTATCGTAAGGGTGAAACCGTTCGCGCTGCCATTGAACGCGTGGAAAACAAGAACAACAATCCTAAGATTATCTTGTCGCGTACTTCTTCTACCTTCCTGGAACGTTTGTTCGAATTGGAAGTGCCCGAAATTCACGATGGTTTGATCAGCATCCGCGCCGTTGCCCGCATCCCGGGTGAAAGAGCCAAGATTGCTGTTGAATCGTACGACGACCGCATCGACCCCGTAGGCGCTTGTGTAGGTGTGAAGGGTTCTCGTATCCACGGCATCGTTCGTGAACTTCGCAACGAAAATATCGACGTTATCAACTATACGCCCAACGTGAGCTTGTTTATCCAGCGCGCGCTCAGTCCTGCCAAGATTTCTTCCATCCGTTTGGACGAAGAAAACAAGCAAGCTTCTGTTTGGTTGAAGCCCGAAGAAGTATCTTTGGCCATCGGTAAGAATGGTAACAACATCAAGTTGGCCAGTATGCTCACCGGCTATCAGTTGGATGTATTCCGCGAAACCGATGCGGAAGAAGAAGACGATATCTATTTGGATGAATTCATGGACGAAATCGACGAATGGGTAATCAATGCCCTGAAGTCTATCGGTTGCGATACCGCCCGTGATGTGCTCGCTCTTTCTCGTGAAGTGCTTGTTGAAAAAGCCGACCTGGAAGAATCTACTGTGGACGAAGTCCTTGCTATTCTGAAAGCTGAGTTTGAAGAATCCGAAAATTAATGCTATGCCCGTAAGATTAAGTAAAATAGTAAAAGAAGTAAATGTCGGTATTTCTACGCTGGTTGAACACTTGCGCAAGGAAGGCATCGAAGTGGAAAACGATCCTAACGTAAAGGTTTCGGACGAAGCTTATGCTCTTTTGTGGAAGAAGTTCGGTACCGGCGAAATGCCTACCAAGAAGAAAGAAAGTCCTAAGACAGAGCCAGTGGTAGAAGCTCCTAAGCAAGAGGAAACTCCTAAGACTGAGGCTCCCAAAGAAAAGGAAGAAGCGCCTGTTTCTCGTCCTCAGTTTAAACCTCTTGGCAAGATAGATTTGGATGCCATCAATCATCCGAAGGAAGCGCCTAAGGCTGAGGCTCCTAAGGCTACTGAAACGCCTGTGGCTGAAAAAACAGCTCCCGCAGCTCCCGTAGCTGAAAAAGTGGCTCCCGCAGCCGAAAAAGTTGTTTCGGAAGAAAAGCCTGCAAAGCCAGTGGAGAAACCCGCAGAAAAGCCTGCTGAAAAACCTGAGGCTCCGAAGGCTCCTGAAACTCCCGCAGCTCCCAAGGCTGAAGCGCCTGTGGAAAAACCTGCAGAAGCTCCTAAGGCTGAAGTGAAGCCTGAAACAAAACCTGAATCTCCCAAAACTGAAGCCAAGCCTGAGGCTCCGAAAGTAGAAACCAAGTCCGAAGCTCCTAAGGCCGAAGCCGCTGTGGAAAAACCTGCAGAAGCTCCCGCCACCAAGAAGGAACCCGAAATCTTCTCTTTGGCCGACAAGAAAATTGTTCCCGGCGTGAAGGTTTTGTCAACCATCGACCTGGATTCTATCAACCAGTTTACGCGTCCTAAGAAAAAGACCAAAGCCGAACGTCAGAAAGAACAGGAAGAACGTCGTCAGCAGCAGGCTGCCGAAAAGCAGAAACGTGCCGAGGCTGCCAAGGCTAACCAAAGAAACAACGCTGCCATCAATGGCGGTGAGGCCGGCGGCGACAATATTCAAAGCAAGAAAAAACGCAACCGCATCCGCGATGGTAAGGTTCGTTTGGATGCTCCTGAATTTGGCAATGGCAACAATAACGGTGGCAACAACCGCGGCAAGGACCAAAAGGGTAAGAACAAGCACAACAAGCCTTTGATGAAGCAAGACTTCAACGATGAAGATGTTTCAAAACAAGTAAAGGAAACTTTGGCTCGCCTGAGTGCCAAGCCCAAAAAGGGTGTTCAATACCGTAAGGACAAACGTAATGCTGCTTCGCAACGTTATCACGACCAGCTGGAACAGGAATCACGCGAATCGAGCATCATTAAACTGACCGAGTTCGTAACCGTGAACGATTTGGCTACCATGATGAATGTCAGTGTGGTACAAGTTATTTCCAAGTGTATGGAAATGGGTCAGATGGTGTCTATCAACCAGCGTCTCGATGCCGAAACCATCAACATCGTGGCCGACGAATTCGGATTTACCACGGAATATGTGAGCGCCGAGGTTTTGGAAGCCATTCATGTAGAAGAAGATAAGGAAGAAGATTTGGTACCGCGTCCACCTATTATCACGGTGATGGGTCACGTTGACCATGGTAAGACTTCTTTGCTCGACTATATCCGTAACGCCAATGTGATTGCCGGTGAAGCGGGTGGTATTACACAGCACATCGGTGCCTACAGCGTTACTTTGGACGATGGCCGTGAAATTACCTTCCTCGATACGCCCGGTCACGAAGCCTTTACCGCCATGCGTGCGCGTGGTGCCAAGATGACCGACATCGCCATCATCATTGTGGCTGCCGACGACGACGTGATGCCTCAGACCAAGGAAGCAATTTCGCATGCTTCTATTGCCGGTGTTCCCATCGTTTTTGCTATCAACAAGATTGATAAGCCCGCTGCCGATCCCGAACGCATCAAGCAACAATTGGCCGAAATGAACTATTTGGTCGAAGACTGGGGCGGAAAGTATCAGTCGCAGGATATCTCGGCCAAGAAAGGTTTGAACGTGGCCGAATTGCTCGACAAGGTTTTGCTCGAAGCCGAATTGCTCGACTTGAAGGCCAATCCGAACAAACGCGCATTGGGTGCCATTATCGAATCGTCTTTGGACAAGGGCCGTGGTTACGTGGCTACGGTGCTGGTTCAGAACGGTACTTTGCACATTGGCGATGTCATGGTGGCTGGTCCGCATTTCGGACGTATCAAGGCTATGTTCAACGAACGTGGACAAAAGGTGCAGAAGGCCGGTCCCGGACAACCTGTGTTGGTGCTCGGTCTGAACGGTGCGCCTCAGGCCGGTGACAACTTCAACGTGATGGAAACCGAACAGGAAGCTCGCGAAGTGGCTACCAAGCGTGAACAATTGCAGCGCGAACAAGGTCTCCGTACCAGCACCACGCTTACTTTGGCCGAAATTGGTCGTCGTATCGCCATCGGTAACTTCCGCGAACTCAACCTTATCGTTAAGACCGACGTGGACGGTTCTGCCGAAGCTTTGCAAGACTCGCTCATCAAGTTGAGTACCGAACAAATCAAGGTGAACGTTATCCACAAGGGTGTGGGTCAGATTTCAGAATCGGATGTTACTTTGGCTTCTGCTTCAGACGCTATCATCATTGGTTTCCAGGTGCGTCCTTCTATTCCTGCTCGCCGCAGTGCCGAAAAGGAAGGTGTGGATATTCGTCTGTACTCAGTTATTTACGATGCCATCGAAGAAGTGAAGGCCGCTATGGAAGGTATGCTATCGCCCGAAATCAAGGAAGAGATTCTGGGTTCTGCCGAAGTGCGTGAAACTTTCAAGATTTCGAAGGTGGGTACCGTGGCCGGTTGTATGGTGAAAGACGGAAAAATCAAACGTGGTTGCAAGGTGCGCCTTATCCGCGAAGGTATCGTTATTTACACTGGCGAATTGGCTGCCTTGAAGCGTTTCAAAGACGACGCCAAGGAAGTGACCGTTGGTTTCGAATGCGGTATGAGCATCGTGGGTTACAACGACATCAAGATTGGCGACTACATTGAATCGTTCGAAGAACACGAAGTAAAGCAAACTTTGTAAGAAATGAATATTATTGACATTGTCCTGCTGGTGATTGCGCTTATCGCGCTCATTGCTGGCTGGCGCAAAGGATTGATAAACGCGATAGGAGGACTTCTGGCATTGCTGGGAGGCCTTCTGTTGGCGCGTCTGTATGCCGGCGATTTGACACCCGTTTTGCACAATTGGTGGCCGGAAATGACCGAAAGCGTGGTGTATATCATTGCGTTTGTAGCCGTTTTCATCGGGGGCAATTTGGTGATTTCCCTGCTGGCGTGGTTAGTGGAAAAAATCATCAAAGCCTTGTTTCTGGGCTGGGTCAATCGTTTGTGCGGTGCGCTCATGTCGGTACTGATTGCCACCTTTATGATGAGCATCGTGCTGAATGTGATAAACTTTGCCGATCCGCACCATAAATTTATTCCCGAAAGTCAGATTGAAGAATCCATTCTGCACGGGCCGGTTATCTCGGTGCTTCCTATGGTGGTGCCCGAAATCGACTCTTTGAGAAACGGAACCTTCGAGCTTCCGCAATGGAACAAGCAGGCCGAGCAGGCAGGACAACAAATTTAATAAACTATGGAAAAGTCTCCGGATCAACATATTATAGAAGAAGTAACGAGCGGAGAGTACAAACACGGCTTTGTCACCGATATCGAAACGGAAGTCATTCCTCGCGGTTTGAACGAGGATGTAGTCCGTCTGATTTCGGCCAAGAAGCAAGAGCCCGAATGGCTGTTGGAATTTCGTTTGAAAGCCTTTCGCTATTGGCAGACATTAGAGATGCCCACATGGGCTCATCTGCAGGTGCCTGAAATTGATTATCAGGATATTATTTATTTTGCTGCGCCTAAAACCGAGAGCGACGACAATGAGGAAATCGATCCGGAATTGTTGAAAACTTTCGATAAACTGGGTATTCCTTTGGAAGAACGCGACCGTCTGCTAAAGGGCGGTACCGCGGTAGATGCCGTTATGGACAGCGTTTCGGTGAAAACCACCTACAAGGAAAATTTGGCCGAATTGGGCATTATTTTCTGCTCTATTTCGGAGGCCGTGAGAGAATATCCCGACTTGGTGCGCCAGTATTTGGGAAGTGTGGTGCCTTATCGCGACAATTATTTTGCGGCACTCAACTGCGCCGTTTTCAGCGACGGATCTTTTGTGTATATTCCCAAAGGCGTGCGTTGTCCCATGGAGTTATCCACCTATTTCCGTATCAATGCGGTGAATACCGGACAGTTCGAGCGTACGCTCATCGTGGCCGACGACGATAGTTATGTGAGCTACTTGGAAGGTTGTACCGCGCCCATTCGCGACAAGTCGCAGTTGCATGCGGCCATCGTGGAAATCGTGGTGAACGAGCGAGCCGAAGTGAAATATTCGACCGTGCAAAACTGGTATCCCGGCGATAAGAACGGCAAGGGCGGCATTTACAACTTCGTGACCAAGCGTTGTCTGTGCAAAGGTTATCGTTCGAAAGTCTCTTGGACGCAGGTGGAAACAGGTTCTGCCATCACGTGGAAATATCCTTCTTGCGTGCTGAAAGGCGACGAATCGGTGGGCGAATTCTACTCGGTGGCCGTGACGAACAATTATCAGCAGGCCGATACGGGAACGAAGATGATTCACTTGGGAAGGAACACCAAAAGCACCATCGTGTCGAAGGGTATTTCGGCCGGAAAGAGCCAGAACAGCTACCGCGGATTGGTGCGCGTGGCTTCCGAAGCCGACAATGCGCGCAATCACTCTCAGTGCGACAGCTTGCTCATGGGTGATGCCTGCGGCGCTCATACTTTCCCTTACATCGATATCAACAACAATACTGCGGTGGTAGAACACGAAGCCACTACATCGAAAATCAACGAGGAACAATTGTTCTATTGTCAGCAGCGAGGTATTTCTACCGAAGAAGCGGTGGGCCTCATTGTGAATGGTTATGCCAAAGAAGTGCTGAACAAGCTTCCCATGGAATTTGCCGTGGAGGCACAAAAATTGCTGAGTGTTTCTTTGGAAGGTAGTGTCGGATAAAAAATTTTGATTATGCATTTGTTAGAAATAAAGAACTTACACGCATCCATTGGCGATAAGGAAATCATCAAAGGTTTGAACCTGACCATCGACGAGGGCGAAATTCATGCCATCATGGGTCCGAACGGTTCGGGAAAAAGTACGCTTTCTGCCGTATTGACGGGACATCCTGCTTATACCGTTACCGAAGGTGAAGTTTATTTTAAAGGAAAGAATCTTTTGGAAATGCCTGCCGAAATGCGTTCGCGCGAGGGTTTGTTTCTGAGTTTCCAATATCCGGTGGAAATTCCCGGTGTCAGCATGGTGAATTTTATGCGTGCCGCTGTGAACGAACATCGTAAATATCGTGGCGAAGCGCCTTTGAATGCTTCGGAATTCCTTAAGCTGATGCGCGAAAAACGAGCCTTGGTAGAACTCGACAATAAGTTGGCCAATCGTTCTGTAAACGAGGGCTTTTCGGGTGGAGAAAAGAAGCGTAACGAAATCTTCCAGATGGCCATGCTCGATCCTGTTTTGTCTATTTTGGACGAAACCGACAGTGGTTTGGATATAGATGCTTTGCGCATTGTGTCGGAAGGTGTCAACAAAATTCATACGCCGCAAAAGGCTTGCGTGGTGATTACGCACTATCAGCGTCTGCTCGATTATATCAAGCCAAGCATCGTGCATGTGCTTTACCAGGGAAAGATTGTGAAGACGGCCGGTTTTGAATTGGTGGGCGAGCTGGAAGCCAAGGGTTACGACTGGATTAAACAAGAATTGGGTTATTAACAAAGGCTCGTAATGAAAGCACAAGAAACCTACAGCAATCTGTTCAAGAACTATCGCGAAGTCTTGCGACTGAACGCCGCTTGCGCCTTGGACGGCGCTCGCGACGCCGCTTTCGCCCGCTTCGAAGCCATGGGAATTCCCGCCGCCAACAACGAAGAATATCGTTACTGCGACCTGCGTCCCGCGCTCGAAGTGGATTACGGCTTGAACCTTTACCGCATGGGCATCCCCGCTCATCCGGGCGAAGTTTTCCGTTGCGACGTGCCCACCTTGTCAACCAAATTGTTCTTCGTTGTCAACGATTTGTTTTATCCCAACAAAAAACCAATCGAATTGCCCGAAGGCATTATCTACGGCAGCTTGAACGAGCAGCTCAAAGCCAATCCCGAGTTGTTGGAACGCTACTACAATGCGCTCTGTTCGCAAGGAAAGGATACGATGGCTGCGCTCAATACCGCCATGGTGCAGGATGGTTTTGTCTTGTATATTCCGGCCGGCGTGCAGGTGGAACAGCCCTTGCAACTGGTGCAGATGTTTCAAGGCGATATAGATATCATGGCTACGCGTCGTTTGCTTATCGTGCTGGAAGAAGGCGCTTCGGCCAATGTTATTGTTTGCGATCATGCCATGTCAACGGCTAAGTATTTCTCCAATCAGGTTTGCGAAATTTTCCTCGGAAAAGACGCCCGCTTGGAATACTACGAAATGGAAATGACACACGACAAAGTGACTCGCGTGAGCAATACTTACGTGTCGCAAGATGCCGGCTCAGACCTGCTCATGAACAACATCGGTTTGGAAAACGGCCTCACGCGCAACAATGTGGAACTGACCTTCCAGGCGCCCGATGCCAAGGCCGACCTTTCCGGATTGAGTCTTTTGAGTCGTCAGCAACTGAGCGACAATCATGTGGTGGTGAATCACAAGGCCGGCGGATGCAATAGCAACCAAATTTTCAAATATGTAATGGATGGTGCCGCTCGCGGTGTGTTTGGCGGAAAAGTTCTGGTACAGCCGCAGGCACAGAAAACGGTGGCCCTGCAATCGAATGCCAATCTTTGCACTTCGAAAGAAGCCCGCATGCACGCCATGCCTCAGCTCGAAATCTACGCCGACGATGTTACTTGCAGCCATGGTTCGGCCACCGGTCAGATCGATGAAAATGCTTTGTTTTATATGCGTCAGCGCGGGCTCAGCGAAGAAGAAGCGCGCATGTTTCTCAAGTTTGCTTTTGCCTCCGACATTGTGGAACGCATTTCGCTGAAACCATTGCAAGCACGCATCCGTATGCTTATCGGCAAGCGTTTCCGTGGTGAATTGTCGAAATGTGCCGAGTGTAATATTTGTCCTTGATTTGTAAAGAATTTGTATTTGTAAAGAGTTTGTAGAAGATGTCAGCAATCTGTTCACAGTCTGCTATAGATGCAAAGGCCCTGCGTGCCGATTTTCCCATTTTGGCGAGTCAGGTGTATGGCAAGCCTTTGGTGTATTTCGACAATGCCGCCACCACGCAAAAGCCCAAGGTTGTCATCGAGGCTATTTCTCGAGCTTACGAAACTTGCAATGCCAATGTGCATCGCGGGGTTCATTACCTGAGTCAGCAAGCCACGCAAGCGCACGAAGAAGCCCGTGAAGTGGTTCGTGACTTTATTCATGCCGCTTCAAGCGATGAAATCATCTTTACCCGAGGCACGACGGAATCCATCAACTTGGTGGCTTTCTCCTTTGGCGAAGCCTTCTGCCAGGCCGGCGACGAAATCCTGATTTCGGGCATGGAGCATCATTCCAACATCGTTCCTTGGCAAATGCTTTGCGAGCGAAAAGGCTTGACGCTTCGTGTCATCCCCTTCGATGAAAACGGCAATTTGTTGCTCGATGAGTATGCCGCCTTGTTGGGTTCGAAGGTGAAACTCGTGGCCCTGACGCAGGTGTCGAATGTTTTGGGCACCATCAATCCTGTGGCCGAGATGATTCGCATGGCTCACGCGCAGCAGATTCCCGTTTTGGTAGATGGCGCGCAAGCTGCCGCTCATATCTCTGTCGATGTGCAGGCGCTCGATGCCGATTTCTATGCTTTTTCGGCGCATAAGTTGTACGGCCCCACCGGATTGGGTGTTTTGTACGGAAAACGCGCGCTTCTCGAGGCCATGCCTCCTTATCAGGGGGGCGGTGAAATGATAGACCAGGTGCATTATTCGCATACCACTTACAATGTTTTGCCTTACAAGTTCGAAGCCGGAACGCCCGATTTCATCGGAACCACTGCTTTCACGACCGCGCTTCGTTATGTGCAGAACATTGGCATGGACAAGATTGCCCGCTACGAAGACGAACTTTTGCAATATGCCACGGAAAAGATGCAAGCCATTGAAGGGTTGCGCATTATCGGTACTTCTGCGCACAAGAGCGCCGTGGTTTCTTTCGTTATCGATGGCATTCATCCTTACGATTTGGGCCTTTTGCTCGATAAATTGGGCATTGCCATCCGCACGGGACATCATTGTGCGCAGCCTTTGTTAGAGAGCATGGGTTACGAAGTTTGCGCCCGCGCTTCTTTTGCTTTTTACAATACCACCGACGAAATCGACGCTTTGGTGGCTGCTTTGTTACGAATTCAGAAAATGTTCAAATAATGGAAACAATCAATCAGATACAAGACGAAATCATCGACGAATTTTCTGTTCTCGACGATTGGATGGACAAATACCAACTCCTTATCGACATGGGTAACGACCTGCCCGCGCTCGACGAGGCTTTCAAAAAACCGCAATATCTCATCGAAGGCTGCCAGAGCCGTGTCTGGGTGGTGGCCGACTACGACAAGGCTTCCAATATTGTTACTTTCCGCGCCGAAAGCGACACGGTCATTGTCAAAGGTTTGGTGTTCCTCTTGCTCAAAGTGCTCAGCGGCCGCACGCCCGACGAAATCCTCAACGCCGATCTCTATTTTATCGATGAAATCGGCCTGAAAGAGCATCTTTCGCCCACGCGCAGCAACGGCCTTTTCTCCATGGTGAAACAAATCCTCGACTACGCCCGCGTCTTCAAGACGATGTGAGATCTTTAGTTGTCACTGCGCTGAAAACGATGTAAACGTTCTTGGTAGGATTGTTTGTACATGCGTTTTACTTTTTCATCTAAGAACGAATGTTCGATCAATTCATAGACTTTGCTTTGCTCACTGGCAAAAGTCTCGATGGTTTCGTGCATTATTTTCGGTGGCAGCCCAATACGAATACCAAAGCAAGCAAAATCGTCTTTGCAAGGGTGCGAGGTTCTCGTGTATATTTCTGAATATTCCGACTCAGGTATCAATCCTCCTTGCAGAGCAAAATCTCCGTCATCGATGTGAATGGACGTGTTCATCAAATCGTATGCGGGCGTGAGTATATAGTCTCCATTTTCTGTTTCCTGTAAAGAAAAATTTTTCAAATGCGCATCGCCATTGCTGAATAAATAATTGAAAATTACCAAGCGGAAATACTTTGTCATCTCTACCGGCCAAGCTGAAACGTAACGCTTCAATAAGTGGGCAATATCCTCGTAACTGCCTGAGTATTTGAAATCTTTTCCACTGTTTTTTTCTGTTCTTCCTGCGATGGAAGCAAAGTCGTCCTGTTTGATTTTTATGCCATCTTTGGTATAGTCAAACCTTTTTGTGAGATAGGCTGCTTGTCCGTTGGAGAAAAATAACAAGGCATTTTCGGCGGTCGGAATTTTGTACACTTGGCTGGCAATCTGCATGGTAAGATGTTCGTTGGCCGGAATGTTCTGTCTGAACCGCAAGTGTGTATAATTCGGAATTGGCTTTATGATGTAGCGTCCCGACTCTCCAGGCGTTGTCAGGGTTATTTTTCCTTGTTTGATGAGGGCTGAGAACTTTTCTTGAACACCCGAAATGGAAATACTCTTGATAGATGCGAGTATTTCGTTTGAAGTTTCTTCGAGCGAGAAATCAAGATAAGGACTTACTTTCTTTCCGTCAAATACTTTGCGCAGGCAAAGCGGGCTGTAACTTTTGAATCCACTGGCAAGTGTGCCGGGACATACATCGATATTTTTCATAATTTTTCTATGGTAATAGTTCCTATGGTATCGTATTTTGCGGTTTCCAACAACAATCCAAAAGCGTCGTTTTCATCGATTTTCAAGCTTTTGCATTGCATGGCTTTGTTGGCGCCTTCCGAGAGCATATTGAAGAAGAATGGAAATAGTTCGTCGCAGATAAAAGCTTCTTTGCGTTTAGGAAATGCCAACGAAATGGCTCGCTGTGTCGGGTCGATAAGATAATTATCGTCATATTGAAAAATATAACGCATGTCGTCGGTTTCGGTCAGCGTGCCGGCCACCATTTTGTTCGATAAAACCAATGCTTGTCTCATTCGTTAGGCAGTTTTACTTTCAATATCAATTCCAATCCGAGCGTTTCTGCTATCTTTTCCATCGTTTTCAGCGACGGATTTCCTTTTTCGCTTTCGATACTTTTGATAATACGAACGCTAAGCCCGCAATAATCGGATAATTCTTGCTGGGTCAAACCCAAAATACTGCGGCGTTCTTTTATTAAATCTCCATACTTCATAGTGCAATATATTTCACTTTTGCTGCAAAAATAATTTGTTTTTATGGACTTTGCAAACAAATGTGCAATATAGTGCACTATTGTTGTTTTTAATTTCATCGACAAATATAAGGCCGGAATCTTCGTTTGATACACGAACCCTCAGAATTTTTCTAACACAAAACCGGCCCAGAACACGCGATTCTGAGCCGGGAGTTGTGAGTGTAAGTGATGCAGTTATTGAGATATTACTTAACTAAACACAAAGAGTTGGTAATTGGGTTAATCCTAAAATACTGCGACGTTCTTTTATTAAATCTCCATACTTCATTTGCAATACATTGCATCTTATGAAGATCTGATATCAACCAATTGTAGAAGGTTATTAACTTTTGTTTTTGGTTATGCTATTCCATTATAAGAAGAAATAGGATAAACGCCAAAGAAGTAAACATAGATATATTAAAATAGTGAGGGATAAGTCGCTATGTTGATTTTTAGAATAAACCTCTAATATTCTGCGTCTTGTCTGTTTATAAACAGATGCTAAGAATGATTTTTCATTAAATTATCTTTTAATACGATGAACTCGTTATCATTCAAAATTCCTTTTTCTTTTAAGGCGTATAATTTATCCAATTCATCTGCAATAGATGATGTGGAAGGTTGTGGGAGTTGTGTTTTATGTTCTTGATCAATCTTATCAATAATTGAACTGATATAATCAACGATGAGTGTTGCTTCTTCTTTTCCATAGTGATGACCTATAAGATCGTCGTAGTCATAAGTGAATTTATCATAACACTCGAAATAAAAAGAAGGGTCTTCTTGATTTCGAAGATGTAGTTTGACTTGTATTTTGTAAATATCTTTTGTTTGTACACTAGGTCCTGAGAGACCTCCGATAATTGCACCAGTATCACCACCTAAAGCGCTACCAACTAATGCTCCTCCAATTGTTCTTGATGTAGATTTTTGAAATGAGATAACTCCATCTTCAATTAATTCCACTGAAATAATATCTTTATAATTGAAGACTTTTTCTATAGGTCCATGTTTATGATAGAATCTAATTTTTTGATGGTCATCATTTATTATAAAAGAGAATAAACCCGATTTTGAAATAATCCTCTTGGAGTTTTCAAAACCCTCTATTTGTTTAGTTTCTTCTTCAAATAATTTTATTGAGTATTCCAAGTTTGCATTTTTTTGATTGTTTGATATCAGAACAAAAAAAGTTATTAGTACGGCAAAAATAAGAAATATAGCAATCACAATCATATAGTTAAACAATTAATAATTTCTACCATTGGGGATGGCGTGGCGTGTGTGCCGAAACGTTTAACTATAAAAATAGGAAACGTGGGTCTGCTCTCTGTTGAAAGGGACGACCAAGTACCCTGCGCGAACAAAAGCACAACCCACGCTATGCAGCATGAGCATCGAGTGCTTATTGTTTGTTCGCTGAATTAAATTGGTCGTTTTATCAACAAAACAATAGCCTAAATGCCATCAAAATAAATCGTGACGTCTGTTGGTTTCGTCACGGCTGCAAATGTAGAAAAGTTTTTGGAGAATAGAAATTGTGCAACTTTTTTTGTGTAGAGAGGTCTAGATTTTAGCGACAATGCAAGTGACAATATATTATTTATATCGCTTTGAATAAGGTAGATATGAATAATATTTTGTCTGTATTAAGATGTCAGAAAAAAGATGCCGCGAGATTTTTCAAGAAGTGTATGACAATTGCGGAGACTTATTGCGTCTCAGCGGAAAATCTTGAGGAAATCGGCGGGGATTTCGCTGCTGAAGTCCATCATCTCGTGGGTGATAGGGTGGCGAAATTTTATTTGTTGAGCGTGCAGGCAGAGGCGATTGCAGGGGTTGGTGCGTGAGTTGTAGCGCGGATCACCGGCGATGGGATGCCCAATATGCTGCATGTGAACGCGAATCTGATTGCGTCGGCCGGTGTCGAGCTCGAGGGCGACGAGGCTGTGACGGCCGGTGCTTTGTAGCACTTGGTAATGCGTGATGGCGCGTTTGCCCTGTCCGGGCGGGCAAACATACATATCGAGGGTTTTAGGGTCTTCGTCCATCCAAGTATCGATGATGCCTTGCGGGCGACGGGGACGGCCTTCCACCACGGCTATATAGCGACGGCTTTCCACGATGTCGTGCCAATGCGTGCGTAAAATGTCTCTGGCTTTCATGGTCTTGGCAAAGACGAGTATGCCGCTGGTGTCGCGGTCGATGCGGTGAACCACATAAATGCGGTCGCCGAGTTTCTTGAACTGCATGTATTGGTTCAGGTATTCTTCGGCGGTGAGTTTGCTTTCGCCGCGATGGCCTACGGTGAGTAAGCCGCTGTCTTTCAGTACAATCATCAGCCAAGCATCTTCCCAGATGATGCGCAAGCCTTCGGGCAATTGAAAATCAGGCTTTTTTCCCACAAAAACTTTTTGTCCGGCTTTCAAGGGGAATTCCAGGCTTTTGACAACTTCGCCTTCCACGCTGATCATGTCGCTTTGCAACAATTTTTTGAGCGAAGACTTGCTGCGTCCTTGCATGTGATGCGTAAGCAGGGCCTCCAGGCTTTGGTCTTCTTTGACCGTAAGCGTGGTGCCGGCGTTTTTATGTTCGTTTTCTCTATGTTCGAATTTCATTTCAATTGTCAAATGTTTTGTTGATGACCCATCGTCCGGAGTCGCCGCCTTCGCGCGTCAATATGCCGTCTTTTCTCAAAAAATCAATAATCTTTCTTACTTGTCGAACGCTGATATTGAGTTGTTTAGATAAATCATCTCTCGAGATGCTTGGTTTTGTTTGAATCGCATCCAGCAACCTCTTGGGTAACTGTCCGTATGCTTCTGGTACGCTCTGGCACGCTCTGGCACGCTCTGGCACGCTCTGGTACGAATCGAAATGAGTCCTCTCGTTTTGACGCCAAATAACAACTCGAAAATCTTCTTCTTGATAGAATTCTGGCGTTTTTAATCCATACTCACGGCACTTGCGTATGATGTCCTCTGTGCCTGTACCCACCTTTTCAATATAACCATTCCAATACATTGGGTCTGCGAGTAAGGGGTTGGCAGGCAAAGATTTATGAGGACCATGCAGTTTCTGTACTGTCAATCCGTATGGCAATGTTCCAGGATTCCAAACTTCCAATCTGTCACGAAACAACATTATCTGAACACTGGCGTTACTTGTGTAATCTCTATGGCATACAGCATTCACAATAGCTTCTTTGACAGCATCAATGGGTAATTCCGGGCGTGTCGGTACATCCGCTTTCTCTCCTTCGGCACGTGTTCCGACCCAATTGTTGATACGGCTCATCACAAAACTCGTAGCTTGATCGACAAGTTCAAACACATCACCTCTGTAAATTTGATAGGCAGGCATGGGTTTTTCCACCACATTTCCATAGAACTGTACACATTTAACTTCAGATGTGATGAAGTATTTTTGAGGTTTCTTTCCAAACAGCAATACAGCCGCATTTGCCAATCGACCTTTATCATCGATTAAATCAAGATGTGTAAGTAATGACACGGGCGATGTTTCAACAGGAAGAGGAAAATTACGCTTCGTACGAGCCATGTGGATAAAGTTTCTCATCTTATCTTCATCCAAGTCATTCAGTGTGGCCCCATTGTCGTTGGACGCATCAAAAGGACGCCAGCGGATGTATTCCTTTTCCTCCAAATAACGGATTAACGAAGCATAAACCGAAGTTCGCAAGCCATCTATATCTACAAAAGTTTTGCGTACGATATCTCGTTCCACCTTGTGGATTAAAGCCATCTCTTTCGGATGTCTTTTTTCTTCGTCTATACTCTTGATGTAAATTAAACGGCTTTTACGAAGACTGGCAGCTAAATCATATTCACGTTCTGTCGGAGAAATACCTTCCTCATCTTCATAACCATATTGATTTCCGTACAAGCCCAAATAAATATCGCAAAGTTCCACCTCCTTCAAATAAACATGGTTAGCAGGATGTTCATTGGCTGGAACTTCTTCAAATATAAATGGCTCGAAGAATTTTCCTAATAAAACATCTGTCCGAATATAATGACAAAGCATGGCACGCTCTTCGGCAAACTCACGCTGAACACTGCTTATGAATATTTTGATTCGTTTCATGGTTATTAATTTTTTCTCCGTAAAGATACGTTGCCATGCGCTATTTTGTTTGCAAAAACTTGAATTATTTTTGTCCTGAAAATAAATATGGCTTGAAATGCGATTGAAATCGGCTCGTAACATTCATATTATCAGTGTTTTGAAAATTTATTTTCAAAAATGGGGGGGGGGTAACGAATTGGCGAAAAATGTATCTTTGTAGCCAAGTATGAGAATGATTTACACAAACCAATTAAACATAATAATGATGAAAAAACTTAGTATTCTGATGATGGCCTTTTTGCTCTGCGCGAGCATTCCGGCCGAGGCTGCAAATTACAATCAGTTCGAAACCGACGAAGTTGAAAAGGCGAAGCCTGAAGCCGGCGAACCCGAAAAGACAAAACCCGAAGCCAAGCCTTGGCGCTCGGTCAGTTTTTCGAGCAACTTCATTGAAAGTACGCTGACATTCACCAACGGAAAACAATACAACAAACACTTTTTCCTTGGTTATGGTATGGGCGTCGATTATACTGTCCCTATGACCATTACCATAAACGATCCTATTGTTGAATTTCCCAACGGAGATAATTCTTTGGAAATCGGTGGTTTTTCTGTGCCGGTCTTTCTTGATGGACGAATGCGCATCTTTAAATCGTGGATTTCGCCCGCCGTGCGTTTGCGTACAGGTATCATCTCGAATTTCAGCCATCCGGCCGTGGGCGGCTTTATTCTTCCCGAAATTGCCTTAGATATAACGCGTTACGTTAGTTTTTCGTTGGGATGGATTGGCCAGGTACAGTATCGTTTCGATCTCAACGATTGGGTTCGCCAAAACTCGCATCCTTACCTGGGTTTGGCAGTCAATTTCTAAAACAATTAAACTTCGATAAGAATGAAAAAGTTAATTTCCTTGTCTTTAGTGTTGATGATGACGCTGTCTGTCAACGCGCAATTGTTGTGGAAAATCAGTGGAAACGGCTTGAAAGACGCTTCGTATATCTTGGGAACGCATCATGCTTGTTCGTCTGCTTTTTGCGATAGCATTCCCGGCCTGAAAAAAGCATTCGGTCAAGTGAAAGCCGTTGTCGGAGAAATAGATATGCTGAAAGCGGGACAAATGTCGCAAGAAGAACTGATGCAGATGCAATCTTTGATGTTGATGCCGAGCGATACGAGTTTGATGTCTTTGTTCAGTCAAGAGGAGATTGCCTTGATAGACAAGTATTTGCTTGCCAACTTGGGCGCGAATCTACAGCAGCTTTCTATGCTTAAACCTATGTCGATTGTGGTGACGCTCCAGAATAAGATTCTGATGGAAATTCTTCCCACCATGGCTACCATGACGGGCATGGACACGCACATGCAACAATTGGCCGCCGAAAACGGCAAGGAAGTCGGTGCTTTGGAAACCATGACCTTCCAACTTAATTTGCTGTACGCCAGCTCGCTCGAAGAACAAGCCGATGCAATGCTCGAAATGGCCCAATCCGACAATCTGAAAGAAATGCTCGTCGAGCTGACCGAGGTGTATAAATCTTGCGACTTGGATGCTTTGTGGAAGATTTTCATGGAGCAGACCACCGAATTGGAATACGAAAAACTGGTAAAAACGCGTAACCTGCGTTGGGAAGAGCAAATGAAAGAAATGATGCCCCGACAATCTACCTTGTTCGTGGTGGGAGCCGGCCATCTTCCCGGTGAATTCGGCATGATTCATTTGCTTCGCTCGGCCGGCTACAAAGTGAAAGCCATCAAAAAATAGCAACATTTCCACGTTGAATAATATTTTACTACTTTTGCCCATGTGTCAATAGTGGACAGATAATTATATCTTGTTTTTCGACGATGGATAAATTTTCTTTGGATCTGGAACAGATGGAGATGCGCGACTCCTTTTCCAACCTCATGGTAAAACGCGTGTACAATATCTTGCTCATTGCCAGTAAGTACGACTCTTTCATTTTGGAAGAAGACGGCCGAATCGACGAGAAAATCTTCAACGAATATACTCAGCTCAACTTGCGTTATCCGCCGCGATTTACGCAGGTTGTCAACGAAGAAGCCGCCATCGAGCAATTGCAGAAAAACAACTTCGAGCTGATTATCTTCATGCCCGGCGACAAGAGCCAGCAGGCTTTCGAAGGTGCCAAACGCATCAAAGCCATGAGCCCCGGCGTGCCCATCGTCATGCTGACACCTTTCTCGCGCGAAGTGTCGCAATACTTGGTGAATGCCGACACCTCGGCCATCGATTATGTGTTCAGTTGGCTGGGAAATACCGACTTGCTGCTGGCCATCGTGAAACTGATAGAAGACAGAATGAATGTCGAAGAAGACGTGAAGTCGGTTGGCGTTCAGGTGATTATGTTGGTCGAAGACTCCATCCGTTTTTATTCGTCCATCTTGCCCGACCTCTATAAGTATGTGCTGGAGCAATCGCGCAATTTTGCCACCGAAGCCTTGAATGCGCATCATCGTACCTTGCGTATGCGTGGCCGTCCGAAGATTCTCCTGGCGCGTAGTTACGAAGAAGCCACCGCTATTTACAAAAAATATCAAGACAATATGTTGGGCGTCATTTCCGATGTGAGTTTCACTCGAAATGGCGAGAAAGATTCTTTGGCCGGACAGAAGCTGAGCGAGTTTCTGCATCAGCAAGATCCGGTGCTTCCCATTATCATAGATTCGTCGGAGTCCGAAAACAAGCGTTTGGCCGAGGGGCCGGAAATGGCCTTTATTCAAAAGGGCTCCAAGACTTTCCCGCAAGAGCTTCGCCAACGCATGACCGAGCTTTTTGGCTTTGGCGACTTTGTGTTCCGCGATCCGAAAACGGGCGAGGAAGTGGCCCGCATCCACGATTTGCAAGAATTGCAGAAAGCTATTTTCAGCATTCCCGACGATTCTTTGCGATATCATTTCGAGCGCAATCACGCTTCGCGCTGGCTCTTTTCTCGCGCCATGTTCCCCATCGGCCGATTCATTAAACATATTCCCATTCAGGCATTTACCGACACCATGCCCGTGCGTCAAATGCTTTTCGATGCCATCGTGAAGTACCGCAAGATAAAGAACGAGGGGGTGATTGCCGAGTTCCAGAAAGGCCGTTTCGACAAATACTCCAACTACGCGCGCATCGGCGATGGTTCTTTGGGTGGAAAAGCCCGCGGTCTGGCCTTCTTGAGCGCCATGATAAAGCGACATCCTGAGCTGAATCGTTTCGAAGATACGCAGGTGATGATTCCTAAAACGCTGGTTTTGTGTACCAATGTCTTCGACGAATTCATGGAGATGAACAATCTTTACGACATCGCGCTGAAAGACATTCCCAACGAAGAAATCCTGGAAGCCTTCACCAAGGCGCATTTGCCCGAAATGCTTTTCGACGACTTGGTGGCCTTTGTGGATGTGGTGAAGAAACCTATTGCCGTGCGTTCGTCTTCTTTGTTGGAAGATGCACATTATCAGCCATTTGCCGGTGTTTATTCCACCTATATGGTGCCTTACGACGAAGATCCGAAAATCATGCTGAAGATGTTGCGCACTGCCATCAAGGGTGTGTATGCCTCGGTGTTCTTCGACCAAAGTAAAGCTTACATGACGGCCACTTCTAACGTTATCGACCAAGAAAAAATGGCCGTTGTCATAGAGGAAGTTTGCGGAAGTTCTTATGGAAATCGCTTTTATCCGACTTTCTCCGGCGTGGCCCGTTCGCTCAATTATTATCCTATCGGACAGGAAGAAACCACCGATGGAATCGCGAATGTTGCCTTGGGTTTGGGTAAATACATTGTAGATGGCGGCCTGACGCTTCGTTTCTCGCCCAAGCATCCCAAGCATATTTTGCAGATGAGTACGATGGAATATGCCTTGCGTGAAACCCAAACTTCTTTCCTGGCGCTCGATTTGAGCAATAAAAACGGGCATTTGCCGGTGGATGATGGATTCAATTTATTGAAACTTCCGGTGAAAGAAGCCGAACAAGATGGTACACTCGACCAGATTGCATCAACCTTCGACCCTTACGACCAAGTGATTCGTGACGGACTCTGGGAAGGCGGACGCAAAATCATTTCCTTCGCGCATATTTTGGAAAACGATACTTTCCCCTTGGCCGAGTTGCTCTCTGATATTTTGAAGTTGGGCGAAGAAGAAATGGGACGTCATGTGGAAATCGAATTTGCTGTCAATCTAAATAGCCACGACACCGACAAGAAGCATGCTTTCTACTTGTTGCAAATCAGGCCTATCGTCGATAGCAAGGAACAATTTACCGAAGACTTGAACGAAGTGCCCAAGGACGAATTGCTCATGCGAACCAATTATGCGCTGGGTCAGGGCATTGCCAACGAATTGTTCGATATTGTGTATGTGAATCAGGATAATTTCAACGCTACGCAGAATCAGCTTTGCGCCTACGAAGTGGACAAAATCAACAAGAAACTCACGCAAGAAGGTCGCAACTATGTGTTGATTGGTCCGGGACGTTGGGGTTCGAGCGACCCATGGTTAGGCATTCCGGTGCGTTGGCCCAATATTGCTTCGGCACGTTTGATTGTGGAAACCAGTTTGAACAAATACCAGATAGATCCGAGTCAGGGAACGCACTTCTTCCAGAACCTCACTTCGTTCGGCGTGCATTACTACACCATTCCGCACGCGCAAGACGATCGCAATTTCCTCGATTTGGATTATCTCAACAGTCTTGAGCCGCTGTACGAAGACAAGTATTTGAAGCATTATCGTTTCGATAAGCCCTTGGTGGTAAAAACAGACGGCAAAAAAGGAATAGGTATTTTGACGAAAGCCAGCGAAGATTAAGCGTCCGAAGATTAAACGTTTTCGTCGGTGGAGGCGTCGGTATCGATGTCTTCGGGCGTGGTGAAACGATCCATCACGCGGGAGCTGTAGGTCTTCGATACGGGAATATTGGGAATCTGTTCGTGGTCGAGGTCGAGAATGAGACCTTCGTCGCTCTTGCGCAGCACTTTCACTTTGTCGAGATTCACCATGTACGAGCGGTGGCAGCGCATCATCAGGCGGTCGCCGATGTGTTCGTCTAAGCTCTTCATGGAGTTGCGCAGCATGAAGTGTTCGAGCTTGCCTTTCACCTTGTAGTAAATCTTCACGTAGTTGTCGGCCGACTCTATGTAATAGACGCTGTTTTTATCGATAGACAGTCGTAAATCGCCCTTTTCATCGTAGAAACAAATCATTTCGTTGCGGGGCATGGTCTTGTTGCGCTGGCGATGTTTTTCCTGAAGATGATTCACCTGGCGGCTCTTTTCCCTCAAAGCGAAATACAACCAAAGTATGGTGTAAGGAATGAGCAGCACCATGGAAGTTTTTTTGACCGCATCCACCCAGGCAATGATAAGACGGATAAACACGTTGATTTTGTTGAAACGTTCCAGCACAAAGACTTTGAACGAAGAGAATATCAGCGCCATCAGCACAATTTCGAGCAAGATGATGCCTATGTATCCCAAATAGGTAACAGTGTGTTTTCGCGAATAAAAATACAGAAAGGTTCGTGTAATGCCAATGACGCTGAGTCCGGCCAAAATGACCAAGCTTGAATACAGGAAATACACGAAAGAATCGCCGTCTTCCAAGCCGAAACGTCCGGCCCAAGTGCCCGAGTTAAAGGGCTGATACAAATTGAGGAAGAGCATGGCAAACAGCGCCGTAAAGAGAACCAAACGAACCACATTGCCTTTCTCGTTGATGTAAGAAGGCAATGCCCAAGCCGGATGTTTTGTTTCTTTAGACGATTTTTTCATTGCTCAGATTTTGGCAAAATGGCGCACAAAGGTAAGAAATATTTCTTATCCTAAAAATTGGCCCAGGAAGATAAGCAGGATTACCAAAGGCGATACGTAACGCACCAAGAAACGGAAAATCGACCACACGCGTAGCTTTATCTTTCCATTGTTGCTCAGGCTGTCTTTCAGTTCTGGCGCGGGCAGCACCCAACCCACAAAAATGCAGACACACAGACCGCCCAGAGGCATGAAAATTTGCGAAGTGATTTTATCGAGGAAGTCGAATATGTTCAGGCCGAAAAGTTGGATGTGGCCGAGTTGGCCGAGCGAAAGCGAGGCCAACACCACGAGCGGCACGTTAATCAGACTGGCCACCACTGCAGCCTTGCCGCGTTTCATGTTGAATTCTTCGCCAAAATAAGCCGTCACCACTTCGAGCAAGGAGATGGTGGAAGTAAGCGTTGTCACCAGAAGCAAAAGGAAAAAGATGATGGCGAAAACAGAACCGCCGGGCATTTGGTTAAACACGTGAGGCAGTGTGATGAACACCAATTGCGGACCTTGTCCCGGATCCAATCCCATAGAAAAAACAGCAGGGAAAATGGCTACCGCTGCCAAGACAGCCACAAAAGAATCTATCGTCGCCACCTGAAAAGTCGTGTTCTCCAAGTTGACATCTTTCTTTACGTATGAACCATAAGTGAGCAAGCATCCCATACCGATGGAAAGCGAGAAAAAGGCTTGTCCCATGGCGCTCAGCACCACATCTGCCGTAATTTTGTGAAAATCGGGTTTAAAGAGAAATTTCAGTCCTTCGCCTGCGCCGGGCAAGGTTACCGAACGAATGGCCAAAACGATGATAAAGACGAACAAAATGGGCATCAGCATGCGCGAGCTGTTTTCAATGCCCTTCTTCACCCCGAACGACACCACCAGACAAGTGATAATCATAAAAGCCACCGCCATCACAATGGGACGAAGATTATGAGTAGAAAATGCCGTGAAATTATTGGCCAAATCTGTGGGTGTTTGTCCAATGAAATCGAACTTGATGGCTTGGAATGCATATTCGAGCGTCCAGCCGGCCACCACGTAGTAAAATCCCAAAATCAGGAAGGAGCAGAGCACGCCCATTTTTCCCAGCAGCGACCACTTAGGACGTCCCAAAGCCTTGAATGCACCCGATGCGTTACGTCCGCCCATGCGGCCAATGCTCATTTCGGCCATCATCACGGGGAACCCCATCAGCAGCACGCAAAGCACATAAACCAGAAAAAATGCAGCGCCGCCGTTTTGTCCCAACAAGTACGGAAAGCGCCATATATTACCCAATCCCACAGCCGATCCGGCCACCGCCATGGTGATACCAATCTTAGTCGCAAAATTACCTCTGTTTTCCATTTTCCTTCAAATAAGGGGACAAAGATAGTGCAAAGCGAGCGGAGAAGCAAACCCGAGTTTACTCGAGGTTTGCTTCTCCCGAGCTGCAGCCTATCTTGCGAGGCCGAAAGGCCGAGAAAGATAGAGAAGCTTCACGCAGTGAAGATTCTAACTATCTTGATAAGAGGAGGCCGAAAGGCCGAGAAAGATAGAGAAGCTTCACGCAGTGAAGATTCTAACTATCTTGATAAGAGTAGGCCGAAAGGCCGAGAAAGATAGAGAAGCTTCACGCAGTGAAGATTCTAACTATCTTGATAAGAGTAGGCCGAAAGGCCGAGAAAGATAGAGAAGCTTCACGCAGTGAAGATTCTAACTATCTTGATAAGAGGAGGCAGAAAGTTAAAATGACTTCCCTAATTTGATGCTGATGGTATAAACGCTGCGGATGTCGAGGTTTTCCATGCGGCTACCAATCCACCACGAGCTGCCACGCTCACTGCGGATATTTCTGATTCGGGAACCAAATTCCAACGAAGAATATAGTTTTTGAAAAAGTGGCTCGTAGCCCAGATTTGTTGAAACATAAGGATCGACTCTTTTGTCACCGAAAGTGTAACGAGCATTAACGTACAGAGGTTTCGCCACCTCGTCAATGTGGTCGATTATTATAGGACGAAGTCCTGCTCCGGCACCCAAGAAGAAATTTTCGTTGAAATGATATCCGGCAACGGCATCGACGCTAATGCTCCAACCTAAACCTCTACCCAATTCTATCATGGCGTTGAATCCCTTCTGATGCTCATTTCCAAATATCAATTGCGAAGTTCCGCTGGATGTCATCTGTTGTTTCCCTCTCGATAACAAAGGCCACCCCGCCAAGGCAATAATTCCGCCTCCTGCCATCATTCCGAGTGCGTAAACCGGTGCCACATTCATCACGGGATACGGTCCGGATTCTTGGAGAAACAAGGTGTGAAGCAGCAATCCTACACCGGTGGCCGCAAGCGTTGCTCCGCTCATCACTATCGCTCTTCCGGCATCGTTGCAGGCGCGGCCGTTTGTGGCGTATGTCGAAAAATCTGTTGAGTCTTGAAAACTCTGCCATGATGTGTTTTGAGCCTGTATTCTCACACTCGTCAAACAAAGCAACACCAAGGCTGCCAAATAAATACAAATCTTTTTCATAGTTGTAAAAATCTTGTTGTAAAACTATCGCATAGACATCAAATGTGAAATAATGTTACAAACTTCTTCGTATTTTTGCGCCGAAAAATTGTCAGCATGCAAAGAAATCCCGTTCAGCAAACATTTGTCAAGGAACATATCAACGATGACGTGCGCGATTTGGCTTTGAAGGCGGCGCGTTATCCCGATGTCGATATGGCCAATGCTTTGGTGCAAATAAAAGGATATCAGGCAATTAAGCAAAAAGTGCCCGCTTGGTATGCTTGTGAGTCTTTGCAATTTCCGCCCACGCTTTCCTTGGAGCAATCTTCGTCGGAGGCCACGGCGCGATACAAGGCCGCCTTGCTCGATGCGTTTTTACCGATGGAATCGCGCAAAAAAGGAGTCGATTTGACGGGAGGCTTGGGCGTTGATGCGTATTTTCTCTCGGAAACTTTCGATGAATATGTCTATGTGGAACGTCAGGAATTGCTTTGCCAGCTGGCGAGACATAATTTTTCGCAACTCGATCGCGGGCAAATTTCTGTGCAATGCGCTGAGGCTGAGGAATATTTGCAAAGTATGAATCCGGTAGATTTTATCTTCCTCGATCCGGCGCGTCGCGATGACAAGGGCAAGAAAGTGTTTGCGCTTCAAGATTGTACGCCCGATGTGTCGGCGCTGTTTTCCTCTCTGAGCAAGAAATGTCGTCTGTTGATGATAAAGCTTTCTCCGATGTTGGATATAAGTTTGGCGCTCAGGCAATTGGCTTCAGTTGTGGCTTGTCATGTCCTGGCGCTCGACAACGATTGCAAGGAATTGTTGCTTTGTTGCTGTTTCGAAAATGATGCTTCGCATGGCTCGCTTGACGGCGCTTCTTCCGAAGTACGCATTCATACTTGTAATCTTCTGAGTAAGAGGAATCTGGCGCAAGAGTTTGCTTTCACGCGAGAGGAGGAAAGCCAAGCCATTTGTCGTTTTGCGTCGTTGGGTGCATCATCGAGCGCTTTGTTGGGTGCTTCCGTTGCTTCCGTCACTTCCGTCGCTTCCATCGCTTCCGTCATTGAAAACGGCCTTGCAGGGCACTTTCTTTACGAGCCCAATGTAGCTTTGTTGAAGGCCGGCGCTTACAAAATTCTTTCGCAGAGCTTTGATTTACAGAAACTTCACCTTAATACGCATTTGTATGTTTCAGCGGTTTTGCAGGCCGATTTTCCCGGACGCGTTTTCAAAATCGTAGAAGCCTTGTCGCCATCGGCCAAGGAGACGAAAAAACGCCTGCAAAGTCTGCAACAAGTGAATGTGGCCACG
Organism: Bacteroidales bacterium; assembly: GCA_017468435.1. GTDB lineage: Bacteria > Bacteroidota > Bacteroidia > Bacteroidales > UBA1402 > UBA1757. The sequence continues at coordinate 272,581 of JAFUIP010000014.1, forward strand.
CGTAATTATCCGGAATCTGTGGAGACGATTCGCAAAAAATACCGCATAAAAGAAGGCGGCCAACTTTATTTGTTTGCCGCCACCTTAGCTGATAATCAGAGAGTACTGTTGCTTTGCGAGAAAGCGGAGCGTTAGCGAAACTTTCGAGCAATGCTCGCGCGAGCGGAAGCGAGCGCGAATCTTCGTCGAGCGCGAATCTTCGTCGAGCGCGAATCTTCGTCGAGCGCGAATCCTTCGTCGAGCGCGAATCCTCGCATCGCGTAGGCTTCGACTTTATGATTCTTCGTTGTAGTAAACCTTGTAATACTTGCCTTTGTCGTCTTCGCCCTGCTCGATAAGGTTGCGATTGCCGTGCACGTAAATGTGGAAATTCTTGTCGAGCTTGATGACACTTTTCAGCGCACGCGATTGTTTCTTCACCGCACCTTCCGAAATGGCAAAATCATCGTCCAATGCAATGCCGCGCTGGTCTTGAAATTGACAAGTGTATTGGTCGAAAGCATCGATGACTTCGGGCTGTCCAATGACTTGTTGGGCAAAATCCTGCATCTTGAAACGATCGTTTTCCTTGAAAAATTCCATCGAGCGATTCAGGAAATCGGCCTGGTCGGCGCGGCTCACTTCGAACTGTTTGGGCAATTCCTTGATGGCGAAGTCCTTGCACATGCTTAGCACATCGTGCGTGTTGGAATATGAATCGCGACGCTGACGCGCGTTCAGAAAATCGTCAATCCAGAAAACGGCTTCGCTTCGGTTGGCATGATCTACCACCGAGAGCGCATAGCCATCTTCGCGTTGACGGTTGAAAATGAGGCAGCCTTTGTCGAGTTTGCGCGTGCTGATGCCCTCCTGACATTGCAGTTGTAAAGCATTATCTTGATAATCGCTACGCAAGAAAATTTCCTTGTTTTCAGACTTGAACAATCCGATGGCTTGCACGGGTTCTTCGTCCAACTCACCTTCGAAATAAGCCACGAAAAACTCACCTTGCTTAATGTTGGGATGCTCGCTTTTCTCGTACAAATGCTTGGCCAAAAGTTTGGATTCTTCCAACAAAGTTTCAGGTGCATCGAAAATGTTTGACGCGCAGGCAAAAACTACGTTTTCATCGAGGTTTTCTTCGTCATACAGCTGAAACATTTCTTCCGATTTAGATGCCAATGCAAAATAATCCGTCAGGACTTCTTGCAGATTCTCGTCGATGGAAAGAAGATTTTCGGCAAAGTAACAAGCGTCTTCTTTGCTTTTATTACCTACTTTGTGTAGAGCTAAATATTTCAGTTCCAGTGCATTCATTGTTGCTTTAATAATTAAAAACTTCGAGTCAAACTATTTTTTCGACAAGGTTAAACTTTCGTCTTCGGCGTTAAACTTTTAGATTCCGCGTTAAACTTTTCAAGCTTAGATGAAACTTTTATTCGGCGCCGAATTCCATCAGATAAGCCTTGATGAAGTCGTCCAAATCGCCGTCCATTACGGCTTGAACGTTGGAAGTCTGGAAGTTGGTACGATGGTCTTTCACGCGGCGATCGTCGAACACGTAGCTGCGAATCTGCGAGCCCCATTCGATTTTCTTCTTGCCGGCTTCGATCTTGGCCTGTTCGGCACGGCGTTTTTCCAACTCCATTTCGTACAATTGCGATTTGAGCAGGCGCAGCGCATTTTCCTTATTGCCCAACTGTGAGCGGCTTTCGGTATTTTCAATCACGATGCCCGTGGGAATGTGGTGCAGACGCACACCGGTTTCCACCTTGTTCACGTTCTGGCCGCCGGCACCCGACGAACGGAAAGTGTCCCAAGTGATATCAGAATCCTTGATTTCAATTTCAATGGTATCGTCCACCAAAGGCACCACAAACACCGAACTGAACGAGGTCATACGCTTTCCTTGCGCATTGTAGGGTGATACGCGCACCAATCGATGCACACCGTTTTCGCATTTCAGATAGCCGAAAGCAAAATCGCCTTCTACCGTCATGGTAGCAGTTTTGATACCCGCATCGTCGCCATCTTGCCAGTTGGTAATCTGGATTTTATAGCCGTGATTTTCGCAATAGTGCTGATACATTCTGAACAACATTTCGGCCCAGTCTTGGCTTTCGGTACCACCGGCTCCGGCGTTCACCTTGAGCACAGCACCCAACTTATCTTCCTCGTGGCGAAGCATGTTCTTCATTTCGAGGCCTTCGATAAGCGACAAAGTCTGTGCGTAATTCTGGTCGATTTCTTCTTCGCTCAGCGCTTCTTCCTTATAAAAATCGTAAGCCAACAAAAGTTCCTCGCAAGCGGTTTCAACAGCCTTGTAAGACTCTATCCACGAGCGCAGTTCCTTTAGTTTTCGCATTTGTGTTTCGGCAGCCTTTTGGTCGTTCCAAAAATCAGCAGCCTGGGTTTTTTCTTCTTCGACAGCTAATTGAGAGATCTTTCCGTCGATGTCAAAGATACCTCCTCAGCGCGTGCTCGCGCTCCTGAACTTCTTTAATCTGTTCGGTCGTAATCATAGTGAATAATTAATTTTCGTATAAAGCCTCGATTTCTTCGAGGTGATTGTTGATAATAACTTTTCGTTTGGCTTTCAGCGTGTTGGTCAATTCGCCTTTTTCCATGGAGAAGGCTTCCGGCAACAAAATGAAACGACGCACCTGCTCGAAGTTGGCCATATCTTTCTGCACCTGACGGATGCGGTTCTCAATAAATTGATAGATGCGCGGATCCTTGACGCAAGCTTGCATGTCGTCGGCCGACAAATTGTTGATGCCCAGGTCTTTGATAAGTCCTTCCATTTCGGTGAACGCCGGCACGATGATGGCGCTCACAAACTTGCGTTGGTCGCCGATAATGACGGCATTGTCTATGTAGCGGTCGTTTTCCAGAGCAGTTTCGATGTTCTGCGGCGCGATGTATTTTCCGTTCGAGGTCTTGAACAAATCTTTCAGACGGTCGGTAAGGTACAAATGTCCATCTTCGTCTATGTAGCCACAGTCGCCCGTGCGGAAAAATCCATCTTCGGTAAAGCTTTCTGCATTGGCTTCCGGACGATTGTAATAACCTGGCGTAATGGTTTTTCCCTTCAAAAGGATTTCGCCTTCTTCAGAGATTTTTACTTCGAGACCATCTACCATGGTGCCCACAGAGCCGAGCTTAAAGTTGAGATCGTCGTAGCAGCTCACGGTGGCCGTCGATTCTGTCAAACCGTAACCATAGCACACGGGAATGCCGATGGAACGCATGAATTGGCAAACATTGTCGTTGAGCTTAGCGCCGGCAATGGGGAAGAGAACGCCCTTGTTCAAACCGACTTTCTTCTGCACCTTATTGAAAATGACAAGTTTGAAAATCCAGTAGAGCAAGAAGACATGCGGCATCACGCGTTTTCCTTGACGACGATAAGTCCATTGATATTTTTCTCCGATACGCAAGGCAAAGGCAATCACCTTTCGCATAAAAGGCGAATAGCCATTCAAAACAGCTTGTACACCGGCGTAAACCTTTTCCCAGAAGCGGGGCACATTACACATAAAGTTGGGCTGTACTTCCTTGATGGCCATCTGTACGTCTCCGGGACGCAGCAACACTTCCACGCGAATGTCGTTGGTCAGGCAATAGTAAGACCATGCTTTCTCGAAAATATGCGTCAGCGGAAGGAAACTCAGCGACGACAGGCCCTTGTTGAGGTACTTTTCCAGCTTGAGGTTCATCACTCGGATGATTTCGTGGAAATTGCTGTGCAACAACATCACGCCCTTGGGGTTGCCTGTGGTGCCCGAGGTGTAGAGAATATTGGCCAAGTCGTTCATTTCGCAGGTGTTACGGATGGCTTGCACCTCACTCTTCAAGTCGGCGATAAGTCCACTGTGCATGAAGTCTTTCAAATAAACCGACTGTGTGTCGTTGCGGTTTAGGCGCACTTCGGTGTCGTAAATAACGATTTTTTGCAGGCCGCAATTGTCTTGAAAAGCTTCGTAGGCGCGGTCGTACTGATATTGTTCGCCCACGAAAATAATCTTGATGCCGGCATCTTTGATGATGTACTCAATCTGAGCCGTGGTCGATGTTGCATAAATAGGAACTCCCACTGCGCGAAGCGAATAGATGGCCGATTCGCAATAGATACATTCGGGTTTATTTTGTGAAAAAATGGCCACCTTGTCGTCCTTTTTCACGCCGGCTTGCAAAAGCGCGGCTGCCACTAAGTTTTCGGCGCCTTCCAACTCGGCCCAGGTGATACCTTTCCAAGTGGCGTCGGTGTAGTCGCGGAATCGCATGGCCGTCTGATCGGGCGTTTTCTTTGCCTTGGCGGGGATAAGTTTGGCAAAATGATAAATTTCGTTCATTGTTCTTTTGTTTAAGTTGCTCTTTTTTAATTTCCTGATAATCTCTCTCTTGTTTCTATAATTGCCCGCAAAGGTAGTGCATTTTCTCCAAAAAACATTACTTTTGCCACCTCAAACTAAGCCAAAGACAATGACCACAGCCTCACAACAGACCATAGATTTATTACAAGAACTGATTTCTATTCCCGCCAAAAGCAGGGAAGAAACACAACGTGCTGATTTTCTGCAAGATTATCTCCGTAAAAAAGACTTGGACGTGCATCGTGTCGGCAATAATCTTTGGTGCATGGCGCATCCTTTGCAAGACGATAAACCCACGCTCTTGCTCAATTCTCACATGGACACGGTGCCTGCCACCGATTCTTGGACGCGTCCGCCTTTCACGCCCCAGCTCGAAGATGGCCGTCTGTACGGCTTGGGTAGCAACGACGCCGGCGCCCCGCTTTGCTCACTGATTACCACGTTCTTAGCTCTGCGCGAGAAGCCTCAGGCCTATAATCTTATTTTGGGTATTTCTTGTCAGGAAGAAGTGACCGGAGCCGATGGTATCGATTTGTTGCTCAGCGATTTGCCTTCCATCGATTTGGCTATTGTGGGCGAGCCTACGTCTATGCGCCTGGCCGTTGCCGAGAAAGGTCTGATGGTGTTAGACTGCACGGCGCAAGGCGAAAGCGGTCATGCGGCTCACAATACGGGAGATAATGCTATCTATAAGGCAATCAAAGATATACAGTGGTTTCAGCAAACGCAGCTGCCTGGTGTTTCGCCTTTGCTCGGTCCGGTAAAAATGACGGTGACCATGATCAATGCGGGCAGCAAGCACAACATCATTCCCGATACTTGTCAGTTTACGGTAGATGTACGCGTGAACGAGTGCTATCGCAATCAGGAATTGTGCGAATATATTCAGTCTCAGGTAGATTGCCAGGTGAAAGCGCGTTCTTATCGTCTGTCGTCTTCGGGCATAGATTTAAGTCATCCTTTGGTGAAACGCTGTCAGGAAATGGGTCTGGAGATTTTCGGTTCGCCCACGCTCTCCGACCAGTCGCGCATGTCATTTCCTTCGGTGAAGATCGGCCCCGGCGACACCATGCGTTCGCACACGGCCGACGAATACGTGCGTTTAGACGAAATTGACCAAGCGCTACGTTTATACATGGCCATGCTCGACGGCCTCAGCTTCTAAAACAGTTCTCAGTTTTTCTTCAACCAGAGTTCGGGGTCGAGTTTCTGCAAGTCTTTCCAAATTTGGAAGTGCATGATGGTAAGGTTGTTCTGTTCCGGGTCGGAATAGATGGTGCCCAATTTGTCGCCGATTTTTACCGTTTGTCCCGCTTTCACCGATACTTTTTCCAGATTTGAATACACCGAGAGGTAATTACCATGACGCACGATGATGGAGAAATTGGTGCCTTGTACGGAGAACACTCTCGACACGGTTCCTTTGAAGATGGCGCGCGCCGAAGCTCCCGATTTTGTCTGTATATCGATACCGCTTGAGTTGGTTTGCACGTACTTCATGTCCTTGTGTTTCTGTTCGCCGAAATGCACGATGATGGTGCCCGGTTCCGATACCGGGAAAGGCAGTTTTCCTTTGTTGTTGCCAAACTCGGTAGCCAATTTCTTTTCGTCCACGTTCATGGCGTAGGCCGATGCCGTGCCGCTACTTCCCGAAGCCGATGACTTCTTGTTTTCAGCCGCGATGATTTCTTCGATCTTGCTGTTCAAACGTTCGGCACGCTGCTTGTCACGACGCAGTTCGGCCTGCAAGCTGCTGCGTTTCTTCTTCAGATTCTGTACGATGCTGTTTTGTTTGCTGCGTTCCTTTTGCAAACGTTTTTGTTCGGCGCTCTGTTCAGCCACCAAATCGGCTTGCTCCTTGCGTTTGGCTTCCAGTTCCACTTTCGCCGCTTCGATTTCAGCCTGTTTTTCCTTAATCAATTCCGCTTGTTTGCGCTGATATTTGGCATAATCGTTCAGATAACGCATACGACGCCAACTCTGGTTGAGGTCTTCGGCAGCAAAAATGAACATCAGTTTGTCATTGTCGCTCAGGCGGATATACAACTGGCGCACCATCTTGGCATATTGGTCTTGGCGCTTTTTCAATTCTGCATTGAGCGCCTTTATTTCCTCGTTCAGTTTGCCGATGGCCTTGCGCGTCTTGTTGTATTCGGCATTCAGGCGGTTCAGGTACCTTTGGCTTTCCTTCACCTGGTCGTTGATGACATTGTAGCGATACAGCTGATTCTTTACCGATTTCTCGTTGGCACTCAGTGCTTTGTCTGTGGCTTCTATGCGTTCGAGCGCCTCCTGATACTGACGTCGAACCGTGGCAATGTCGTCTTGCGAAAACATTGTCTGTAAGGAAATAATCAACAAGAGAAATACAACCGAAAATCGCTTCATACCTTAAAACAGCTTAATTGATTTCAATAAAGTTTGTGCGTCCAATTTGTTATAATTGCTTGGAATAGAGAAAGATGATTTTGCTTCCGTGTCGAAATGCACATCTCTGTACACTATGTCGAACGATTCGAAAAACTGGAGAAATTCCATGTCCGCATTGGCTGCCTCTTTCGAGCTGATATGTAGCGTGTGCGGGAAACGAATGCCGTCAACCACGAGAAAATTGCTATATACGACCTTCAGCAACTCATTTTCGTTTCGAATCAGCCTCATTTCCGTAAAATCTCCGTTTTCATCGATGGTATATTCCAAAACGGTACTGAAAGGAGCGCGGTACGACAAGAGCAAACGGCGTCTTTCGTCAAACTTATACTCGGCTTCCCTGAGCGACAATGGCTCGCCGCTTAAGTCCACGATTTCGTTGCAGAGAATGCCTCTTGCCAAGTTGACAATCATTCCCACCGGTAGGCTCATCTGTGCCAAACTATCTGATACATACACCCTTTGCGTTCTGTCGATGAATTGAACCAAGCTCTTGTCGGCATACAGACGATGCGTTTCTATGCCCAATAAAAACTGCGTGTTGAGCCACAAAGACGAAGGTCCGCAGTTTACTTGTCCGCCCACCTTGATGTTCGAACTCGCGAATGTCCACTTTGCATTCATGTTGTCGATGCGGTCGTTGCTTTCGAGCATTTCTTGCGCCGCTACGCCTTGTCTGAGTTTCGAGACCAAGGAACCGGTGGTTTTACAAGATTGAAAACCAAACAATAAGCCGATAGTCATCAAGGCAAAAATGATTCTCCTATTCTTCATACTGTTTGTTATTGAATTTCGACAATAATTTCTCGGAAGGCAGGGCCTGCATTTTGATGGCTTCTCCCCATTGTTCCACGGCACGATCTTTTTCCCCGCAAAACCAAAGAATATCGCCATAATGTTCGCGAAGTTCGGGCGAAGCCTCCTCTTTTTTCTCGTTGAGCAAGGCTCTTTCAATATAAATCTTGGCGCGCGAATAGTTTCCCTGTTTAAAGAAAACCCAAGCGTAAGTATCTAAGTAGGTGGCGTTAGTACCTTCCAAGCGAACAGCCATTTGTGCCATTTCCGATGCCTTGTCGAGCAAACGGTTCTCTACGCTTAGAAAGTAGGCGTAATTGTTCAGAACCATCGCATTCTCAGGGTAATAAGCCAAAGCCAATTCGTAGTAATGATAGCAGGAATCCATCTGTCCGAGCTGATGATGCACATCGCCCATTTTGCCAAGAATGTCCGAACGCAATGCTCCTTGCTCTGCCGTGGTGACGCTCAGCCCTTTACGATATGCGGCAAGCGCCTTTTCATAATCTTGTTCCATTAGCGCCACCACCGAGGCATAATGTGTAAATGCGTATTCCTTAGGGAAATAGACGGCAGCCTCCAGACTTGTTTCTTCAATCTTCTTTAAATCGAGTTGTTCCACGTAAATACCCAGAAATTGTAGCCAGGTGTCTCTGTCGTAAGGATTCAAATCGAGAGAAATGCGAAAGTTTCCGGCAGCTTCTTCCTCACGCGACAAGCTTCGCAAGAAAATGGCATATTGCTTATACAGAACGGATTGCGTTGGATGAAGACGAATAATGTTCTGGTAAATGTCCAGCAACTGCAGACTATCTTTTTCTTGATAATTCTTCACAAAATGAGTGCCCAAAATGGAATATTTGGTGCGAAAATCAATTTGCTCGTTGTTCAGCACATCAAGGTAAACAGCCTTGGCTTCTTCGTCCTTGCCCAAGCGCGTGTAGAAATCGGCCAAGAAAAGCATGGCCTTGTCGTTGTCTTCTTTTTCGCGAATGATCTTCTGGTACATTGCTATGGCCTTTTCTGCATCCAAGTCTTCGTATGCGTAGGCCAGAAGTACTTGATAAATAGTGTTTTCCGGGTCTGTCCGAAGCAATTGCTGCATTTCTTTCAAAGCCTTCTTCGGCTTACCCAGATAACGATAATTGTTGTAAATGTTCAGCGAGATGTCTTGATTCTTGCCCTCTATGCTTTCCAATTGTTTCAGCACTTCGATAGCTTCTTTATGCATGCCGGCCTCTTGGTAAATATTGGCAAGCGGATAGTAATACTCGTATTCTTCCGGATTGTCGTTCAGGTACTTATGAAGCAAAAGCGCGGCCTCTTTCGGACGATCTTCTTCCGTGTAAAGGTAAATCAGATTGAACAGGTAAGTGTGGTTGTCGGGCTCGTACTGATGGGCTTTTTCCACGCAGATATGCACCGAATCCTTGTCCTTTTTCCAATTGTACAGGGTGGCCAACTCCGACCAGACTTCTGCGCGTGTGGAATCTTGCGCCAGACAAGCGTGCAGATACTGAAAGGCTTTTTGTCCATCGCCGCGGAAACGGCTCAACAATGATTGCTGATACAGATAGTCGATGCTGTTTTCCACCGAGTCGTTGCGCACCAAAGGAATTTCCTTCAGCAGCGCTTCGCGACCGGCCAGAATGTCACTCTTCGTTTGAGCAGACGAGTCGATGGCCGGAACATGCTGCGCCCGGGCCGACAAAGTCATTGTCAGCGTCAACATCCAAATAAATAATCGAATAGACGTTTTCATGGTATAGTAGAGATTTATGCTTTTCCTGTGTGTCCGAATCCGCCGGCGCCGCGTTCCGTTTCGCCCAAAACTTCCACTTCGATCCATTCAGCCTGTGCGTGCTGGGCAATCACCATCTGGCAAATGCGTTCGCCGTCTTCGATAACGAAGTCTTCGCTCGACAAATTGATGAGAATCACACCGATTTCACCGCGATAATCTGCGTCGATGGTGCCGGGCGTGTTCAGTACGGTGATGCCTTTTTTCAGGGCCAAACCGCTGCGCGGACGTATCTGCGCTTCGTAGCCTACGGGCAATTCGATGAAAAGTCCGGTGGGGATGAGCTTTCTTTCCAAAGGTTTCAGGGTGATGGCTTCCGAGATGTTGGCACGCAAGTCCATACCTGCCGATTGAGGCGTGGCATACGCGGGCAAGGCATGTTTCGATTTGTTGATGATATTGATACGAATCATAATTTGTTTGATTGTATGGTTTAAGGTGCAAACTTACAAAATAAATTACTACTTTCGCAGGCAAAATAACGACACATGAAAAAACTAACATTTCTTAGCCTTTTGTTGTTGGCTTTCAGCTTTGTTTTCTCTTCTTGCCTGGAAGATGCCGACAGCAGAAAATGGCGCAAAGCCAATGAGGCCTTTATGGAAGGATTGAAAGATTCCACCAATATTTTCGTTTTGGAACACCGCGATTCCATCATCACGGCAGAGAAGGGCGGCGTGTATGAACCTGCTCCCGTTTCGGGCATTCTGTATCAGGAATTGGTGGCCGGCCATGGCGAGATTCCCCTTATCGGCCAGACGGTTACCGTAAAATACACGGGTTGGCTCTACGACAACACCGAGTTCGACAAAGGCAAGATGACTTTCGTCTTGGGCGAATCTACCATCGATGGTTTCCGCGAAGTGGTGGAACGCATGCCCGTGGGCGCTCGTTGGAAAGCATACATTCCTTACAATTTGGGCTATGGCTCAACCGATTATCATTATTCCGATCCCATGATTCCTGCCTATTCTGTCCTCATCTTCGACATGGAATTGCTGAAGATTGAAGAATAAGTTGTTTTTGGTGCAGTTTTTACGCTTCTGTAAAGAAATTTTACAATAATCGTTTTACAGAAGATTTGTTATAATGTTGACAACCAGTGTGTTAATTGTTTTGGCACGCTGGTTGCTTCTTTTTGTGCGTAAACAATTAACCTATGAAAAGAACTATCAACACCTTATTATTAATCTTGCTTTTTTGGAGTCTCGGGATGCCAAGTGCCGCTGCCGACAACCATGCGCAAAGCAGGCCCATGTCTATAGCCGATTGCATGAGTTTTGCCGTGGAAAATGCCGTTCAGGTAAAGACGATGCGATTGGAAACCGACAATGCCCGATGGCAGCGCCGCGAAGCTATTTTGGCCATGTTTACGCCGCAAGTGCAAGCCGGCAGCTCTCTCAGTTCCAATTTCGGACGTTCGCTCGACCCGGAAACCAATACCTATGTTTCTACTTCTTCGCTGAGCAATGCCTATTCCGTTTCGGGCGGCATGATTCTGTTCGATGGCTTTTCGGCGGTCAACAATATGAGAGTGAGCAAAACCGCCTTGCAAATGGGTATAGACAGAGAACAACTGGCCAAGGACGAAATTTGTTTGGCTACCATGGAAGCTTTCTGTAATGTGCTCTATTTCAACAGTCTGACAAGCGTTGTGCGAGAGCAGGTAAACACGGCGAAAAGCGTACTTGAGCAGACAGAGAAGCAACTCTTGCTCGGACAGAAATCGCAAGCGGACGTGGTGGAAATGCAAGCCGAATTGGCCGACTACGAATACCGTCTCATTGATGTTCAGAATCGTTACGACGATGCTATGCTGACACTTAAAGACCTGATGTTCTGGCCTGTGGACGAGGCACTTGTCATAGATACATTGTTCGAGTTTTCTTCGTCCGAGCCAACTCTTCATGCGGCTTTAGAGTTTGCCACGCAGCACCTTCCGTCTGTCCGATTGGCCAAAGCTTCGGTGGAAAATGCCCGATATCAATTGAATACTGCCAAATGGAGTTTCGCTCCTTCGCTCTCGTTGAACATGGGCTGGTCCACGCGCTATTATACCTATCCCGATGTGGCTGATTATGAGCCTGATCCTTTTCGTTCGCAATTCAAAAACAATGGCGGGGAATATCTGCAGTTGTCACTCAGCGTGCCGGTTTTCAATCGATTGTCTAATGTGATGAATGTGAAGAAACGTTCGAATGCATATGCGCAAGCTTCTTTGGAATATGAACAAACCTTGCGTCAGGTGGAGGCAGAAGTGCGTCGGGCAGAGCAAGATAAGCAGGCGGCCTTGGCGGCCTATCGTCAGGCAGAGAAACGTGCAGCTTTGCAAGAAGAGGCTTATCGTCTGAATAAGAAGAAGTTTCAGCAAGGACTGGTTTCTCCTCTCGATTTCAGAAAAGCTTCGGAACAATGTTTGAACGCTAAAAGCGCCTGTTTGCAAAATGAATTGCAGTATCGCATCAAAGACAGCGTGTTGGCATATTTTTCAGGAATACCTTATATAGAACAATTTTGAAAACGTATAACAGTTTTAGAAAATCAATATCACTATGGATAAAATTATCGAAAAGAAAAAAGGTATCTCATTGATTTTTACCGTAAAAGCCTTGCCTTATTGGATGGGCGCGCTCTTGTTGGCCTTTGTTATCTGGCTTTTTGTCAGAGACGATGCCACCACGCTCAGGGTTAATGCCGACACGCTTGTTGTGGGCGATGTCATTGACGGAGAATTCAACGACTACATTCGCGTGAGCGGACAGGTTCAACCCATGACAACCATTCAGATAAGTCCGCAAGAAGGCGGAATCGTGCAGGAAATCATCATCGAAGAAGGCTCGAAATTGCAGGCGGGCGACGAAATTCTGCGCTTGAGCAACGACAATCTCGACTTGCAGATTCTCAACTCGGAGGCAGAATTGGCCGAAAAAGAAAACTTGCTTCGCAATACGCTGATTTCCATGGAACAACAACGTCTGAGCGTGCAGCAGGAGAAGCTGCAATTGCAAGTAGAGGTGAAGCGTTTGCAACGAAAATACGAGCAGAACAAGGCTTTATACGAAGATGATTTGATTGCCCGCGAGGAATTTCTTCTGGCTCAAGAAGATTACGAATTGGCTGCCGGCCGATTGCAATTGGTGCAGGAACGCGCTTTGCAAGACAGTCTTTACAGAAGCGTGGAAATCAAGCAAATGGAGGAAAGTCTCGACAATATGCGCCTGAATATGCAGATGATTCGCCGTCGGAAAGATAAGCTTACCATCAAGTCGCCCATTGACGGAGAGTTGGGTTTGCTGGATGTGGTCTTGGGGCAGTCGGTGGCCAGCGGAGCCAAGATTGGCCAGATCAATCAAATTGGTAGTTATAAGATTGAGGCACAGATAGATGAACATTACATCGATAGGGTGAGCGCCGGTCTGGAAGCCACTTTCGAACGTCAGCATGAGTCTTTTGCGGCCGTCATTCGCAAGGTGTATCCCGAAGTGCGCGATGGCAAATTCAAGGCCGATTTCAAATTCAGCGGCGAACAGCCGGGCAACATCCGCACCGGACAAACGTATTATTTGAACCTGCAATTGGGACAAGCCGAAAACGCCATTCTCGTTCCGCGAGGCACTTTTTATCAGCGCACCGGAGGCAAATGGATTTACGTTTTGTCGCCCGAAGGAGGAAAGGCCGTGAAGCGGGATATTCGCATCGGTCGTCAGAATCCGCAGTATTACGAGGTGCTGGAAGGCTTGCAGGCCGGCGAGAAAGTCATCATTTCCGGCTACGATAACTTTGGCGACAATGAAGTGTTGGTATTCTAATAATTTATTTATCAGGTATTTGAACTAATATGAAAATTAAAGAAATAATCGTCAAGTCTTTGTCTTTGGGTGTTGGTTTGGCTGTGGCCACTTTGTTCATTGCCATGCTCTGTCACAGAATGAGTTACGATAGATGTTACCATCGTCCACAGCAGATTTATCAGATTCGCACACATTATAGTCAACAAGCAGAATCATACGATTACGACAATGTTTCAGGTGCTGTGGCGCCGGGATTCAGAAGCAATGTGCCGGGCGTGGAAACTGCCACTCGTTGGACGTATATCTGGAACAGCGAAAAGTTTATCGACGAAGAGAAACACGTTTTAGAAGGTTCTCCTCTCGTGGTCGATACCTGTTTCTTCGATGTTTTCACTACGGAAATTTTGGCCGGCGATCCTAAGCATGCACTCGCTCAACAAGCCTGCGCGATGGTTTCCGAAAGTTTTGCCGAGAAATTGGGCGGCATCTCGCAAGCCATTGGAAAGGTGATTTACAACGAAGAATTGCCTGAGTTTCTCATAACGGTGAGCGGCGTTTTCAAAGATTTTCCCCACAATTGTTCGGTAGAACACGATGTGCTTATTTCGATGGAAAGTTTGTACAAGACTTCGACGGACAATTGGATTGGTAACGATCGATACAGAGGTTTTGTTCGTTTGGCAGAAGGTACCGACCCCGATATGTTGGCTCCGGCTATCCGTCTGATGCAGGAAAAGAATTATCCGGCAGATGTGATTCAAATGGCGCAGACTTCGGGCATTGACATTCGTTATTTTCTTACGCCGCTGACGCAAATGTACATTTCTATTCCGCAAGTTAAAAATACGATGCTTATCATTATCGTGGTGGCTATATTGCTTATCTTGATATCCTTGATGAATTATGTGTTGATGTCTGTATCGGCTTTGGTCAACAGGTCGAAGGAAATGGGCGTGCGCAAATGTTACGGCGCCGAGAAGGGGAATATCTACGGCATCATGGCCAAAGAGGCGGCTATCGATATTGTGGCGGCCATGGCCATCGTGGCAGTTGTTTTGTTGTCGCTCAAACCCATAATCGAAGATTTCTTCGGCTATCCGATGGAGGAACTGTTCGGACAAGTTACTTATATCACGCTTGCGGTAGTGGCACTTATTGTTTTTGCCGTGGCCGCCTTGCTGCCAGGTTATCTGTATTCGAGAATTCCGGTTTCGGCCGCCATCAAGAATTATAGGGAGAGCAGACGCGTGTGGAAGTTGGCTTTGCTTTTCCTTCAGACCGCGATTTGTACGCTCCTGTTTACCTTGGTCAGTGTCATCAGTGCCCAATACCAGAAAGCGGTAAACGATAAGCCCGGATATAATTATCAAGACTTGCTGTGGACGGTGCTTACCGGTACCGACAAGACTCGACATCAAGGCATTATCGACGATCTGAAAACATTGCCCGAAGTGGTAGATGTACAAATGTCATATAGCTTGCCGCTCGATTATAGCTCGGGAAACAATGTCTTGTTGCATGGCGAAGAATACAAAGAACTATTCAACATAGCCGATCAATACCAAAGCACTGCCGGTCTTTTCGAAATGCTGGAGATTCCTTTTATCGAAGGACGATTCCCTCAAAGCGAAACGGAAGTGGCAGTGAGCGAAAGCTTTGTCGAAAAAATGATGGAGTTTCAAGATTGGAGCGATGGCGCTGTGGGCAAGCAAGTCGGGTTTACCGAACATGTCAACAAACATCCTCATGGATTTACCATTAGCGGAGTGTATAAAGACTACAGAATCAACACTTTAACCAAGCAAGATACGCGTGCCAGCATCAAATTCTTAGGCAAGGTGGGTGAGCATCACATGCCATTCATGGCCATCAAGGTGAGGAATGTTTCTCGCGAAAGCATCGACAAAGTGGAAGCACTGATACAGTCGCATATCGAACACAAGGATATAGAAGTGAAGGCTTACAAGGACTCCATGCGCGAGGCTTATTCCGAAGAGAGAAAAATGAGAAACACGGTCTTTGTCGGTTGTGTCGTTTCCATTCTTATTGCCCTTTTTGGATTAATAGGATATATCCGTGACGAGTCGCAGCGCAGAAGTAAGGAAATGGCCGTGCGCAAAATCAATGGTGCAAGCGCCAAAGAAATCATAGGAGTTTATGTGGCAGAAATCGTCAAACTTTGCGTGCCGGCCATGATATTTGGCAATATCGGCGCATATTTTGCTTCGATGGTCTGGCTCAAGAATTTCTCGGAGAAAATAGCTTTGTTGCCTTGGTACTTTATCCTTGCCGATGTGGTGATTCTCTTGCTTGTGGTGGCTTGTGTCGTTTTGAACAGCCTTCGCATATCGCGCAGCAATCCGGTGGAATCGCTCAAAAATGAGTAGTAGGATGATAATAAACAGAAACAATTAATAACTATACAACTATGATTAAAGTAACAGATCTCAGTAAAATTTTCCGTACGGAGGAAATCGAAACCACTGCATTGAATCAGGTTTCGTTCCAAATTGAAGAAGGTGAATTCGTGGCCATCATGGGGCCTTCGGGTTGTGGTAAATCTACCTTGTTGAACATTCTTGGCCTGCTCGATAATCCTACCGACGGCAGTTATCTGCTTCTTGGCCAGGAAGTGGCAAAACTCAAGGAAAAAGATCGCACCAAGTTTCGCAAGGGTAATATCGGTTTTGTGTTCCAAAGTTTCAATCTCATAGACGAGTTGAATGTTTTCGAAAACGTGGAATTGCCTTTGCGTTATTTGAACATTGGCGCCGCGGAACGCAAGAAGCGCGTTACCGAAATGCTTAAACGTATGAATATCAGCCATAGAGCCAAGCATTTCCCGCAGCAATTGTCAGGAGGTCAGCAGCAACGTGTGGCCATTGCCCGCGCCGTGGTCTCCAATCCGAAACTGATTCTGGCCGACGAACCTACGGGTAATCTCGACTCGAAGAATGGCAAAGAAGTGATGGACTTGCTTACCGAACTCAACGCCGAGGGTACCACCATCGTCATGGTGACTCACTCACAGAAAGATGCAGCGGTGGCGCAACGTATTATCAATCTCTTCGACGGCCGTATTGTGAGCGACGTTAAAAACGAATTGTAAAAAAACATCAGATGACAACATTTTCTTTCATAAAAAGAGGCGGCTCCGCTGTGTCGAGTTTTCTTAACGTGCTGGGCATGGCGGTGGCTTTCGCCGCATTTTATATCATTTTGGTTCAGGTAAATTACGATCTGAATTTCAACAAAGGCGTCAAAGATTCGGAAAAGATCTTCGTGATGTCGTCCAGCGTGATGAGCGAAGACGGCAAGCGTCAGTTGTATTATTGTCGTCCTTTGGCCGAATTGATTATAGAAGTTTCTCCTAACATTGAGTACAGCGGCATTATGGAAATTATCAACCATAATGAGGGTAAGTATTGGTATAATGAGGGTAAGTATTGGGTAGAAGAAAACGGCGAACGCAGAGAAATCCATTTCAAGAATATGTCTGCCATGAGCGGAACGGCTTTCAAGGCTTTGGGTTTTGAGGCGGTGAGCGGCTCTTTGGACGATATTATCGATCATAGAACGCTGGCCATCAGCGAAACGGTGGCCAAAAGATTCAATCTCGAGGTGGGAATGAGCCTGAACTTTGAGGAACACAAGGAGGTCAAAACCATTAAGGCCATTTATAAGGATATGCCTAAAAATTCTCATTTCAGAGATATTGAATCCATTGTCAATGTGCGCGATAATGGTATTGATATTTTTAACGAATGGGGACACAACTACTTTGTGAAATTGTACGATGAAACGCAGGAAAAAGATATGGAAGATAACCTGCGCGAGGTGCTTCGCAAGTATTTTGTTGAGCAATATTTCGGAGGTATGTCGCCCGAATCGCAAGGCATGTCACGCGAGCAGTTCGATATGGCGGTGAACCGTATGCTCGATATGGCGCAATGCGATCTCATTCCCTTGGAAGATCTTTATTTTGCCGATAATTTGCGTACGCCCATAGAGCACGGAAACAAAACGACCACCATTATCTTGCTTTTGGTCGCTATCTTGGTAGTGGGCATTGCTTTTATCAACTATATCAACTTTTTCTTCGCCTTGGTGCCGGAACGCATTCGAGCCGTCAATACGAAAAAAGTCTTGGGAAGTTCTCGTACTGCATTGATTCTGAGCACGCTCAAAGAAAGTTTCTGGCTCATCTTGATGGCGCTTGCTGTGGCCGCTATATTGGTGATGCTTTTTAACATGACGCAACTGACGCATCTTATTTCTGCATCGACTCAATTCTCGGACAATGTGCCTGTGCTATTGTTGACCTTGCTTATTGCCATAGTTATTTCGTTGGTAGCCAGTCTGTATCCGGCTTTCTACATTACTTCTTTCGAGCCCGCCATGGTGTTGAAAGGCTCTTTTGCGGCCACCACTGCCGGGCGTCGTTTGCGCTATGTGCTTATCGGACTGCAGTTTGTCATTTCCATCACTTTGATTGTCTGTTCTACTTTCATCAGTTTGCAGCGTCGTTATATGATCAATTTCGACATAGGAATCGACAAGGAACAATTGTTGTATGTGCATACTTCGGAATATATTGGCAGCAATGCTGAGGCAGTAGAAGAACAACTCAAAACAAATCCGCAGATTACAGATGTCACATGGGGCGCCGGCAATTTTCTCGCTTTCGAACGAATGTCTTGGGGTCGCGAATGGAAAGATCGCCTGATTAATTTTCAGTGCTATCCTGTGGCTACCAATTTTGTGGAATTCATGGGAATAGAAATGACGGAAGGACGTTCTTTCTTGCCGCAAGACAAAAATTGCGAGAATGGTGTGTTCATCTTTAACGAAAGCGCCCGTCGGCAATTCGGCATGACGCTCCATGACAGAATTCATGGCCACGCCGGCCAGGTTGAGATTGTGGGTTTTTGCGACGATTTTTGTTTCCAATCGCTGAAAGAAGAAGTTTCGCCCTTTGCGCTCTATGTTTTCGGTGCTGATCCTTGGTGGCATCCTTCCACCATTTTTATCCGAGTGGCCGCAAATGCCGATTATGCGCAAGTGATGAAGCATATCGGAACGGTGCTGAGCCAATGGGATGCGGTGAATTCGCCCGACGAATGGCAGATTTCTTTCTTCGACGAAAACCTGAATGATACCTACAAGAAAGAACAATCTTTGTCGCAATTGATAGGCTTGTTTACGCTCATTGCCATCATTATCTCGCTCATGGGAGTGTTTGGCCTGGTGATGTTCGAAACGCAATACCGTCGCAAGGAAATTGCGCTGCGAAGAGTGAACGGCGCTTCCGTCAACGAGATTCTGGCCATGTTTAGCCGTCGTTTCGTGAAAATCGTGCTGGTGTGCTTTGTGCTTGCAGCTCCCCTGAGCTGGCTCATCGTGAACCGTTATCTTTCTACATTCGCGCATCGCTGCCCCATGTACTGGTGGGTGTTTGTGCTGGCTTTGCTGGCTGTTTTGTCTGTCACCGTCCTGGTGGTTGTCTTGCGAACTTGGCGCGCAGCTACGGCTCATCCGGCAGAAGCTTTGAAGACGGAATAAAGCTGTTTTTTGAACAATTTGCTTTTTGCGGAGAGCATTTTTTGTGGAAATTTGCTTTTTGCAAAAAGCATTTTATATATTTGCAAAAATTATATACCAATGGATAGGTTATTTGCAAAGCATGCTATTTACATGGCGGAAACACCTATGGATATTATCCGTGACACGATGAATGATATTCAGTGGGATGCCCGTCTTTTGTCAATCAAAGGCCCTAAGGGTGTAGGTAAAACCACCTTGCTCAAGCAATTTCTGAAGTTGAATTATCCTCCGGGAAGCCGTAAATGTCTGTATTGTTCGGTCGATTCTATCTATTTTTCTACCCATAGTCTGCTCGATTTGGCCGATGAATTTGTTAAAATGGGCGGGGAAAGATTGGTTCTCGACGAAATACATAAGTACGAACATTGGAGTGCAGAAATCAAAGAAATCTACGATTTGTATCCGCGTCTGAAGGTGGCTATCAGTGGCTCTTCGTTGTTGCAGATTTTGAATGGTGATGCCGATTTGTCTAGAAGATGTGTCCCGTATCATTTGCAAGGTTTGTCATTCAGAGAGTTCCTTAGATTTGATAAAGGGATAGATTTTCCTGTTTGGAAATGGGAAGATATTCTTGCTCGTCCTTGGGATTTGTGTCAGCTTGTCAAAAGTAAGTGCTATCCGCTGGCTTGTTTCGCAGATTATCTGAAACGCGGTTATTATCCATTTTATTACGAAAATCCGAGTACCTATTTCACCTCCATCGAAAATGTGTTGAATTATATCATCGATTTTGAGTTGCCGCAGGTTAGAAAGGTAGATATTGCCAATACGCGAAAAATGAAATCCTTGTTGTATGTCTTGGCCAATCAAGTTCCTTTTTTGGTGGATATCAGCAATTTGGCGGCAAAAACGGGTATGGAAAGAAATACGGTGCTAGCTTATCTGAAATATCTGGACGAGGCAAAGTTGATTCATCTGCTATATTCGGATTTGAGCTCTGTAAAAAAGATGCAGAAGCCGGACAAGATTTATATTGACAATACCAATCTGTTGAATGCTATTGCAAATAACGGCGGTGATATCGGAACTATACGCGAAATATTTGCGGTGAACCAGTTGTCGTATGCCCATAAAGTGGAGTATGGAAAGAAAAATGGAGATTTTCTGGTCGATTCTACCGCAACCATCGAGATTGGTGGTAAGGATAAAGGCTTTAAACAAATTGCAGATCTTCCTGATTCTTACGTGTTTGCCGATGGAATTGAGTTTCCCGACGGAGCTAAGATTCCTTTGTGGACTTTGGGATTTTTATATTGATGCTTTACTATGAAAACGAAAGGGAAAATATTAGTTGTGGACGATAACAAAGGTATTCGTGCGGCGCTACAATTGCTGCTGCCGATGCACTTTGCTCAAGTGGAATTGCTTTCTACGCCTAACGATCTGCCCAGCAAATTGCCGGAATTTCGTCCGGATGTCGTGCTGCTGGATATGAATTTTCATACAGATATCAACACTGGTAACGAAGGTTTGTATTGGTTGGGCGAAATTAAAAAACGATGTCCCGAGGTGGAAGTGGTGCTTTTTACCGCGTATGCGGATGTGCATCTGGCGGTAGAAGGTATGAAACGCGGCGCCTTCGATTTTATCGTAAAACCTTGGGAAAACGACAAGTTGGTGGAAATTCTTGCTTCGGCTTGTTTGAAGGGTCGCAAGGAAAAGAAAGTTCAAGAAGAGTCTGATGCGGTATCGATGCTCTGGGGCAAAAGTCGAGCCATGAGCGCCATACATAAAACGGTGGAGAAGATTGCGTCTACCGATGCCAGTGTGTTGATTACCGGCGAAAACGGTACAGGTAAAGATGTTTTGGCAGCCGAGATTCATCGCTGTTCGCATCGATCTATGAGACCGATGATTTGTGTGGATGCAGGTGCGATTCCCGAAAGCTTGTTCGAAAGTGAATTGTTCGGCCATGTGAAAGGTGCTTTTACCGATGCGCATAGCGATCATGCAGGAAAGTTTGAACAAGCCAACGGCGGTACACTTTTCCTCGATGAAATCGGGAATATTCCATTGCATTTGCAGGCAAAATTGTTGCGTGCTTTGCAAAATCGCAGCATCACTCGTTTGGGCGATACCAAAGCCATAGAGGTTGATATCCGCTTGATTTGCGCCACCAACAAGAATCTGGAAAAGATGGTGCGCGACGGATTGTTCCGAGAAGATTTATATTATCGTATCAATACGATTACATTGGCTTTGCCTCCTTTGCGCGACAGAAACGACGAGATTGTTCCTTTGGCAGAGCTTTTCTTGAAAAAGTATGCGGCACGTTACCATCGTTCTGTGAAGTCGCTTTCGTCCGAAGCCGTAAGTCTGTTGTGTTCTCATCGTTGGAGTGGTAATATCCGTGAATTGCAGAATTGTATTGAAAAGGCAGTGATTCTTTCCGAAGGAGAACAACTTCAATCTGCCGATATCCAGTTGGTGCCCAGTCGTTTGTACGAAGATGTTTCCAAAATGAGCGGCGAGGAGAGTTTGGATGATGCCGAGGAACAAGCCATCCGTGCGGCCATGTTGCGTTTTGGCGGCAATTTGTCGATGGTGGCGAAATCGTTGGGCATCAGTCGTCCGACGCTTTATGCGAAGTTGAAAAAGTATCATATTTGAGTTTGCCTTTATGTCTGTTGTGTACATCATACTTGCTTCGATTGCCGTCTTGTTGCTGATATGGTTGCTGGCCGATTGGCTTGCTTCGCGTCGTATGCGCAAGAAGTTGAATTATATGCTTGATGCCTTGGAAGACAAGGAGTTGAATTTCCGTTTTGACGAACAACGTCTCTCCGGCCGCAAGTTCAATCGTAGCCTGAATCGTCTGCGCAATATTTTCGACCAGGAACGTCACGAAATCATGGAGCAAGAGCAATATTATGCCATGATGCTCGATCGTGTCAATACCGGTATAGCTGTCATTGATGAAAGTGGTCGTGTAAGTTATTGTAACAAAACGGCTTTGGCTTTGTTGGGTATGGCTACGTTCGGACATCTTCGTCAGTTGCGCAATATGGGCGAGCCGCTCTACGAGGCTTTTTGTCAACTTTCTGAACAAAACGAAGTAAGGGTGAGCTATTATAATGAGAGTGAGAAAATTACGCTTTCACTGAAGGCTTCTAAGACAACTATTGGCGGAAAAGAAATTCGTATCATCGCTTTTAACAATATCAGTAGCGAAATTGCCGAGAACGAACAACAATCTTGGACAAAACTGATACGTGTGCTTACGCACGAGATTATGAATACGATAACTCCCATTGCTTCGCTCAGCGAAACCTTGCTGAAATTTGACGGCATGGCAGATGAGGTGAAAAACGGTTTGGATACCATTTCGCAATCTTCGCGCGGGCTGATCAAATTTGTCAATTCTTATCGCGACCTGACGCGTGTGGCAGCCCCTGTCAAGAAGGTTTTTGTGTTGAAAGATATGGTGGAGAGGATTATTTCACTCACCAAAGAAGAGTTTGCCGAGGCTTATTGTCAATGTGATTATGTAGAAAAATCGGAAGAGGTTCTGCTGTATGCCGACGAGGGTCAAATTTCGCAAATATTTGTCAATCTGATGAAAAACGCTGTTCAAGCTGGTGCTTCTCTGGTTAAGATTACGGCAGAAATCGATTTGGCAGAAAATGTCGTCATCAATGTGTTCAACAACGGAAGGCCTATCAGCAAGGAAAGTCAGGACGAGATATTTGTGCCATTCTACACCACCAAACCCGAAGGCACCGGTATCGGGCTGAGCCTGTCGCGTCAGATAATGCGCCTGCACGACAGCAATTTGCGCTTGCTTCGTAGCGATGAGAAAGGAACGGTCTTTCAGCTGATTTTCAAGTGATGCATAATCGTGTTTTCTGCGCATAAAAAAATAACTTTGATGAAAATGTTTTCATCAAAGTTATCGTATTTATTTGTATTATAATCGCTTACAAAGGTTTTACCAAGCGTATTTGGCAATTATACCTTACTTGCCAACCTTTACCAGATATTCGGCAATCTGTACGGCGTTCAAGGCGGCGCCTTTCTTTATCTGGTCGCCAACGAGCCAGAATGTTAGGCCTTTAGGATTGCTCAAATCTTGGCGGATACGGCCTACGTACACCGGATCTTTGCCAGAAAGGAAAAGCGGCATAGGATATTCTTTCTTTTCGGGATTGTCTTGCAATACAAGGCCTTCTGCTTTTTTGAAAGCTTCACGGGCTTGGGCCACGCTGATGGCTTCTTCGGTTTCTACCCAAATGCTTTCGCTATGGGCACGCAACACGGGCACGCGCACGCAGGTGGCACTCACTTCGATGTCGGAATGCATGATCTTGCGCGTTTCGTTGTACATCTTCATTTCTTCCTTGGTGTAGCCGTTTTCGGTGAACACATCTACCTGAGGAATAAGGTTATAAGCCAATTGATAGGCGAATTTTTCCACGGTGGGTTCTTCTCCGCGCAGAATCTGTGCATATTGTTCGAGCAGTTCGGCCATGGCCGTAGCACCGGCACCGCTGGCAGCTTGGTAAGTCGATACATGCACTTTCTTGATATGGCTCAGGTTTTCAATGGCTTTCAGTGCCACAACCATCTGAATGGTGGTACAGTTGGGGTTGGCAATGATGCCGCGTGGACGATTCAAAGCATCTTCGGGATTCACTTCGGGCACCACCAAAGGCACATCATTATCCATGCGGAAGGCGCTTGAGTTGTCAATCATGACGGCGCCATATTTGGTGATGGTTTCGGCAAATTCCTTAGAAGTGCCTGCGCCGGCCGAGGTGAAGGCTATATCGATATCTTTAAAATCGTCGTTGTGTTTCAGTTCTTTAACGGTGATGTCTTTTCCCTTGAAGTTATACACGCGACCTGCGCTACGGGCAGATCCGAACAACACTAATTCATCCATGGGGAAGTTTCTCTCTTCCAATACTTTCAGGAATTCCTGACCGACGGCACCACTCACGCCGACAATAGCAACTTTCATTTTAAAATAAAGTTAAAAAATTATTTGTAAAAACGTATTTTCAGATTGTATATTTGCTGCAGTCAATTTCAGAGAACCTTCATTTGTTTTCCGATGAAACGAAGTCTTTGACTTGGAATGTTCTTTGGTTTGTCCCTTTGAGGCTGCAGTGATATGTTTTTCTGAAAATTGGCGGCAAAATTAGTGTTTTTAAACCAATATACCATGAAACAAAAAAGTATTTCTACGGCAATATGCTGTTTTTTAGTCTGTTGCGCTTGTTCGAGGCAGGTTTCAGACGAGGCTTTCGCGCAAGAATCGATTTCGCAAGATTGTCCTAAAATTTTAAGTATCAACGAATTGCTTTTCGATCCCTTGGGCGATGGCGTGGATTATGTGGAGTTGGTGAATGTTTCTTCCGATTCTCTCAATCTGCTTCATTATTGTTTGGGCAACCGCAACTCGAAAGCAGAAATTGCCAATGTGAAAAGCCTTCCTTCCGTCTTTGTGCCTCCCGGTGGCTATGTCTTGATTTGTAGCGATACGGTTTGGGTGTCAGCGAATTATCATCTTCCGGACACGGCACGGGTGGCCATTGTCAAAGCCTTGCCTTCGTATGCGAATGCCGGCGGATCGGTAGTCTTGCTCAACACGAATGGTGACTTGGTAGATGAATTTGCGTATCATCCTGATTATCATCATCCTCTGGTGTCTGATGCGGAGTCTTTGTCTTTGGAAAAATTGCATCCTGCACTTTCTTCTTACGATGCCATGTCCTGGACCTCGGCTGCGGTGGACGCTGGCGGAGGAACGCCCGGTTTCAGGAATTCTCAGTTCCGGCCGAATGCCGTCGCGAGCGGGCCCGACGGAAAGGAGGGCTTTTCACTTTTGCAAGAGCAGTGCCGGCCGGCTGCCTTGTCGGCCGATGCTCAGGTGCTGATGCGTTATCGTTTTGCTGAGCCGCGCGTGGCTGACATTCGGGTGTACGATTTGGATGGTGTACTTTGTAAAAGCTTGGCAAATAATATTTTGCTGGGTTCGGAAGGCCTTTTTGCCTGGCATGGAACGGATGATGCAGGAGAAGTTGTCTTTCCTGGAATGTATATCGTTAGTATTCAGGCATTTTCTCTGCATGGGGATGTTTATTCCAAGTCTTTTGCTGTAGGTGTCTTGCCATAATGGGAAAAGCCGAAAAAAATAGCTACCTTTGCGGTCTATTTATCAAATGATGAGTTCGTTATTCAGTGGCATATTTCCCGTGGAAAATCCCATCGCTGTCTTTCTGATAGTGTTGTTGATTATTTTGATGGCGCCTATCGTCTTCAAAAGATTGGGCATTCCGCATATCGTGGGAATGATTTTGGCCGGTATGATTGTGGGACCTTATGCGTTGAATATCTTGCCTTTCGACAGAAGTATCGACGTTTTCGGAAAGGTGGGCTTGTACTACATCATGTTTTTGGCGGGCATGGAAATCGACATCAGTGACCTGAAGAAGAACCTGAAAAAGAGCATATTGTTCGGATTGGCCACTTTTGCGATTCCATCGGTTTTCGCCTTGCTCGCGGGTAAGTTTTTGCTCGGTTTTTCCCTCATGGCCTGTTTGCTCCTGGCGGCGATGTTTGCTTCGCACACGCTGGTGTCTTTCCCCATTATCAGCCGATACGGTTTGTCCAATCGTTCGGCGGTGAACATTGCGGTGGGCGGAACGGTGATTGCCGTGACTTTTTCGATGATCATCCTGGCAGCCGTAGATAGTGCCTTCCACGAAACGGGCGGAAATACATGGTTGCCGATGCTGGTGAAAATGACTGTGTCTCTGCTTGTTATATTCTTTGCCATTCCGAAATGCAGCCAATGGTTCTTGAACAAATACGAAGATGGCATTTTGCGTTTTGTATATGTGCTGGCCATGGCCTTCCTCGGTGCGCTGCTTACGGAAATATCAGGTTTTCAGGGAGTTTTGGGTGCATTCTTTGTGGGCCTCGCACTGAATACGCAGGTGCCGAAGCTTTCGAGTCTGATGAACCGTGTGGAGTTTGTGGGCAACGCCATTTTCTTCCCCTACTTCTTGATTAGCATAGGTATGATGATTAACCTCCGAGCCTTTACGCAAGGTTGGGAAGGTTGGTATGTGGCCATTGTGATGTCGGGAAGTGTTTTGCTCGGAAAGTGGCTGGCTGCCAAGTGTTTCCAATGGGGCAACAAGATGAGTCATGCGCAAGGAAATTTGCTTTTCGGTTTGACCAGCGGTCGTGCGGCCGTTACCCTGGCGGTGGTGATGATCGGTTACAATATCATTGTCGGCTACAACGAAGACGGCACGCCCATACGTTTGCTGAACGAATTTGTGTTCAACGGCAGCGTGGTGATGATTTTGATTTCTTGTTTGGTAAGTTCTGTGGTGACGGAAAAATCGGCCAAGCAACTATTGTTGGAACGAAACGAAACGGCTCAACCCGACGAAAAATCGCATGCCATTTTGGTGCCGGTGGCCAATCCGCGTGTCATCGATCAGTTGTTGCAACTGGCTGTGTCTCTGAAGAATCCGAAAGACAAGCTCTACACCTTGAGCGTGGTGGACGAAAATGCCGGCATGGACCGCAAACAGTGCAGCAACCTTTTGAACATGGCGGCGCATTATGCGGCATCTATCGATGCAGATTTCCATCAGGTGATGCGTTTCGACTCGGACGTGGCTACCGGAATTGTGCACGCGGTGAGGGAGTACCAAGTGTCGGATGTCATTGTGGGCATGCAACATCATTCGCATCTGAAAGACAATCCATTTGGTGTGAAACTGAGCAACTTGCTGAAGCACTCGCATTATAATATCTTCATTACGCGATTTGTCGGTTCCATCGACAGAATGAAACGCTTGGTGGTGATGATGCCGGAGAAGGCGGAATATGAACACGGCTTTTTCCTTTTTATGCAACGTTGCCACACTTTGTGCCGACAGATGCAGTGCAATGCCGTTATTTATGCGCATCCGGACACTTTGCAACACGTGCGTCAGCTGATGCATCGCTTCGATATCAAAATCACCATCGAACTGAACGAGTTGCACAATTGGCAGAACGTGCCCATGCTCATTGATTCGCTTTCGCCACAAGACATGATTACTTTCGTGCTTTCGCGCAAGAACACAGTGTCGTATGCGCCCGTTCTCGACGAGATTCCTTTGATGATAGAAAGTCATTTCCCCGACAGAATGGTAAGCTTCTTTTATCCGGAACAGACTGTGTTCGTGGAAAATATCACAACATATTCGGGTCCTTTGCAGGTGCAGACTTCTACTTCGCCTAAGGAGGAGGTTTCTTTGTTAAAACAATTGTCAAATGAGTAAGTGGACAGAGAAAACGGAATATTTGGTGGGAAGCCAAGGTCTTGAGGCTTACGCTGCTGCGCATGTTTTGGTGGTGGGTGTCGGAGGCGTCGGGGCTTTTGCGGCAGAGTTTTTGGCCCGTGCCGGCATTGGCTCGCTCAGTCTGGTGGATGGAGATGTGGTGTCGGCGAGCAATCGCAATCGTCAGTTGTTGGCGCTGTGTTCCACCGAGGCGCAGCCGAAGGTGGAAGTTTTGGCCGCCCGTTTGCTCGACATCAATCCCGACTTGAAGGTGACTGCGCATCAATTGTGGCTCGATACCGAGAACGTTGCTCCCTTGCTGGAGTCGGAAGCCTTTGATTTCGTGGTAGATGCTATCGACGATGTGCCGGCTAAGGTGGCTTTGTTGAAAACTTGTTTACAAAAAGGCATAAAGGTGGTTTCGGCCATGGGCGCTGCGGGCAAATACGATCCGCAGCAAATTCAGCAAGCTGATATTTCGAAGTCATTCCATTGCGGATTGGCTAAGGCTGTGCGAAAGCGTTTGGCGCACGAAGGCATTAAATCAGGCATTCCGGTGGTATTTTCGCCCGAGCCTACCGATTTGTCACATCATCCGGGCAACAACGGAGAACGTGTTGTTCCGGGCACTATCTCATATATGCCGGCCTCCTTTGCTTGTCATTTGGCGGCTTATGTTTTGAAAGAATTATCGTTATGATACAAGGAATTGGAATTCACAAAAGTTTCGGATCACTTCAGGTGCTCAAAGGCATAGATGTTCATGTGAACGCAGGCGAAGTGGTATCGGTGGTTGGCCCAAGCGGCGCCGGAAAAACCACCCTCTTGCAAATTCTCGGCACGCTCGATCGTCCCGACTCCGGCCGCATTCTTATTGATGGTCAGGATGTTTCTGCCATGAACGACAATGAGCAGGCTGCTTTCCGCAATCGTCATATCGGATTTGTTTTTCAGTTTCATCAGCTTTTGCCCGAGTTTACGGCTTTGGAAAATGTAAGCATTCCTGCCTTGATTGCCGGAAAGTCTAAGCGACAAGCCGAGAAGGAAGCTGCCGAAATTTTGGAAAATCTAGGTTTGGCCCAACGTCAACATCATAAGCCATCCGAAATGTCGGGTGGTGAAAATCAGCGTGTTGCAGTAGCGCGCGCCTTGGTCAATCGCCCCAGTGTTATTTTTGCCGACGAACCTTCCGGCAGTCTCGATTCAAAAAACAAGGAAGAATTGCATCAGCTCTTTTTCGATTTGCGTGAGCGTTTTCAGCAGACCTTCGTCATTGTTACCCACGATAAGGAATTGGCTGCGCTCACCGACCGCGTCATTGAAATGAAAGATGGTCTGATCCTCTGAAACTGAATTCGCAGCCGCAGTATTGTTGGTTGTAGAATCCGTTGATGGCCAGCAATTGGTTGCGTCTTTCCTGTAAGCCTCCTTTGCGCCAGTTTTTATCCCAATAGCTTGTGCCTTCGGTTTGATCGGCCGCCCATTTTCCGGCTTCGTCAATTTGTGGTAGCGATTTCCATCGTGAGGAAGCCAAGGTGGTGGTGAAGAGCTCAATACCTCTGCTTTGTGCGAATTTGGCCGTGGCTAGCAAGCGCAGCTTGAAGCAAAGCAGACAACGAGAACCTCGCTCAGGTTCGTTTTCCAATCCTTTTACACAGCCAAGCCAGTCTTTGTGAGCCTTGAGCCAATCTTCGTGGCAATCGTCAGCTTCAACTATTTCCAAGCCCAATTTTTGCGCGTAGCGCGTGCATTCATCGCGGCGAATCAGATATTCTTTCTCCGGATAGATATTCGGGTTGCAATAGAAAATAATCGGCTGAAAATCATTCTGAAGCATCCACTCGATGATGGCCGAACTGCATGGTGCGCAGCAGCAATGTAAAACAACAGGCGTAGGCATTTATATAAGGTATGTGGATAAGACAAAAAGAAACCGCCCAGGTCAGACGACAATGGGCGGTTCTTATGTATAGATGTATCAGATTATTTCAACAGAGCTGAAACTTCTGCATCGGTGGCATATTTAGCAAATTCGATGTCCTTAGCAGCCTTGGCCTTCATAGAAGCATCGTCAGCGATAGCCTTCTTCAAACCGGCAACCACTTCGGCCTTGTTGTTGGTCTTAGCACCAATCAAAGCCTGCAAGTAGTAAGTATCAGCGTCAGCGTTTTCAACGGCAGCCAAAGTAGCCTTAGCCTTGGTGTAATCCTTAACCAAGATTTGAGCCAAAGCAGCATTGTTGCTCTTTTCGTTACCGAAAGCCTTCACAGCGTTAGCATACTGACCTTTCTTGATGTAAAGCAAACCAAGAGCTTCTTCGTAGTTTTCAGCACCGGCAGCTTGGTTCAAGTAAGATTCAATGGTAGCGTTGTCAGCGTCTTCAGAGATAGCAATCAAAGCCAGGTTCAAAGCAACTTCCTTAGCCTGACCCTTGGTGTAAGCCTTTTCGTACCAAGACTTGGCAGCCTTCAAATCGCCGGCAGCAAACTTGATGTTACCGATGTTGTTGTAAGCGCGATAGTCATTAGCATACAATTCGATGGTCTTGTTGTAAACAGCTTCTTTTTCAGCAACGGTGTTGTACAAAGTAGCAGTGTACAGCATTTCTTCAACGCTCAATTCAGCGCCACCGGCTTGGTAAGCAGCCTTGATTTCGTCGTCGCTGCGACCGATAACGTCAACAGTCAAAGCAATCTTAGAACGACGCAACTGAGGAAGAATGTCTTCGGCCAAAACCTTGTAAGCAGCAGCCAAGTTCTTGATTTCAGCTTCGCGCTGTTCGGGATCAGAATACATAGAAAGAACGCGGAGGATCAATTCCTTATCTTGGATGTTAGAAGCTTCGAGCAAAGTCTTGAAACCTTCCCAGTCTTCAGCGGTGAATTCACCTTCAACAGCACCTTGAGCCTTAGCTTTCTTCAATTCGCGGTTGATGTACTTGGTGGTGTTCTGTTCGCGTTGACCGGCCAACTTTTCGTTCAAATCGGTCTTACCATCAGGAGAAGCATAAGAAGAAATCTTGATACCGGCGATTTCCTTGTTTTCGGTCTGAGCAGCATTGACGATAGCAGCAGCCAAAGCCTTTACTTCTTCGCCCTTCAATTCGCTGCTGCGAACGTTAGCCTGTTGGATAAGGAACATGATGTTAGCTTCGGTAGTTTCCTTGATGACGCGTTGGAAAGCATCGGTACTGGGAGCAGGATTAGCGGTTTCAACGCTAGCCAAAGTTTCGGTAGAGATAACACCGTCAGCCAATTTTACTTCGGGATGTTCAACAGTCTTCTTGCCATCAACAACGGTAACGCGAGCATACAATTCAGAGCGTTCCATGGCAGGAATGTAATCGAAAGAAGTCTTTCCGCTGAAAGAACCACCGGTCTTGGTAGGAATAACCTGGTTGTTGCCAACAGCCTTTTCACCTTGCAAAGTGATAGGAGTACCTTCAACTTCGCCACCTTCGTACTTCAAAACGGGAACGATGGTAACGAGACCCTTAGCGGGGAACATCTTTTCGGGAACAACGCAGGTGTAAGCAACATCTACTTTACCACCAATGGCCTCAAGTGTCTGAGGAGTGATGGTGAAATGTTCACGAGTCAATGCCAATTTTGCACCGCAGCTGGTCAACAGCAAAGCGATAGCAAGAATCAACGAAAATTTACAAGTTTTGTTCATAGTTTTTGTTATTTATGAGATTTAAATTGATAATTCACAGATTCCGCAAAAGTACAATTAAAAAACGAAATATTTTCCTTAAATGTTAAAAAAGAGAGGTTTATTTGAATTATTAACATTTGGTTTACAAAATTAATTTAAAACAGAAACTTTCGTTCAGATGTTTGACGCGGGTAATGTAAACGCCTTCTGGCAAGAAACTTGGCAGGTTGATAGATTCTAACTCTTTGTTTTTTAATGATTTATAAATCAATCTGCCTTGTGTGTCATATACCTCGATGAGGATGTCGGAAGTCCAGCCTTCGGGATATTCCAACTGTAATACGCGCGTGCTTCTTTGCAAGGCAACGAGAGGTGTTTTTGTCTTTTCCGGCCTAAATAAACTGCTGTCATTGAGTGAAATAACGGGTTCAACCCACATGGAAGCCGCTTGCGAGAACCACGAAGAAGTATTGATTGCCTGCCATTTTTTATCGAAGTAGTACGCAGTGTTATGCGCTGTCTTTGCTCCGAACATGGCAAAATCTGCCTCCAAATGAGGCAAATCTATGTCGATGACGACGAAATAATTGCCATCCACCACCACGGGTTCAGCGAAGCGTACATAATTCTCCTTTTCGCCGAGCGTCTTTTTATAGATTTGTTGAAAACGCGAATTCTTGTATTCCCAATAATAAGGGCGCAAAGTGGCTTCCGTCAAAACGACATTTGGCTCCGACTCGCGCACAATCTTTACCGTTACCGGCGCAGACGATTGATATTGAGCCACATAAGGCATAAGGTAAACGCCATACACCAAAGATTTTCCTTTCTGTTCGAAACGTTCTGCGAATTCGTTGATTTTCTGATGGTTGTTTCCGAAAAGATAGCCGAGTCCGTCAATGTTCATCGCTTCGATTTCGTCGCTTTCCTGAATGTTGCCGATACGATGCACGTCTTTGCTTTCCCAAGGATCCATGCCGTCGATGGCGCTGAGGCCGCTGTTGTCCGGATCGAGCCAGTGTTTCAGCTGTTTGTCGGCTTCGTTGTGGCTGTCCCAGGCCTTGAAAAGTTTCACGTAATAATCGCCGTAATAGTAGTCATCGCAGCCGGTGGCACCACCAGAATCGCCGCCGGTAAGCGCGCCCACAAGCCGCATATTCTTGTCGAAAAGCGCAGAACCCGAAGAGCCTATCCAAGTATGGCCGAGTTCCCAGCGGGCCACGTTCCAATGATTGTGAGGCGCAATGCCCTCCTGATCCGAAATCCACGAAGCCTCCACTATCGGATCTTCTTCGATGGCGTAGCGCATGGGTTCTCCGTAAGGATGATGAATGCCTATAAATGGATGATTATCAGCAATATTTTTCGATATGTCCCAACCTGCCAAATAGGGTCTGTAATCGGCAGCGGGTAAACTTTCCAATTCAAGCAGGGCAAAGTCTATGTCTTTTGCGTAGGCGCGGGTCTGACAACCATTCAGGGAAAATTCTTCGGAAGGCTGAATGTCGCTCATGCAGCGAGGTGTCTGGTAGTTAAGGAAAACCACCGTGCGTCGGCCAAGGGCGGGATTGTCTTTCAAGCAGTGCGCCGCTGTCAGGATGTATGGCCTTCCGTCTTGTCGGCCATTGTTGACGAAAGTGCCTGTGCAGTAAGTGTCTCCGTCCAAAATGAGCAGGCAAACGCTGCGGGCGATGGTCTCGATGGATTCGTTGCAAGAAACCTGGGGCAAACAGGGAATGTCCAAATACTGAAATTTGGCAGCAGCGCGCAAGCCGCGATAATCGTGGTTCACGTGGTAAATTTGTAGTTCCCCGGGAAATTCGGCCTCGGCAGGCTCTTGATACTCGATTATTAATTCGTCTCCGGGCAGAGGCGCCACCGGAAATTCATCGCCTTCCTGATGGTTCAAATGCGTGAAAGCACCGAGTATGTTTTGGCGTTCGGGGTCGTAAAGGAACAATTTGGCGCCCGGCGGAATGCGGAAAGTATCGAACACCACATTCAAGGAATAGGCCTTCGGCGAATGAATATGCACGCGCCAAACCTTGGTGCCATCTTCCGTGTAGAAGGTCTCGCCGCTGTTGTCGAGATTGATGTTCACCGGAATCTTGTGTGCAAAATGCAGCGGTCCATGAGGATTGCCGTACAGCGAATCGAGGCGCATCACCGAATCCACATCGAAAGCGGGCAACACGATGGGTGAAGCATTCAGGCAACGGGTGCGGACAAGCGAGGCTTCTTCTCCCAAAGGCATTCCTCCGAAAGAGCGTTGCGCCATGCTATTTATGGGGAATAACAACAAGCCGACAATCAATGCAATGTGAGAAGATTTCTTCTCTTTTTTTTGTCCGAAAATGTATCGGATGGGCCACCAAACAGATGGAATGCTGATGGCGGAAACGGTTAGCAAAACGAGAAGCAAATCTCTAATTTTCAGTTTAATAGGATAAGCTTGCACCACGAAACTTCCGTCGCCCAATTGCAGCCAACCGAAATGTTGTTGCAAGAGGCAGAGAATGCATCCCAAGACAATGCCCAAAACGGCTCCCAACAAGGCAATCATCCAACCTTCGAACAGAAATACTTGCTTGATTGTCTGGCTATTGGCGCCCAAATGGCTCAGCACCTGCGCGTCTTTTTTCTTCTCAAGAATCAGCATTGACAGCGAACCAATCACATTGAAGAGGGCAATAATGAGGATGAAGCAGAGAATGAGGTAAGTAATCCATTTTTCCATGCGGTTGATGCGGTAGAAATCGGCCTGCTGTTCGTAGGCGTCCTGCACCAGGAATGCTGCGCCCAAAATCTTTTGGATTCGTCTTTTGCTTTGTTCCAACTTCTTGATGTCGTGAAGTTTGAGCTCGATAGAAGTGACTTCGTCGGCCTCGTATTCGAGCAGTTCGCGCGAGAAGTCCAAAGGAGTAATCAGGTAGGCGTCGTCCACTTCCGTTTGGTTGATGCCAAAGCTTCCGCTGATGAGTATCCGCTTGGCTTTGAAGGCATTGGTCGGATTGAGCAAGTTGACTTTGCCTTTTCGTTTGGCTGCGTAAAGCGTTACCGGATCTATGAACGAACTGCCCGTGCCCAAGGTCGAAGCCAGGCCTACACCGATGCAGGCAAACTGAATATCGTATTCTATGGGTGCGAAATGGCCCACGCGTATGCATTGGTCGATGTTGGTGAGGCTGTCGTAATTCAGGCTGACACCTTTCATCAGCGCGCTGGTTTGGCTGTCCTTGTAGCGCACCAACACATTTTCCTCTATGCTTTCGCAGAAAACCGCCACATTGTCGAGTGCCCTGATTTGCGAGAATCGTTCCTCGTCGATGTGAAAGCTTTTGCCCTCTACTGCCGTGATTTTCAGGTCGGGGTCGAGGTTGCGGTACATGGCGCCCAATAAATCCTGAAACCCGTTGAAAGCCGACAAAGTGCACACCAATGCCAGGCTTGCCGCGGCAATTCCCAACACAGACACCAGCGAAATCAGGTTGATGGCGTTATGCGACTTTTTCGAAAACAGGTATCTCGAGGCTATGTAAAGGGGCCATTTCATCGATATAAACCGAAATTATTTCTTGAGCAGGTCTTCGATTTTTTCGGCGTAATCGAGTGAGTCGTCGATGTAGAAATGCAGCTCGGGCATCTTGCGCAATTGGAAGCGCACGCGTTGAGCCAGTTCGTGACGAATCGACTTGGCCGTATCTTGAATGTTTTTCAGAATGTCGGCGCTTTTTTCGGTGGGAAAAATGCTCAGGTAGGCGCGGGCAATGCTCAAGTCAGAAGTAACGCGCACCACGCTCACGCTCACCATGACGCCGGGCATTTTTCGGGTTTCCACCAAGAAGATTTCGCTCAATTCTTTCTGAAGCAATCGGCCTATTTTGTTTTGTCTTGTTGTTTCCATAATTGTTTATTTTTTTCTGATAATGGTTAATCCGTCGCGCAAAGGTAACATTACTTTTTCTACTCTGCTATCCTTGGCGAGATAATCGTTGAATTCGGCAATGGCAATGGATTGGCTGTCGTTGTGCGCGATTTCGTTGAAAAGCTTTCCATTCCACAAAGTGTTGTCTGCCAGCAAGAAAGAACCGGAGTGCATTTTGTCCAAGAGCATCTCGTAACACTCCTTGTATTGACGCTTGTCGTGATCCAGAAATACAAGGTCGAAAGTTCCTTCAAGGCTGGGAATCAACTCTTTGGCATCGCCGTAATACATTTTTATTTTATCTCCGTAGGGAGAACGCGCAAACCAATCTTTGTGATGATCTTCGAATTCGTCGTTGTGCTCGATGGAATGAATTTCGGCATCGGGCGCAGTGCCTTCGGCGAAACAGAGCGTAGAATAACCGGTGAACGTGCCCAGTTCCAAAACCCTTTTGGCCTGAATCATCTTGCAGAACATCACTAAGATACGACCTTGCAAATGCCCCGACACCATGCGCGGATTCAAGAACTTCACATAGGTTTCGCGGCGCAATTGCTGCAACAACAGCGGCTCTTCTTCGCTGTGCGCACAAAGATAATTGTCCAATTTTTCGTCCATCAGAACTCCTTTCGTATAATGGCTTCGACGCCCTTTCGGTACGATTCCAAGCCGAATCCGATGAAACTTGTCACGCAGGCATCTTCAATCATCGACACGTGGCGGAAACTTTCTCTTTTGTAAATGTCCGAAATATGTACCTCGATGACGGGGGTGGAAATGGCGCGGATGGCGTCACCCAAGGCAATGGACGTGTGCGTGTAGGCGGCGGCGTTGAGCACGATGCCGTCGTAGTCGAATCCCCATTCGTGCAGCTTGTCGATGATCGAGCCTTCGTGGTTCGACTGGAAATAAGAGAATTCAACCTCGGGATAATCCTTCACCAGTGTTTCGTAATAGGCTTCGAATGAGCTGTTTCCGTATATTCCGGGCTCGCGTTTTCCCAAGAGATTGAGGTTGGGTCCGTTGATAATGGCGATTTTCATCATGTTTTTTTCTTCGGTCGTAATCATTATTTTTGCAAGCGTTTTTCACGAACGTTTTGCAAACGACAAAAATACAAACAAAAGATGACGCAGCATACCCCTTGGCTAAAAAAATACGCAGCTTTTCTTCGCTTGGAAAAGTCGCTGTCGGAGAATACTTTGGCAGCTTACATGGCCGATTTGCAAAAGCTGATGGATTATGCCGGCGAACGCCCTTTGGATACTTTGTCCTCGGCCGATATCGAGACTTTTCTCTGTAGCTTGCACGACTTGGGCATTTCTCCGCGTTCTCAGGCGCGTATCTTATCGGGAATCAAGTCGTTCTATGCTTTTTTGCTCATAGAAGATTATATTCAGAGCGATCCGACGGAACTGATCGATACTCCGCAAACTGGGAAACATTTGCCCGAAGTCTTGAGCCTTGAAGAAATCGATGCGATGCTGGCGCAAATAGACCTGAGCAAAGCTGACGGACACCGCAATAAAGCCATGTTGGAAACCATGTACAGCTGTGGTCTGCGTGTGTCGGAATTGGTTGGCCTGAAGCTTTCGAATTGTTATTTCAACGAAGAATACATTCTGGTGGAAGGCAAGGGAAGCAAGCAACGTTTGGTGCCCATTTCGCAAAAGGCAATGATGGAGATAAAACATTGGCTGCAAGATCGTTCCTGTATGAACAACATTCGCAAAGGCGAAGAAGATTTTGTCTTTTTGAGCAAGCAGGGCAGGGCTGTTTCACGTTCCATGGTGTTCCGTATCATCAAGGATCTGGCGGCAAAGGCCGGAATTAAGAAAACAATCAGCCCGCATACGCTTCGTCATAGTTTTGCCACGCATTTGCTGGAAGGCGGTGCCAATCTGCGCGTCATTCAGCAATTGTTGGGACACGAAAGTATTCTCACCACCGAAATCTATACCCATCTCGACCGCACGTTCTTGCGCTCACAAGTGCTGGATTTTCATCCTCGTAACCGAGAATAACGGCTGCTTCGCATCAAAAACAGTGCCACAAGTGCTAAAAAATGCCTCTTGATAGATTTTTGTAAGGCTTTGTGAGATTCGGCTTTTTAAAAACACCGATGAAAACGGAGATTTTTGGGTCTTTTTGTAAGATTTTGAAAATAGATTGTAAGATTATTTTTTTTGGAGGCAGACTTACTTTTTCTACTTTCTTCCGAAATCGGCCGGAATTTCTCCCCAAATTTCGGTGTGCCATTTGTATAGGGGAATGTCATCGTACTGATGCGTTTGCAGCCAAAGTTCGGCGCGTTCGATGAGTTCGAAAACCACATCGTTGCGACCCGTGCGAGCCAATTTGGTGCCGCATTTTTTCTTCTTGATCCAAAGCAGGGCATTGGCACTGTCGGAGTAAACGGGGATGCAGAGTCCTTTCTGTTTCTGCAAAGCTAAAATGTGGACGATGGCCAGAAATTCACCTATGTTGTTGGTGCCGTCGGCATAGGGTCCGGCATGAAAGATCTCCTTTCCGTCGCCTAGATAAACACCGCGATACTCCATCAGACCGGGATTTCCGCTGCAAGCTGCATCCACCGCTACCACGTTTCCTTGCGGGCGCGGCTGACGAGGGTCGATGCTGGATGCTTGCGTGGTTTTCTTGGCGTAGGCACTTTGCCAGCCTTTCGTCAGAGCTATTTTGGCTTCGGCGAGTTCGGGAAATCCCATGTAGCGCGCACCGTCGAACCCGTCCACCTGACGTTTGCAAGCTTCCCAAGAATCGAAGATGCCGCTTTCGCGACCTACCCAAACCACGTAATACTTATTTTTCTTTGCCATGGGCCTTGCGCATTTTGTAGCCGTCCATCTTGCCGCTGAAAATTTCGTACTGACGCATTTCACACTCCAAAGCACCGTTCATCAGGTGAACACGTTTTGAATGACGCAGCCCGATATGGTCGAAGCATTCTTTGCGATAACTCAACACCCAGGCCTGATAGCCGGCAAAAACATGTTTCAGACGTTCGCCCAAATCTTTGTAAAGCCCCATCAAGTCGGCAGGTTTGATTCTTTCGCCGTAGGGCGGATTGGTCATGAGCAGGCCTTCGTTGCCCACGGTGGTGACAATATCTTGTACAGCCTTGGCTTTCAGGTGAATGTATTTCTTCAGTCCGGCGCTTTCCACGTTTTTGGTGGCAATGGCAATGGCCTGACGCGAAATGTCGGAACCGTAGATTTTGTGTTCGAAAGGACGTTGCGTATCTTCGTCGTACAATTCGTCGAAAAGGTCGGCATCGTAGTCTTTCCAGGCTTGGAAGGCGAAACGCGTACGATAAATGCCGGCAGGAATGTTTAGGGCGATGAGTGCCGCCTCGATGGGCAAGGTGCCGCTACCACACATGGGGTCGATGAAATTGGTTTGGCCTTTCCATCCGGCCAAAAGCAACATGCCGGCTGCCAAAACTTCGTTGAGCGGAGCTTCCGTCTGATCCACGCGATAGCCGCGTTTGTGCAGCGATTCGCCCGAAGAGTCCATGCAAAGCGTACACATATCTTGCGAAATATGCAGATGTACATAAATGTCGGGATTCACCAGACGCACCGAAGGACGCTTTCCGTATTTTTCGTTGAAACTGTCGGCGATGGCATCCTTCACACGGTAGGTGATGAACTGCGAATTCTTGAAATGATCGGAAAAAAGTACCGTATCCACCGTAAAAGTTTGCTTCAGATCCATGTATTCTTCCCAGTCGATTTTGCGAAGATTTTCGTAGATTTCATCGGTATTTTTCGCCTTGAAGGCTTTGATGGGTTTTAAGATTCTGAGTGCGGTACGCAGATGCAGGTTGGCCTTGTACATCAATTTTTTGTCGCCTCTGAAAAAGACGGCGCGGCGTCCGATTTCCACATCGTCGCCACCTAAGTTGATGATTTCTTCTGCCAATACTTCTTCCAAGCCGTAGAAGGTCTTGGCTATCATTTCGAACGATTCCTGTTGCATAGTATCCTTAACTTTTATTCTTCTTTATTTGTTTTTGCATCTTGTTTTGCCTGAATCAAGCGAGTGCCCGGTGCCACGTCGGAAGTGACCCAGATGTTGCCGCCGATGGTGGAATCCTTGCCGATGGTGACGCGTCCCAGAATGGTGGCGTTGGCATACACGATGACATTGTCTTCCAAGATGGGATGACGCGGAATGCCCTTGATGGGGTTGCCGTTTTCATCGAGCGGGAAACTCTTGGCGCCTAAGGTGACACCCTGATACAACTTCACGTTGTTGCCCAAAATGGCGGTGGCTCCGATAACGACGCCCGTGCCGTGGTCTATGGAGAATGAATGCCCGATTTGTGCGCCCGGGTGAATGTCTATGCCGGTTTCGGAATGCGCCAGCTCGGTAATCATACGCGGAAGCATGGGCACGCCCAATCCCAACAAGGCATGCGCGATGCGATAACTGCTGATGGCGCGGATGCCCGGGTAGCAAGCGATGACTTCGGCGTAGCTTTCCGTGGCCGGGTCTCCGTTGTAAGCGGCAATGACGTCCAGGGCCATCATCGAGCGGATGGCAGGAAGTTGTTCTATGAAGGCCAAACTCAGGGCTTCGCTATCTTTGGTCTGAATCTGTTTGCTCAGCAACTGGTACAGTCGTTCGCAGCAGATACCCATGTGATAACCAATGTTTTGACGGTTCACGGCATCATAGCCGAAGAAACCCGGAAAAATAAGAGCGCGGCAGAGTTGCACAATCTCTTCGAGGGCAGCCAGCGAAGGCATGGCATCGGCCTCGACGCATTCGTAGTGCATTTGCTCCAAGGATTCAAAATTCGATAGCTCCTTGATAACGGCTTTCAATTGTTTGGAATTGGATACATTCATAGTATTTACTGGCAAAACGCCGCAAAATTAGCGCAATAATTCCGATTCTTGAAGATTCTTGAAATAATTCTTTAATGGCTTGTTTCCTCCGTAAAAAGATAGTACTTTTGCCACGCTTATTGTGAAAATTTATTAACCAATTTATATTAATCGTATGGCTAACTTTAGAATGTCTTCTATTGTCAAAAAGCTCTTTATGAGCATCACAGGAGCTGCTATGGTTCTGTTCCTGACTTTTCATGCCGTAATGAACATCTTTGTGGTAATCTCGCCCAACGTGTATGACGCCATCTGTCATTTCTTGGGAGCCAATTGGTATGCCTTGATTGCCACTATGGGTTTGGCTGCTTTGTTCTTGCTGCACATTCTCTTTGCATTCGTGCTGACCGTGCGCAACTACATCGCACGTGGTAATGTGCGCTATGCTGTGAACAAACGCCCCAAGGATGTTGAATGGTCTTCACAGAACATGTTGGCGCTGGGTGTTATCATTCTCGGTTTCTTGGTATTGCACTTGTTCAACTTCTGGTACAAGATGCAGTTGCAGGAGCTCATTGCCGGTATCAACGGTGAAGAATTGCATGTAGCTGGTGCGGCTTTGGTACAAGGTTTGTTTGCAAACAACTGGTATTGCATCGTTTACATCATTTGGATGGTGGCCTTGTGGTTCCACCTTTCTCACGGTATCTGGAGTTCTATGCAGTCTATCGGTTGGAACAACCTTAAATGGATGCCCCGCCTGAAATGCATTTCCAACATCTATGCTACCATCGTTTGCGGCTTGTTCGCTTTCATTCCGGTTTATTATTTGATTTGTAACATTTTTGCTTGCTAAGATATGAGTACCGAAACTATTAAAATCAACTCCAAGATTCCAGAAGGACCCTTGGCTGAAAAATGGACTAACTACAAAGCCCATCAGAAATTGGTTAACCCTTCCAACAAAAGACGTCTTGACATTATCGTGGTAGGTACGGGTTTGGCCGGCGCTTCTGCTGCCGCTACGCTCGGTGAATTGGGTTTCAATGTATTGAACTTCTGTATTCAGGATTCTCCTCGTCGTGCTCACTCTATTGCAGCTCAGGGTGGTATCAATGCCGCCAAGAACTATCAGAACGACGGTGACTCTATCTATCGTTTGTATTACGATACCATCAAGGGTGGTGACTATCGTGCCCGCGAAGCCAATGTGCATCGTTTGGCCGAAGTTTCCAACGATATTATCGACCAATGTGTGGCTCAAGGTGTTCCTTTCGCTCGCGAATACGGCGGTAGCTTGGCCAACCGTTCTTTCGGTGGTGCTCAGGTTTCTCGTACTTTCTATGCTAAGGGTCAGACTGGTCAGCAGTTGTTGCTCGGCGCTTATTCGGCTTTGAGTCGTCAGGTGCAAAAGGGTAGCGTCAAGTTGTACACCCGTCGTGAAATGCTCGACTTGGTAGTGGTTGACGGCAAGGCTCGCGGTATTATCGTGCGTAACCTTGTTACCGGTAAGATCGAACGCTATGCGGCTCACGCAGTGGTTATCGGTACCGGTGGTTATGGTAATACTTTCTTCTTGTCAACCAATGCTATGGGTTCTAACGGTTCGGCTGCTTGGCAAGTGTATAAGAAAGGTGCTTACTTTGCCAATCCTTGTTATGCTCAGATTCACCCCACTTGTATTCCTGTTCACGGCACCAACCAGTCTAAATTGACTTTGATGTCTGAATCTTTGCGTAATGATGGTCGTATCTGGGTTCCCAAGAAATTGGAAGATGCCAAGGCTTTGCAGGCTGGTAAGCTCAGAGGTCGTGACATTCCCGAAGAAGATCGCGATTATTATTTGGAACGTCGTTATCCCGCTTTCGGTAACTTGGTTCCCCGTGACGTGGCTTCACGTGCTGCCAAGGAACGTTGCGATGCCGGTTTCGGTGTGAACAATACAGGTTTGGCTGTTTTCCTCGATTTCAGCGATGCTATCAACCGTTTGGGTAAAGATGTAGTGGAAGCTCGTTATGGTAACCTTTTCCAAATGTACGAAAAGATCACCGACAGCAATCCTTACGAAGAACCTATGATGATTTTCCCCGCTATCCACTACACCATGGGTGGTATCTGGGTTGACTACGAATTGCAGACTTCTATCCCCGGTTTGTTCTGTATTGGTGAAGCTAACTTCTCTGATCACGGTGCCAACCGTTTGGGTGCTTCTGCCTTGATGCAAGGTTTGGCCGATGGTTATTTCGTATTGCCTTACACCATCCAGAACTATTTGGCCGACGAAATTCGTACGCCTCGTTTCTCTACCGAATTGCCCGAATTCGTGGAAGCCGAAAAGAAGATTAACGAACGCATCGAAAAGCTGATGTCAATCCAAGGTAAGCAATCTGTAGATTCATTGCACAAGGCTTTGGGTCTGATTATGTGGGACTTCGTTGGTATGGGTCGTACCGAAGCCGGTTTGAAGAAAGCTTTGGTTGAAATCCAGCGCATCAAGAAGGAATTCTGGAGCGACGTATTCATCCCCGGCGATGCCAAGGATTTGAACACTGAACTCGAAAAGGCTCTCCGTTTGGCCGACTTCATCGAAATTGGCGAATTGATGGCCCGCGACGCTTTGCATCGTGAAGAATCTTGTGGTGGTCACTTCCGCGAAGAATACCAGACGCCCGAAGGTGAAGCTCTCCGTCAGGACGACAAGTTCATGTACGTTGGTTGCTGGAAATACACCGGCGAAGACAGCGAACCCGAATTGCTCAAGGAAGAGCTTAACTATGAATTTACCAAAGTTCAACAACGCAATTACAAATAATCTATGGAAAAGAATATCAATATAACCTTGAAGGTTTGGCGTCAGAGAGGTCCTAAGGCCAAAGGCGCTTTCGAAACCTATAAGCTGAATAATGTATCTACCGACAGCTCTTTCCTGGAAATGATGGACCAGTTGAACGAACAGTTGGTTGCCGAAAGAAAAGAACCCGTTGTTTTCGATCACGACTGTCGTGAAGGTATTTGCGGTATGTGTTCTTTGTATATCAATGGTCATCCTCACGGACCCGACGAAGATATCACTACTTGCCAGTTGCACATGCGTAAATTCAAAGATGGCGATACCATTACCATCGAACCTTGGCGTTCACACGGTTTCCCCGTTATCCGCGACTTGATGGTAGATCGTGGCGCTTTCGATAAGATTATCCAAGCCGGTGGCTATGTGTCTGTCAACACCGGTGGTATGCCCGACGCCAATGCAATTCCTATTCCCAAGCCCAAGGCAGATTTGGCCATGGATGCTGCTTCTTGCATCGGTTGTGGTGCTTGCGTAGCTGCTTGTAAGAATGGTTCAGCCATGTTGTTTGTATCAGCCAAGGTGAGCCAGTTGGCTTTGCTTCCTCAGGGTAGAGCAGAAGCCGCTGCACGTGCCAAGGCTATGGTTGCCAAGATGGACGAACTTGGTTTCGGTAACTGTACCAACACCGGTGCTTGCGAAGCTCAGTGTCCCAAGAACGTTTCTATTTCAAACATTGCTCGTCTGAACCGCGAGTATCTTTGTGCGAAATTGGCCGACTGATAAGCTGAACGCTAAATAATTATGTATCCCCAAGTTGTCAATGCGAACGATTCGTCTATGATGCTTGGGGATACTTTGTTTTCGGCCCTGCCGCAAGGTTTTGTGGGTATTCCCATAGAAACCGATGCCTCTCTCGTTGGCTTGAGGTATTATCTGCTCATCCTTTTCTTTCTGATCGCCTCCTCTTATCTCTTAGGACGCAGAAAGCAGCAGTTAGGCATTTACCTGAAAATGTTCCTCATGCCGCACAAACATCTTTCCTACGATTTAGATACTCCCATCAATCGTTTTCAGAATTGGTTCGCGATATTGTCGTTTGTGGTGGTCAGTCTGTTTTTTTCATTGCTTCTGACTGTCGATGAAACCCCGCTTTTGGTGAATATTACTTGGCAGAATCTGTGGATGTCGGCTGCGCTGCTCATGGCGTTTTTCCTGCTGAAACTGTCGTTGAATGCGCTATTTTCCTGGTTGCATTTCCGCACGTCAGATGCCTCCGTCATGCCGAGTCGCGTGGTGGCCACGATGAATTTCATGTCGATGGCGCTCATTTTGCTGATGGTGCTGAACGAATTCTGGGTCATGCCTGCCAAAACACTCGCGCTTGTCTCACTGATTGTGTATCTGTTGATTAAGTTGATTTCCCTTCCTGGATTGATGATGTTTTTTTCTATGCAAAGGCTTTCGCCATTTCATTCTTTTTTGTACCTTTGCGGCCAAGAAATTATACCCCTTTTGTTGCTTGGAAAGGGTATGGTTCTGCTCTCACACATCACCATTATTTAACAAATTAAAGCTTTGAGAATAAAGAATATATTGGTTTCGCAGCCAAGACCATCGTCCGACAAATCTCCCTACTTCGAATTGGAGAAAAAATATGGTGTCAACATCAATTTCCGCCCGTTTATCAAG
Organism: Bacteroidales bacterium; assembly: GCA_017468435.1. Taxonomy (GTDB): domain Bacteria; phylum Bacteroidota; class Bacteroidia; order Bacteroidales; family UBA1402; genus UBA1757. The sequence continues at coordinate 316,560 of JAFUIP010000014.1, forward strand.
GTGGAAGGCATCGATGTGAAGGAATTCAGACATCAAAGAGTGGATATTTTAGCACATACAGCCGTTGTTTTCACTGCAAGAACAGCTGTCGATCATTTCTTCCGTCTTTGCGAGGAAACGCGTGTGAATATTCCGGAGTCGATGAAGTATTTCTGTGTGAGTGAGGCAGTTGCTCTTTATTTGCAAAAGTATATCCAGTTCAGAAAGAGAAAAATTTTCTTCCCTGCCACCAACAAGATCGACGATATGATGACCTTGATTTACAAGCATCCTAACGAAAAGTATCTTGTGTCTATTTCTGATGTGGCCACGGACGATTTCGATGCTTTGTTTGGCAGCAAGAACATTGCTTACACCACCTCGGTTATGTATCGCACGGTGAGCAACGATTTCACGCCCGAAGAAGGTTTCGATTACGATATGTTGGTGTTTTTCAGTCCGAACGGTATCGCTTCGCTCAAGAAGAATTTCCCCGATTTCGAGCAAGGCGACATCTGCATTGCTACCTTGGGAAAGACAACGGCCCAAGCAGTGAAAGATGCAGGTCTGCGTTTGGATATCGAGGCTCCGACACCTCAAGCGCCTTCTATTACGGCCGCCATCGAGGCTTATCTGAAACAATCGAACAAGAAGAAATAAATTCTTAAACACATTTTGAAAACTTAGAAGAGGCTGAGGCAAAGATGGAAAAACTTTCGTTCAGCTTTCCCAAGGAAGAGAAACTTTGTGGCGAAATTCGCGTGGCAGAGTTGTTCAAACAGGGCAGTGCGCAGATTGCCTATCCTTTGCGTGCTTGTTGGCGATTGCTTCCTGCACCCGAATTTGAGGCGATTGCTGCGCCCGATTCGCAAGCTGCTTCTTCTCCTGTTTTCATCAAGGTGTTGATGAGCGCTCCCAAAAAACGTCTGCATCGTGCCAATAAACGAAACCGTGCCAAGCGTCTGATGCGCGAGGCTTATCGTTTGCAGAAGCACGCCCTTTGGCAGCAAGTTTCTACGATGAAATCGGAAGATGGCGCACCTTTGCGCATGGAATTGGCCTTTGTCTGGTTGGCCGAAGAAACCTTGCCGTATGCCAAAGTATATGAGCGCATGGGCCGATTGTTGGAAAAGATTCAAGCCTCGCTGTCATGAAATATTTGTGGAAAGCTTTGTGTAAGGCGCTGAGTTTTCTCTTACTCTTGCCTGTGTATTTCTACCGAGCCTGCATTTCTCCGCTGACGCCGGCTTCTTGTCGTTTTACGCCCACCTGCTCGCAGTACGCCATTCAAGCCATTAAAAAACATGGTCCTTTCAAGGGTTTTTGGTTGGCTCTGAAACGCATATCGCGTTGTCATCCTTGGGGCGGCCATGGTTACGATCCGGTGCCATGAAACAGTTGAACATTCATACGCATCATTACGATGCACAGAGCGATGCCATACAAGTACTTTCGCTCGAGGCTTTGGACTTTTTAGCTTTGTCGTGTTCAGGTGTTTCAGTTGGTGCTGAGTCATCTTTGAAGAGCGTCGACGAAGCTAGGCCTGCAGCTGTGCGCTCAGCTTTTGAAAATTATGCCGCCGGTTTTCCGTCGAATGTGTATTTTTCTGTGGGCATTCATCCTTGGAAAGCGGCTTCTGTCGAAGCTCGGAGCCTACTTGACGATTCCGGCGCTTTTACCCAAGCATCGCTCGAAGCTTTTCGTTCGCTCTTGCAACATCCGCGCGTGGTACTGATGGGAGAAATCGGTCTGGATAAACTTTGCGATGCGCCATACGAACAGCAACTAATTCTTTTTCAGCAACAATTGAGGCTTGCCGCCGCGCTGAAAAAGCCTGTCATCTTGCACGTGGTAAAGGCCATGGACGATGTCTTGGCGCTGCACAAACGCTTTGCCTCGGACATTCCTGTCTGGATTATTCACGGTTTTCGCGGCAACGCTCAACAAGCGCAACAATATCTGCGTCACGGCTTCCGTCTTTCTTTCGGCCCGCATCACCAAGCCGCCGCCCTGAACGCCTGCCCGCCCGACCGCCGCTTCTTCGAAACGGACGATGAAGAGCCGACCTCCGGACAGAAATGATTAGATTTATTTTGACACCAAACAAAAAACCGCGCCAGAATCAAATCTGACACGGTTTTTTTGTAGATGTCTTGTCGAGAAGACAAGTGTCTGTGTTTATGCGAGTTCTGAGTTAGAGAAGTTCTTCCATCCCAAGAACGACAATACGAGGATAACCAAAGAAAGAATGGTGCTCAGGATGTTGCCAACAACAGGAATGATACCAAGAACAGCGCTCACCAAAGAGAGAACCATCATCAGCCAAAGTTGCTGGGCGCCCTTTGCAGCCAAAGGGCTCAGTGAAAGCTGACGCAGTTTGTTAAAAGCAATCATCATCAATACAAAACCAACGATATCGACGATGCCACCGATAAATTTAATACCGGGGATAATGCTTACGATGGCGCCGATAAGGCAAACCAAAGCACCGGTGTACAATTTGGCAGTACCTTCTTCCATAGAAGTTCCTACAGCACTTTCCTTCATGCCTTTAATGCCGAGGAAATAGTAAACATAACCGGCAAGCGCCAAGATTCCGACAATAACCGGACCCAGCAATGCGCCGCCACCGCCACCATTCAAAATGGATGCCACACCGGCAGCACCGGCAGTAATAGATACGATACCGCCAACGATACCGCTAAGCAGCGTGTAAGTCAAAAAGCCGTAAAAAGCCTTGTTGACACTCTCTTTCCACATCTGATTCTTTTCCATAAATGTAAAATATTAGTTAGTAGATAAAAAGATTTATTCTTACTTCGCGGGGCTCATGGTGACGCTCAGACGGTTGCCTTGGTTCAGCAGAGCTTGGCCGAAAGCTTTGATTTTTTCAGCATCGAGAGCGTTGACGATGGCTTCCTTCTGGCTGTCTTGGTCTATACCCAAACGATGATATTCGCGCAGGCAAGTGGCCCAGTATCTGTTGCTAATACGGTTTTCAGGAATGTTCTTGGCAAAGTTTTCCTTGGTCATGGTGAGCTGTTCGGCCGTCGGACCATTCTTGGCCAAAGATTCTATGCCTTCGTAAACCAACTTCATCATTTCGTCGTTGCGGGCAGGATCCGTGTCAAACTGAATGAGCAGGTCGATTCTTTCCTGAGGCTGCGAACTGGTAGAAGCATAAGCACCCACGCCATACGTACCGCCGGCATCTTCGCGAACCGTTTCCGTATAAATAAGGTTGAGGATATAGCTGAAAGCCTCGGCCAATACTTCGTTTTCGGGGGTGTAAGGCAGATTTCCGCTGTAGCAAAGCAAGTTAGAACATTTAGCCGTGCTCATGGGGAATTCGAAACTATGCTTGATTTCGCCAGGTTTGGTTTCCAAGTTGTGGTCGATGAAGTCCAAAGGCTTCTTGCTCACGGGAAGCGAACCTATGTACTTTTCAACCAGAGGTTTAAGCGTAGCCAAATCTACATTACCGGTAATCACCACTTCGGCTTGAGCCATATTGCTGTAGATTCTGCGGTAGAAGTTTTCCAATTGCTTGAAACTCATACGAGTCAGCTTGTCGCTGCTAATCAGTTCGGTGCGAGGATTATTGTAAGCCACATCGATGAAAGCCTTCTGCAAAGCGTAGTTGGGTTGCGTTTCAATATTGGGAACCAAAGCATTCAGCTGAGCCAAAGCCGGAGCCAGTTCTTCTTCGTTGAAGCGAGGTTCGCAGATGCTGAGGTAAACCAGCTGCAACATGGTTTCGATTTCCTTGGGGTTGCAAGAAGCGTTCACACCATGATAAATATTACCGATGCTGGGAGCTACGCCCACGATTTTTCCGCTGAGCATCTTCTGCAAATTGCTCTGTGAGAACTGAGAAACACCGCTCAGACTATTGTAGAGCGAAAGGAAGTTGTCGTCGGTAGAAGCAATTTCTTCGTCGGTGGCCAAAGACTTACCGCCCTTCACGTTCAGGCTGAACAATACTTCTTCCTTGTTGACATCAGAAGGACGAACATAAATCTTGATACCGTTTTTCAGCGTCCAAACCGTGCTGTTGAAAGGACCTTCTTGCGTGGTTTTTACCTTCGAGCCTTTCAGTTTTTTTGCGTTCACCAATTCCTTGGCCACGGCTTCTTCTACATTGGCTTGGATATCAGCCTTGAGCGCATTTTGGAAACAATCCAGAATCTGAGCTTCGGTAGGATGCGTCAAACCTTCTTTTTCGGGCGCATTATAGAGGAATACCAAGTTCTTATCCAATTTCATCTGAGCCAAGACGCTGTTGATTTGGTCAACATTCAAAATTTGCAGATAACCTTTCAGTTGAGATTCTTCGTAAGCGGGATCCATATAGGGCCAGCCCTGGAAGAAATCGCCATAGAAACCATTGATGAAATCGGCATTGTTGCGGCTGTCGGCATTGGCAGTGGCACGTTCGGCGCGAGCAATCATGTTGGCTTTTACGCGTTCGAGTTCGGCTTTGGTGAATCCAAAACGTTTAGCTTTTTCGAATTCTTTCACCACGGCATCGAAGCCCTTCAGCGATTCACCGTCTTTGGTAGTGGCACTGATAATGAAAGCATCCATCACAGAGTTGACAGAATAGAAGCCCATTTCGGCACCCAAGAAAGGCGCATCGGCTTGGCGGGCAATGTCGCCCAGACGTTCTCTAAGGATGGCGTTGATAATGTCTTGCATCAGGTTTACCATGTAGCCCAAGCCGTAAGAACGATATTCCATGGGCAGCGGTTCAGACTTCATATACATGCTCAGTTCGGTGCTACCTGCTTCCGGATCGGTGATGATACCCACGATAGGTTCGGCGTTTTCAGGAATCTTATGCACTTCCTTGGGTTGAGCATTCTGGCGGGCAGGAATGTCGGCAAACAAAGTTTTCAGTTTGCTTTCGATAACATCCACATCGATGTCGCCCACAATGATAACAGCTTGCAAATCGGGACGATACCAAGTTTTGTAGAAAGCTTGCAATTCTTCTGCGGGGAAAGTTTCCAAACCTTCTTTCGTACCAATGATATTGGTGGTGGCATATTTCGAACCCTTGTAAAGATAACCCCAAGTCTGTTCCATCATACGCCAACGAGCATCGCGACGCGTACGCCATTCTTCGATGATAACACCTCTTTCCTTATCGATTTCGGCCGGATCGTTGGTAACAAAAGCCGAGTAATCGTGCAGAATGAGCAAAGAAGTATCGATGATGCCTTCGCGGATGGTAGGAATGTTGTTGAGCATATACATGGTCTGTTCTACGCCGGTAGAAGCATTGATGTTGCGTCCGAATTCGGCACCTATGCTCTGGAAATAATCCAACATCATTTTGCCGGGCAGATTCTTGGTGCCGTTCAAGGCCATGTGTTCCAAGAAGTGAGCCAAACCATCTTGTGCAGGGCTTTCCTGAATGGCGCCTACGTTGGTAAGCAGGTAATACTCGGCTCTGTCGGCCGGTTTCTCATTGTGACGGATGTAGTAAGTCAATCCATTGTCCAGCTTGCCATAACGCACGGCCGGATCTTTCATCATGGGCGCTTGAGGATTAATCTGCGCCATGGCGATGGTTGTCATCAAAAAGGCAACCAAGGCTAAAGTCATCTTTTTCATCATAGTATGTGTTTTAAATCGCGCCAAAGTTACTCAATTTGGAAAAATAATCTACATTTGCATTTAATAAACTTGCGCGATGATAGATATTACGGCAAAAATTCATGATAAATTCTCTATCGAGTTGAAAGAGAGCTATGTAGTGAACCCCGAGCTGAAGCATAATCAGTTTTCGGTGAACACTTGGATTTTTTTGCCCAATAGTCTGGATATCAACCCCGATACCTACGGAAAAAAACAATTCTATCGCGACGTCAAAAACAATGTCCGCCTTATCACGCCCTCGTATTCCATGCGCGAAATGGCTTCCACGCACGCGCGTCCCTTCTTGTATCTGAAAAAATCTATGCAGGAGCTTGCGCAAAATGTTTCGAAAAGCAATAGCTCCGAATACGAATATCAGGTGAAAATGTTCTGCGCCATTGCCAAAAGTGCCTTGCGCAACGAATATAAAGCTTTGCAAAAGTTAGAGAATCAGGACGAAATCTTATCGCGTGCCGCTTCCTTCAAGCAACATATCAAGGCTATGATTTCGCACTATCGCTCTTTGCGACCTATCTTGGAACAGCCTCATTTGCAAGACGGAAAGCTGCCTACTTACTTCGATTTCGGCGACGAATTTCTTGGTAACGTAGCTTCGACCAATCTTATCCGCACTATCAAGATTATTCAGAAAGTTCCCGGCCACGAGGCGCTTAAATCGCGCATTGCTTCTTTGGTGCATTACAACGAATCGTATAAGCAGAAAAAGGGCTTTCCTGTGGTGGAAGAAACCGACCGCGACAAGAATCGTTTCTATGTGTTCCGTCATAGCATTCTGAAAAAATATATTGAAAGTGACCTCTTTATAAAGCTAGATAAAAAGAAAGACGGCTACGCGGTAGAGCAAACCATGTATGCTTTGGCGGCCGGTATCGCCATGATTTTTGCCACGGTGGTGTCTTTCGGCGTGCAACGCATCTACGGCGCTTTGTCTATTCCTTTGTTTGTAGCGCTCATTCTCAGCTATATGCTAAAAGATCGTATCAAAGAGCTTATGCGTTTTTATTTCGCTCACCGTTTGGGAAGCAAGCTTTACGACAACAAGGCTAAGGTGCTCTTCAAAGGAAACCAAATAGGTTGGATGAAAGAGAGTGTCGATTTCATCACCGACAAAAAGACGCCGCGCGAAGTGATGGATCTGCGCAATCGTTCGCCCTTGCTGCAAGCTGAAAACCGCATTCACGACGAGAAAGTTTTGCTTTACCGCAAATACGTCGATATAGATGCCAACAAACTCAACAAGCATATCACCACGTATCCCGTGTCGGGTATCAACGATATTTTCCGCATTCACATGAATCGTTTCGTCCAGAAAATGGACAATCCGCGTCAGATGATTGATATGATTGACGCTGAGGGAAATATCATTCCGGTGCCCTCTCTAAAAACTTACTACATCAACATGGTGTTGCAAATTCGTTATGGCTCGCAAATGCGGTACAAGCGTTATCGTGTGGCGCTGACGCGCAATGGTATCGTGGGCCTCGAACAATTCTGACGGCTTTGTGATAATGGCGAACTGCGGCGCCGGCTTCGGCTGCGTCCTTGGTCATTTGCGAAAGCAAACTCCCGTCGTCCTCGCCTCGCGGCCACCGCATTTCATCCATTCTGACAAAGCCGTTGGTCTGCTGAGTTTCTGGCGAACTGCGGCGCCCGCTGCGCGGCGCGGCTCGGTCACGCCTTGGTCGGAGTTGCTCAAACAAAAATTTTTCAAAAATTTTAATCCCAAAGGGATTAACTAAAATATTTAGTTCTGTAACTAAGAAAAATAGTTGCAGAACTAAATTTTGTCGTTATCTTTGCAGCGAATTCGAAAGAAATAGAGTCGAGTTCGAAAGAAATCGATTCTTAATGCAGACGATTCAAAATGCAGCGAATTAAAGTAATCAATGATAATGAAAACAAAATCAACGACAATGAATCTGAAAAAACTTACCGCCAAAGAAGAAGAAATCATGCGCTTGTATTGGGAAAAAGGCCCCATGTTCGTGCGCGAATTGCTCAATTTCTATCCAGAGCCGCGTCCGCATTTCAACACCGTATCGACCATGGTGCGCTCGCTTGAGGCCAAGGGATATCTTGCGCATCATTCTTTTGGCAATACCTATCAGTACTATCCTATTGTGTCTGAGGAAGATTATGGTCGCAACACCATCAAAGGAGCCGTGAGTCGCTATTTCGAAAATTCGTATCTGACCGCGGTTTCGGCTTTGGTAGAGGAGGAAAAAATCTCGCTCGACGACTTAAAGGAACTAATTGCTCGCATCGAAAATCAACACTAAGCCATGAAAGCATTTTTTATTTACGAAGGGAAAGTAGCCTTGCTTTTGGTGGCTTTCTATCTCTTGTTCAAGGTTTTGCTTTCGCGAGAAACCTTTCATCGTCTGAATCGGGTTATCCTCTTGAGCACTTCGCTTTTGGCCTTTGTTTTGCCATTTTGCGTCATCACTTATACGCGCGAAGTTTCTGCCGCCGAGGCAAGCCGGATGCTGACAAGCATTTCCATCGAGGCAATGCCGCCAGAGCTTCTTCTGGACGGACCCACCATCTGGCCTTGGTTGATGCTCGTTTGGGGCTTGGGTGCGCTGGCCGTTTTGTTCAAGAACCTTTGGTCTATGTTGTCTATTGCTCGTTTGTTGCGCAGTTCGAACTCGATGTCAGGCAGTCGCCGGGCCAAGATTCATATTCTCGACAAAGAGCTGACGCCTTTCAGTTGGATGGGCCATATCGTCTTGTCGCGCAAGGACTTCGAAGAAAACGGCAACGTCATCATTACCCACGAAAGAGCGCATATTCGTCTGGGGCATTCCATCGATAATCTGCTCATGTTGCCCGTGTTGCTGCTTCAATGGTTCAATCCGGCCGTGTGGTTGCTCATGCGCGATTTGCGAGAAATACACGAATTCGAGGCCGACGAATCGGTGCTGGCTTCTGGCGTGAACGCCAAGGAATATCAATTGTTGCTTATTAAAAAGGCCGTTGGCAAGCGATATTATTCCATAGCTAACAGCTTGAATCATAGTAAACTTAAAAATCGAATCAGTATGATGTTATCGAAAAAATCTTCTGTGGCGAGCCGATGCAAGGCATTGTCGCTGCTACTTGTTGTTGGCATTTCGCTGGCAGCCACCGCTCAGGTAAACCCCGTTCTCCGCGTAAACGAAGCTGTCAGCAGCGACGAAAATGGTAAAGAAAAATCTGAAAAAGAGGGTCTTACACTGTTTATGAATGAGGATGGAAGCTTTCTAGTCAAAGGTACCATTTTGACCTTGGACGGTTTAAAAATGAACAAAGCCGATGCTGTAAACATCGTCATAGACGAAAATGTGAAACAAGAAGATGTGGCCAAGGTCAAAGAATTGTTGAGAGAACATAATGTTCTGAAAATCAACCTTATCAAGGCCGAAACAAACAAGGAAATTACTTCTCTCTCCGTGAATGAGCTGAGGTCGCCGAACATCATGATAGATGGCGTTGTATCTGACGAAAACGCGCTGAAGAATCTGAATCCCGAAACCATCGACGAAGTGAAGGTTGACAAAGACAAGAACAGCATTATCATCACCACAAAGGCGAGGGAAAGCGAAACGGCCGCTCACGAAGAAGAATTCGTCGTGGTGGAAGAAATGCCGCAGTTTCCCGGAGGCAATGAGGCCATGCAAAAATACATCGCTGAAAATCTGAAGTATCCGAAAACGGCCATCAAAGGCGAGCAAGGCCGTGTCATTGTTTCTTTTGTTATCAATAAGCGGGGAAAGGTGGGCGATGTGAAACTGATCCGCTCTGTTTCGCCCGAGCTCGATGCCGAAGCTGTTCGCGTCATTCAAGACATGCCCGACTGGATTCCCGGCAAGCAAAAAGGCAAAGCGGTGAATGTTCGTTATACCATTCCCATTGTTTTCAAATTATCTAAATGATACTTGTTAGTAAATTGATAATTAAATAGTTTAAAGAGTTTCGCGCGAAAAAGAGCATCATGGTTGTGAAACCGGGATGCTCTTGTATTTTTTTGCACATACTTATTCTCCCGAAAGGTGTTTCCAGCCTTGGGCGATGATGTCGAATTCGTTGCCGTCGCGCGAAACCAAGCGGCAGCCTTCGTCGGCGGGGCAGATGTGGCCGATGATTTTCACGTCGCTCCAGTCTTCGATAAGTTTGTGCATGGCCAGCGGTACGGTAAAGAGCAATTCGTAATCTTCGCCACCGTTCAGGGCAGCGGTGCTCAGGTTCATGTTCATTTCTTCGCAAAGCACGGCCGTTTGGTAATCGATGGGGATTTTTTCTTCATATACGCGACAACCGCATTTCGATTGTTTGCAAATGTGCAGGATTTCCGAAGAAAGTCCGTCGGAAACGTCCATCATGGCGGTGGGCACAATGCCTTTCTTGGCCAAGGCTTCCACGATATCTTTGCGAGCTTCGGGTTTCAGTTGGCGCTCCAGGAGATATTCTTTGCCTTCGAAATCGGGGGTGAAATCGGCCTCGCCTTTGTAAATGGCTTTTTCGCGTTCCAACAATTGCAAGCCCATGAAGGCTGCGCCCAAGTTGCCCGATACGCAAATAAGGTCGTGCATCTGCGCTCCGCTACGTTTCACAGCCTTGTCTTTTTCTACTTCACCCAAAATAGTGAGGCTCAAGGTCAGTCCCGTGAGCGAAGACGAGGTATCGCCTCCCACCAAATCGACGCCGTAAGCTTGGCAGGCCATGTAGATGCCTTGGTAAATTTCTTCCACATCTTCTACCGAAAATCTTTTGCTGATACCGATGGAAACGAGCAACTGCGTGGGCCGTCCGTTCATGGCGTAAATATCGGAGAAGTTTACCACGGCGGCCTTGTAGCCCAAGTGTTTCAGCGGGCAATAACTCAAATCGAAATGTATGCCTTCGAGCAAGAGATCGGTGCTGGCCAAGACGTCTTTGTCGCCGAAGTTCATGATGGCGGCATCGTCGCCCACGCCGTATTTCGACGAAGCATTTTGCAATTTTACTTGTTCTGTAAGGATATCGATGAGTCCGAATTCGCCATATTGGCTTATCTCGGTGCGTTGGGGGTTCAAATTTTCTGTCATTGTCTTAGAGTTCTTTTATCAATTCGGTCACAAGATGTGTCATATTTTGTTGGGCCAATTTGGCTGCGGTCTGCACTTCTTCGTGCGATACCTCGGCTATTTCCTTGCCAATGGCGCAGTTGGTAATCACGGAGAGCGCGAACACTTCCATCTGGGCGTGGCGAGCCACAATCACTTCGGGCACGGTGGACATACCGCAAGCACTGCAACCCAATAATCGTACCAACTGATATTCTTTGGGCGTTTCAAACGTGGGGCCTTGCCAGCCTAAGTAAGCGCCTTCGCGCAACATAATACCATCGCGTCGGGCAATGTCTTTGGCTAAGTTTCGGAGACGTTTCGAGTATGCTTCGCTCATGTCGGGAAATCGAGTGCCCAAGCGTTCGTCGTTGGGTCCGCGCAGCGGATTCTCCGGAAACAGGTTCACATGGTCTTCAATGAGCATGATGTCGCCCACTGAAAATTCAGGATTCACGCCGCCGGCTGCATTCGAAAGTATCAGCGTCTTCACGCCCAAAGCCTTCATCACGCGTACAGGGAAGGTCACTTCCTTCATGCCGTAACCTTCGTAAAAGTGGAAACGTCCTTGCATTACCACCACTTGTTTGCCGCCCAGCTTGCCGAATACCAAATTGCCTTTGTGTCCTGCCACGGTAGAAACCGGAAAATTCGGAATATCGCTATAAGGAATGGCCTTCGCCTCTTCAATGTGATTGGCCAAATCGCCCAAGCCTGATCCGAGTATAATGCCTACCTCGGGTGAAACGCTGCAAAAATCTTTTAGAAACTTGCTGCTCTGTTGAATACGTTCGTACATGCTCTATGATTTGTTCATTGAAATCTTCTTCCTCTTGGTTGAGAAATTCGATTTTAAGTTTGACATAATATATATATGGTATCAAATCTTCGAAATACGGATTATTTATCAGATGATAATAATCTTTTTCCGTGGTGATGATGATGCCTTTCTTGTCTTTGATGCGCAAAAATTCCTGACGTATGCGAGCCACATCGCTTTTGCTATACTGATGATGATCGGAAAACTTCAACAATTTGGCCGAAGGATTCATGCTTTTCAGCCATTGTTCGAAGGGCTTAGGTGAACCAATGCCACAAAATCCCATCAGAGGACGATTCTCTGCGTTTTTGCTCTCCGAGGAGGCTTGGCAGGCGTAGAGCTCGCTGTAAGAAAGCTTGGTGAAATATACACGCTGATGCGCTTCCGGCTTCAACTTCTGCAAGATGTCGGCTTGCTGCTCGCGACTCAAGTTGGCCGGGCACTTCGAGACGATGATGATATCGGCGCGTTTCATTCCGTCGGCGTGCTCGCGCAAATTGCCCAGCGGCAACATTCTGTCTTTGTAAATGGGACGGTTGTAATCCATCATCAAGATGGCCAGGCTCGGCTTCACTTGTCGGTGTTGAAAAGCGTCGTCGAGCAAGACCAGTTGCGTGTCGGGAAACATGTCCAGCAGTCGGCTGATGCCGCGTTTGCGTTTTTCTTGCACGGCCACCGTTACGTCCGGAAACTTTCGATGCATCTGCAAAGGTTCGTCGCCGATGCTTTCCACAGTGCTGTGTTCATCGGCCAAGACGAATCCTTTGGTTTTGCGTTTGTATCCGCGGCTCAGAATGGCTATGCGGAACTTGTCTTTCAAAAGTCTTATCAGATATTCCGTATGTGGCGTTTTCCCCGTGCCTCCCACCGTGAGGTTCCCTATGCAGATGACGGGCACATCGAAGAGCGCCGAAGAGCGAAGCCCTTTGTCGAAACGTCTGTTACGAAGCTTGATAATCCATCCGTACAGAAAAGATAATATCACCAATAGGCTGATTGTCATTAGTGAATGTCAAGCATATAAGGCATCAAGGCTTGAGCACCGCAACTTCTTTGCAAGTCTTGGAGCATATTTTCGAAACGAGCTTCCATGCTGCGATTTTGCATCATGCTTTGTGCGCCGCCGCTCAATTCTTCCATCAATGAGGTGAAAGGATCTTTCTTTTCGGGATACGATACCACGCTGTATTCGCTGATGCCGGCCATGTTGGCTGCCACTTCTATGGCGTCGTCGATGTAACCCAATTTATCAACCAGGCCCAAGCCCAAAGCTTGTTCGCCTGTCCAAACGCGACCTTCTGCCACTTTCTTGATGGCTTCGGGTGTCATGCCACGACCCACGGCGCAACGGCTTACAAACAGTTCGTATCCTCTTTCGATATTGGCTTGCATCAAGGCTTTTTCGCCCGGCGTCATAGAGCGCATCATGTTGCCGAAGTCGCTGAAGCGGTTAGTTTTGACCATATCGTAATGGAGACCCACTTTCTGAGCCAATTTTTCTGCGTTGAAGAACATTCCGAAAATACCGATAGAACCCGTGATGGTGGTGGGCGAAGCGATGATGCTGTCGGCGTTGCTCGAGATATAATAACCACCTGATGCGGCATAATCACCCATAGAAGCAATGACAGGTTTTACCTTTTTCAGCTCCTTGATGGCCTGGCAAATCTGTTCTGAAGCATAAGCGCTACCGCCGGGAGAATTCACACGCAGCACAACTGCCTTCACATGTTCGTCTTTGCGCAATTTTTCAAGTTCTTTTACTACAGGTGTGTAAACGATTTCTTCGCCGCTGCCCATGCCGTTGCTCTTGTCGTAGATTTGTCCGGCTGTATACAACACCGCAATCTTGTTGGCCTGATATTTTTCGCCTTCCACAGGAATCTTATTCAATTCGCGTACGCTCACGTAATGCATGTCCTTGCTTTCTACGCCGCTTCTTTTGGCCAAAACTTCTTTCATGTCGGGAATGTAGCAAAGCGAATCGATCAAGCCCATTTCAATGACGCGTTCGGCCGTCTGCATCATAGGAAACTCGTCGATGGCTTTGTTCAAGTCTTTCTTGCTCATGCCGCGCGAAGCCGACATATCGTCGAGCAAGTTGCTCCAAATGCAATTCATGTAAGAAACGGTCTGTTCCTTGCTGGCTTCACTCATCTTCGTGTTGATATAAGGTTCCACGGCCGATTTGTACGTGCCCACTTTGAAAATCTGAGGTTCAACGCCGATTTTTTTCAGCACATCGGTATAGAACACGGGCGTTGCCGACATACCATAAAGGCCCAAAGATCCTGAAGGATTCATGAAAATGGAGTCGGCCACCGAACTGATGTAGTAGGCGCCTTGTTCGCAAGTTTGTTCAATATAGGCATACACGAATTTTCCACTTTCTTTGAAGTCTTCCAAGGCCAAACGAATTTCTTCGAAACTGGCCACGCCGGCTTGCAATAATCCTGTCTTCAGGTAAATACCTTTAATGTTGTCGTTGCTCTTTGCGTGTTTGATGGCTTTCAGTATCTCATCGAGTCCGAGAGAACTATTGTCGTCTCCTCCGTTAAAAATGGCCCCGAAACTGGCGAATGGATCTTCGCTGCCGTGCTCCATCAATGAACCGTTCAGGTTCAATGTCAGAATGCTGTTTTCTTCGATACTGGGTGTTTTTTCGGTAGATGAGGCAATGCCTACCAATAAAATAATACCTAAAATACCGCCAATGATGCTGGCTAAAATGACGCCCAAAGTGGCGGCAAGAGTTGTTTTGATAAATGGTTTCATAATGCTTATATATAATAAGGTATAAAAATTATATTAATTCCGTTCGCTTCCGTGCTTAGGCATGGATCTCGCGATGCAAATAAAACGCAAAGTTAATGATTAATGTAAAACCCTTGCTTGCGCAATAAATTATTTTTTTCGCTACGCAGCTTCCTCTCATGTTGACTCTTCTTTGTCAAGTGATTTTTCTCGCCATTTTAAACAATCTTCCCAAAGCGCATCATCTTCCTTTTCTATATGCCGCGACACTTTTTCGGATTTTTTTCATCTTTGTTTTCTGAGTGCGGCGACAATTTTTCTAGGTTTTTCATTGATGTTTTCGAAGTGTTATGCTGATTCCCCTTAGTTTTTCATTCTTGTTTTAGAAGATTTGCGTCATTATGATTAATCTTTCTGTTGCGATTTTCGAGAAAATGCGTCCATAATTCTATGTTCTTTGCCCGCAGTTTTCGAAGTTTTGCGTCAATTTTTTTCGATCTAAGCCATTTTTGAGGAGAATTTCGCCTTCTCGACATCATGAAAGCGGTATTCAAAGCCGCAGATTTGAGAGCGAAAGGGGAGCAAAAGCCGAGGAGAAGCCCAAGTGGGAGGGTTTTCGGTAGTTTTGTAAACGATTGATTTATAGGCGATTTAAAAATTTTGATAAAAAATAATGAAAAAAGGTGTCAAAAAATTTGGAGGGAGAGGGAGAAAGGCAGTATTTTTGCAGCCCTTTCGGTCAAAAACGCAAAGGGCGGAGGTCTGGAGAGGCAACCGAGAGAGCCGA